>NZ_JBEYXB010000037.1:0-61924 GCF_040644935.1 Streptomyces sp. NPDC046915 | reverse complement strand
GAACTGACCAACCACATGGCCGGCGGCACCGAACTCGCCGCCCTCAAACACGAACTGGCCCAGGTCCGCGGCGTCGACGTCGAAGAACTCCCCGAGGAGGAAGACCTCACCGCGCCCGTGGCGACCTCTCCGGAAGGGAGCTCCTGACCATGGCCAACGCCCTCGACCGCATCCGGGTGGGCTCGGCCCCCGACTCCTGGGGCGTCTGGTTCCCCGACGATCCGCGACAGGTGCCCTGGCAGCGCTTCCTGGACGAGGTCGCCGAGGCCGGCTACTCCTGGATCGAGCTGGGACCGTACGGCTATCTGCCCACCGACCCGGCCCGTCTCGCCGACGAGTTGCGGCAGCGGAACCTGAAGGTGTCGGCGGGCACGGTCTTCACCGGTATGCACCGCGGCCCGTCCGTCTGGGAGTCCACCTGGGAGCACGTCAGCCAGGTCGCCGCGCTGACCCAGGCGATGGACGCGAAGCACCTGGTGGTGATCCCCTCCTTCTGGCGGGACGACAAGACCGCCGAGATCCTGGAGCCGCCGGAGCTGACGGCCGAGCAGTGGGCGCACCTCACCAAGGGCATGGAGCGGCTCGGCCATGAGGTCCAGGAGGTCTACGGCCTCGACATCGTCGTCCACCCGCACGCCGACACGCACATCGACACCGAGGACCACGTCGAGCGGTTCCTGGACTCCACCGACTCCGAACTGGTCAACCTCTGCCTGGACACCGGTCACTACGCCTACTGCGGAGGCGACAGCGTCAAGCTGATCGAGACCTACGGCGAGCGGATCGGCTATCTGCACCTCAAGCAGGTCGACCCGGAGATCCTCGCCGAGGTCGTCAAGAACGAGGTGCCGTTCGGCCCGGCGGTCCAGTCCGGGGTGATGTGCGAACCGCCCTCCGGTGTACCCGAGTTGGAGCCCGTGCTGACCGCGGCACAGCGGCTCGGCGTGGAACTGTTCGCCATCGTCGAGCAGGACATGTACCCGTGCGAGCCGGACAAGCCGCTGCCCATCGCGGTGCGCACCCGGCAGTTCCTGCGCTCCTGCGGGGCCTGACACCGGGGCCCGGCCGGGGCCGTACCGTCCCGGGTCCCGCGACGCCCGCGCGTCACCGCCGACAGGCGGCGGCGCGCGGGCGCTCCTATCGTGGAATGACCGACTCCTGGGGGTAGCCGACGTCGGGAGTACGCCCATGTCGCACAGGGCAGCACGACTGCGCAGGGGGGCCGTCGCCGCCATCGCGGTGGGGACGCTGGTGACGCCGGCCGCGGGCTGGGCCGCCGCCGTGCCGCCGCCGTCGGCCGCCTCCAGCGCCCCGGCACCGCCCTCGCCCTCCGTCCCGGGTGACGAGGTCCGCGAGCTGACGCCCGCCGTGCAGCGGCAGCTCGACGCGGCCGTGCGGGGCGTGATGCGCGAGGCGAACGTCCCCGGGGTCGTCGTCGGGCTGTGGACACCCGACAAGGGCCGGTACGTGCGGTCCTTCGGCGTCGCCGACAAGGCGACCGGCCGGCCGATGTCCTCCGACCTGTACATGCGGATCGGCAGCGAGACCAAGACGTTCACCGTGACGGCGCTGCTGGAGCTCGTCGACCAGGGCAAGGTGGGGCTGGACGACACGATCGACCAGTACGTCGACGGCGTGCCGAACGGCGACCGGATCACCCTGCGCGAGCTGGCCGGCATGCGCAGCGGGCTGTTCAACTACTCCGAGGACGACGACTTCTTCAAGGCGCTGACCTCGGACCCGCAACGGCCCTTCACCCCGCGGCAACTGCTCGACTACGCCTTCAGGCATCCCGTGCTGTTCCCGCCGGGGAAGAAGTTCGACTACAGCAACACCAACCTGATCCTGCTCGGCCTGGTCGTCGAGCGGATGAGCGGCCGGACGCTCGCGGACTACATCCACCGGAACGTCCTGGCTCCCGCCGGCCTCGACCACACCCTCTTCCCCGCCGGCAACGAGTTCCCGGTACCGCACGCGCAGGGGTACACGAACCAGACCGCGACCGGCAGGGTCGAGGACGCGGCGGACTGGAACCCGTCCTGGGGCTGGGCGGCCGGCGCGATGATCTCCAACCTGGAGGACCTGCGGGTCTGGGCGCGCACGGTCGCCACGGGACAACTGCCCGACGGACGCACCCTGATCAGCCCCGCCACCCAGAAACAGCGGCTCACCACACCCCCGACGCCCATCCCGGGCGCCGGATACGGCCTCGGCATCTTCGACGTCCAGGGCTGGATCGGCCACAACGGCTCCCTGCCCGGCTACGAGTCCCTCACCGTCCACCTCCCGTCGGCCCGCGCGACCCTCGTCGTGCTGCTGAACACCGACATCGACCACAAGGGGACCGAGCCCAGCACTCTGCTCGGAGCCGCCATCACCAGGATCGTCTCCCCGGAGCACGTTTTCGACCTGCCCGCGGAACCGGCGGCGCGGTGAGGACGTTGAAGAGGGTGACGGCGTGTGGTCACCGTGACGGGGAGGTCCGTATGGACGGCGAGTCGAGGGACGAGGGCACGACGGACGAGGGCGCACAGGACACCGGCGAGGCCGCCGCGCGCCGGTCCCGGTTCGGGACACTGCCGGAGCCGGTGCGGCTGGCGGACACGGTGGAGGAACGACCGGCCACCCGCCCGGACCCGGCGCGCGACGCCTACGATCCGAACGAGTGGCTGGTGCGTTACTGCCTGTGAGGGCCGCTCAGGCGCCGCGGACCTCCGCGATGGTCACCGGCCGGTGCTCGTGCAGCGACAGGGTGCAGGCCTCCGCGATCCAGCCGGCCTCCAGGGCGTCCGCGATCGTGCAGGGGGAGGGGCGGGTGCCGGCGACGACCTCGGTGAACGCGGTGAGTTCGGCGCGGTAGGCGTCGGTGAAGCGGTCCATGAAGAAGTCGTGCGGGGTGCCGGCGGGGAAGGCCACGCCGGGCTCGACGGAGCGCAGCGGGAGCTTGTCGTCCAGGCCGACGGCGATGGAGTCCGTGAAGCCGTGCAGCTCCATCCGGACGTCGTAACCGCGCGCGTTGTGGCGGCTGTTGGAGATCACCGCGATCGTGCCGTCGTCGAGGGTGAGGATCGCGCCGGTGGTGTCGGCGTCGCCCGCCTCCCTGATGTAGTCGGCGCCCCGGTTGCCGCCGACCGCGTACACCTCGGTCACCTCGCGGCCGGTCACCCAGCGGATGATGTCGAAGTCGTGCACGGAACAGTCCCGGAAGATACCGCCGGAGGCGGCGACGTACGCGGCCGGGGGCGGGGCCGGGTCCAGCGTCGTCGAGCGGACCGTGTGCAGCTTGCCCAGCTCACCGGCCTGTACGGCGGCCCGCGCGGCCACGAAGCCGGCGTCGAAGCGGCGGTTGTAGCCGATCTGGACCGGTACGTCGCTGCCCTCGACGGCCTTGAGCACCTCGACGCCCTCCCGCATGGTGCGGGCGACGGGCTTCTCGCAGAAGACGGGGACGCCGGCCTCCACCCCGGCCACGATCAGGGCGGGGTGGGCGTCGGTGGCCGCGGCCACCACGAGAGCGTCCACCCCGGCGGCCAGGACCGCCTCGGGCGAGTCCGCGACCTCGGCCCCGAACCGCTCGGCGGCGGCCTTGGCCGCGTCCGCGAACGGGTCGGCGACGACGAGGGACTCGACGGCGTCGAGCCCGGAGAGGGTCTCGGCGTGGAAGGCGCCGATGCGGCCGAGGCCGAGGATTCCGATACGCATGCCGGTACAGCTCCTAAGTGCGGGGGTGCGGGGGTGCGGGGGTGCGGGGGTGCGGGGGTGCGGGGGTGCGGGGGTGCGGGGGTGCGGGGGTGCGGGGGCTAGTCGAGACCGCCCAGTACGTTCTGGTCCCAGTCGATCACCGAACCGGTGACCACGCCGGACCGGTCGGACAGCAGGAGGACCACGAAGTCGGCGATCTCGTCCGGCCGGCCGAGCCTGCCCATCGGCAGCCGGGCCGCGGCCTGCTCCCGCCAGTCGTCCCCGGCACCGTGGAAGGCCCGCTGCGTCGCGTCCTCGCCCTCGGTGGCGGTCCAGCCGATGTTCAGGCCGTTGATCCGGATCCGGTCCCAGCGGTGGGCGTGCGCCGCGTTGCGGGTCAGGCCGGCCAGGCCGGCCTTGGCGGCGACGTACGGCGCGAGGAAGGGCTGCCCGCCGTGCGCCGAGGAGGTGATGATGTTGACGATCGTGCCGGGCGCCTCACGGGCCAGCATGTCGGCGACGGCCGCCTGCATGGCGAAGAACGGCCCCTTGAGGTTGATCGCGATGTGCTGGTCGAACAGCTCGGGCGTGGTGTCCAGCAGGGTGCCCCGGGAGGTCAGACCCGCCGAGTTGACCAGGCAGTCCACCCGGCCGCAGGCGTCGACCACCTCCGCCACGGCGGCCTTGGCCTGCTCGGCGTCCGCGAGGTCGGCGCGTACGTACAGGGCCTTGGCACCGGCCGCCGCCAGCTCGGCCACCAGGGCCTCGCCCGGCTCGGGGCGCCGCCCGGTGACGGCCACGACCGCCCCCTCGCGGACCGCGGCCCGCGCGACCGCGGCGCCCACCCCCTGGCTGCCCCCGTTGACCAGGACGACCTTGTCGTCGAGAAGTCCCATGCGTGTCCTCAGCTCTCGCGTCGCGCGGTACCGGCGCGCAGCTCCTCGCGGAGCGCCTGTGGGGTCCATTCCTCATCGAGCGCCCGCCGGACGAGGTCCGCCTGCGAGGGCGGGGCCAGGCCGTCCACCGGCGGGTCGCTGTCGAGGTTGGTGGGGAAGGGGTAGCCCTCGGCGCTCGCCGCGACGACGTGCTCCAGCCAGGCCCCGCCGACGCCCTCCGCCTTCCGCTTCAGCAGCACCGGGTAGAGCGCGTTCACCACCGCCTCCCGGTCCACGGTCTCCATCGCGCGTCCGAAGGCCGAGGACACCTGGAGGAGGTTGGCCGTGCGCCGGATGTCCGCGGTGCGGTTCGTGCCGGCCGCGTGGAAGAGCGCCGGGTTGAAGAAGGCCGCGTCGCCCTTGGCGAGGGGCAGCTGGACGTGGTGCGCCTCGAAGTAGGCCCGGAATCCGGGCAGCCGCCAGGCCAGGTAGCCGGGCTCGTACCGCTGCGAGTAGGGCAGGTACAGCGTCGGCCCGGACTCGACCGGCATGTCGCAGTGGGCGACGGCCCCCTGGAGGGTGAGCACCGGGGAGAGGCGGTGCACGTGCGCCGGGTACGCGGCGGCGGTCTCGGCCGTGAGGAAGCCCAGGTGGTAGTCGCGGTGCACGGTCTGGGCGGCGCCGCCGGGGTTGACCACGTTGACCTGGGAGGTGACCTGGTAGCCGGGGCCCAGCCAGGCCCCCGACACCAGGGCCAGGATGTCGTTGGCGTAGTAGTCGGCGAACGCCTCGGGGTCGTACAGTGCCGCCTTCTCCAGCGCGTTCCACACCCGGTCGTTGGCGCCCGGCCGGGCGAAGTGGTCCCCGGCGCCCGTGCCCGAGGCCCGCTGCTCGGCGATCAGGGCGTCGAACACGGCCGTGGTCCGGTCGACGACGGCCGGGTCCGGGAAGGCGCCCTCGAAGACCACGATTCCGGGGCCGTCGGCGAGTGCGCGGACCAGCTCGGTCCGCACGGCATGGCGGTCGCCGGCCGCCCGCAGCCGCTCGCTGTCGTAGACGAGGACGTTCCGCTCCACCCTCGAGGCGTGCGGGTAGTCGGCGGGGTCGGTGGTCCGCTCCACGAGGGCGCGGAAGGCGTCCGGGTCGCAGTCCTGCTCGGACAGCCAGAGGGGGCCTGTTGCGGAGGCGAGGGACATCGGCGTCCTTCCTTCGGTCACGGGAGCGGGTCGGCCTTTCGGTCACGGGAGCGAGCCGGCTCCGGGAACGACGCCGCTCTGTCATTCTTGTCAGTACAAACCCCTCGAACAACCAGCACGTGGCCATCAAAAACCCCTCAAGGAGCCGAGGAGTCCCCGTCATGGGCCATCCCTTCCCGATCCGTGAGATCGCACGTCAGGCCGGTCTCAGCGAGGCCACGGTGGACCGTGTGCTGAACGCCAGGGGAGGAGTGCGGCAGAGCACCGCGCAGGAGGTGCACCGGGCCATCGCGGACCTGGACCGGCAGCGCACCCAGGTCCGGCTGGTCGGCAGGACCTTCATGGCCGACATCGTGATGCAGTCGCCCGAGCGCTTCAGCACGGCCGTGCGCGCCGCTCTGGAGGCCGAACTGCCGGCACTGCACCCGGCGGTGCTCCGCTCCCGCTTCCACTTCCGGGAGACCGGGCCGGTGCGGGAACTGGTCGGCATCCTGGACCGGATCGCCCGGCGCGGCTCGCAGGGCGTGATCCTCAAGGCCCCCGACGTCCCCGAGGTCACCGCCGCCGTCGGACGGCTGGCCGCGGCCGGGATCCCGGTCGTCACCCTCGTCACCGACCTGCCCGCCAGCGGCCGGTTCGGCTACGTCGGCATCGACAACCGGGCGGCCGGGGCCACCGCCGCCTATCTGATGGGCCAGTGGCTCGGCGACCGGCCCGGCAACGTCCTCACCAGCCTCAGCAGCGGGTTCTTCCGCAACGAGGAGGAGCGCGAGATGGGCTTCCGCAGCGCCATGCGGGCCCGGCACCCCGAGCGCGCGCTGGTGGAGATCGCCGAGGGGCAGGGGCTGGACGCCACCCAGTACGACCTGGTGCGGGCCGCGCTGGAACGGGACCCGGAGATCCGCGCGGTCTACTCGATCGGCGGCGGCAACATCGCCACCCTGCGGGCCTTCGCGGACCTCGGCCGCCCGTGCGCCGTGTTCGTCGCGCACGACCTCGACCAGGACAACACCCGACTGCTGCGCGAGCACCGCCTGTCCGCCGTGCTCCACCACGACCTGCGCCACGACCTGCGCGAGGCCTGCCACCTGGTGATGCGCGCCCATGGCGCCCTGCCCCCGGCGGGCCCGACCCCGCCGTCGGCGATCCAGGTCGTCACGCCCTACAACATGCCCGTGCGGGCCACGCGTTGAAGGAGACGGAGTGACGCGCGCCGAGCAGACCGAACACCTGGAGATCGACGGCGTCCCCCTGGTCGCGACCCTCGTGCGGGGCGGCGACGTGGGAATGCTGGCCCTGCACGGCAGCAACGAGGGCGGCACGGCCGAACTCGCGCGCATCGTGGCCCGCCGCTGCGGCGCCACCAGCCTGGTCTTCACCCAGCCGGAGACCCGGCGGCCCGTGCACATCCCGTCCCCGCGCATGGCCGTGGACCACTGCGAACTCCTGCGCGCGTTCCTCTCCCGGGTCTCCCTCACGGTCTCCCTGCACGGCCACATGCGCCCCGAGGCCCCCCGCTCGGTCTTCCTGGGCGGCGGCAACCGGGACGCGGCGCTCGTCCTCGCCCGCGAACTGAGCGCCCTCGCCCCCGGGTTCAAGGTCGTCACGCACGTTCCGGAGATTCCGGCCGCCCTGCGCGGGCTGCATCCCAGGAACCCGGTCAACCTCACCCGCCGGTCAGGAGTCCAGGTGGAACTGCCGCTCCTGGCCCGCACCAGCGGCCCGGAGAAACGGGACGGCGTCCCCGACGAACCCCCGCCGCCGGTGATCGAGGCGCTGGTCGCCGGTGTCGGCCGTCTTGCCGCGGGCCCGGACGGTCAGGGCCCGGCCACCTCCACCCAGGACCCGCTCTGAGCCGACCGGACCATGGCGTCCAGCGCCTCCGCGCTCCGCACGGCGTCCGTGAGCGTCGCACCGTACGGCTTGTCCTCCGCGATCGAGCGCAGGAACCGGGCGGCCTCGATCACCTTCAGGTCGTCGTAGCCCATGGCGTTGGCCGCTCCGGGCTGGAACGCCTCGAACTCGCCGTCGCCGGGGCCGACGTAGACGGTGCTGACGGGCTGGTCCTGGTAGGCCGTGCCGCGGCTGACGGCCAGTTCGTTCATCCTGCGGAAGTCCCAGGAGACCGCTCCCCGGGTGCCGTGCACTTCGAAGCCGTA
This sequence comes from Streptomyces sp. NPDC046915, assembly GCF_040644935.1. NCBI lineage: Bacteria > Bacillati > Actinomycetota > Actinomycetes > Kitasatosporales > Streptomycetaceae > Streptomyces > Streptomyces sp. NPDC046915. The sequence continues at coordinate 54,013 of NZ_JBEYXB010000037.1, read as the reverse complement.
GTTGTTCTGCTCGCCGACCGAGACCCGGCAGGCCTCCAGGACACCGCGGGCGCCGGAGGCGAAGCGGAGCAGGCAGCTGACGTAGTCCTCGTTCTCGACCGGGCCGAGTTCGCCGCCGGCGGCCCGGGTGTGGCCGGCGGTGGCGCCGGTGGGGCGGGCCCGCTCCGGGACGAAGACGGCCGTGTCGGCGGTCAGGGACGCGATGTCGCCGAGCAGGTACCGGGCCAGGTCCACGCCGTGCGAGGCCAGGTCGCCGAGGACTCCGCTGCCGCCCCGCTCCCGCTCGTACCGCCAGGTCAGCGCGCCGTCCGGGTGGGCGGCGTAGTCGCTGAAGAGGCGGATGCGGACGTGGGTGACGGTGCCGATCCCGCCGGAGGCGATCAGGTCGCGGGCGGTCTCGACGGCGGGCGCGTTGCGGTAGTTGAAGCCCACCGCGCCGCGCACGCCCGCCTTCGCCACCGCGTCGGCGACCGCGCGGGCGTCGTCGGCGGTCAGGCCCACCGGCTTCTCGATCCAGATGTGCTTGCCGGCCTCGGCCATCGCGACACCGATCCGGCGGTGCAGGAAGTTCGGCGCGGTGATGCTGACCGCCCGCACCCGGGGGTCGGCGGCGATCTCGCGCCAGTCCCGGGTGGCCGAGGCGAAGCCGAACCGCCCGGCGGCCTCCTCGGCCCGGCCCGGCACCTCCTCGGCGACCGCCACCAGCTCCGGCCGCAGGGGCAGTTGCGGGTAGTGGTGCGGGAGGCGGGCGTACGCCTGGGTGTGCACCCGGCCCATCCAGCCGAACCCGACGACGGCGACTCCGAGCGTCTCCACCATGACAGCCCCTCTTTGGACCGGTCCATATTCTTTCCCGGGCCACCTTGGGTGCGTTTGCCACGGGTGTCAACCCTTTGACAGGCGGGAGTGCCCCATGGAACGGTCCACGGCATGAGAGCGCCGACCATCCGCGACGTGGCCGAACGGGCCGGCGTGTCCAAGTCCCTGGTCTCGCTGGTGCTGCGCGGCTCCGGCCAGGTGCGCCCGGAGAAGCGGGAGGCCGTGCTGCGGGCGGTACGGGAACTCGGCTACCGGCCCAACGCCGCCGCGCGCAGCCTCAGCGAGCAGCGCACCCTCCCCCACTCTCGGCTTCGCTCGAGCGGGGGGACCCCCATGATCGGCGTGCTCCTCAACGACCTGCGCAACCCCTGGTACGTCGACCTCCTCGACGGCCTCAACCCGCTGCTGCACGCGGCGGGCCTGCACATGCTGCTCGCCGACGCCCGCCTGAACCGGCGCGGCGGCCACGATCTGACCGGCCCGTTCCTGGACCTCGGCGTCGACGGCCTGGTGGTCGTCGGCACCCTGCCCGACCCGGCCGTCCTCACCGCGGTCGCCGAGCGGCTGCCCGTCGTCGTCGCGGGCGCCCGCGAGCCGGTGCTGCCCGGCGTCGACATCGTGGCCGGGGACGACGAGCAGGGCGCCCGGCTGGTCACCGAGCACCTCATCGGGCTCGGTCACTCCCGCATCGCGCACCTCGCCGGGTACGGCGCCGTCGCCGAGCTGCGCCGCCGCGGCTTCGAGGCGACGATGCGGGAGCACGGGCTCGCCGACCGGGCGGCGGTGGAGCCGGGCGACCTCACCGAAGAGGGCGGCTACCGCGCCGCCGTACGGCTGCTCAGCCGTCCTCAGCGGCCCACCGCACTTCTCGCCGTGAACGACATCGCCTCCGTCGGCGCGCTGTCGGCCGCCGGGGAACTGGGGCTGCGGGTGCCGGGGGACGTGTCCGTGACCGGCTACGACAACACCAGCATCGCCCGGCTGCGCCACGTCTGGCTGACCACCGTCGACACCGCCCCGCACGAGGTCGGCCGCCGCGCCGCCCGCTGCCTCCTGGACCGGCTCGACGGGCGCGGGGGAGCGGGCGGCCTCCACCTGGCCGCGCCGGCGCTGCGGATCCGGGGGACGACGGCGGCGCCCCCGGCCGTCACAGGTTGATCGCGTACACCTTCCGCAACGTCTCGTGCACCGTCCACGTCGTACGGTCGCCCGCGCGCAGCACCGCCATGTCGCCGGGCCCGACCCGGAGCGTGGGCCCGCCCTCGACCTCGATCGTGGCCGAGCCGCCGAGCACCACGAACAGCTCGTCCGCCTCGGTGTCCGTGACCACGCCCGGGGTGATCTGCCAGATGCCGCGGAGCTGCTTGCCGTCCGCCGACTCCCAGACCACCTTTCCGGTCACCTCGGGCGTGCCGGACAGGATCTGCTCCGGGGCTAGCGGCTCGGGTTCGAGCTCGGCGTCGGGGACGTGCAGGGCGAAGCTGTGGGTCATGCCGGTGACCCTAACCGGGGCGTACGACGCCCGGGCGTGGACACAGTGTGGGGTATCGGCGCGGCTCGCAAGACGCTTCGTCGCGGCCCGCGGTGAAGTGGCGGGACGTGCCGGGGCGGGTGACCGTGGAGAGCACCGCCCCTGTGAGCCCGCGAAGAGAGCACCCCATGACGGATCCCGCGGAGGCCGTGCCCCGGCGGCCGGCGCACGACCGCCGGTCCATGCTGCTCTTCGGCGGGGTCTACGGCGCCGTGGTCGCCAGCGCCATGGTGGCGGCGCTCACCGAGTACGGGCACTTCAGCCGGGCCGACCGGCGCTACGACGCCGCGTGGCTGCTGGTGACCGCCCTGGCCTCCGCCCTGGCGCACGGCTACTCCCACTACATCGCCGAGCGCGGGCCCCGGATACGCGGCGAGGCCCTGCGCGCGCTCGCCGCCGAGTGGCCACTGGTCGTCGCCATGCTGCCCAGTGCCCTGATCCTCGCGGGCGCGGGCTGGGGCTGGTGGCCGACGAGGAGTGTCGAGTACACCGCGTTCACCTTCAACACCGTCCTGCTGTTCTCCCTGGGCCTGGCCTCGGCGAGGTCCGCGGGCCGCAGATGGTTCTTCGCGGCGGCCACCGGGGTGGGGGACGCGTTGATCGGGGTGTTCGTGGTGGTGGCCAACGCGATCATCAAGTAGCGGGCGCTCGTGTCAATATGTTGCTTATGGCCCGTATGACCGGTGTCCGTGCGATGTCGCTGTGCGCCGCCGCCCTGCTCGCCGTGGCCCTCGGGACGCCGGCGCTGCCGGCCGCTGAGCGCCCCGGCCGGGCCTGCGTCGCCGGCGGGCAGAGCACCGACGACCGGGCACGGCGGGTGAGCGACATCGTGCGCAAGGCCCAGCGGGAACTCGATCTCAAGGCCGTACTGGTCCGGGTCACGGTGAACGGCGGCGAGGTGGTCACCGACGCGACCGGTGAGTCGATGGCCGGTGTCCCGGCCACGCCGGACATGCGCTTCCGCTCCGGTGCGGTCGCCTTCGCCTACCTCGGAACCGTGCTGCTCCAGCTCGTCGACGAGGGCCGGGTGGGCCTCGACGAACCCGTCTCCCGCTGGCTGCCCGACCTGCCGCACGGCGACGAGATCACGCTGCGGATGCTCGGCGACTCCACCTCCGGCCTGCACGACTACGTCACCGACCCGGCGTTCGTGAAGCGGTTCTACGCCGACCCCTTCCGCCGGTGGACCCCGCGCGAGCTGCTCGCGTTCTCCCTCAGCCACCCCCTCTGGTACGCGCCGGGCTCGAACTGGAGCTACTCGCACGCCAACTTCGTCCTCCTCGGCCAGGCCCTGGAGAAGATCACCGGCACCCCGCTGGACAGGCTGCTGCGCGAGCGCGTCCTGGACCCGCTGGGGCTGAGCCGGACGGCCAACGGCTTCACCCCGGAGATCCCCTCGCCCGTGCTGCACGCCTACGACGGCGAACGCGGCAGGTACGAGGAGTCCACCTTCTGGAACCCCTCCTGGACCACCGTCCCGGGCGCCGTCCTCACCAGCGACATCTGCGACCTGGCGCGCTCGGCCCAGGGCATCGGCTCGGGCGAACTCCTCTCCCGGCATGCCCGCCGGGTGCAGCTCGACCCCGGCACCCCCGGCCTCGGCACCCCGACCGCCGGCTGCCCCGCCACCGTGTGCCTGAAGCAGACCGAGGACTTCCACTTCGGGGTGGGCGTCATCGTCAAGAACGGCTGGGTCGTGCAGAACCCGTCCTTCGCCGGCTTCGCGGCGGTGCAGGCGTACGAGCCCGACGCGAAGCTCGCCATCGCCGTGTCCACGACCGTGGGACAGCGGGCGCCGCAGGGCAACACCGCCCAGACGATCACCGACCGCATCGCGGCCGCCCTGGCACCGGGCCACCCGCTCGACCTGCCCTGACCTCGGCGGGCGGCGCTTGCCCCGGCCGCGGCAGCAGCACCCGTACGGGTGCGGTAGGGTTGACCTGCGCGATCACGCGGGACACCCGCGTGGCACCGCACCGGGACGTGGCGCAGCTTGGTAGCGCACTTGACTGGGGGTCAAGGGGTCGCAGGTTCAAATCCTGTCGTCCCGACTGGAGACAGTCGCAGGAGGGCCTGTTTCGGAGGTATCCGAAACAGGCCCTTGATCATTATCCGCCGCCTGCGCCCGGACCGTCGTCGGACGGGCTCCTCAGGGCCGTAGCGCCCAGTCCTGGTCGGCTCCGTCGGTGTCGGCCCACTGGACGACCTCGGACCCGTTCGCGGTCCGGCCGCCGTAGACGCCCAGGATCATCCTGGTCTGCTCGTTCTTGATCACACGATGCCCGTTGGCGTCGGTGGCGTACGACCAGAACATGTTCCCCGTCAGGTTGCACAGTGAGGCGATGACCTGGGCCCCTTGTCCTCCGGAGACGTTGAGGCACTGGTTGTCGCCGTTCTCGATCAGGAAGAGGTTGCCGGACGGAGAGCCGACCGACCACTCCTGGTCCGGGCGGGTCGTGCAGTCCCAGATCCCCGCGTTTCCGTTCGCGATGCCGAGGCAGCGGCCGGAGTTCGGGTTCAGCAGTCGCACGGGACCGAACCAGGGGCCGGTCAGCGGCACCGCAGCCCTGGAAGCCGCTGCGTTCGCGCCCGGCGCGGCGCCGGCCAGTGCGAGGCAGGCGAGGAGCGCGGCGGTGAGGGTACGGATGTGGATACTCATCAGCAGTGCGCTGTCGGCTCGTAGTTGACCGTGAGCGGGCCGGAGTTGGTGCTGGTGTCGTTGATCTGCCGACTGCCGCTGTACAGCCGGAAGTAGGCGTGCACCGTGACGCTGTCGCCGTATTCGGCCGGGTCCCAGCTTGACACGCACCACGAGCCGCTGGAGGGGTGGTGGCCCTTCGTACAGGAATTGCTGTCCTGGAAGACGGGGCCGAACCGGCGCTTGAAGCCGTCCCAGATCTCAACCGTGATCCGGCAGTTCGCCGGCACCGCGCCGTTGACGTAGTAGTCCGGGTATGCGTTGGTCGCGCCTGGGATGTTGCGGTCGTTGATGCAGATGCCGATCGGGTAGCCACCCGGCGAGTAGTCCTTGCAGTTGCCGGTCGCCTGTGCGTCGGGTGCGGCCATCAGCCCTGCGGCCGCCAGCAGTACTCCTGCGCCGGACAGGATCGCGGCCCGGCCTGGACGGGACGAAGTCATCTTCGATCAGCTCCTCGGATCTGACGCGCCTGGTGGGGGGAAGTGGTGGTGCAGCGGCCTGCCGCGCCCGGCGGTCACCAGTCGGCGCCGCGGCCCGCCGCCACACTCGTGCCGCGGCCCGGCCCGGTCAACGGGCGGGAGGCGGAATCGGAGGCGGTCGTACAAAGGAGCATCAACTCATCAATGTCTCGCCTGCTCAGGCCGGCTTTCCAGATGCGCGACCAGGTCCGCGTCCCTAGGAGGCGTCCCTCGGCTTCCAGATCACCACGTCGAGGCGGACCTGGGAGGGGCGGCCGGCCGCGTCGTGCCGCACGCCGACGATGCGGCACAGTACGTAGCGGCGCCGGTCGGTGATGAGGCAGAACAGCGTGCCCACACGGTCCTTGGCGGCGGTGACCGGCTGGCTGTAGTCGTTGCGGACCGCGCACTCGTCGCGGGTGCCACGGCTGTGGGCCGGAAGGATGGTGATGTCGTCCGCGCCGATGCTGGTCAGGGTGTACTGGTCCGACGTCAGTTGCAGGTCGTAGGGGTTGCCCTCATCGCCACTGGACATCGGCCACGCCGGGTTGTCGAAGTCGACGAGCTGGTCCGGACGCAGCGTCACGCCGCCCTCGCGCAGCACCGGGCGCGGCCGGTCGGTGCTCTCGCCGTCGCGTGCACTGGGCGTGGTCGCCGCCGCGGTGGGGGCGGGGCGCTCGGCCGGGGAGTGGCCCGAGCCGAAGGACGGCCGCACGACGGCGCCCACCCCTGCGGCGACGGCGAGCACGACGGCGAGGACCGCGGCGACTCGCAGGCGCCCCCTGAGGCGGGCGCGCAGGCGGTCCCCGAGGCGGGCGCCGCCCATGAGGGGCGGGTCACCGGGCTCGGCCCCGGCATCGTCCAGGGACGCGCTGTTCAACTCGCGGCGCACCGCATGCCATCGCGCCTCCCAGGCCCTGGTGTCCCCGTCGCACGCGGCGACGAAGGCGAGAGTGACCTCCAGCGACGGCAACGCCTGCGCGGAGGCGGCCCGCGACAGTGCGGTGGCGGAGAAATGAGCCCGGGCGGCCAGTTGCCGGTAGCTGGGGGTTCCCGCCTTGTGCCGCAGGGCGCGTAAGTCATGGGCGAATGCGGCCAGCAGCCCATCGGCGGGATCCAGCGGCAGTTCCGGTCTTCCCATCAGAGGACGCCCCTCCCACACGGTCACCGTTGTTGATGCCGCACGGTGCGCATTGATTGTTCACCGCCGGCGTCGCCTGGTCATCAACCCCCCGGTCATCTTCCCTGAAGCCGTCAGGCGTCACACGCGCCGTGTCCACAGGCGCGGCGGCGTAACAACTCCCGGCGGCACGCGGCAGGCCTTGCCGGCCGCCCGCCGGCTTGACGAAAGCAGGGCAGGAACATGCGATCCACGCTGTTGGCCTCGCTGGCCGCAGTCGCGTTGGCCGCCGGCGGCATGACAGCCGCCTCCGCGGCCCCCGCGCACCGGTCCGGCGTATCGGCCGCATCCCCGAAAGACTCCAAGTACCCCGACTTCAAGGGCATTTATGCCTTCAGCGGCGGCCACAGCTCCGACCTGGCGAGCAATCCGGATGTCGCGGGCCGCTCGCTGGTCTACTACTGGGCCCAACTCGAACCCAAGAAGGGCCAGTACAACTGGGACCTGGTCGACAAGGACATGAAGCCGTGGGTCGACGCGGGCAAGAAGGTCATCCTGCGCGTCTCCGCGGCCGGCTGGGCCAAGTGGGACAAGGAGGCCGACTCCGCGCACGGCACCCCCAAGTGGGTCTACGACGAAGGCGTCAAGTCCGTCACCGAGCAGGACAAGGCGGTCTTTCCGCAGTACTGGGGCCCCACTTTCGAGCAGGACTACGACGACTTCATCAAGGCGTTCGCGGCCCGCTACGACGGCAGTGCGAACGTCGCGTTCATCGAAGCGGGCGTAGGGGTCGGCGGTGAGACGAAACCGGACAGTGAGAAGAACGACAAGATCCTGAGCCTGTGGCAGGGCATCGGCTACACGGACAAGATCTGGTGGGGCTACGTACAGAACGCCATCAGCACCTACCGTCAGGCGTTCACCAGGACGCCGGTCGCGGTGATGCCGGACAAGACGTTCCTGGGCTCGACCGACGGCTACAACGAGCAGAAGACCCTCGACTACGCCGTCGCGCAGGGCGCCTGGCTCCAGGACAACGGCCTGGGCACCACCTGGCCGCTGAAGGGCGGGGACTGGCACAGGACCACGCTCATCGGCGAGCAGCGCCGAATGACCTCGGAATCCGGCGACAGACTGATCGACGACTTCCAGACGGCGCTGGACAACGACGCCGCCTACATCATGGCCTTCACCGACGACCTGGAGAACCCCGACAACGCGCAGACGATCCACCAGGTGGCCGCGGAGGCCAACCCCGACCCGACGGACCCGCCGCCCCCGCCCTCGGGCAGCGACCAGACCCTGTGGGACGGCGACTGGAGCACGTACGACTGGGAGATCCACGCCGGCGGCGACTGGGGCAACTCCACGCTGGAGAAGGTGGACGCGCCCGGCGGGCGGTCGGGCGTGGCCGGCAAGTTCACCGTCGACACCACCAAGAACGCCGAGGAGGAGCGGGCCGAGGCGACCGCCACCCAGAAGGACACCGGCGGTGACCCCGGCGACGAGGCGTACTACGAGTGGTGGACGTACGTACCCTCCGACCCGAACAAGAAGACCGGGTGGAGCTCCGACTGGACCGACATCACCCAGTGGATGGACGCCCGCGCCAACTGCTCCCCGCCCGAGCAGATCGACATCCTCCCCGGTGACAACGGCCCGCAACTGGTCTTCGACAACGAGCTCAACAACCAGAAGAACCCCTGCGACTACTCGCAGCCCGAGCATCTCCACACCCTCGGCGACCTCCGGTACGACACCTGGATGCACTTCGACGTGCACCTGAAGTTCTCCACCGACCCCGACGTCGGTTTCGCCGAGATCTGGCTGAACGGCAAGAAGGTCCTCCCCCTGACCCACATGCAGACGCTCGACGACAACAGCAAGGGTGTCTACATGGAACAGGCGCTGTACCGGGCCGACATGAAGGGCACCAACGTCCTCTATCACGCGGGAACACGACGCCACACCCAGCACATCGACAGCGGAGAATGAAGTGGGCGCGGTCAGTCCCGGGCGGCCCACAACCCCCGCACATGCCCCAGATGCCGGGTCATGACCTCGCGTACGGCGTTCTCGTCGCGGGCCAGCAGGGCGTCGAGCAGTTCGAGGTGTTCCTCGGCCGAGGCCAGCAGGCGGCCCGCCTCCACCAGCGCGGTGAGACCGTAGAGGCGGGAGCGTCCGCGCAGGTCGGCCACCACCTCGACCAGGTGGGTGTTGCCGGCGAGGGCGAGCAGACCGAGGTGGAAGCGGGTGTCGGCCTCGACGTACGCGATGAGGTCGCCCGCCGCCGCGGCGGTGACGATCTCCCGGGCGGCCGGGCGCAGCGCCTCCAGGCCGGCACGGTCCGCCGTGCCGGTCAGGGCCACCACGGTGGGGATCTCGATGAGCGCGCGCACGTGCGTGTACTCGTCGAGCTGCCGGTCGGACACGGCGGTGACCCGGAAGCCCTTGTTCGGGACCGCGTCGACCAGTCCCTCCTTGGCCAGGTCGAGCATCGCCTCCCGCACCGGTGTCGCGGAGACACCGAAGCGGGCGGCCAGGGAGGGGGCCGAATAGACCTCGCCGGGCCGCAGTTCACCCGCGATCAGCGCGGCCCGCAGCGCGTCGGCGACCCGCTCCCGGTAGCTGCTGCGCCTGCCGCCCAGCCGGGGGAGTGCGGGGGCCTCGGCGGCCTGGGCCGGCTGCTGCGGCTGCTGTGCCATGTCACGCGTCACCGGGGGAGTCTAGAGGGGGCTGGAGGAGGCTAGAGGACGAAGCCCGCGGGGAACGGGTCCGTGGGGTCGAGCAGGTACTGGGCCGTTCCCGTGATCCAGGCGCGGCCCGTGAAGCTCGGCAGCACGGCCGGGGTCCCCGCGACCTCGGTCGTGCCGAGCAGCCGGCCGGTGAACCGGGTGCCGATGAAGGACTCGTTCACGAACTCGGTGTGCAGCGGCAGTTCGCCCCGCGCATGCAGTTGTGCCATGCGGGCGCTCGTCCCGGTGCCGCAGGGCGAGCGGTCGAACCAGCCGGGGTGGATGGCCATCGCGTGCCGGGAGTGGCGGGCGGTGGCGCCGGGCGCGTACAGGTGGACGTGGTGGCAGCCCCGGATGGACGGGTCCTCGGGGTGGACCGGCTCCTCCTCGCCGTTGATGGCCTCCATCAGGGACAGGCCGGCGGCGAGGATCTCGTCCTTGCGGGCGCGGTCGAAGGGCAGGCCGAACTCCTCCAGCGGCAGGATGGCGTAGAAGTTGCCGCCGTAGGCGAGGTCGTAGGTCACCGTCCGCCCGTCGGCGAGCACGGCCTTGCGGTCCAGGCCGACGGAGAAGGACGGCACATTGCGCAGGGTGACGTTCCTGGCGGCACCGTCCTCGACCGCCACCTCGGCGACGACGAGCCCGGCCGGGGTGTCCAGGCGGATGGTGGTGACCGGCTCGACGACCTCCACCATGCCGGTCTCCACGAGCACGGTCGCCACGCCGATGGTGCCGTGCCCGCACATCGGCAGATAGCCGGAGACCTCGATGTACACCACCCCCCAGTCGCAGTCGGGCCGGGTCGGCGGCTGGAGGACCGCGCCGCTCATCGCGGAGTGCCCGCGCGGCTCGTTCATCAGCAACTGCTTGATGTCGTCGCGGTGTTCACGGAAGTACAGCCGCCGCTCGTTCATCGTCGCGCCGGGGATCGTGCCGATCCCGCCGGTGATCACCCGGGTGGGCATGCCCTCGGTGTGCGAGTCGACGGCGTGCAGGACGAGCTTGCTGCGCATGACCGAACTCCTCCTAGTCCAGGCCCGCCGCGACGGCCTTCTCGGTGGCCGCCCGGACGGTGGCCTCCTGCTCGGGCGCCAGCGGCATGCGCGGCGGCCGTACGGGACCGCCGTACCGTCCCACGACGTCCATGGACAGCTTGATCGCCTGCACGAACTCCGTGCGCGAGTCCCAGCGCAGCAGCGGGTGCAGCTGCCGGTAGAGCCGCTCGGCCGTGACGAGGTCGCCGCCGGTGGCCGCGTGGTAGAGCTCGACGCAGGCGGTGGGCAGCGCGTTCGGGTAGCCGGCCACCCAGCCCTTGGCACCGGCGATCGCCAGCTCCAGCAGCACGTCGTCCGCGCCGATCAACAGATCCAGTTCCGGGGCGAGTTCGGCGATGCGGTAGGCACGGCGGACATCGCCCGAGAACTCCTTCACCCCGTGGATCAGGCCCTCGCCGTGCAGCCGGGCGAGGAGTTCGGGCACGAGGTCGACCTTGGTGTCGATCGGGTTGTTGTACGCCACCACCGGCAGGCCCGCCTTCGCGACCTCCGCGTAGTGGGCGAGCACCGAACGCTCGTCGGCACGGTAGGCGTTGGGCGGCAGCAGCATCACCGCGCCGCAGCCCGCCTCCCGGGCCTGTTCGGCCCAGCGGCGGGCCTCGGCCGAGCCGTAGGCGGCGACGCCCGGCATCACGCGCCGGCCGCCGATCGCGGCGACGGCCGTCTCGACGACCTTGGCGCGCTCGGCGGGGGTGAGCACCTGGTACTCGCCGAGCGAGCCGTTCGGCACGACGCCGTCGCAGCCGTTGTCGACGAGCCAGGCGCAGTGCTCGGCGTACCTGTCGTAGTTCACCGTGAGGTCGTCGTCGAGCGGGAGGGCGGTGGCGACGAGGACGCCGTGCCAGGGGCGGTGGTCGGTCATCAGGGTCCTTCCTCGGTGGGATCTTCGAAACCGGCGGCCAGCACGCCCAGTGGTACGGGACGGGCGAACGGCCGCCGGGCGGAGGTGAGTTCGCAGCCGGCGAGGCCCGCCACCGCCGGTCCGCACATCCGGCCCTGGCACCAGCCCATCCCGGCCCGGGTGAGCAGCTTCACGGTGCGCGGATCGCCCGCGCCGAGCTCGCGCACGGCCGCGCGGACCTCGCCGGCGGTGACCTCCTCGCAGCGGCAGGCCACGGTGTCGTCCGGGACGCGGTCCGGCCAGCGGGCGTCGGGCGCGTACACCGCGTCGACGGCCGTGAAGAACGCCCTCAGGCGGGTACGGGACCGGGCCGCCGCCGACCAGGCCGTGGGGTCGGGCTCCCGGCCGTGCAGCCGGGCGGCGATCGAGCGGCCGGCGATGTGTCCCTCGGCGAGCGCGAGGGCCGCGCCGCCGATGCCGGTGGCCTCGCCGGCCGCCCAGACGCCCGGGACGTCGGTGCGCTGCTCGTCGTCGACACGCACCCGCTGCCCGTCCAGGGCGCAGCCCAGTGTGTCGGCGAGGTCGGTGTGCGGCAGCATGCCGTGGCCGACCGCGAGGGCGTCGCAGGTCAGGCGGCGCGCACTGCCGGGCCGGACTCGGCCGGAGGCGTCCAGGGCGGCGACGGTGACCGCTTCCAGCCGGTCCGTGCCGTGCGCCTCGACGACGGTGTGGCGGGCCAGGAGGCGTGTGCGGTGCCGCAGGAGCCGTACCGCGTACCCGGCGCCCTCGGCGAGCTTGCCGGGCTGTGCGGCCAGCGCCGCCGGGCGGCGGGCCAGGGCCTTCGGGTCGGCGGACTCCACGAGCGCGGTGACCCGCGCGCCCGCCGCCGCGAGGCCGTCGGCGACAGGCAGCAGCAGCGGCCCGGTCCCGGCGACGACGGCCGTCCGTCCCGGCAGCACCAGCCCGCCCTTGAGCATGGCCTGCGCACCGCCCGCGGTGACGACACCGGGCAGCGTCCAGCCAGGGAAGGGCAGTACGACCTCGTAGCCGCCGGTGGCCAGGAGCACCGCGTCGGCGCGCACCGCCGCGGGTTCCTCCTGCGCCGGGCCGCGCAGCGCGTGCACGGTGAAGCCGGCCGACCGCCGCTCGACGCACCAGACATGATGATCCGTCAGGTGGGCGACGCGGCCCGCCGTGCGATGCCCGTCGAGTCCGTCCCGCAGCCGCTCCCAGGTGTGCCACTGGTGGTGCAGCGCGCGGGCGCGGCGCGCGCCGAGGGCGGTGGCGGGCTGCCGGTAGAACTGGCCGCCCGCCTCCGGGCCGGCGTCCACGAGGGTGACGTGCACCCCGCGGGCCGCCGCGGCCAGGGTCGCGGCGAGCCCCGCCGGGCCCGCGCCGACGACGACGAGGCGCATCCGCTCAGCCGTCGTGGCCATCGTGTCCCGTCCCCTCCTGGGTGCGGATGACGTCGCCCGGCTGGACGGGCACCAGGCAAGCCCGTTGGTTCGGGCTGCCGTTGACCGTCACCAGGCAGTCGAAGCAGACGCCGATACCGCAGAAGACCCCGCGGGGGCGGCCCTCGCGCCGGGTGGTACGCCACGCGGTCACGCCCGCCGCCCAGAGCGCGGCGGCGACCGTCTGGCCGGGGAGCGCCTCGACCGGACGGCCGTCGAAGGTGACCGTGAACGCGGGGCCGGGCCGTGCCCCGGCCAACTCCAGTGGATTCACGCGGTGTTCACCCCGTTCGCCGCGAACCGTTCCGGCCGGAAGGGCGCGAGGTCCAGTTCCGTCGGTGTCCCGGTCAGTGCCTGGGCGATCAAGTGCCCCGTCCCGGTGGCCAGTCCGATGCCCGCGCCCTCGTGCCCGCAGGCGTGCAGCAGCCCGGGGACGCGCACGTCGGGGCCGATCGCGGGCAGGTGATCGGGCAGGTACGGCCGGAACCCCAGGTACGTCCGCATCGCGCGCACCCGCCCGAGGAACGGGAACAGCCGCGTCGCCCCGGCCGCCAGGGCCCGTACGACGGGCAGCGAGAACGAGCGGTCGAAGCCGACCCGTTCGCGGCTCGCACCGATGAGCACGGGACCGGCGGCCGTGCCCTCGACGACCGGTGAGGTCTGGAGCGCGGCCGAGTCGCTGGCCACGTCGGCCACGTAGTCCGCGGCGTACACCTTGTGCCGCACCAGCCGGGGCAGCGGCTCGGTGACCAGGACGAAGCCGCGCCTCGGCAGGACGGGAAGGCGCACCCCGGCCAGGCGGGCGAAGTCGCCGCCCCAGGTCCCGGCGGCGTTCACCACGGCCGGCGCGTGGACGTCCCCGCGGTCGGTGCGCACGCCGCGCACCGCGCCGCCGGCCGTGCGCAGCACGCCGGTCACCGTCCAGCCGGTGCACAGGCGGGCGCCCGAGGCACGGATCAGGCGGGCGGCGGCCAGCGCCGGCATGACCTGGGCGTCCTGCGGATAGTGCACGGCGCCCGCGAGGCCGGGCGCCAGATGGGGTTCGAGGTCGGGGAGCCGGTCCGCGTCCACGGGCACCGCGGTGACCCCGGCTCCCCGCTGGCCGGCGGCGAAGCCGGACAGGGCGGCGAGGTCCTCGGGGGTGGCGGCCACCACGACGCCGCCCTTGGACTCGTACTCGTACGCGGCGCCGTCCTCGCGGGCCAGGTCCGACCACAACCGGGCGGAGAGCAGGGCGAGCGCGAGTTCCGGGCCGGGCTCCTTGTCGGAGACGAGCAGGTTGCCCTCGCCCGCGCCGGTCGTGCCGCCGGCCACCGGGCCCCGGTCGACGAGGACGACGTCCAGGCCCGCCCGTGCCGCGTACAGGGCACAGGCCGCGCCCGTCATCCCGGCGCCGACCACCACGACATCGCAGGTCAGCCGCTTCGCCACGTCAGTACTATGTCACATATCGCTGACGCTGGGGAGGGCTCGGCGGCGTGGATCCGGGGTGGCCGGTCTCATGGGCTCGGGGTGCCGGGCGGAGTCTTCCCGGCGAGGACGTCCTTCAGGCGCTGGGCGCCCTGCCGCACCGCGGTCGCGGTGGTGTCGTGGCCGGCGCCGGACGGGCCGCCGTTGGTGACGGTGATGCCGGAGGCGCCGACCCGCACGGCGGCCACGTCCACGGTGACGGTGACGGGCTTGCCGTCCGCGGTGCCCCGCATCGTGACGGTCAGCCCCTGGCGATCGTCGCCCGCCGAGGGCAGCGAGTTCTTGGCCACCTGCACCGTCCGCTTGCCGCCGTCGGACCCGGTCGCGGTGAACTGGGCGCACTTGTCCGGGAGGCTCTTGACCCAGTCCAGGGACTTCTCCAGTGAGGCCTGGCCGTAGTCGCCGACCTGGTACAGCAGCCGGGCGTCGCCCTGGGTGAAGCCGGTCAGCGCCGACGCGCCGGGCGCCCGGCCCAGGAGGGTGTCGGAGTACAGGCTGTCGAGCAGCTTCTGGCAGCGGGCGTCGGTCGTCCTGGCATTGAGGAACGCGGCGACGTCGACATTTCCGACGAGGAGCCTGTCGCGCCAGGTCGCGGCGTTGTTCGCCTGCGTCCAGTTGTTCCCCAGGTCGTCCTTCGTGATCAGGGCCGCCCGCGCTCCCGTGCCGGTCAGCGCGGGCGTGGCGGTCGCGGGGGAGGTCGGCGTGGGTGAGGCGGACGTCGTGCCGGACGAGCCGCCCTGGTTCCCGCAGGCCGCCACGGCCAGCAGGATCCCCGTGGCCAGGACCGGGGCGAGAACACGCACGGGACGGGACGGACGGTTCATCGCGACGGCCTCCTCGGGAACGCGGTACGTCCTCCCACGCCACCATCCTCTTCGGCGGTCGGCCATCCGCACGGCGCCGTTCGGGCGAGGAACGGCGCGCCGCGCTCATCCGGAGCCGCCGCCCGCCCGGGGCGGGTGCGCGGCCCGTGCGGCGCGTTCCGGTGTGGTCACGCGGACCCGGCGTCCGCCGCAGCGGGGGCAGACCGCGTCGGCGAGGGGCGACCGCAGAGCCCGGCCGGCCTCGTCCACGTACTCCTGGGTGTACACGGAGACCGGGTCGGTGAAGAACACCACCTGGAAGACGGCCTGCCAGACATGGCCGCAGCCGGCGCACACGAACACGAACGTCTCGGGCACGGCTCCTGGGACCGCCCCGGTCACGCGGCCCGGCTCCTTTGCCATCGCGTCCGGCCCCCTTCCACCAGACCCGCCCGCTTCCAGACCACCGCGCGGACCGCCGTCCGGCAACTCGGACGCCCGGCCCGCCATGCCGCGGCCCCCGGGTGTCCCAGGCGTGGACGCCCACTTGACGCCGTCGCGAGCCGGATCGACACTCGCCGTGGGAATCCTAGTGAACAGGTAGGGAAACATGGGGCGCGTCGAGACGGCCACCGGCCGCGTGAGCCGTACACCGGCCTCACCCCTGCTCACCTCCCGCCGGCACATCGACCTGCTGCGCGTGTGCAGCGCACGATCAGCCTCCTGAGCCGGTCCGAGCCGCTCCGGGAACCCCGGACCTGTCCGGCACGCCTCGGCGCCCCCTGTCCGACGACGCTTCCGCCGCGCGTACGTCCGCGCGCCCGTACCCCGGGGAGACGCATGTCCATCACTCCGCTCGCCGCCGTCCCGTCCGCCCGCCGGACCGCCCCCGCCTTCCGGGGCCGCCTCGGCCGGGACGCGCGCAGCGGCCACCACGCCGTGCCGCACCGCTACCGGATCCATCTGTCGACCGCCTGCCCCGACGGGCTGCGCCTCGCCATCGGGCACGGCCTGCTCGGCCTCGACGGCAGCTGTCCGGTCACCTTGCTGCCCGCCGTACCGGACGGTCCCGGCGGCGGCCACTCGGCCCTGCGCCCGCTGTACGAGGCGAGCGCACATCACTACACCGGGCCGGCCCTCGCGCCGGTGCTCAGCGACGACTGGTCCGGACGCATCGTCAGCACCCATGCCCCGGACATACTGCGCGACCTGGACCGTTTCCCCCGGGACGGCCGTGCCTCCCTGTACCCGTGCGGCACCGAGAGCGAGATCGAAGCCGTGGAACGGCTCTGCGCCGAGGGCATCCAGGAGGCCGCGCAGCGCGCCGGTCAGGCCGACGCCGGCCCCGCCGAGCGCGCCGCCGCACTGGAGTCGCTGCTGGACACGCTGGGCAGGCTGGAGCGGTACCTGGACGGCGAGGAGTACCTCGTCGGCGGCCGGCTCACCGCCGCCGACATGGAACTGTGGGTCGCGCTGGTGGAGTTGGACACCGTGCACCGCTGCCACCTCGACGCCTCCGCCGTGCACCGCATCGCCGGCCACCCGGTGCTGTGGGCCTACGCCCGGCGCCTGGCCGCCCACCCCGCCTTCGGGTCCCACCTCGACCTCGACGGCATCGCCCGCCGCCACCACGGCCACTGCAAGGGGCTCGAGGCCGCCGGAGCCGCCGTCCAGATCCTGGACTGGAGGGGCCATGCCGCGGACTCCCCGGGTGCCGGTGCGCAGGTCAGCGGCGCCTGAGCCGGTCCATTGCATGGACCGGCGTTGACATCCCTGCGGCCGGACTCCTTTACTTACGGCTCTGGCAAGCGCACGGCCCGTCCGGGCCGGCACAGCGACAGGTGACGGACATGTACGCAGCTTTCAGGACGGCGGCCCGCCGCCCCCTGAGCTGCGTGCAGCCGAACCCCTTGGTCGCCGACCGTGCCGTCGATCTGCTCCGCGTCAGCAGCGCACTGTGTACCGCGCCGGGCCGTGCCCGCCGCCGGGTCTGACCGCTTCCTGACGTTCCTCGCGTCATCCCGCCGTCGCGGCCCCGCCCGCCCCGTGCGCCGCTCCCGGCCCCACACCGACCTCCAGCGCGTGGCCGGCGCCCTGCGTCGTTGCTCCTGAGCAGTCCTCTCCTCCGCCGTGGACCCGTTCCCGTGCGGCCCGGCGTGCCCTCGTACGGACCTCCAGGAAGGCACCCACTCGTGTCATCGACTCCCGTTTCCCCCCTGCACCTCGCCGTCGCCCTCGACGGCACCGGCTGGCACCCGGCGTCCTGGCGCGAGCCGGTGGCCCGGCCCCGGGACCTGTTCACCGCCGGCTACTGGGCCGGCCTGGTCGCCGAGGCGGAGGCCGGTCTCCTCGACTTCGTGACCATTGAGGACGGTCTCGGCCCGCAGTCCTCGCACTTCCTGGAGCCGGACGAACGCACCGACCAGGTGCGCGGCCGGCTCGACGCCGTGCTCATCGCCTCCCGGATCGCCCCGCTCACCCGGCACATAGGCCTGGTGCCGACCGTGGTGGCCACGCACACGGAGCCGTTCCACATCTCCAAGGCGATCGCCACGCTCGACTACGTCAGCACCGGCCGTGCCGGCCTGCGCGTGCAGATCACCGCCCGGCCGAACGAGGCCGCGCACTTCGGCCGCCGTACCGTCCCCGTCATCGACGCCTACGACAGCCCGGCCGCGGGGGAACTGGTCACGGACCTGTTCGACGAGGCCGCGGACTACGTGGAGGTCGTTCGCCGCCTCTGGGACAGCTGGGAGGACGACGCGGAGATCCGGGACGCGGCCAGCGGCCGGTTCGTCGACCGCGGCAAGCTGCACCACATCGACTTCGACGGCCGCCACTTCAGCGTCAAGGGCCCCTCGATCACACCCCGCCCGCCCCAGGGCCAGCCGCCGGTCACCGCGCTCGCCCACCGGACGGTGCCGTACCGGCTCGTGGCCCGCCAGGCCGACATCGGCTACGTCACCCCGCACGACACCGTCCAGGCCCGTGCGATCGTCGCCGAGATCCGCGCCGAGCAGGAGGCCGCCGGGCGCGCCGGCGATCGCCTGCACGTCTTCGGCGACCTGGTGGTCTTCCTGGACGAGGACCCGGGCCGGGCCGCGGCCCGCCGCGAGCGCCTCGACGCCCTCGCGGGCACCCCGTACACCAGTGACGCCCGGATCTTCACCGGCACCCCCGGCCAACTCGCCGACCTCCTGGAGGAGTTGCGCGGCGCCGGGCTGACCGGCTTCCGGCTGCGGCCGGCCGTGCTCGGCCACGACCTGGCGGCGATCACCCGGGGGCTCGTGCCCGAACTCCAGCGCCGGGGCCTGTTCCGCGGTACCTACGAGGCCGGCACCCTGCGCGGCCTCCTCGGGCTCGCCCGCCCCGCCAACCGCTATGCCCGAGCCACCGTCTGAGCCGGAGGGCCGATACGACCATGAGCAAGCCGCTGAAGCAGATCCATCTGGCCGCCCACTTCCCGGGCGTCAACAACACCACCGTGTGGAGCGACCCGGCCGCCGGCAGCCACATCGAGTTCGCCTCCTTCGCGCACTTCGCGCGCACCGCCGAACGCGCCAAGTTCGACTTGCTGTTCCTCGCCGAGGGCCTCAGGCTGCGCGAACAGGGCGGGGAGATCTACGACTTGGACGTGGTCGGCCGCCCCGACACCTTCACCGTGCTGGCCGCGCTCGCCGCCGTCACCGACCGGCTCGGGCTGGCCGGCACCATCAACTCCACCTTCAACGAGCCCTACGAGGTGGCCCGCCAGTTCGCCGGCCTCGACCACCTCTCCGGCGGCCGCTCCGCCTGGAACGTCGTCACCTCCTGGGACGCCTTCACCGGCGAGAACTTCCGCCGGGGCGGCTTCCTGCCGCAGGAGGAGCGCTACGCACGCGCCCGCGAGTTCCTGGCCACCGCGCACGAGCTGTTCGACTCCTGGCGCGGCGACGAGATCCTCGCCGACCAGGACAGCGGCACCTTCCTCAGCGACGCGAAGGCCGGCGCCTTCGTGCACCGGGGCGAACAGTTCGACATCCACGGCCGCTTCAACGTCCCCCGCTCCCCGCAGGGCCGCCCGGTGATCTTCCAGGCGGGCGACTCCGAGGAGGGCCGGGAGTTCGCCGCCTCCGGTGCCGACGCGATCTTCAGCCGGCACGCCACCCTGGAGGAGGGGCAGGCCTTCTACACCGACGTCAAGGGCCGCCTCGCCAAGTACGGGCGAGGCCATGACCAGTTGCTCATCCTGCCCGCCGCGACCTTCGTCCTCGGCGACACCGACGCCGAGGCCGAGGAACTGGCGCGCGAGGTGCGCCGGCAGCAGGTCAGCGGGGCCACCGCCGTCAAGCACCTGGAGTTCGTCTGGAACCGGGACCTGTCGGCGTACGACCCGGACGGCCCGCTGCCCGACGTGGACCTGGTGGTCAGCGAGGAGCACATCTCCCGGGGCCGCGCCCAGGTACGGATGTACCGCGACCCGGTCGCCCTCGCCCGCGAGTGGCGGGAGCTCGCCGAGGCCAACGACTGGTCCATCCGCGACCTGATCATCAACACCGGCAACCGGCAGACCTTCGTCGGCTCCCCGTCCACCGTCGCGAAGACCGTCAACGAGTTCGTGCAGGCGGACGCGTCCGACGGCTTCGTCCTCGTCCCGCACCTCACCCCCGGCGGCCTCGACCCGTTCGCCGACCGGGTCGTCCCGCTCCTCCAGGAACAGGGCGTCTTCCGCGCCGACTACGAGGGCACCACCCTGCGCGACCACCTGGGGCTCGCCCACCCGGACGAACTGCGGGGCGAGGGGGTGGCGTCGTGAGGTTCAGCCAGGACCGGTGTGGCCGCGGACGTCTCCCTCCCCCGAAGGTGACGTCCGCGGCCGCTCCCCCGGTGCCGGACTGTGGTCCGGACGCCCGCGTCGCGGCCTGTGCTGTCACCAGCACATGACGGCTGTCTCGCCCGAACCCCAGGTGGAGTACAGACGGACGCGGACGAAGTAGCGGCGGCCCTTGACGAGCCGGACCTGGACGGTCGCGTTGTGCGGTGTGCCCCCGTCGTCCCGGCCGGCGAGGTAACGCGGCTCCCCGTCGCGTTCCTCGAAGACCACGAGCACACTGTCGGCGTCCCCGAAGGTGCCCACGGTGTACGCGCGGGTCTCCGGCGGCTCGACGGTGAAGTCGGCCTGCCCGCCCGGTCCGAGGCCCAGCGGCGCCGAGCGGAACGGCACCAGCGCGGGCGGCCGGGACGGCTCGGCGGGCGGATACCAGCGGAGCACGAACTCCTTGTCCGCCGGGGACAGCGAACCCGGCGGGTGCAGGCCCGCCCGGTACTGCTCCGGTTCCAGGACCAGCCCCGGCCCGAAGGGGAACTCCATGACCGACTGCGGGTCCCACACGGACCCGTTGGCCTCGGACGGGTCCAGCCTGCGCAGGATGCTGGCGTACGTCGTGTCCCGGCTCCAGAAGTTCGGCGGGCCCGCCAGATCGGCGTACACGGCCTCGTCGTCCCAGTGGATCCCGGCGACCGGGCTCTGGTGCTCGTGCAGCATGCCGAGCGCGTGCCCGATCTCGTGCAGTGCCGTCCCGCGCTCCCCGGGCGCGGTCAGGTCCCAGCCGAAGTTCATGGTGCGTTCGCCCCGGCCGACCGTCAGCGCGTCCCGGCCGACGGCCGACCAGGAGCCGTCACCGGCCTGGAACCCGATGCGCAGTTCCGCCTCCCGGCGGTCGCCGACCTCGGCGAAGGTCACGCCGATGCCGAGGTCCCGCCACTGGCGGAAGCCCTCGCGCACCGCGTCCCGCTGCTCCTCGGCCCCGACCCACGACACCCGGCGGGTCTCCCCGGTCCCCGGGACGGGGATCACCGACGCGTCGGTGCCGGCGTCGAAGAAGTGGTAGTGCAGGACCGTGCCGTTGACCCACATCCGCCGCCCGCCGGTCAGCGCGCTCAGCCGCTCGGCGGTCAGCCCCGGTGCGAAGGAGGGGGCCGACTGCTGCGGGAGCGAGCAGTAGCGAGCGGTCATGGCCCCAGACTGCCGCCGCACCCCGCCGGGCGCCTGAGTCGAGGTCTACTCAAGTCCCCCTGTATCAGACGTGAGTATCCCGTCTCTCACTGGTGTGACGACTTACGAACCGGACGCGCGGACGCTCGAACCGCCCTGGCCGTTCACCGGCCGGGAGGACGAACTGGACCTGGTCCGCCGGTCCCTGACCGGCGCACGGCACGGCATCGTCGTGACCGGACCGTCCGGCCGCGGCAAGACACGGCTGGTCACCGAGGCCGTCCGGGGCACCGACTGCGCCCGGGTCACCGGGACGCCCGAGACGCGCCGGCTCGACTTCGCCGCGTTCGCGCACCTGCTGCCCGAGGTGGTCTCGTTGCACCGCGCGGTGCGGCTGCTGTCCGGTGTGCGCCTGCTCGTGGTCGACGACGCGCATCTCCTCGACGACGCCTCCGCCGCCCTGGTCCACCAGCTCGCCGTGCACGGGCGTACCCGCCTCGTGGTGATCGCGGCGGACGACGGCGCCCCGGTGCCCGCCGCCGTGTCCCGGCTGTGGACCGGCGAGCTGCTGCCCCGCCTGGCCCTGGAGCCGCTGCCGCGCGAGGAGACCGCGAGGCTGCTCACCGCGGGCGCGGGCCGTGCCCTGGAGCCGCTCACGACGGGCCGGCTGCACCGGCTGTGCGGGGGCGACCTGAGGCTGCTGCGCGAACTGGTGGGCGCGCTGGTCGAAGGCGGCCTGCTCACCCGGGTACGAGACGGCGACGAATGGGCCTGGCGCGGCCCGGTGCCGGTGACCGCCGCCGTACGCGAACGCGTCGCCCACGTCCTGGAACGCCCGGGTCCGGGTGAACGCGAGATCCTTCAGCGGCTCGCCTTCGCCGAGCCGCTGCCCCTGCGCCTCGACGAACTGGACCTGGAGACCGTGGAGGGCCTGGAGGCCGGCGGTCTCGTACAGGTCGACGACGAGGGTGCCGTCCGCCTCTCCCACCCCCTGCACGGCCCGGTCCTGCGCGCCGGCGCCGGACGGCTGCGCGCCAGGCGCCTGGCGCGCACACCGCAGGACTGCGGCCCGGCCCTGGCGGCCGAACGGGACGCGCTGGCCCGCCGGATCGAGGAGGCGGACGTACGGGCCCTGCCGACGCCGGTGGGGGAGTGGCTGGCGGGGGAGGGCGCCCGGGTACCGGCCGGGTACGCCGCCGTACGCGCCCGGTTCGCACGGCTGAGGGGTGAAGTGCGGGAGGCGGCGGCCTGGGCGCGCGAAGGGCTGCGGGACGCACCGGACGACCCCGCCTGCCGTGGCGAACTGGCCCTCGCGCAAGGGGAGTACGGTCCCGAGCAGGCCGCCGGGCACCTCCCGGCAGGGGGCGTGTTCGCCCGGCACGCCGACGCGCTCGCCCGCGGCGACGGACCCGCGCTGGACCGGGCGGCCGAGGCGCTGCGGCAGCGCGGCTTCCTGCTGTTCGCGGCCGAGGCGTACGCACAGGCCGCCCACGCGCACCGCGACCCGGGCGCCGCCCGCACCTCCCGCACCCGCGCGCTCGCCCTCGCCCGCCGCTGCCAGGACGCCCGCACCCCGGCCCTGTCCGGGCTGGTACTGGGCGAACTCACCGCCCGGCAACGGCAGATCGTCGCCCTCGCGGCGGCCGGGCTGAGCAACCGGCAGATCGCGGAGCGGCTCACGCTGTCGGTGCGCACCGTCGGCAACCACCTGTACAGCGCCTACACGCGGCTCGGGGCGAGCGACCGGGCGCGGCTGCCGCGGTCGGCGTGACCGCCGGCCGGGCAGCCGGCATGCGGCGAGGTCAGGCCGCCCCGAACGCCGCGAACGCCCACCCGGTCGCCTGGTGCACCGCGTCCCCGGGCAGCGCGGCCCGGGCGTCGCGGAGCGCCTCGGCGAGGGACAGGCCCGCCCCCAGGCCCTTGTGCAGCGCGAGCATCAGCGGCACCACCGCCGCGTCGCTGACCGGCGCGCTGCTCGCCACCACCCCGGCGGTGCCCAGCGGCAGCAGCGCGGTCACCAGGCCCAGCAGCTCGTCGGCGCCGACCGAGGCGAGCCGGGCGGTGTCGCAGCTGGAGAGGATGATCCGGTACGGGCTGCGGTCGAGACGCTCGAAGTCGTGCACGATGAGCGGGCCGTCGGACATCCGCAGCGACGAGAACAGGGGGCTGTCCGCACGGAACGTGCCGTGCGCCGCCAGATGGGCGAGCGTGGCGCCGTCGAGCTCGTCCAGCACCCGGGGGACCTGTGCGTCGTCGCCCTCCAGGACCGTCGCCGTGCCGTAGCGGCCCGCGAGTTCCGGCACCTCGGCGCCGCCCGTCGCCAGCCCCGGGCCGCGCACCAGCACCTGCCGGCCGCCCGGCGGCGGCTCGGTGTCCCGGGCGCGCAGCCAGCTGCCCGCCGACGGCGACACACTCAGCACCCGCTCCCTGAGCGACGGCAGCAGCGCCCACGGCACCCGGTGCAGCGCGCCCGGCGGCACCACCACGACCGGCCCGGACCCCAGGTGCCGTACCGCCCCGGCGAGCAGCAGCTCCTGAAGCCGGCGGCCCCCGGCCTCCACCACCGGCAGCCTGGCCTCCGCCCCCGGGTGGGCGAGCCGCCGCAGCCCCGCCTGGACGTGTTCCGCCTCGGCCACCGCCTCCGCCAGCGCCCCGCCCTCGAACCGCCGCACCCGCCCCTGCCCGCACAGCAGCACGTGCACCCGCCCGTCCAGTACGGCCAGTTCGACGAGCCGGGTGTCACCGAGCCGGTCCAGCAGCCGCCTCGGGTCGAAGGACGAGGTGTCCCCGTAGCCGGGGGCGGTGCCGCGCATGTGCAGGGTGCGGGACCTGATCTCTCGCTCCAGGCGCCGCTGTTCGCGCTCCAGGGCCGGCACCGGGCGGCCGTCCATGCGGGCGGCCTCCGCGCGGGCGGCGATCTCCCGGAACGCGGTCAGGCCGCTGAGCAGCGCGGGGTCGGCGGGCGGCCGGGTGGGCGGCGCGGACAGTATCGTGGCCCGCCACCGCTCGCTCCACTCCAGCAGCCGCCGCGGCCCGCCCCGGGCGAGGCCCGCCTCCTGGGCCAGCGCCGCCAGTTCCGCGCCCTGCGCGGTGGCCCGGGCCCGCAGCTCCGAGGCGCCCAGCGTCATCCGGTGGTCGTCGAGCACGTCCAGCCCGCGCCGGCACGCCTGAAGCACGCCCCGCCCCGAACCGGCCGCCCGCGCCCTGAGGGCCTGCGCCGCCCAGCCCGTCATCCGGGCCGGCGGCGGCCCGGCGCGTCTGCTGCGGGCGGCCACCGCCAGATGCCGTTCCGCGTCCGCCGTCCAGCCCAGGGCGAGCGCGATCCGGCCCGCGAGCAGCGAGGCCTCCGGCGCGGCGGGCGAGCCGAACGAGGCCAGCCGCTCCGCCACCCGGGCCGCGTCCGCGACCATCCGCCCCGACCGGCGCCCCGCCGCCACCCGCGCCTCGATCAGCACCAGCCGGGCATGCGTCTCCCACCAGGTGCGCCGCTGCCCGGCGAACAGCCGTACGGCGACGGCGGCCCGCGCGATCGCCGTGTGCGGGTCCCCGGCCGAGCGGGCCGCACGGGCGGCGGCCAGCAGCAGTTCGGCCTTGCGGGTGGACTGCCCGCCGATCTCGTCGAGCGCCGCGATCGCCGCGTCCGCCTCGGCGAGGGCCTCCGGGGCGAGCCCGGCCGCCATCAGCACCTCGCAGCGCCGGACGCACAGCATGAACGTGGGCGTGCCGAGCTTGGCGTACCGCTCCTCGGCCTCGTCGAGCAGACGGAGCGCCGCCGGGATGTCACCGGAGCGGAACGCGGCCAGGCCCCGGCTCTCCACCGCGTCGGCCTTGTCGTGCTCCTGGCCGGTCGTCTCCCACAGCCGCTCGGCCGCCGTGAAGTCGGCGTCCGCCCGGTCCACCGCGCCCAGCGCCAGGTGCACGGTCGCCCGCAGGGTCAGCGCACGCGCCGTCCAGATCACGTCGTCGGCCTGCCGCAGCACCGGTATCGCCCGGCGCACGTCCCCCAGTGCCTCCCGGTGCCGGCCCAGCACCCACCACACGTAGGCCCGGCGGTACAGCACCCGGGCCCGGGTGTGCCCGGTGCCGCGCGCGATCCCGCGCTCGAACGAGGTGAGCCCCTGCCGTGTGCGCCCCGCGTGCACCAACGCGACCCCGAGCGTGGCCAGGACGTCCGCCTCCCGGTCCGCCGACTCGGCCCGCGCCGCGAGGTCGCGGGCGCGCCGCAGATGGCCGAGGGCGATCTGGATGTCGCCGAAGTCCCGGTGCCAGATGCCGATGACCTGGTGGGCGACCGAGGCGTGCAACGGCGGCGGATCGGCGTCCAGCACCCCCTGCGCCCCGGCGAGGGCCTCGTTGGGGGCGGCGAACACCATCGGCAGCAACTGAAGGACCGACGCGTCTGTCGCTGTCACTCCTCGGATGGTAGTGGTCCCGTCACGGCCCGTCATGGTCCGGGCCTGTATCAATCGGCGGCCGGTGGGCTCAGACTGACGAAACCGGCCTCAGGGGGAGGACAAGCCATGGCACCTCAGCGCTTCCATGAACAGTTCGAACAGGTCCAGCGGTCGATGCCGGACGTCCCGCTGGCGATGGGACCGGACGACTCCGCCGAGTTCTTCTACGAGAAGGGCGTCGTCCTCGCCCGCGACGGCGAGGAGGCCCGGCTCGTCGAGGACACGGTCCGCGGCCACTTCACCGAGGCCACCGGCCTGGTCGCCGACCACGTGCGCCGGGAGAGCCCCGAGACCAACCGGACCGGCGTCACCCGCATCCGGGTCGGCGACCCGGGCCACGGCGACCGCAGCGGCGACCGCTCCGTGGCCCACGCGCTGCGGGCGATGCGCGAGCACGAGGGCCGGCAGGGCCGTCGGCTGGTCAGCCGCAACCACGTGGTGTCGATCGCGTCGGTCAACGCCTGCCCCGGCGACGAGCCGGAGCCCGCCCCCCTCACCGGGCCGTGCAACCCGGCGGCGGACGGGACGCCGTACGACCCGGACACCGCCGTCGCCGTCCTCGTCATCGACAACGGCCTCATGCACGACTACCGGTCCTACCCGCTGCTCGCCCGCGCCGAGGGGGACGCCCAGCTGACGGAGACCGGCGACGACGGCGTCCTCAGGCAGTACGTCGGCCACGGCACGTTCATCGCCGGACTGCTCGCCGCCGTCGCGCCCAACACCGACCTCACCGTCCGCAACACGCTCGACGACGCGGGCGCCGTCCTGGAGTCCGAATTCGGCGCCAGGCTCTTCGAGGCCGTCGACCGGGGCGGCTGGCCCGACATCATCAGCCTCTCCGCCGGCACCCCCAACGGCCGCACCGACGGGCTGCTCGGCGTGGACGCCTTCATGCGCGAACTGCGCGAGCAGCGCACCCTGCTGGTCGCGGCGGCCGGCAACAACGCCAGTGCCACACCCTTCTGGCCCGCCGCCTACGCCTCGCTGCCCGACTACGAGGACGCCGTGCTGTCGGTCGGCGCGCTGCGCGGGGACGGCGAGTTCGGCGCCTGCTTCACCAACCACGGCTCCTGGGTACGGGCGTACGCGCCCGGCGAGCGGCTCACCAGCGCCCTCACCGGCTTCGACCGGCCCGTGCCGTACGTCTACCAGCACTCCACGTACGACTCCTGCCGGTTCGGCTTCGCCTACGCCTGCACCTGCCAGTACCCGCGCCACACCGGGGTGCTGAGCGAGGAGCGGCAGGGCACCCCGGGCAAGGCGGACCAGGTCATGTTCGAAGGGTTCGCGCAGTGGAGCGGAACCTCGTTCGCCACCCCGGTTGCCGCCGGGCTGGTCGCCGCCCACATGACCGCGCACAAGGAGGGCGACCCGCGCGCCGCACGCAGGCAGTTGCTCGACTCCAACACCGAGTACGCCGAAGTGCGCGGGGCGCACGTACCGGCGCTGAAGCCGGCCACCTGGCGTCCGGTCCCCGTCGTGCGACTGGTTCCCGGCGCATGAGGACCGGATGCGTCCCCTCCGCGGCGTACGATGACGTGCCGTACACGAGGGGTGGGACCGTGGACCGAGCAGAGGTCGGGGCGCTGGTCCGGTCGGCCGTCGAAGGCGACGCGGCGGCCTGGAAGGCGCTCGTGGAAGGGCTGAGTCCGCTGGTGTGGTCCGTCGTGCGCGCGCACCGGCTCTCCGACGCCGACGGCTCGGAGGTCTACCAGACCGTGTGGTTCCGCTTCGCCCAGCACCTCGGCCGCATCCGCGAGCCGGAGAAGGCGGGGGCCTGGCTGGCGAGCACGGCGCGGCACGAGTGCCTGAAGGTGATCAAGGGCCTGACCCGGCTGATGCCGACGGACGATCCGCAGGTACTGGACCGGGTCAGCGAGGACCGTACGCCCGAGCAGTCGCTGCTGGACTCGGAGGAGGCGGCCGCCGAGGCCGAGCGGATCCGGCGGCTGTGGCAGGAGTTCGAGGAACTGGGCGACCGCTGCCGCCAGTTGCTGCGGGTCCTGATGTCCTCGCCGCCGCCGAGTTATCTGGAGGTGTCCGCCGCCCTCGGCATCGCGGTGGGCAGCATCGGACCGCTGCGCCAGCGATGCCTGCGCAGGCTGCGGGCGCGGCTCGACGCACGAGGGGCGGTGTGAGCGGCATGCACGAGGACGACTTCCGCGACCAGGACGCGTTCGGCGAGGACGACTTCGGTGGTGGGCTCCTGGAGGAGGAACTGCGCCAGGCTGCCGCCATCCTCGACCCCGTCCCCGCCGAGCTGCGCCAACTGGCCATCGACGCCTACGCGTTGCTTGATCTGGAGGCCCGCGTCGCCGAGCTGACCTTCGACTCCCTGGTCGACGCCCTCCCGGTCCGGGGCGCGTCGGACCCGCCCCGGATGCTGACCTTCCGCGCGGGCGGGCTGACCGTGGACGTCGAGGTCGGCGAGGACGGGCTGATGGGGCAGGTGCTGCCCCCGCAGACGGCACGCGTCGAGGTGCTCGGCGGCCCGCAGACGGCGGTCCCGGTCGCGGCGGACGCCCTGGGCCGCTTCACCAGCGCGGCGCTGCCCAGGGGCCCTTTCGCACTGCGGCTGCGGACCGGCGGGGACGTGATCGTCACGGAGTGGCTGCGGGCCTGACCGCGGGCCCTAGCGGGAGGCGCCGTCCACCAGGGTGGCCAGGGCCGCGGCCAGCCGGGACAGTCCCGGTTCCACGGTGGGTCCGCCGGGCTCGGTCATGTAGGTGTCCCGGCGGATCTCCACCATCAGGGCGCCGACCCGCTGGTCGGTGCCGTAGAAGTCGAGCGGCACGTACGTACCGCTGAACGGGCTGTCCAGCCCCGTCTCCCCGCACCGCGCGAACGCCTTCCGGGCCAGCTCCGCCAGTTCGGGCGGCGTGTGGAAGGCGTCGGTGCCCACGCACACCGGCGGGCGGGGCCCCGCTCCGTGCAGCTCGTAGGGCAGCGCCTCGGTGGGATAGGAGTGCACGTCGATCACGACGGCCCGCCCGGTCGCGGCCAGCCGGCCGGCCACCGCCCGCGTCATGGCCTCGGCGTACGGCCGGAAGTACCGCTCGACCAGCGGCTCCGGGTCGGTGCCGGCGGGCCTGAGCTCGGCCCGGTGCGTGGTCCGCGTGTACACCGCGCCCATCCCCACGGCGAGCATCTCCTCCCGCTCGTCCGGGAACCGCTCCGGGTCGACGACCAGCCGCGACAGCCGGTTGACGAACCGCCAGGGCGTCACCCCGGCCAGCCCGGCCGCGGCCTCGGCGAGCTCGGCCGTGTGCGCGTCGGTGATGTGGTCCAGCTCCCGCTCCAGCGCGGCGTCGTCCAGGACGATCCCCGCCCGCACGCCGTCCGGTATCTCCCGCGCCGAGTGCGGCACATGCAGGATCACGGGTGAGTCGTCGGCACCGGGCAGGAGGTCGAACGGGGGCAGCGGACGGGACACGGGCGGCTCCGGGGGTGTGGTCAGTGGCAGGGTGCGGGAGCAAGGGGCAGGACCAATGTGCCGGATCGATGCCGAGCCACGCGTGGCGCGCAGGGGGCCGCGTCTACCTCCGGTGCCGGACGTACCAGCCCACCACGACGACGACCAGCAACGAGCCGATGAACGCCCAGAGGGTCACTGCGGTGTCATGGGACTGGTAGCCGATGATGGCGAGCATGCCCGGTCGGATACCCGCGGTCGCCGACGGCATTCCCGCTCGGCTGCCCGTACGGCTCCGCCCCGGCCGGGGTGCCGGCCGGGGCGGAGTCTCATTCAGCGGGACGGCTCTCGGGCCGTGCGCGTCAGCTGAGGGACGCGAGGGCCTCGTTCCAGGTGGCCGACGGGCGCATGACCGCGTCCGCCTTGGCCTTCTCGGGCTGGAAGTAGCCGCCGATGTCGGCGGGCGAGCCCTGGACGGCGATCAGCTCGTCGACGATCGCCTGCTCGCCCGCGGTGAGCGTCTCGGCGAACGCGGCGAACGCCTTGGCCAGGTCGGCGTCGTCGGTCTGCCGGGCCAGCTCCTGCGCCCAGTACAGGGAGAGGTAGAAGTGGCTGCCGCGGTTGTCGATGCCGCCGACCCGGCGGGTCGGGGACTTGTCCTCGTTGAGGAAGGTCGCCGTGGCCCGGTCGAGGGTGTCGGCGAGGACCTTGGCGCGGGTGTTGCCGGTGGCCGCCGCGTACTGCTCGAAGGCGGGGACGAGCGCGAAGAACTCGCCGAGCGAGTCCCAGCGCAGGTAGTTCTCCTTGACCAGCTGCTGGACGTGCTTCGGCGCGGAGCCGCCGGCGCCGGTCTCGAACAGACCACCGCCCGCCATCAGCGGGACGACCGACAGCATCTTGGCGCTGGTGCCCAGCTCCAGGATGGGGAAGAGGTCGGTGAGGTAGTCGCGCAGCACGTTGCCGGTGACCGAGATGGTGTTCTCGCCGCGGCGGATGCGCTCCACCGACAGCTTGGTCGCCTCGACGGGGGAGAGGACCTTGATGTCCAGGCCCTCGGTGTCGTGCTCCGGCAGGTACTGCTCGATCTTGGCGATCAGGTTGGCGTCGTGGGCGCGGGTGGAGTCCAGCCAGAACACGGCCGGGTCGCCGGTGGCGCGGGCGCGGGTGACGGCGAGCTTCACCCAGTCCTTGATCGGCGCGTCCTTGGTCTGGCAGGCGCGGAAGATGTCGCCGGCGGAGACCGTCTGCTCGATCACGGCGTTGCCGGCCTGGTCGACCAGGCGGACCGTGCCGGTGACCGGGATCTCGAAGGTCTTGTCGTGGCTGCCGTACTCCTCGGCCTTCTGCGCCATGAGACCGACGTTCGGGACGGAGCCCATGGCCGCCGGGTCGTAGGCGCCGTGGGCGCGGCAGTCGTCGAGCACGGCCTGGTAGACGCCGGCGTACGAGGAGTCCGGCAGGACCGCGAGGGTGTCGGCCTCCTGGCCGTCCGGGCCCCACATGTGGCCCGAGGTGCGGATCATGGCCGGCATGGACGCGTCGACGATGACGTCGGACGGGACGTGCAGGTTGGTGATGCCCTTGTCGGAGTCGACCATGGCCAGCGCCGGGCCCTCGGCGAGCTCGGCGTCGAAGGAGGCCTTGATCTCCGCACCCTCGGGCAGCGACTCGATGCCCTTGAGGATGCCGCCCAGACCGTCGTTCGGGGTCAGGCCGGCCTTGGCGAAGGTCTCGCCGTACTTCGCGAACGTCTTCGGGAAGAAGGCGCGCACCACGTGACCGAAGACGATCGGGTCGGAGACCTTCATCATCGTGGCCTTCAGGTGCACGGAGAAGAGAACACCCTCCTCCTTGGCGCGGGCGACCTGGGCGGTCAGGAACTCGCGCAGGGCGGCGACGCGCATCACGGAGGCGTCGACGACCTCGCCCTCGAGGACCGGCACGGACTCGCGCAGGACGGTGGTGGAGCCGTCGTCACCCTTGAGCTCGATGCGCAGCGAACCGGCCTCCGAGATGACCACGGACTTCTCCGTGGAGCGGAAGTCGTCGACGCCCATCGTCGCCACGTTGGTCTTGGAGTCGGAGCTCCAGGCGCCCATGCGGTGCGGGTGGGTCTTGGCGTAGTTCTTCACCGAGGCCGGGGCGCGGCGGTCGGAGTTGCCCTCGCGCAGCACCGGGTTCACGGCGGAGCCCTTGACCTTGTCGTAGCGGGCGCGGATCTCGCGCTCCTCGTCGGTCTTGGGGTCGTCCGGGTAGTCCGGCAGCGCGTAGCCCTTGCCCTGGAGCTCGGCGACCGCGGCCCTGAGCTGCGGGATCGACGCCGAGATGTTCGGCAGCTTGACGATGTTGGCCTCGGGCGTCTTGGCCAGCTCGCCCAGCTCGGCCAGCGCGTCCGGGATGCGCTGGTCCTCGTTCAGGTACTCCGGGAAGTGGGCGATGATGCGCCCGGCCAGCGAGATGTCGCGAGTCTCCACGTCGACACCGGCCTGCGAGGCGTAGGCCTGGATCACCGGCAGGAACGAATGCGTCGCCAGGGCCGGGGCCTCGTCTGTGTAGGTGTAGATGATGGTCGAGTCAGTCACCGGGTGCTCCGCTCCACGTCTGCAACATTGCTCGACATCAAGATATCTCGTGACCGCCGTCCACTCGACAGGGGTCCGCCCTCACGCCGGGATCACATCGGTGTCGTCCGGGGCAACCGAGGGATTCGATTCTGCGGTCCAGCAAGTAGATCGCCCACTCACCGACGGCCGGATCCGACCACCCCGGCCGCCCGAGCGAAAGCGGACCATGAGATATCGCACCAGAGTGACGGCCCCCGCGGCCGCCCTGATCGGCACGGCGACCGCACTGACCGTGGGCTCGGCCGCCCACGCCGCCCCGCGCACCGGCGGCGACCCGGGGACCCCGGGCCCGGAGACCCTCGACGACCAGGTCTTCCCGGCCCTCGGCAACGACGGCTACCGCGTCTCCTCGTACGACCTCGACCTCGCGTACGACCCCGCGACCGGGCTGGTCGACGCGACCGCGACCCTGACGATCCGCACCGACCGGCGGCTGACCCGGTTCTCCCTCGACTGCCTCGGCCTGGACATACGGTCCATACACGTCGACGGCTGCGAGGCCGGCTTCGAGCAGGCGGACGAGAAACTGCGGATCACCCCCGCCGAGGCCCTGCGGGCCGGGGACCGGGTCACGGTGTGCGTGGCCTACTCCGCCGACCCGCACCGCGCCCTGCCGCACACCGGCTGGGTCGTCACCCCCGACGGGTTCGCGGTGTGCGGCCAGCCGAACTCCGCGCACACCGTCTTCCCCTGCAACGACCACCCCTCGGACAAGGCGGACTTCACCTTCCGCGTCACGGTCCCGGGCGGCCTGCGCGGCGTGGCGAACGGCGTGCTCACCCGCACGGAGACCCTGGCCGACGGCCGCACGGCGTACTCGTACCGCTCCCGCTCCCCGATGGCCACCGAGCTGGTCCAGATCACCGTCGGCGACTACGTCGTCAAGGACCGGCAGGGCCCGCACGGCCTGCCCCTGCGCGACGTCGTACCGGCCGCCCGCGCCACCGCCCTGGAACCGGCGCTCTCCCTCACCCCCGGCCTGGTGGAGTGGCTGGAGGCCCGCCTCGGCGCGTACCCCTTCGAGACGTACGGGCTGCTGCCCTGCAACTCCGACGACCCGAACGCCTTCGACTTCACCGGCCTGGAGACCCAGACCCTCACCCTGTACAAGCCGAACTTCCTGCTCCAGGAGGAGAAGAAGATCGGCTCGCACATGATGCACGAGCTGGTCCACTCCTGGTTCGGCAACCTGGTCAGCCCCGCCACCTGGGCCGATCTGTGGCTGAACGAGGGCCATGCCGACTTCTACGGGCTGCTGTACCGCTACGAGCGCGGCTGGCCCGACTCCCTCGGCCTCACCACCATGGAGGCCCGGATGAAGGACACCTACGCCCGCGGCGACCAGTGGCGCCAGGACTCCGGCCCGGTCGCCGCCCCGAACGCCGTCAACCTCTTCGACAGCCAGCGCTACCTGGGCGGCGTCCTCGTCCTGTACGCCTTCCGGCAACTGGTCGGCGAGGACGTCTTCCACGCTGTGGAGCGCACCTTCCTGACGTGCTTCCGCAACTCCTCCGCCGCCACCGAGGACTACGTCGCCGTCGCCTCGCAGGTCTGCGGGCAGGACCAGTCCGGCTTCCTGCGCGACTGGCTGTACGGCACCACGACCCCGCGCATGCCCGGCCACCCGGACTGGACGGTCACCCCGGTGACCCCGTCCCTGGCGACCCCGCACAGCCTGCGCGGCGGCCACTACCACGACAACTCGGCGACGCTCTGAGCCCGCTCAGCCGGTCAGCTCACGCTCGATCCAGCGGCAGACGACGGCCACCACGTAGGCGCGCTCCGCGCGGCTCAGCTCCCGCCCCTTGGGGATTCCGTGCCAGCGCTGGAGGCAGCCGCGGCAGCACGTCGCGGTGGCGTGCTGGGCGACGAAGACCGGGTGCCCGCGGTACGGCGTCTGCCTGCCGTCCTTGTACGGCTCGGCCGGCGCCAGCCGCTTGGCGATCAGGTCGTGGGCGTGCCACCGCATCGTGGCCGGGCCACTCAGTTCCGCGGTGGCCCGGTCCCGCCCGCGCAGGTGGAACTTGGCCCGGAACGGCTGCCGCGCGATCGCGTCGAGCCGCTGGTCGAGCACGCGGGCCGGCGGATCGGGAATCGGGGAGTCCGGGGGAGAGGCCATGCTGCTGCGAGCATACGACGGCCGGGCCCGAGGCCGCCGAGACGCCACCCGGCCCCGCCACACGGAACATCGGCGCGGGGCGCGTGCGACGGGAAGCCGGCCACTCGGCCGGGGTGCGCGCCCGTCGGCGTGGGCGGGAGGTGCCTGCCGGGTGCCGCCACCGCCGCCCGCCACCGCCGGTCGGCGTCTGCGGGCGGTGCGGGCTGCGGGCGATGGCATCCTGTTCGGTCGGGGTGCGCCCCCAGGTGGTGCGGGCGAGAAGTGCCTGCCGGGCGCCGCGGCCGGCGCCGGCGCCCGCCGGACGGCGTCAGCCGACGATGCCGGGGCCCGACGGGACGTCCTCCGCGCCGCGCTGGTGCGGGATCGCCACCGAGCCCTGCTGGAGCGCGACCGTGCGGGCGGGCGCGGGGATGCGGATGCCCTCCTCGCGGTAGCGGCGGTGCAGACGCTTGATGAACTCGTGCTTGATCCGGTACTGGTCGCTGAACTCGCCGACGCCCAGGATGATCGTGAAGCCGATGCGGGAGTCGCCGAAGGTGTGGAAGCGGATGGCGGGCTCGTGGTCCGGGACGGCGCCGGTGACCTCGGTCATCGTCTCGGCGATGACCTCCGTGGTGACGCGCTCGACGTGGTCGAGGTCGCTGTCGTAGCTCACGCCCGCCTGTACCAGGATCGTCAGCCGCTGCTCGGGGCGGGTGTAGTTGGTCATGTTGCTCTTCGCCAGCTCGCCGTTGGGGACGACGACCAGGTTGTTGGAGAGCTGGCGGACCGTCGTCTGGCGCCAGTTGATGTCGACGACATAGCCCTCCTCGCCGGTGTTCAGCCGGATGTAGTCGCCGGGCTGCACGGTCTTGGAGGCGAGGATGTGGATGCCCGCGAAGAGGTTGGCGAGGGTGTCCTGGAGGGCCAGGGCGACCGCCAGACCGCCCACGCCGAGGGCGGTGAGCAGGGGCGCTATCGAGATGCCCAGCGTCTGGAGCACCACCAGGAAGCCGATCGCCAGGACCAGCACCCGGGTGATGTTGACGAAGATGGTGGCCGACCCGGCGACACCGGAGCGGGAGTGGGTGACGCTCTGCACGAGCCCGGCGATCACCCGGGCCGCGGACAGGGTCACCACGAAGATCAGCAGCACCTTCAGGCACTGGTTGGTGTGGTGCTGGACGGACCGGGTCAGCGGCAGCGCCGCCCCCGCACCGGCCGCGCCGGCCGCGATCGCCGCCCACGGCACCACCGTGCGCAGCGCGTCCACGATGACGTCGTCGCCGCTCCACTTGGTGCGCTTGGCGTGCCCCGCCAGCCAGCGCAGCAGGGTGCGGGAGGAGAAGGCCACCAGCAGGCCCGCCGCCAGGGCGATGCCCGCGAGGATCAGGTCGTCCAGGGTCAGCGCGCGGTTCACCGGTCACCTCCGGCGCGGGAAGCTGCGGCGAACGGCGTCGCCGGCGGCCCGGTGGGAAGACCGGTGTGAGGAATCGTCACGTTGTCACCTGCTCGTTTCCGGGATGTGCGGTCGCGCCCGCCGGTTGGACGTCGACGGCCGGCGCGACTTTTCATCCTGCCGTATCGGGAACGGCAGTTCGCACACGTGCGGCCCCTCAGCGCGAGAACGAGCCGTGTCGTCCCTCACCCTCGGCGAACCGGGCCGCTCCTTCCAGCGCCTCCGTCAGCACACCGGCTCCGTGCCGGAGTTCACCGCGCAGCGCGCTCTCCTCGTCCAGCCCCTCCTGCTCCAGCACCGACGCCCGGTCGGCGCGCAGGCAGGCCTGCGGGAATCGGGCGATGGACGCGGCGAGCTCCTCCGCCTCGGCGCGGGCCCGGCCGGTGGGGACGAGCCGGTTGGCCAGGCCCGCCTCGTGGGCCTCGCGGGCCGGCACCGGGCGGCCGGTGAGGATCATGTCCAGGGCGCGGCTCGTGCCGATCAGCCGGGGCAGCCGTACCGTGCCGCCGTCGACGAGCGGGACGCCCCAGCGGCGGCAGAACACGCCGAAGACGGCGTCCTCCTCGGCGACCCTGAGATCGCACCACAGGGCGAGCTCCAGGCCTCCCGCAACGGCGTGACCGGCGACCGCGGCGATCACCGGCTTGGACAGCCGCAGCCTGGTCGGGCCCATCGGGCCGTCCCCGTCCTCGGCGACCCGGTTGCCGCGCTCCGTACCCATCGCCTTCAGGTCCGCACCCGCGCAGAAGGTGCCGCCCTCGCCCCACAGCACGGCCACCCGCGCCTCGTCGTCGGCCTCGAACGCCCGGAACGCCGCCACGAGCCCGGCCGCGGTCGGACCGTCGACGGCGTTGCGGACCTCAGGGCGGGAGAGGACGACGGTGGTGACGTGTTCCTTGCGTTCCACGCGGACCGGCACGGGTGTGTCTCCTTCTGCCGTCGACTTGTCATGTCCGGCCGTGCTTGGCTCGGGAGGCCACTGTGCCATCCGGTTCGTCTCGCAGGAGGACATGTGAGGGAGAAGCTCGTCATTCTCATCGCCGCGGTCGTGTTCGTCGCAGGCATCGCCACCAGCGCGATCGCCATGAGCGGCGCAGGAGCCGACGCGAGGCCGTCGACGCCGGCCGTCCAGGGGTCCATCGGCGGCGGCTGCTGCTGAGCGGGAGCCGCCCGGCGGTGTCCCGGCCGTGGTCCGGGCCAGGTGGCCCGTGGGCGGCCGGGGCCCCCGCCTCGGATCGCCTTCAGCCGCACCGGCGCCCCGGCGTCGGGTGGGTTCGCCACGGGTGTGACCGTCGTGGGGGACCGGGACCGGGAGCGGGTGTGGCCCGGTGGTGTCCGTGGCCCAGGCGGGTCCGGGCCGGGTTCCGTCTCGGATCGCCTTCAGCCGCACCGGCGCCCCGGCGTCGGGTGGGTTCGCCACGGGTGTGACCGTCGTGGGGGACCGGGAGCGGGCGTGGCCCGGTGGTGTCCGTGGCCCAGGCGGGTCCGGGCCGGGTTCCGTCTCAGATCACTTTCAGCCGCACCAGCGCACCCAGCGTCAGCGCGCCGGGCAGCAGCGGGACCCAGACCGTGATGATCCGGTAGGCGAGGACGACCGCGGTGGCGACGGCCGCCGGGCCGCCCACCGCGACCAGGGCCACGATCAGTGCCGCCTCCACGGAGCCGATCCCGCCCGGCGTCGGCACCAGCGCCACCGCGACCGTCGCCGCCAGATAGGCCAGAGCCATGTGCGCGGCCGGCACCGGCAGCCCCAGCGACTGCCCCACCGCGGCCAGCCCGGCCGCCTGGAGCGCGGGGAACGCCAGCGAGCCGCCCCACAGGGCCAGCGCCCGGGCCGGCCGGGCGTGCACCGACCGCGCCTCGCCCAGCGCGGTCCGCACGAAGGAGAACGCGGCCGTGCGCAGCCGTCGTACGAGCAGCAGCACGGCCACCGCCAGCAGCAGCACGGCACCGACGGCCAGTAGCAGCGGGCCCAGCGCACCGCCGGGCAGCAGGCTGCCGAGCCGCAGCGCGTCCGGGAAGGCGATCAGCAGCGCCGTCAGCAGGACCAGCCGGCCCACGCACTCGGCCAGCAGGTACAGCGCGAGAGCCGCCGAGGAGCGGGCGAGCGGCACCCCGCACACGGTCATGAAACGCAGATTGACGGCGCTCGCGCCGAGCCCTGTCGGCAGCAGGTGATTGGCCGCCCCGGCCGCGAACTGGGTGGCCAGCAGCCGCCGTCTGGGCAGCGGCTGCACGACGGCGCCCTGCCGGGTGAAGGCGGCGGCGACCCAGGTCAGACAGGTGGCGCCGGCCGCCGCCAGCAGCCACGGCCAGGACGCCGTGCGCAGATGGCCGAAGCCCGCGGTGAGCACGGAGCGGTGCCGCACCGCGGCCACGGTGACCAGCAGGAGCGGGACCAGGCACAGGGCCTGGCGGACGGGGACGCGTCGGGGGAGTCGTCCCGGGCGGAGTTCGGGGAGTTGTACCGCTGTCACATCGCAAGAGGCTTTCCGCACCGCGCCAACGGCGGGTGGCGGAATCGGGACGGGCGGCTTACGGACGGGAAGCGGGTGAGGGGGAAGGTGCGGGGGAGGGGTCATCGGGTCCTTCGCGCGAGGGGACGGCGGGCGGGCATTGACCTCAACGATGCCTGAGGTTCTACGTTCTCTCCCATGAGCATGGAGACCACAGCGTGGACACAGCTGCACAGCGTGATGAACGCCCAGGCGGAGCGCCGCCCCTTCGACCGCCGGACCCTGCGGCGCATCGCCGCCTTCGCCCGCCCGCACCGCCGCCGCATCGTATGGTTCGTGCTGCTCGGGGTGGTGACCGCGCTGCTCGCCGTCGCGACCCCCGTGCTCGCCGGCCACGTCGTCGACGCGATCGTGACGCACGGCGACGAGCACACGGTCGTACGCCTGGCCGTGCTCATCGCGCTGATCGCCGTCGCCGAGGCCGCCCTCGGGATCCTCGGCAGACGGCTGTCGTCGACGCTCGGGGAAGCGCTCATCCTCGATCTGAGAACGGCTGTGTTCGATCATGTGCAGCGCATGCCGGTCGCGTTCTTCACACGTACTCGTACGGGAGCGCTCGTCTCCCGACTCAACAACGACGTCATCGGCGCCCAGCGGGCCTTCAGCAACACCCTGTCCGGCGTCGTCAGCAACATCGTCACACTGCTGCTCACCCTCGCCGTCATGCTCACCCTGTCCTGGCAGATCACCCTGCTCGCACTCGTGCTGCTGCCGGTGTTCGTGGTGCCCGCCCGCCGCATGGGCAGCCGGATGGCCCGTATGCAGCGGGAGGCGGCCGCCCTCAACGCGGCGATGGGCACCCGGATGACCGAGCGTTTCTCCGCCCCCGGCGCCACCCTGGTCAAGCTGTTCGGCCGCCCGGAGGAGGAGTCGGCCGAGTTCACGGCCCGGGCCGCCCGGGTGCGGGACATCGGCGTCCGCACGGCGACCGCCCAGTCGGCGTTCATCACCGCCCTCACCCTGGTGTCGTCCCTGGCCCTCGCCCTGGTCTACGGCCTCGGCGGCTGGTTCGCGCTGCGCGGCCACCTGGAGCCCGGCGCGGTCGTGTCGCTGGCGCTGCTGCTGACCCGGCTGTACGCCCCGCTCACCGCGCTCGCCGGGGCCCGCGTCGAAGTGATGTCCGCTCTCGTCAGCTTCGAGCGGGTCTTCGAAGTGCTCGACCTCGAGCCGCTCATCCAGGAGAAGCCGGACGCCCGTGAGGTCCCCGAGGGCCCGGTGGCGGTCGAGTTCGACGGCGTCCGCTTCGGCTACCCGTCCGCCGACAAGGTCTCCCTCGCCTCCCTGGAGGAGGTCGCCGCCCTCGACGCCCGCGGCGGCAGCCCGGTGCTGCACGGCGTCACCTTCCGCGCCGAACCGGGGCAGACCGTCGCCCTCGTCGGCTCCTCCGGCGCCGGCAAGTCGACCATCGCCCAGCTGCTGCCACGCCTGTACGACGTCGACGAGGGCGCCGTCCGGGTCGGCGGCGTCGACGTACGGGACCTGACCGCGACCTCCCTCAGGGCCACCCTCGGCATGGTCACCCAGGACGGCCACCTCTTCCACGACACCGTCCGGGCCAACCTGCTGCTGGCCCGCCCCGGGGCGAGCGACGACGAACTCTGGGACGCGCTCGGCCGCGCCCGCCTCGACGTCGTCGTACGGTCCCTGCCCGACGGCCTGGACACCGTGGTCGGCGAGCGCGGCTACCGCCTCTCCGGCGGCGAGCGGCAGCGGATGACCATCGCCCGGCTGCTGCTGGCCCGGCAGCGCGTCGTCATCCTCGACGAGGCCACCGCCCACCTGGACAACACCTCCGAGGCCGCCGTCCAGGAGGCCCTGACCGAAGCCCTCAGGGACCGCACCGCCCTCGTGATCGCCCACCGCCTGTCCACCGTCCGCGCCGCCGACCTGATCCTCGTCGTCGAGGCCGGCGGCATCGTGGAACGGGGCACGCACGACGAACTCCTGGCGGCCGGCGGGCGATACGCACAGCTGTACCGCACCCAGTTCGAACAGAAGCGGGACGTCGCGCCCGAGACCGCGCCCGAGACCGCGCCCGAAACCGAGACCGGGACCGAGGGGGCCGCCGAGGTGGTGGCCGGGGCGTGACCTGCGGTCGGCAGGGCACCCGAGGAGGCGCCGAGAACCGACGGAACGACCCCTCCCGGGAGGCAGACACCGTGTCGAAAGCGCAGATCGGAAGTGCCGTGGCCACACTCGTCCTGATCGCGGGAGCAGCGGCCTGCGGCAGCGACGACGGCTCCGCGGCGGGCGGCGACGCCAAGGGCGGCGCGAGTACGACGCCCAAGGCCGAGGCCGTACGGGACGCCTACCGCAAGACCGTGGCCGCGGACACCGCGCGGATGACGGTGAGCACCAAGGCGGTCGCCGACGGACAGGCCGTCACCGCGCACGGCACCGGCCTGGTCGACCTGAAGGAGGGCGCCAGCCGGATGACGCTCACCTCACAGGGCACCGAGATCGAGCAGCGCGTCGTCGACGGGGTCGTCTACCAGAAGCCGTCCGGCGGACAGAAGGGGGGCGTCGTGCCGGGCGGGAAGACCTGGATGAAGATCGACCTCGCCCGGCTGGCCCGGTCCGGATCCGCGGGCCGGTCCCAGTTCAGCGACCCCGCCCAGCCGCTGCGCTACCTCAAGGGCGTCGGCTCCGGCAGCGTCGCCCGCGCCGGCGCCGAGACCGTCGACGGCACCGCCACCACCCGCTACCGCGTGGCGGTGCCCGTGTCGGCGCTGGCGTCCGGCAACGCCGGCCAGGCCGCGGAACTCCGCCGCCAGCTGGGCAGGTCCTCCCTGCCGTTGGACGTGTGGCTGGACGGTCAGGGCCGTCTGCGCCAGGAGCGCGTCCGCCTCGCCCTGCACCCGCTCAAGGACCGGGCGCCCGGGCAGCGCGACACCCAGGTGGTGAGCAGCACCGTCCTGAAGTTCGCCGACTTCGGCACGAAGGTGGACGTCGCGGCGCCGCCCGCCTCGGACACCGCCGACGTCACCGGCCGGCTGACGCAGTCCGGCGGCCCCACGCAGTCCGGCTGACCCCGGTCCGGGCCTCCCCGGGGTGCCGGAACGTGTCAGCTGTCGCAGCCTGGATACGCGGTCAACCACGGCAGCACGGCGCGTCCGGAAGGTCATCCACACCATGGACAGTCACGACGAGACCCCCGACGCCGGGGCGGGCCCCGAGCCGCCCGCGCTCCCCGCCCCGTACCGCTCGGAAATCACCCTCCGTGTCAACGGGAAACCCCGCACCCTCCTCGTCGACCACCGGCGCGCCCTGCTCGACCTGCTGCGCGAGGACCTCGACCTCACCGGCGCCAAGAAGGGCTGCGACCACGGCCAGTGCGGGGCCTGCACGGTCCTGGTCGACGGGCGCCGCGTCAACAGCTGCCTGCTGCTCGCCGTGGCCCTCGACGGCAGCGAGGTCACCACCGTCGAGGGCCTCGCGGGCGACGGCGAGGAACCGCACCCCCTCCAGCGGGCCTTCCTGGACCGCGACGCCTTCCAGTGCGGGTACTGCACACCGGGCCAGATCTGCTCCGCCGTGGGCGCCCTGGCCGAGGCCGCCGCCGGTCACCCCTCGCACGTCACCGACCCGGCGGCCCCCTCCGGCCGGCCCGTGCCGCTGGACCGGGCCGAGATCCGCGAGCGGCTCAGCGGCAACCTCTGCCGCTGCGGGGCCTACCCGCGCATCGTCGACGCCGTGGAGGACGTGAACCAGTGAAGCCCTTCGCCTACGTACGGGCCCGCAGCGTCGAGGAGGCGGTCGAGGCGTACACCGCGCACCCCGGCGCCCAGTACCTCGGCGGCGGCACCAACCTCGTCGACCTGATGAAACTCGGCGTGGCCCGGCCCGCCGCCCTCGTGGACGTCGGCCGCCTGCCCCTGGACACGGTTCAGGAGCTCGACGACGGCTCACTGCGCGTCGGCGCCACGGTCCGCAACAGCGACCTCGCCGCCCACCCGCTGGTCCGCGACCGCTACCCCGCCCTGTCCCAGGCCCTGCTCGCGGGCGCCTCCGGCCAGCTGCGCAACGCCGCCACCACCGGCGGCAACCTGCTCCAGCGCACCCGCTGCCCCTACTTCCAGGACCTCTCCAAGCCGTGCAACAAACGCGACCCGGGCTCCGGCTGCGGCGCCCGCGACGGCGTGCACCGCGACCACGCCGTCCTCGGCCACTCCCCGCAGTGCATCGCCACCAACCCCTCCGACATGTCCGTCGCCCTGTCCGCCCTCGACGCCCGCGTCGAGCTGTACGGCACCGACGGCACCCGGAGCGTGCCGGTGGCCGAGTTCCACCGGCTGCCCGGCGACCACCCGGAGCGGGACACCGAGATCCGGCCCGGCGAACTGATCACCTCCGTCGTGCTCCCGGCCGCCACCGCCAAAGCGCCCTCCGCCTACCGCAAGGTCCGCGACCGCGCCTCGTACGCCTTCGCGCTCGCCTCCGTCGCCGTGCTGCTGCGGGTGGCGGACGGCAGGGTCAGCCAGATCGGCCTGGCCTTCGGCGGGCTGGCGCACCGGCCCTGGCGGGCCCGGCTGGCCGAGGAGGCCCTGCTCGGCGCCGCCGCCACCCCGCCCGCCTTCGAGGGCGCCGTCGACCTCGAACTCGACGCCGCCGAGCCCCTGCGCGACAACGCCTACAAGGTGCCCCTCGCCCACAACCTCGCCCTGGAGGTCCTGGGCCGCCTCGCGCCGGCGCCCGTGGGGAGCTGAACCGGTATGCCACAGGAGGACACCATGGCCCGCACCGGCCCCGCCCTGGGTGCCCCGGCCGAGCGCCGGGAAGGCCGGGAGAAAGTCACCGGCCAGGCCCGCTACGCCGCCGAGCACCGCCTGCCGGGCCGCGCCCACGCCTGGCCCGTGCCCGCCACGATCGCCCGCGGCCGGATCATCGCGATCGACACGGTCGCCGCCCGGGAGGTCCCCGGCGTCCTGGACGTGCTCACCCACGAGAACGCCCCCCGGCTCACCGAACCGGAGGACGCCACCCTCGCCGTGCTCCAGAACCCCGGGGTGCCGCACCGGGGCTGGTTCGTCGCCCTGGTCGTCGCCGACACCCCGGAGGCGGCCCGCGCCGGCGCCCGGGCCGTCCTGGTCACGTACGACACCGAGGAGTACGACGTCACGCTCCGGCCGGAACACCCCGACGCCTACGAACCCGAGGAGGCCAACGGCGGCTACCCCGGCCGCACCGAACACGGCCACCCGGACGGCGCCTTCGCCGCCGCACCCGTCCGCGTCGACACCGAGTACCGGGTGCCGCCACTGCACAACCACCCCATGGAGCCGCACGCCAGCACCGCGCACTGGGACCGGGCCCGCGACAAGCTCACCGTGTACAACTCCAGCCAGGGCGGCACCACCGTCCGCTCCGTGCTCGCCGGACTGTTCGACATGCCCGAGGACCACGTCACCGTCGTCGCCGAACACGTCGGCGGAGGCTTCGGCTCCAAGGGCACCCCGCGCCCCGACGTCGTCCTGGCCGCGATGGCCGCACGCCACACCGGGCGGCCCGTGACCGTCAACCTGCCGCGCAAGTACCTGGCCGCCGTGGTCGGCCACCGCGCCCCCACCCTGCACCGGCTGCGCCTCGGAGCCACCGCCGACGGCCGACTGACCACCGTCATGCACGAGGCGACCACCTATACCTCCCACGTCCGGGAGTTCGTCGAGCAGGCGGCGGTCCCGGCGCGGGTCATGTACGCCGCCCCGCACCTGCTGACCGTCCACCGGGTCGTCCCGCTGGACGTGCCCAGCCCGTCCTGGATGCGCGCACCCGGCGAGGCGCCCGGTATGTACGCCCTGGAGTCCGCGATGGACGAACTCGCCTACGCGCTCGGCGAGGACCCGGTGGAGCTGCGGATCCTCAACGAACCCGACAGCGAACCCGACAGCGGCAAGCCGTTCAGCAGCCGGCACCTCGTGGAGTGCCTGCGGGACGGCGCCCGGCGCTTCGACTGGGCGCACCACGCCCCGCGCCCCCACGCCCGCTCCGAGGGGGACCTGCTGGTCGGCACCGGCGTGGCCGCGGCGACCTACCCCTTCCTGGTCTTCCCGTCCACCGCGGCGGCCCACGCGCTGCCGGACGGCACCTTCCTCGTGCGGGTGAACGCCGCCGACATCGGCACCGGCTCCCGTACCGTGCTCGCGCAGGTGGCGGCCGACGCGCTCGGCGTACCGCTGGAGCGGGTACGGACCGAGGTCGGCAACAGCGACCTGCCGTCCGCGTCGCTCGCCGGCGGTTCCTCCGGCACCGCCTCCTGGGGCTGGGCCGTGCACGCCGCGTGCGCCCGGCTCGCCGGCCGCCTGGCCGGGCGCACCGGGCCGCTGCCCGACACCGGCCTCGTCGAACGGGCGGACACCACCGGCCGCGCCGGCCTGGACGAGGGCTATGCGCGCCACGCCTTCGGCGCCCACTTCGCCGAGGCCGCCGTCGACACCGTCACCGGCGAGGTCCGGGTGCGCCGGCTGCTCGGCGTGTACGCGGCCGGGAGGATCCTCAACGCCCGTACCGCGCGCTCCCAGTTCGTCGGCGGCATGACCATGGGGCTCGGCATGGCGCTCACCGAGGGCAGCACCATGGACGCGGCCTTCGGCGACTTCACCGAGTCCGACCTCGCCTCCTACCACGTGCCGGCGCACGCCGACGTCCCCGACATCGAGGCGCACTGGATCGAGGAGGACGACCCCCACCTCAACCCGATGGGCAGCAAGGGCATCGGTGAGATCGGCATCGTCGGCACCGCCGCCGCCATCGGCAACGCCGTCCACCACGCCACCGGCATCCGCTTCCGTGAACTGCCCCTCACACCGGACCGGGTGCTGACCGGCCTGTTGGGACTCTGAGGGCTGCCGCGCTCTACTGTCGCGCTCCAGTACGAGTACGATGATCCCTGTCGAAATGCCATGTCAAGGGCCTGAGAGTGGGTTCACAGGTGGATGCATCGGG
The DNA here is from genome assembly GCF_040644935.1 of Streptomyces sp. NPDC046915. Classification (NCBI taxonomy): domain Bacteria; kingdom Bacillati; phylum Actinomycetota; class Actinomycetes; order Kitasatosporales; family Streptomycetaceae; genus Streptomyces; species Streptomyces sp. NPDC046915. Next base: position 9,547 of record NZ_JBEYXB010000037.1, on the reverse strand, counting down.
CAAGCAGCGGCCCACGATGGCGGATGTCGCCGCGAAGGCGGGCGTGTCCCGGGCGCTCGTCTCGATCGTGTTCCGCAACCAGCCGGGGGCGAGCGAGGAGACCCGGGAGCGGGTGCTGCGGGTCGCCGACGAGATCGGTTACCGCCCCGACAGCGCGGCCCGGCTGCTGGCCCGGGGGCGCAGCCGCACGCTGGGCGTGATGTTCACCGTGCAGCAGACCTTCCACACCAACCTCATCGAGGGCATCTACCCGGAGGCCGAACGCCTCGGCTACGAGGTCCTGCTGTCCGGCGCCACCCAGGGACGCAGCGAGGAGAAGGCCGTCGAGGCGCTGCTCAGCCACCGCTGCGAGGCGGTGATCCTGCTCGGCTCCTTCGCCGAGCCCGCCCTCCTCCACGAACTGGGGAGCCGCACGGTCGCCGTCTCGGTCAGCCGCCGGGTCCCCCACGCCCACGTGGACTTCGTGCACTCCGCCGAGGGCAAGGGCGTACGGCAGGCGATGGACCACCTCGTCGAGCTCGGGCACCGCCGGATCGTGCACATCGACGGCGGGCACGGCCCCGGCTCGGCCGAGCGGCGGCGCGCCTACCGCGCGGCGATGCGCCGCCACGGACTGGAATCCGAGGCCCGGGTGATCCCCGGCGATCACACGGAGGAGTCCGGCATCGACACCGGCCGTCTCCTGCTGGCGGAGCGCGAGGAGGGGCGGCCACTGCCGACGGCGGTCCTCGCGGGCAACGACCGTAGCGCGATGGGCCTGTTGATGTCCCTGACCCGGGCCGGTGTCGAGGTCCCGCGCGACCTGTCCGTCGTCGGATACGACGACAGCCACCTCTCCCACCTCATGCCGATCGGCCTGACCACGGTCCGTCAGGACGCGGGGCTCATGGCGGAGCACGCGGTGCGGTTCGCCGTGCAGCGGCTGGAGAACGCCGGCCTGGAACCGCGGGAGGCGGTCGTGGATCCGAAACTGGTGATCCGGGGCACCAGCGGGCCGCCGCCGGCCGGCGCGGCCTGAGGCCTCAGGGGGTACCGAGCAGTTCTTCCGGCTCTCCGGCTCGCCTCTCGCCGGGGAAGACGATGCCGCGGGCATGCTCAGACCTCCGGGACCTGGACGGCGACGGTGCGGCCCCCGTCCTTCATGGAAGCGATGACGGCCTCGGCCACCGCGCCCGCGACGAGCCCGTCGTGTGCCGTGGCCAGGGGTGAGGGACCACCGGTGGCGACGGCGTCGGTCCAGGCCTGGAGTTCGAGGCGGTAGGCGTCGGCGAACCGGGGGCGCCAGTCGGCGGGGTAGCCGAGGGAGCGGGCCCGGACCGAATCGGTGACGAGGCGCGCGGGGTTGGTGAGGGCCAGCGCGCCCTGCTCGCCGACCACCTCGCAGCGGATGCCGTAGCCGTAGCCGGCGTTGAGGAACACCTCGACGGTGGTCAGCGCGCCGTCGGCGGTGCGCAGCAGCATCAGGTGCGGGTCCCGCAGACCGGACACCGCCGTCGTGGCACGGGCCGCGTGCCAGCTGACCTCGGTGACCGGGGAGCCGAGCAGCCAGGGAACGGTGTCGAACTCGTGGATCGCCGACCCGGTGACGCTGAATTCGTCCGTGGCTCCAGGAGCGGAGGAGACGCCTCGGCTGACACAGTGCAGCAGCAGTGGCGCTCCGCAGGCACCGGCGGCCAGGGCCTGTCTCAGTTCCACGTACGCGGGGTCGAAGCGGCGCATGAAGCCCAGCGAGACCAGCCCCCCGCCGGCCCGCCGCTCCTCGCGCACCACGCGGACGCATTCGGCCGCGTGGGGGCGAGCGGCTTCTCGCACAGCGCGGGCTTACCGGCCCTCACGGCCGCGACGAACAGCTCGGCATGGGTGCTGTCGTGCGAGGCGACCACGACCGCGTCGACCTCCGGGTCGGCGATCACGGCATACGGATCGCCGGTGGCGCGGGCGTCGGGGAGCGCACCGGCGACATCGGTGGCCCGCTCCTCGTCGATGTCGGCGACCACGGTGACCAACGCCCCGGACACATGACGGTGCAGAGTGTTCACGTGGTCGGCGCCCATGTTGCCCGCGCCGATCACCCCTATGCGTACGGCGTTCATGCCAGGCTCACCCATGCTCCGGCTCCATCAGGCGGTGCCGCCCGGGCGCCGGGTTCCGGTGAGGCCGCAGGCGGCGAGGTGTTCGCGGGTGCTGATGGCGATGGGCAGTGGTACGTCGGGGGCGCAGGGGTAGAGGTCCTGCTCGACGATGACGAACAACTCGGCGTCCAGTGTGGAGAGTTCGGTGATGATGTCGGCCGGGTTGGGCACGCCGGCCGGGGGAGACACGCATACGCCGCGCTTGACGGCTTCGCCGAAGGAGAGGTCCTCGGCGGTGACTTGGGCGAGGATCTCGGGGTCCATCTGTTTGATGTGGACGTAGCCGACGCGTTCGCCGTGGCGGCGGATGAGGTCGAGGTTGTCGCCGCCGCCGTAGGCGACGTGTCCGGTGTCCAGGCAGAGGTTGGTGTAGCGGGAGTCGGACTCGTTGAGGAGCCGTTCGATCTCGGGCTGGGTCTGGATGTGGCTGTCGGCGTGGGGGTGGACGACGAGGCGTACGTCGTACTCGTCGAGGAGCAGCTTGCCCAGCCGGTCGGCGGCCTTGCCGAAGCCCGCCCACTGCTCCGCCGTCAGCACCGGTGACTCGGTGAAGGCACCGCTCTTCTCGTCGCGGTACATGGGCGGGATGAGGACGAGGTGGTGGGCGCCGGCGGCGGCGGTGAGGGTGGCGACCCGGCGGACGTGGGCGAGCATGTCGTCCCAGGCCTCGGGGCGGTGCAGGGCGCCGAAGGCGGTGCCGCCGGAGACCTTCAGGCCGCGGGCGTCGAGTTCTTCCTTCAGCCGCTGGGGGTCGGTGGGGAGGTAGCCGTACGGGCCGAGCTCCAGCCACTGGTAGCCGGCCGTGGCGAGTTCGTCGAGGAAGCGGGTGTGCGGCACCTGGTGCTCGTCCTGGGGGAACCAGACGCCCCAGGAGTCGGGGGCGGAGCCCAGACAGAGGTTGCCGACGGTGGTGCGCAGCGGGGTGGGCGCCGTTGCCATGAGGTGTCCTTCGGGCAGGGGACCGAGTTCAGCTGGAGGTGGGGAAGTCGAAGCCGGCGTCGACCTGCTGCTTGGGCTGCGGCCAGCGGGTGGTGACGACCTTGGGGCGGGTGTAGAAGCGGATGCCTTCGGGGCCGTGGATGGGGTTGTCGCCGATGAGGGAGTCCTTCCAGCCGCCGAAGGAGTAGTAGGACATCGGGACCGGCACGGGGACGTTGATGCCGATCATGCCGACCTTGATGGTGCGCTGGAAGCGGCGGGCGGCTTCGCCGGAGGCGGTGAACAGGGCGGTGCCGTTGCCGTAGGGGTTGGCGTTGATCACGTCGATGGCCTCGTCGAGGGTGTCCACCCGGAGGATCGCCAGGACCGGGCCGAACAGCTCCTCCTTGTACGCCGCCATCTCGGTGGTGACGTGGTCGAGGAGGGAGGGACCGGTGAAGAAGCCGTCCTCGTGGCCGTCGATCTTCAGCCCACGCCCGTCGACGACGATGGTCGCGCCCTGCGTGGCGGCCGTGCCGACCGCGTTCTCCACCCGTTCCTGGGCGGCCTTGGTGACCAGCGGCCCCATCTCGGTGCCCGGCCGGTCGCCGGGGCCCACCTTCACCTCGCGGGCCTTGCGCTCCAGCACCTCCACCAGACCGTCGGCCGCGGCACCCACGGCCACCGCGACGGAGACGGCCATGCAGCGTTCACCCGCGGAGCCGTAGGCGCCGGAGGTGATGTGGTTGGCGGCGAACTCGAGGTCGGCGTCGGGGAGGACGACGGCGTGGTTCTTGGCGCCGCCGAGGGCCTGGACGCGCTTGCCGTGGGCGGTGGCCTGCTCGTGGACGTACTTCGCGATCGGCGTCGAGCCGACGAAGGAGACCGCCTCGATGCCGGGGTGGGTGAGGATCGCGTCGACCGCGTCCTTGCCGCCGTGGACGACGTTGAAGACGCCGTCCGGGAGTCCGGCCTGACGGTAGAGGGCGGCGACGAAGTTGGCGGCCGAGGGGTCACGCTCGGACGGCTTGAGGATGAAGGTGTTGCCGGTGGCGATCGCGATCGGGTGCATCCACAGCGGCACCATCGCCGGGAAGTTGAAGGGCGTGATGCCCGCGACGACACCCAGCGGCTGGCGGAAGTTGTGCACGTCGACGCCGCGGGAGACCTGGTCGGAGAAGGAGCCCTTGAGGACGTCGCCGAGGCCGCAGGCGAACTCGACGACCTCCCGGCCGCGGGTGATCTCGCCGCGGGCGTCGTCGACGGTCTTGCCGTGCTCGGCGGAGATGATCCGGCCGAGTTCCTCCTCGTGTTCGACGAGGAGCTGGCGGAAGGCGAACATCACCTGGGTGCGCTGCGTCAGCGACGACTCCGACCACGTCTCGAAGGCGCGGGCGGCGGCCTCGACCGCGGCATCCACATCGGCCGCACCGCCGAGGACGACCCGGGCCTGCTCCTGGCCGGTGGCCGGGTTGAAGACGGGCTGGGTCCGCGGGGCGGCGCCGTCCGCGGGGGAGCCGTTGATCCAGTGCTGAATGGTCTTCACGTTGAGGGGTTTCCTTACAGGTAGTGCCGCTGGGCGCGCTTGTGGTCGGCGTACGTCTCGTACGCGCCTCGGGTGGTGTCGAGGGCGGAGGTCCGGCTGACGGGGACGTCCCACCAGCCGTGGCCGGGCGGGTTGGGTCCGTAGAGGTCGGTTTCGACGTGGACGACGGTGGTGCGGCCGGCGGCCTTGGCCTTCTCCATCGCCGCCCGGAACTCCTCGACGGAGGCGGCGTGCAGGACGTCGGCGCCGAGGGAGGAGGCGTTGGCGGCGAGGTCGACGGGCAGGACCTCGCCGTCGAGCCGGCCCGAATCACCGTTGCGATAGAGGTACTTGGTGCCGAACCGCTGCGAGCCGAGCGACTCCGACAGGGCGCCGATGGAGGCGAAGCCGTGGTTCTGGACCAGCACGATGATGACCTTCAGGCCCTCCGAGACCATGGTGACGATCTCCTGCGCCATCATGAGGTAGGAGCCGTCGCCGACGAGGACGACGACCTCGCGGGAGGGGTCGGCCATCTTCGCCCCGACGCCGGCGGCGACCTCGTAGCCCATGCAGGAGTAGGCGTACTCGACGTGGTAGGCCTTCGGGTCCCTCGCCCGCCACAGCTGTTGCAGGTCACCGGGCATGGAGCCGGCCGCGTTGATGACCACGGCCCGGTCGTCGAGGACGGCGTTGAGCGCGCCGAGGATCTCGGTCTGGGCCGGCAACGGACCGTGCCCGGCGTTGAAGCAGGCCTCCTCGATCTCCCGTGTCCGGGCGATCAGTTCGCGCGTGCGCTGTCGGTAGGAGGGGTCGACCTCCCAGTCCGTCAGCGCTCCGGCGAGGGCCTGGATGCCGAGCCGGGCGTCGGCGACCAGTGGCTCCGCCGAGTGCTTGACGGCGTCGAGGCGGGCGACGTTGAGGTTGACGAAGGTGACCTCGGGGTTGCCGAAGACGGTGTGACTGGCGGTCGTGAAATCGCTGTACCGGGTGCCGATGCCGAGGACGACATCGGCGTCCTTCGCCAGTTCGTCGGCCGCGTAGGAGCCGGTGGAGCCGATCCCGCCGACCGCGTACGGGTGGTCCCAGGGGACGGCGCCCTTGCCGGCGTGGGTGTCGGCGACCGGGATGCCCGTGGCCTCGGCGAAGGCCCGTAGCGCGGTCTCGGCGCCTGAATAGACGGCTCCGCCGCCCGCCACGATCAGCGGCTTCTTCGCATTCCGCAGCAGTCGCGCGGCCCGCTCCACGGCGGCGGGTTCCGGCACCGGGCGGCCCACGTGCCAGACCCGGCGGCGGAAGAAGGACACGGGCCAGTCGTAGGCCTCGGCCTGCACGTCCTGCGGCAGCGCGAGGGTGACCGCGCCGGTCTCCACCGGATCGGTCAGCACCCGCATCGCCGCCAGCGCGGCCGGGATGAGCTGCTCGGGACGGGAGATGCGGTCGAAGTACTTCGACACGGCGCGGAAGGCGTCGTTGACGGTGACGTCCCCGCCACGCGTGTCCTCCAGCTGCTGGAGCACCGGGTCGGCGACGCGGGTGGCGAACATGTCGGACGGCAGCAGCAGTACCGGCAGCCGGTTGGTCGTGGCCAGCGCCGCACCCGTGATCATGTTCGTGGAGCCCGGCCCGGTAGACGCCGTGCAGGCGAAGGCCGCGAGCCGGTCGCGCATCTTGGCGTAGGCGACCGAGGCGTGGACCATGCCCTGCTCGTTGCGGGCCAGGTAGTAGGGCAGGTCGGCCTCGCCGGTCGTGGCGGCCTGGAGCAGTGCCTGCCCGATGCCGGCGACGTTGCCGTGGCCGAAGATGCCCCAGACGCCGGGGACGAGGCGCTGTTCCTGGCCGTCGCGCTCGCTGTACTGGGCGGCCAGGAAGCGGACCAGGGCCTGGGCGGTGGTGAGTCTGATCGTTTCCATCACTCGGTCTCCTCGGCGCCGAAGGGCAGCCGGTCGTCGACGTCCTGCGAGTCCCAGGTGCCGCGGACCCAGCCGTGGGCGGGGTCGTCGCAGATCAGCCAGGCCCGGTCCTGACCGGGGCCCGCCATGACGTTGAGGTAGTACAGGTCGTAGCCGGGCGCGGCGATGGAGGGGCCGTGCCAGCCGTGCGGGATGAGGACGGTGTCGCCGGAGCGGACCTCCGCGAGCACGTCGATCGGCCGGTCGTGGGTGCCGTACACGCGCTGGTAGGCGAAGCCGCCGTCACCCTGGACCTGGAAGTAATAGATCTCCTCCAGCTCCGACTCCACCCCGGGCCGCGCCTCGTCGTGCTTGTGCGGCGGGTACGACGACCAGTTGCCGCCGGGCGTGAGCACCTCGCACACCAGCAGCTGCTCGGCCTCGAAGGTGCCGGGCAGGCAGTAGTTGTTGACCTGCCGCGAGCACGCGCCCGCACCCCGCAGTTCGACGGGCACGTCCTCCTTGCGCCCGTACCGGGCCGGGAGGCCGCTTCGCCCGGTACGGGCGCAGGGCAGCGCGAACCGTCCGCCGGACACGCTGCTGATGACGGCCTCCGACTCGCGGGGGAGGTACGCGAAGTCGGTGACCGAGGCGAACACACCGGGCCGGCCGCAGAGTTCGAAGCTCTGTCCGTCGACGCCGACCGTGCACGCGCCGGCCAGGGGCAGGACCAGGAACTCGGAGTCCCCGGTGGACAGGGTGTGCGCCTCGCCCGGCTTCAGGGTCAGGATCCTGAGGCCGGAGTATCCCCAGCCCGCCGACTCGGGCGTGACCAGGAGGTCGTAGGGGCCGTCGGCCGAAGTCCCGGCCGGGAGGTGGTACTTGCTCGTGTCCGTCACAGCAGGCTCACCGCCTTGTCCACCGCACCGGCCACGTCGCCGTTGGACGGGTAGAGCAGCGAGCGGCCCACGACCAGCCCCTGTGCGGTGGGCAGCTTGAGTGCCTTGCCCCAGGACGCGAACGCCGCCCCCGCATCCTTCACCTCACCGCCCAGCAGCAGCGCGGGAAGGGTGGAGGAGGCCAGGACCCGCGCCATGTCCTTGACGACCGGCAGCTTCAGCCAGGTGTAGGCGCTCCGGCGGCCCAGCCCCGAGGCGATCGTGACCGACTTGACGACGGCGTCCGTCGAGAGGTCGTTGCGGACCTTCCCGTCCTGCCACACCGAGATGAACGGCTCGACCATGGCGATGAGCCGGCGGTCGTTCAGTTCATTGACGGCCCGCGCCGTCTCGGTCAGGGCGGTCGGGGTGGCCGGGTCGTCGAGGGCGATACGGGTGAGCATCTTGCCGCCGTCGAAGCCCATGGCGGCGATGGTCTCGGCGTCGTAGCCGGTGAACCGGTCGTCGATCTCGAAGGTGGAGCCCGCGAGGCCGGCGCGGTTCATGGAGCCGAAGACGCTCTTGCCGTCCAGGACGCCGAGCAGCAGCAGGTCTTCGAGGATGTCGGCGGTGGCCAGCACCCCGGTCACACCCGGCCGCTCCAGCGCGATGCACAGGCGGTCCAGCAGTTCGAAGCGGTCGGCCATCGCGGTGGGGTGCGCGCCGACGCCGTTGGCGCCGCGTGCGGGGTGGTCCGCGGCGATGATCATCGCCTTGCCGTGCTCGCCGAGCAGCGAGGTGGCCTTCACCCGGCGGGCGGCCGCGGCCGGGATGGCGCCGGGGTCGCCCACCCGGGCGGACACGATCCGGCTCACGTTGTCGGACAGCACGTCGTCAGGCCTTTCGTTCGGTCGAGGCAGGGGCTGCCTCGCGGAGCTTGGTGGTGACCTCGGCCTCGGTGGGCATGGCGTCGGAGCAGGCCAGCCGGCCCGCGACGATGGCACCGGCGGCATTGGCGAACGCGACCGCGCGGTGGGTGTCCCAGCCGGACAGCAGCCCGTGGCACAGCGCCCCGCCGAACGCGTCCCCGGCACCGAGTCCGTTGACCACGTCCACCGCGACCGGCGGGATCTCGGCCACGGAGCCGTCCCGGTCCACCGCCAGCACACCCCTGGGCCCCTGCTTGACCACCGCCAGCTCCACCCCGGCGGCCAGCAGCGCCTTCGCCGCCGCCAGCGGCTCACGCTCACCGGTGGCGACCTCGCACTCGTCGAGGTTGCCGACGGCTACCGTGGTGTGGCTCAGGGCCTCCGTGTAATACGCCCGCGCCTCGGCCGGATCCGGCCAGAACATCGGCCGCCAGTCCAGGTCGAACACGGTCGTTCCCGCCCTCGCCCGGTGCTCCAGCGCGGCCAGCGTCGCCGCCCGGCTCGGCTCCTCGCTCAGACCGGTGCCGGTCATCCAGAACACCGCCGCGTCCCGGACCGCGTCCACGTCCAGCTCATCGGGCTGAATGTCCAGGTCAGGAGCCTTCGGCAGGCGGTAGAAGTACAGCGGGAAGTCGTCCGGCGGGAAGATCTCGCAGAACGTCACCGGCGTCGGCGCGATGTCCGACGTCCCCACGAAACGGGCGTCGACGCCGTACCCCTCCAGCGCGGAGCGCACGAAGTCCCCGAACGGGTCCCGGCCCGTCTTCGTGATCACGGCGGCGGAGCGGCCGTGACGGGCGGCGGCCACCGCCACATTCGTCGGGCTGCCGCCGAGGTACTTGCCGAACGAGGTGACCTCCGCCAGCCCCACACCCGTCTGGAGCGGATACACGTCCACCCCCACCCGGCCCATGGTCAGCACATCGAACGGCGTCATGCTGGTTTCCCTTCGGGGTAAAGCGCTTTAAAGACGCCCTCGAACCTACGGCGAGCTAAATGTCATGTCAATACTTTGTACGGACGTTTGGCTCGGCTAGTCGGCCAGGTACTCGTTGATCTTTTCGCGCATGAACACGGAGGACTCCTTGGCGCGCTCCTCCCAGGCGAAGACGCAGGCGGTGAGGGTGCCGTCGAAGCCGTGGGCGCGCAGTGCGCGGAAGAGTTCGTCGAAGTCGACCTCGCCCTGGCCGATGTCGAGGTGCTGGTGGATGCGGGCGGGGGTGCCGGGTGGGTTGAGGATGTAGCGGTTGCCGGAGGAGGCGGTGTGGTCGAG
>NZ_JBEYXB010000036.1:0-63034 GCF_040644935.1 Streptomyces sp. NPDC046915 | reverse complement strand
GGTGCGGCGAGTGGGGGCACCTCCCACGCCCTTGAGGCAGTGGGGGAGCGTGCCGGGCGTCGCGACGGGGCGAACGTTGCCTGTCGCGGCACTAGGGAGGGAAGCTAGGCGGCGTCCGGGAGTTCCGTCAGTACCGGCCGGCCCTGGTCGGCCGACTCCCGGCGCGGACAGGCGCCGCGGCCGAGGATGGCCTGGATGCGGCGGACGCACGAGCCGCAGTCCGTTCCGGCCTTGCAGGCCGACGCTATCTGGCGGGGGGTGCCGGCACCGTCCTCCGCATGCTGCTTGACCTGTGCCTCTGTGATGCCGAAGCAGCTACAGACGTACACGCGGACTCACCTCCCGACGGGATCACTGTCCTACTGCCATCCCGTTCTATTCGGTGAGGCAAACCTAACCTTACCCGTCATGTGGAGCCCGCAACAGGGGGAGGGGCGCGGACCGAGTGTGATCCGCGCCCCAGGTCGCTCACTGGTCCCGGTACATCTCCGCCACGAGGAACGCCAGGTCCAGGGACTGGCTGCGGTTCAGACGCGGGTCGCAGGCCGTCTCGTAACGCTGGTGCAGGTCGTCGACGAAGATCTCGTCGCCGCCGCCCACGCACTCGGTGACATCGTCACCGGTGAGCTCGACGTGGATGCCGCCCGGGTGGGTGCCGAGGCCCTTGTGCACCTCGAAGAAGCCCTTGACCTCGTCGAGCACGTCGTCGAAGCGGCGGGTCTTGTGCCCGGAGGCCGCCTCGAAGGTGTTGCCGTGCATCGGGTCGGTCACCCAGGCCACCGTCGCGCCGGACGCCGTGACCTTCTCGACGAGCTGGGGCAGCCGGTCGCGGATCTTGTCGGCGCCCATGCGGACGATGAAGGTGAGGCGCCCCGGCTCGCGGTCCGGGTCGAGGCGCTCGATGTACTGGAGCGCCTCCTCGGCCGTCGTGGTCGGGCCGAGCTTGATGCCGATCGGGTTGCGGATCTTCGAGGCGAACTCGATGTGCGCGCCGTCCAGCTGGCGGGTGCGCTCACCGATCCACACCATGTGCCCGGAGACGTCGTACAGCTGACCGGTGCGGGAGTCGACCCGGGTGAGGGCCGACTCGTAGTCCAGCAGCAGCGCCTCGTGCGAGGAGAAGAACTCGACGGTCTTGAACTCCTCCGGGTCGGTCCCGCAGGCCCGCATGAAGTTCAGCGCGTTGTCGATCTCGCGGGCCAGCTGCTCGTAGCGCTGGCCGGACGGGGACGACTTCACGAAGTCCTGGTTCCAGGCGTGCACCTGGCGCAGGTCGGCGTAACCGCCGGTGGTGAAGGCGCGCACCAGGTTCAGGGTGGAGGCGGACGCGTGGTACATCCGCTTCAGCCGCTCCGGGTCGGGGACGCGGGAGGCCTCGGTGAAGTCGAAGCCGTTGACGGAGTCGCCCCGGTAGGTCGGCAGCGTCACACCGTCGCGGGTCTCGGTCGGCTTGGAGCGCGGCTTGGAGTACTGGCCGGCGATACGGCCGACCTTCACCACGGGCACGGACGCGGCGTACGTCAGGACGGCGCCCATCTGGAGCAGCGTCTTGAGCTTGTTGCGGATGTGGTCGGCGGACACCGCGTCGAAGGCCTCCGCGCAGTCGCCGCCCTGGAGGAGGAACGCCTCTCCCTTGGCGACGGCCGCCATCCGGGCGCGCAGCTGGTCGCACTCGCCCGCGAAGACGAGCGGCGGATACGACTCGAGGTCCGCGATCGCTGCGCGCAGAGCCTCGGCGTCGGGGTAGTCGGGCTGCTGCGCCGCGGGCAGGTCTCGCCAGGTGTTGCCAGCGCTCGCGCTGGTCTTAGCGTTCACGGTCACCCCGTAAACATTACGGGGTCGAGTCGAGCGATTTTCCTCCGGCCCGACTAGTGAGACGGAGCGATCACGGTACGGACGGGCGGGCGGTGCGGTAGGGTTCCCGGCATGTTCGCGCATTCGACCCAGAACTGGTGGTGGACCGCTCATCCGGCGGCCCACTGACTGCGCGTACGCAAGACTTCGCGAAGGCCGCCCGAGGGGCGGCCTTCGGCGTTTCCGGGGTCGTTCCTCCCTGTCGAGAAGGACGACCCATGAATCTCCAGGACCTCCCGCACGAGTCCCGCCCCTTCGCCCTGCTGCGCCGCCGCACGCCCGGCCGCGACGAGAGCACGGTGGAGGTGCTCGTCGGCCCGGTCACCACCTGCGACCGCCTCGCCGACCTGCCCGACGAGGGCCTCGCGCTCGTGCCGTTCCGGCAGATCCGCGAGCGCGGCTTCGACGTCCGCGACGACGGCACACCGCTCACCGTGCTGATGCCCGAGGAGCGGTACGAGATCCCGCTCGCCGAGGCGCTGGACCAGCTCCCCTCGCACGACGTGCGCGTCGAGGGCGGCGGCTTCGACGTGCCCGACGAGGAGTACGCGGAGATCGTCGGGCGTGTGCTGCGCGAGGAGATCGGGCGGGGCGAGGGCGCCAACTTCGTGATCCGGCGGACGTACGAGGGTGAGCTCCCCGGGTTCTCCAGAGGCGACGCCCTCGCGCTGTTCCGGCGGCTGCTGGAGGGCGAGAGGGGCGCTTACTGGACGTTCGTCGTGCACACCGGAGATGAAAAAGGGCCCGAAGGGCCTTCCTTGGAAGGGCGGCGGCGGGAGACGGGTGGGCGGACGCTGGTCGGCGCCAGCCCGGAGGTGCACGTCCGGATGTCCGGCGGCACCGTCGTCATGAACCCGATCAGCGGGACGTACCGCTATCCCGCCGAGGGGCCCACGCCCGAGCACCTGCTCGGCTTCCTCGCCGACGGCAAGGAGACCGAGGAGCTGTCGATGGTCGTCGACGAGGAGCTCAAGATGATGTGCACCGTCGGCGACATGGGCGGGGTCGTGGTCGGCCCCCGGCTGAAGGAGATGGCGCACCTCGCGCACACCGAGTACGAGCTGCGCGGGAAGTCCTCCCTGGATGCGCGGGAGGTGCTGAAGGAGACGATGTTCGCGGCCACCGTCACCGGCTCCCCGGTGCAGAACGCGTGCCGGGTCATCGAGCGCCATGAAGTCGGCGGGCGGGGCTACTACGCGGGCGCGCTGGCCCTGCTCGGCCGGGACTCCGGGGGCGCCCAGACCCTGGACTCCCCGATCCTGATCCGCACCGCGGACATCTCCCGCGACGGCCGTCTGCGCGTCCCGGTCGGCGCCACGCTGGTCCGCGGCTCGGACCCGGCGGGCGAGGTCGCCGAGACGCACGCGAAGGCGGCGGGCGTCCTGGCGGCGCTGGGCGTTCGTCCCGCCAGGCCCGGTGAGGAGTCCGCGCGCCCGCGTCTCGCCGACGACCCCCGCGTGCGGGCCGCGCTCGACGGGCGCCGGTCCGCGCTGGCCCCCTTCTGGCTGCGGATGCAGGAGCCGTCGCAGGAGCTGACGGGGCACGCCCTGGTCGTCGACGGGGAGGACACGTTCACGGCGATGCTGGCGCACGTGCTGCGCTCCGGCGGGCTGGACGTGACCGTCCGGCGGTACGACGAGCCCGGGATGCGGGCGGCGGTGCTCGCGCACGAGGGGCCGGTCGTGCTCGGCCCCGGGCCCGGTGACCCCTCGGATCTCGCCGACCCGAAGATGCGGTTCCTGCGGGAGCTGACCGCCGAGGTGGTCCGGGGGCACCGGCACGGCCTGCTCGGCGTCTGCCTCGGGCACGAGCTGATCGCGGCCGAGCTCGGGCTGGAGATCGTCCGCAAGGAGGTGCCGTACCAGGGAGCGCAGACGACGGTCGACCTGTTCGGGCGGGAGGAGACGGTCGGCTTCTACAACAGCTTCGTGGCCCGCTGCGACGACGAGGCGGCGGCCGGACTGACCGCCCACCGGGTCGAGGTGAGCCGGGCCGCGAACGGTGAGGTGCACGCGCTGCGCGGTCCCGGCTTCGCCTCGGTGCAGTTCCACCCGGAGTCGGTGCTGACGCTGAACGGTGCGGCGATCGTCACGGAGATGCTGCGGGTGCCGCTGGTGCGCGAGATGTGACCGGAACGGCTCCCCGACGCCGCCGCGGTGGCCGCGGCGGCGTGGGGCGTCAGCCGAAGAAGACGCCGACCTCGGCGTACAGCGCCGGGTCCACCGTCTTCAGCTTCGCCGTGGCCTCGGCGATCGGGACGCGGACGATGTCGGTGCCGCGCAGGGCGACCATCTTGCCGAAGTCGCCTTCGCGGACGCAGTCGATGGCGTGCAGGCCGAAGCGGGTGGCGAGCCAGCGGTCGAAGGCGCTGGGGGTGCCGCCGCGCTGGATGTGCCCCAGCACGGTCGTGCGGGCCTCCTTGCCGGTGCGCCTCTCGATCTCCTTGGCCAGCCACTCGCCGACCCCGGACAGCCGGACGTGTCCGAAGGAGTCGAGCGACCCGTCCTTGAGGACCACGTCGCCGTCCTTCGGCATGGCGCCCTCCGCGACCACGACGATCGGGGCGTAGGAGGCCTTGAAGCGGGAGGTGATCCAGGCGCAGACCTGGTCGAGGTCGAAGCGCTGCTCGGGGATGAGGATGACGTTGGCGCCGCCCGCGAGCCCGGAGTGCAGGGCGATCCAGCCGGCGTGACGGCCCATCACCTCGCAGACCAGGACCCGCATGTGGGACTCGGCGGTGGTGTGCAGCCGGTCGATGGCCTCGGTGGCGATACCGACCGCGGTGTCGAAGCCGAAGGTGTAGTCGGTGGCGGAGAGGTCGTTGTCGATGGTCTTGGGCACGCCCACGCAGGGCACGCCGTACTCCTCGGACAGCCGCGCGGCCACCCCGAGGGTGTCCTCGCCGCCGATCGTGATCAGCGCCTCGACCTCCTGCTTGGCGAGGTTGTCCTTGATCCGGCGGACGCCGTCCTCCTGCTTGAGGGGGTTGGTCCGCGAGGAGCCGAGGATCGTGCCGCCGCGGGGCAGGATGCCCCGCACGGTGGGAATGTCGAGGCGAACGGTGTCGCCCTCGAGAGGCCCTCGCCAGCCGTCCCGGAAGCCGACGAAGTCGTAGCCGTACTCCTGTACGCCCTTGCGCACGATGCCCCGGATGACGGCGTTGAGCCCGGGGCAGTCGCCGCCTCCGGTCAGTACTCCTACCCGCATGGAAATGTCCCTTCGCAGCGGTTGCCTGACGCAGAGTCACGGTAGCCGTGATGCGCGTCACACAGCGAGAGGCGGGAAGGGCAATTCCGGTGAACCGCCGGGCTTTCGCTTTACTCGTCGTCAAGTCCGCGCTCTATGGCGTACCGCACGAGCTCGACCCGGTTGTGCAACTGGAGCTTGCCCAGGGTGTTCTGGACGTGGTTCTGCACCGTGCGGTGCGAGATGACCAGGCGTTCGGCTATCTGCTTGTAGCTCAGGCCCTTGGCGACCAGCCGCAGCACCTCGGTCTCGCGCTCGGTGAGCCGGGGCGCCTTCGGTTCGTCGGTGTCCGGGGCGGGGGCGGGCTCGGAGGCGAGCCGGCGGTACTCGCCGAGCACCAGACCGGCCAGGCCGGGCGTGAAGACCGGGTCGCCGGCCGCCGTACGGAGCACCGCGTCCAGCAGTTCCTCCGTGGACGCCGACTTCAGCAGATAGCCGGTCGCGCCGGACTTCACCGCCTCCAGGACATCGGCGTGCTCACCGCTCGCCGACAGCACCAGCACGCGCAGCGCCGGGTTGGCGGCCACCAGTTCCTTGCAGACCTGGACGCCCGGTTTGGCGGGCAGGTTGAGGTCCAGGACGAGGACGTCGGGCGCGGCGGCCTTGGCGCGGCGCACCGCCTGTTCGCCGTCCCCGGCGGTGGCGACCACCTCGAAGCCGGACTCGGCCAGGTCCCGGGCGACCGCGTCGCGCCACATCGGGTGGTCGTCGACCACCATGACCTTGATCGGGTCCCGCTGCTCCGTCATCGCCTGTCCGCCTTCCCCCGGGAGACCCGCCGGTCCTTGTGGTCCTTCGGTACCTTCAGTTCGACTTCCGTGCCCTGCCCCGGAGTGGACAGCAGCTCGGCGCTGCCGCCGAGGTCGCGCAGCCGTCCCCGGATGGACAGGGCCACCCCCAGCCGCCCCTCGCCCTCGGCCTGGGCGAGCCGCCCCTCCGGGATGCCGGGACCGTCGTCCCGTACGGTCACCACGACCTCGTCCGGCTCGTCCTCGACCAGGATCCAGGCCCGCGCCTCCTCGCCCGCGTGCCGCCGGACGTTGTCCAGGGCGGCACCGACGGCGGCGGCCAGCTCCCGTGCCGCGCCGGGCGGCAGCGGTACCGGGGCACCGGGTTCGGCGAGGCTGACCCGGGCGCCGGCGAACGGGGCGAGCAGCGAGCGCAGGTCGACCGGGCCGCCGGTGTCGTCCGGCTCGTCCACCGCCCGTACGACCGCCCCCTCGGCCGGGTCCTCGGAGGCGCGCGGGACGGGCACCAGGCCGCCGGAGACCAGCGTGCGCAGCGCCACCTCCTGCTCCCCCGCCATGCGGCCCAGCTCGGCCGCCTCGCCGCCGATGACCGCACCGCGCCGCTGCACCATGGCCAGCACCTGGAGCACGCCGTCGTGGATGTCCCGGGCCAGCCGCTCCCGCTCCCGGGTCGCGGCCTCGATCTCCAGGGCGCGGGCGAGGGTGCGCTCGGAGGCGCGGGCGACCTCGACGACGTAGCCGATGGCGATGGCGGCGACCCACACGAGGATCACGTTGTGCACGGTGTCGCGGGCCGGACGGCCGCGCTCGATCAGGTTGGCGACGGCGACCAGCGTGGAGGCCAGGGCCGCCCAGCGCCAGCCGCCCTTGATCGCGAAGGCCAGCACCGATCCGGCGGTCCATATCGAGGGCAGCGTCGGCCCGCCCTCGACGATCCGGTGGTGGTTGTCGGCGAGCGGGGTGAGCAGGATGCCGGTGAGCGCGATCGTCAGGTCGGCGGCGAGGAAACGCTTGGTGCAGCTCGCCGCGTTCGCCACCCGGGGCAGGGTGGCGAGGGTCCACCCGGCCAGGACGACGTAGTAGGCGATCGCGATCCAGGGGCGGACGAACTGGTCGTACGCGGTGGCGCACAGACCGATCGCGTACAGCATCGTCAGCACCCGGTAGCCGGTGAGCGCACGCCACAGCGGCAGCTCGACCGACATCCGCATGACCTTCTCGCGCCTCGGCACGTCCCCCCACCCCCCTGCCCCGGCTGCCGGGCCTAGGACTCGGCCTTCTTCTTCTCCGCCTTCTCCGCCTTCTCCGCCTCCTTGGACGCCTTCGCGGCATCCGCGATCTGGCGCTTGGCGGCGGTGGCGTACATGTCGACGTACTCCTGGCCGGAGAGCTTCATGATCTCGTACATGACCTCGTCGGTCACCGCCCGCAGCACGAACCGGTCGTGCTCCATGCCCTGGTAGCGGCTGAAGTCCAGGGGCTTGCCGATGCGGATGCCGGGCCGCATCAGCTTCGGGACGACCTTCCCGGGCGGCTGGATCTTCTCCGTGTCGATCATCGCGACGGGGAGGACCGGCGCGCCGGTGGCGAGGGCCACGCGGGCGAGGCCGCCGGGCTTGCCCCGGTAGAGGCGGCCGTCGGGCGAGCGGGTGCCCTCGGGGTAGATGCCGAACAGCTCACCGCGCTCCAGGACCTCTATCCCGCTCTTGATCGCCGCCTCGCCCGCGCCGCGCGCGCCGGAGCGGTCCACCGGGAGCTGGCCGACGCCCTTGAAGAAGGCCGCGGTGAGCCGGCCCTTCACGCCGGGCGTGGTGAAGTACTCCGCCTTCGCGATGAAGGTGACCTTGCGGTCGAGGACCGCGGGCAGGAAGAACGAGTCCGAGAACGACAGGTGGTTGCTCGCCAGAATGGCGGCACCCTCGGCCGGAACGTTCTCCAGGCCTTCCACCCAGGGCCTGAAGGCGACCTTCAGCGGTCCCCCGATGGCAACCTTCATCGTGCCGTACAACAACCGAGTGCCTCCTGTTTCCGTCGATCAGACCTTAACCCGCTCCGCCGTCAAAGGCTCCGACGGCCCTGGTCGGTGTCAGTGCGGTCGCGTACGGTGAAGCAACACCTGGAGTCGTTCACACCCTTCTCATGAACAGGAGACCGACGTGCCGGTTCTCCCCGGAGCCGAGCCGTACCGCCATGAGGGCGGTCCGGTGGGTGTCCTCTTCTGCCATGGGTTCACGGGCTCGCCCCAGTCGCTGCGTCCGTGGGCCGAGCAGCATGCCTCGCACGGCCTGACGGTCTCGCTGCCGCTGCTGCCCGGGCACGGCACGAGCTGGGAGGACATGCAGGTCACCGGCTGGCAGGACTGGTACGCGGAGGTGGACCGCGAACTGCGTCTGCTGCGCGAGCGGTGCGAGCGGGTGTTCGTGGCGGGCCTGTCGATGGGCGGGGCGCTCGCGCTGCGGCTCGCCGTCAAGCACGGGGAGGCGGTCCAGGGCATCGTACTCGTCAACCCGGCCAACAAGGTGCACGGCCTGTCCGCGTACGCGCTTCCGGCGGCCCGGCATCTCGTCCGTACGACGAAGGGCATCGCGAGCGACATCGCGAAGGAGGGCGCGGCGGAGCTGGGGTACGACCGGGTGCCGCTGCATGCCGCCCACTCCCTGCGGAACTTCTTCCGGCTGCTGGACGGCGAGCTGCCGCAGGTCACCCAGCCGCTGCTGCTTCTGCGCAGTGCGCACGACCATGTGGTGCCTGCGGTCGATTCGGCCCGCATCCTGAGCCGGGTGTCGTCGACGGACGTAACGGAGGTCGTGCTGGAACAGAGTTACCACGTGGCGACGTTGGACCACGATGCGGACCGGATCTTCGAGGAGAGCCTCGCCTTCATCGGCCGGCTCGCACCCAGTGTCGGCAAGGAAGGGACGGCCGCAGTTGGCTGAGCACGATTCCGACCGCGAGGACCGCGAGCCGGAAGAGAAGGGCGTGCCCTTCGACGAGGAGGCCGCCTGGGCGGCGATCGTCGCCGGATTCGGCGAGGAGCCGCCGGACCCGCCGGGCGCCAGGCCGTTCCGGCGGGTGGAGGATCTCGCGCTGCCCGAGAAGGACCTGGAGAAGGATCTCGGGAAGAAGCTCGACAGGAAGACGGACGACGGCGAGGAGCAGCAGCGGCCACCCGCCCGGCCGCTGGGCAGCTCCATCTCTTTCGCGCCCGGCGTCGGCCCGCGGGACTACACGGCGCCCGAGGCGTCCGAGGACGACTTCGACGAGGACGACGAGGGCCACTTCGTGCCGCCCGAGCCGCCGCCGCTGCCCGCCGCCGACACGACCGCCAAGTTCGCCTGGCTGGGCGTGGTCGGCGGGCCGGTCCTGCTCCTGCTGGCCGTGCTGCTCGGCTGGGACATGACCTGGTGGCTGGCGACCGCCGGCATCGGCGGCTTCCTCGGCGGCTTCACCGCGCTGGTGCTGCGGATGCGGACGGACGACGAGGACGGCGACGATCCGGGCCGGGGCGCGGTCGTCTGAGCGACGCCTTACGCCGTCGGGATTCTGAGGGCGGCCAGGACCGGCAGATGGTCCGTGGCCGCTCTCATGTCTGTTTCCGTGACTCCCGGGTGACCCAGCGGCACCCCGCAGCCCAGTACCTCGATGCCCTTCGTGGCGAAGATCGCGTCGATGCGGCGGTGGGGTTCGTCGCGGATCCAGGTGTGTTCGCCGCCCCAGGAGGCGGTGGCCCGGCAGTCGTGGAGGGCGTCGGCGAACCGCCGGAAGGTCGGGCCTTCGGGGCGCTCGTTGAGGTCGCCGCCCGCGACCGCGTGCTCCACGCCCATGCCGGCCAGGCGGTCGAGGAGCATGCCGCCCTGCTCGTACCGCTCCTCCTTCTGGAGGCTGAGGTGACAGCTGAGGACGCCGAGGCGGGCGCCGCCGAACCGGACCACCGCCGTGGCGAAGCCGCGCCTGTGCAGTCCGGGGGTGAGCGGGAGGAGTACGTCTTCCGTCCGCTCCACGGTGGCCCGCAGAGTGCAGAGGACGGCCGGTCCCGCGGCACTCGCGCCACCCGTGAGGACGACCTGGCCGGAGGCGGCCGCCAGGCGGGCCAGCTTCTTGCGCCAGCGGAAGAAGCGGGGGGCTTCCTGGATCAGGACGAGGTCGGGGGCGCAGGCGGTGATGACGCGGGCGAGGGCGTCGGTGTCGTCGCGCATGGAGCGGATGTTGTAGCTGAGGACGCGGATGACGGCTGAACCGTCGGGCTCGGTGAGGGAGTTCGGCAGCGGCTCCATGTCGATCAATGTACGCCCAACAGCGAGGGGCGCGAGGTCCGTGCCCCGCGCCCCTGTACGGCAGCCGTCTCTTACATGATCGGGTCGGGTTCGCGGGCCAGGTCCGCCGCGCCGACGAGGCCCGCCTTGTTGCCGAGCTGCGCGGCGATCACATCGGCGACCGGGCGCCAGTTGCCGCCGACCAGCCAGCGCTTGTAGGACTTGCGGATCGGGTCGAGGACCAGCTCGCCCTCCTCGGAGAGGCCGCCGCCGACGATGAAGGCGGAGGGGTCGAAGAGGGAGGCGAGGTCGGCGAGGCCGGCGCCGGCCCAGCGGGCCAGCTCGCGGTAGGAGTCGACGGCGACCGGGTCGCCCTGGCGGGCGGCCATGGAGATGTGCTTGCCCTCGATGCCGTCGGGGGTGCCGTCGCCGAGGGCCAGCAGGATCTCGGCGAGCTCGGGGGTGGCGTTGGCGCGCTGCTTGGCGTATCTGACGAGGGCGCGCCCGGAGGCGTACTGCTCCCAGCAGCCCTGCGAGCCGCAGCCGCACAGCAGGCCGTCCGGGACCATCCGGATGTGGCCGAACTCGGCGGCTACGCCGAAGTGGCCGCGGCGCAGCTTGTTGCCGATGATGATGCCGCCGCCGAGGCCGGTGCCGAGCGTGATGCAGATGACGTTGCGGTGGCCCTTGCCGGCGCCGAACTTGTACTCGCCCCACGCGGCGGCGTTGGCGTCGTTCTCGACGACGACCGGGAGGCCCACGCGGGCCTCGACCTTCTCCTTCAGCGGTTCCTGGCGCCAGTCGATGTTGGGCGCGAAGTAGACCGTGGAGCGCTGGCGGTTGACGTAACCGGCGGCGCCGATGCCCACTCCGACGATCTCGTGCCCGGCGCGGGCGCCCTCCACGGCCGAGGCGATGGCGTCCACGATGCCCTCGGGCGTACCCGGGGTCGGCACCTTGAAGGTCGAGAGGATGTTGCCTTCCTCGTCGACCACGCCGGCCGCGATCTTCGTGCCGCCGATGTCGACGCCGATGGTGAGTCCCATGAATCCCTCAGTTTCGGTCGAGCCCCGCTACCGCCAACCGTACCCGAGGCCCTGCCGCGGGTTTCCCGTCGTCCACCCGCCGGGCAGGGCGGCGCAGTGGCGGCAGGGACCCATGGGGCGTCAGTCCAAGTCGATGCGCTCCCCGGGACCGGTGCCCTCACCCCGGTCGCCGCGATCGTCCCAGTCGGGCCTAGGGGCGTCCTTGAGGCCGTCCGGACGGGACGTCCAGTGCCGCTCCTGGGCCTCGACGGCCGAGCGGTAGGCGGCGAGCAGTTCGCTTCCGGCCGCCGCCAGGTGGTCGAAGACGTCGGGGTTGCGCTCCATGACGGGCTCGACGGCCGCCTTGGCCTGCTGCACGACCTGCCGGACCACCTGCTGGGCGGCGGGGCCGGCGACCGCGCCGAGCAGCGGGGACTGGATACCGGACAGCTTGTCGGCGACCGCGTCGACGAGCCTGCGCAGTTCCTCGGCGGCCGAGCCCGGGGGCGGGCCGTGTTCGGCACGGCGGCGGGCCTTCTCCGCCGCGAGGTCCTCGGCGCAGGCCGTGGCCCAGGCGTCGGCGTCCGTCGCCCGCACCTGGTCGACCGCCTCCGGTCCGGGGGCGTCGGGCGTGGGGCGCTCTTCGCTCATGACGGTCTCCTGACTACGGTTCGCCCCTACGACGTTACCCGAACGGGGCTAGGCCCTGTCGTTTGGATCATCCCGGCGTCGCGGGGTCTGGTCGGCTGCAAGGCACCGTGACCTACGGCCGGCCTGATCCAAGCGACAGGGCCTAGCCGGTTCATCGTCCGTCAGGCGCCGCGCGGCCACAGGTCCGGGTCCGGGGCGAACCTGATGCGCAGCTCGCCCTCGCGCAGGGCGGCTCCCGCGACGGTGCAGCGGCGCAGGGCGGAGGGCAGCGGGACGATCCGGCGGAACGGGCCGGCCGTGATCACGAGTTCGTCCCCGCGCCGGATGAGGTCGAGTTCGTCCCGTACGGCGCCGGGCAGCGGGATGTGCCAGACCAGGACGCCGTCCTCGGCGATCCGGTCGGTGACCGGCCACTCGACCGGGGCGGGC
Organism: Streptomyces sp. NPDC046915; assembly: GCF_040644935.1. Taxonomy (NCBI): domain Bacteria; kingdom Bacillati; phylum Actinomycetota; class Actinomycetes; order Kitasatosporales; family Streptomycetaceae; genus Streptomyces; species Streptomyces sp. NPDC046915. The sequence continues at coordinate 50,827 of NZ_JBEYXB010000036.1, read as the reverse complement.
GCCGGGTTGACACCGGGCACGGCGAGCGCGGCGAGGTCGTCGGTGCCGCGCGGGTCGCGGCCGAGGTGGGCGACGGCGTGGAGGTCGTACGACGCGTGCCATTCGGCGAGGGTCTTGCCCTGCTGGGCGGTGAGGCCGGCCAGCCAGGGGTCGTGGGCGGTCTCGGGCAGGACGCGGTTGGCGATCAGCGTCTCGGTGCGCAGACCGCGCAGGGCGAGGCCGAGGCGTGCGCCGCGTACGGCGTCGGCGGCGGCCGGGCCCGGTTCGGCGACCAGGTGGACGGCGGTGTCGCGGTCGCCGAGGACGGCTTCCACGGCGGCGAGTTCGACGTCCCAGCGGCCGGCCGTCTCGTACAGCCAGTCCGCGGGCATGGGGACCCCGGCGAGCCGTCCGAGGACGGGGCGCAGGGCGCGGGCCGCCTGCCGCTCGGGCGGGAGGAGCCGGCGCAGGTACCGGCGCAGCTCCTCCGGCAGGGAGAGCAGGGCGAGGGCCCGGGAGGCGGGCGGCAGGTCGACGACGAGCAGCTCGTACCGCTCGGAGAGGGCCGCGTCCCGCAGGGCGCGCAGGAAGGACAGCTCCTCGGCGCCGGGGAGCGGGGTGACCTCTTCGGCGTCCAGGCGGGCGGCGCCGAGCAGGTCGAGGACGTTCGCGGCGCGGCTCTGGAAGGCGGTGAGGTCGTCCCGGAAGCGCTCGGTGGCGTCCGGCCGCCAGGCGGTGAGGCGCTCGGCGGCCCGGACGGGGACCGGTCCCGTCGCCGTGCCCAGCGCCGCGCCGAGGGTGTCCGTGCGGTCGGCGCTGAGCACGAGGGTCTCGACGCCGCCGCCCGCCGCTCGAACCGCGGTGGCCGCGGCGACGGTCGTACGTCCGCAGCCCCCAGGGCCCGTGATCAGGATGGTACGCATGATGCCGAACGCTACCTGTGCCCGGCGGGCGCTCCGGCCGGCGCTACTGCTCGCCGGACTCCACGCGCTTCTTCAGCCCGGCCAGCGCCCGGTCGATGATGACCTTCTCGGCCTTGCGCTTGATCATGCCGAGCATGGGGATCTTGACGTCCACGGTCAGCAGGTAGGTGACCTCGGTCGTCCCGGCGCCGGCGGGCTTCAGGATGTACGAGCCGTCGAGGGAGCGCAGCATCTGGGACTTCACCAGGGTCCAGGAGACCTCGTTCTCGCCGGTCCAGGTGTAGGCGAGGGTCTGGTCGTCCTTGATGGCGCCCGCGTCCATGACGAGGCGGACCTGCTCGGCGCGGCCCTGGTCGTCGCTCTTGAGGACCTCCGCCTCCTTCACCTCGCCGGTCCAGTCCGGATAGCGGGCGAAGTCGGCGATCACCCCCATGACGTCGGCCGGTGCCGCCTCGATCGTGATGCTCGAGCTGGTGTGTTCCGCCATCGCCGTGGCTCCTCCAGATGCGGGCCGGTTCTCGGGTGGTCGTCGTGCGTGGTCGCCGTGGGGGCACGTCCTGCGCACGGGTGTGCAGCGGAAGGCTACCGCGCCCGCCACCAGCCGACTTCACCCAGTACCCCCCGGTCCCTCACCATTCCAGCGCCCAGGGCTTCCCGGTACCGGCGAAGTGCCCCACGTTCACGCACTCGGTCACCCCGATCCGCATCCGCTTCACCAGCGGCTGGTGGACGTGGCCGAAGAGCGAGTAGCGCGGCCTGGTGCGGCGGATCGCCTCCAGCAGGGCGCGGCTGCCCCGTTCGAAGCGGCGCGCGACCGTGTCGTAGACCAGCTCCGGGACCTCCGGCGGGATGTGCGTGCACAGCACGTCGACCTCGCCGACGGCCTCGATCTTCGCCGCGTACTCCTCGTCGCCGATCTCGTACGGCGTCCGCATCGGGGTGCGCAGACCGCCGCCGACGAAGCCGAAGACCCGGCCGCCGATCTCCACCCGCTCGCCGTCCAGGACGGTCGTGCCGGGTCCGGCGTACTCCCGCCACAAGGGCGGCATGTCGACATTGCCGTATGTCGCGTACGTCGGTTCCGGGAACGCGGCGAACATCTCGGCGTACTGCTTGCGTACCGCCTTCTCGATGGCGGTGCCCCGGTCGGCGCCGATGCCCGCCCACAGCCGGGCGCCGAACTCCCGGGCCTCCTCGAAGCGGCGGGCGGTGCGCAGCTCGACGATGCGGTCGGCGTTCTCCTCGCCGAACAGGTCGGGGAAGATGCCGCGCGAGTGGTCGGCGTAGTCGAGGAAGAGGACCAGATCGCCGAGACAGATCAGCGCGTCGGCCCCCTCGCCGGCTTTGGCCAGGTCACGGGCGTTGCCGTGCACATCACTGACGACGTGGACGCGGGTCCTGGGCCGGCCGGCCGATGTGGGTGCCATGGCGATCAAGCGTAGGTCGCGCGATGCACTTGTGAACAGTGGCGTCCGGGCCTGCGGTTACTGGCTAGTCATTAAATGGGTGGACTACTGTGCGCCAAGGAAACACCAACCCGTGTGACGCAGCGAACATCTCGCCGGGCCCCCCTGTCGAAGAAGCCATACCGGCGGGTAACGTCCGGGCAGTCCAGTCGTGCTCAGGAATTCAACAGCTGAATCCTCGAGCACCTGCCCGAGCCTTGGACCGTACCGTCGCATCACACAACGTCGTGGCGCCGGCGCCCTATGAGGAGCAGCAGTCTTGCGCGAGTTCAGCCTTCCGGCTTTGTACGAGGTCCCTGCGGACGGAAACCTGACCGACATCGTCCGCAGAAACGCCGCGCAGCATCCCGACGTCGCCGTCATCGCCCGCAAGGTGGGCGGCGCCTGGCAGGACGTGACCGCCACGGTGTTCCTGGCCGAGGTGCGGGCCGCCGCCAAGGGCCTGATCGCCTCCGGTGTCCAGCCGGGCGACCGGGTGGGTCTGATGTCCCGGACCCGCTACGAGTGGACGCTGCTGGACTTCGCGATCTGGAGCGCCGGCGCGATCACCGTGCCGGTGTACGAGACCAGCTCGCCGGAGCAGGTGCAGTGGATCCTCTCCGACTCGGGCGCCACCGCCTGCATCGTGGAGCAGGCGGGCCACGCCGCCGCCGTGGAGTCGGTGCGCGAGTCGCTGCCCGGGCTCAAGCACGTCTGGCAGATCGACGCCGGGGGCGTGGAGGAGCTGGGCCGGCTGGGGCAGGACGTCGCCGACGCGACCGTCGAGGAGCGCAGCTCGCTGGCGAAGGCCGACGACCCGGCGACGATCGTCTACACCTCGGGCACCACGGGCCGCCCCAAGGGCTGTGTCCTCACCCACCGCAGCTTCTTCGCCGAGTGCGGGAACATCGTGGAGCGGCTGCGCCCGCTGTTCCGCACCGGTGAGTGTTCCGTCCTGCTGTTCCTGCCGCTCGCGCACGTCTTCGGGCGCCTGGTGCAGATCGCCCCGATGATGGCGCCGATCAAGCTGGGCAACGTCCCGGACATCAAGAACCTCACCGACGAACTGGCCGCGTACCGGCCGACGCTGATCCTCGGCGTGCCGCGCGTGTTCGAGAAGGTGTACAACACCGCCCGGGCCAAGGCGCAGGCGGACGGCAAGGGCGCGATCTTCGACAAGGCCGCCGACACGGCCATCGAGTACAGCAAGGCCCTGGGCACGCCGTCCGGCCCGTCCGTCGGTCTGAAGATCAAGCACAAGGTCTTCGACAAGCTGGTCTACAGCAAGCTGCGCGCGGTGCTGGGCGGACGCGGCGAGTACGCCATCTCCGGTGGCGCCCCGCTGGGCGAGCGGCTCGGCCACTTCTTCCGCGGCATCGGCTTCACGGTCCTGGAGGGCTACGGCCTGACCGAGTCCTGCGCGGCCACCGCCTTCAACCCCTGGGACCGGCAGAAGATCGGCACGGTCGGGCAGCCGCTGCCGGGCTCGGTGGTCCGCATCGCCGACGACGGCGAGGTGCTGCTGCACGGCGAGCACCTGTTCAAGGGCTACTGGAACAACGAGGCCGCGACCGCCGAGGCGCTGGCCGACGGCTGGTTCCACACCGGTGACATCGGCACCCTCGACGAGGACGGCTACCTCAAGATCACCGGCCGCAAGAAGGAGATCATCGTCACCGCGGGCGGCAAGAACGTCGCCCCGGCGGTGATAGAGGACCGCATCCGGGCGCACGCGCTGGTCGCGGAGTGCATGGTGGTGGGCGACGGGCGGCCGTTCGTGGGCGCGCTGGTCACCATCGACGAGGAGTTCCTGGGCCGTTGGTGTGCCGAGCACGGCAAGCCGGCGGGCTCCACCGCGGCGTCGCTGCGCGAGGACCCGGATCTGCTGGCGGCGGTCCAGGACGCGGTCGACGACGGCAACGCCGCGGTGTCGAAGGCGGAATCGGTGCGGAAGTTCCGCATTCTGTCCTCCCAGTTCACGGAGGAGACGGGCCATCTCACGCCGTCGCTGAAGCTCAAGCGGGGCGTGGTGGCGAAGGACTACGCGGCCGAGATCGAGGCTATCTACGCGAAGTAGTCACCTCCTCGATCTGCGACGCGACGATCTGCGACGCGACGGCTCATGGCGCGGTGTCCTCGGCGAGGACCCGCGCCATCGTGCGTTCGGCGAGCGCGGTGATCGTCACGAACGGGTTGACGCCGATCGAGCCGGGCACGAGCGAGCCGTCGGTGATGTACAGCTTCGAACAGCCCTTGACCCGGCCGTAGTTGTCGGTGGCCTTGCCGAGGACGCAGCCGCCCAGCGGGTGGTAGGTGAAGTCGTCGGCGAAGACCTTGCTGCCCGAGCCGAACAGGTCGTACCGGTAGATGGTGGCGTTGGCCGCGTTGATCCGGTCGAAGAGCTTCTTGGCCATGGCGACCGACACCGCGCTCTGGGCCGCCGTCCAGCCCAGCTTCACCGCCCCCGTCGAGGCGTCGTACGTGAAGGCCGCGCGCTGGGGGTTCTTGGTGATCGCGAGATACAGGCTGATCCAGTGCTCGAAGCCCATGGGCAGCGGGGCGATCTCGGCGAAGACCGGGTTGTCGGCGTTGGCCCAGTCGTCGATGCCCATCACGGGCATGGTGGCCTGGTTGGCGCCGACGGTGTCCCAGATGTGGTTGGCGCGGCCGAGCATGGTGTTGCCGTTGGTGCCCCAGCCGGCGCCGACGCTGGCGTCGAGGTCGGGCAGGGTGCCGGTGTCCCGGGCGCGGACGAGGAGTTCGGTGGTGCCGAGACTGCCGCCGCCGAGGAAGAGGTACGTGCAGCCGTAGCTCTTGGTCTCGACGACCGCGCCGGTGTTGTCGATGCGGTCGGCGGTCAGGACGTAACCGCCGTCGCTCGCCCGGCTGATGGTCCTCACCTTCTCCAGGCTGTGGATGGTGACGTTGCCGGTGCCGAGCGCGGCGGCCAGGTACGTCTTGTCCAGGCTGCGCTTGCCGTAGTTGTTGCCGTAGATGACCTCCCCGGCGAGCGCGGACTTGGTGGCGGTGCCGGCCGCCTCGCGCTGCATGTAGCCGAAGTCGTAGACGTTGGGTACGAAGGTGGTCTTCAGGCCGGTGGCGTCGGCGGCCTTGCGGGAGGTACGGGCGAACTTGTACCACTCGGTCGACTCGAACCAGGTGGGGTCGATGCTGTTGACGCCGAGCATGGCGCGGGCGCGCGGGAAGTACGTGCCGTACATCTCGCTCGCGTCCACGGTCGGGAACTGCTCGGTGAAGTACGACTGGAGCGGGGTGACCGCCATCCCGCCGTTGACCAGGGAGCCGCCGCCGACACCCCGGCCGACGAAGACGGACATGGCGTCGTAGTGCACCCGGTCGAGGGCCCCGGGGTAGGGGGTGATGTCCTTGTTGACGAGGTCCAGCCACAGGAAGGTGGCCAGCGGTGCCTCGGTGCGGGTGCGGAACCACATGGACCGCTGGTCCGGGGCGTTGGTGGAGCAGAACACCTTGCCGTCGGAGCCGGTGGTGTTCCACAGCCGGCCCATTTCGAGGACGACGGTACGGATGCCGGCCTGGCCGAGGCGCAGGGCGGCGACGGCGCCGCCGTAGCCGGAGCCGATCACGATGGCGGGGGCGGACTCGACCGCGTCGGGCTCGACCGCTTGGGCCGACTTCAGGCCGACACGGGTGAAGCCGAGGGTGGCCGCCGTCTGGAGGGCGGCCATACCAAGTATGTGACGTCTCGTCAGCTGACGCTGCATCAGTTTGGCTGTCATGCGCGCAGCATCGGCGGATTATCTCCCTCCGGCTAGTGCCCCGGCAGGCAACGTTTGCCCTTCAAGGAGCGGCGTCCGGTGCGTGCTCTCGCCGTGCCGGGCGTCGCGACGGGGCGAACGTTGCCTGCCGGGGCACTAGAGGAGTGTTTTCAACTTCTCGGCCAAAAGGTCCCAGCGCCACTTCTCCTCCACCCACTGCCGTCCCCGCTCGCCCATCCGGCGGCGCAGTTCGGCGTCGCCGAGGAGGGCCACGACGCGTTCGGCGGCCTCGGCCGGGAAGCCGCCGCGGACGACCCAGCCGGTCTCGCCGTCGAGCACCGCGTCGGGTGCGCCGCCCGAGTCGCCGGCGACGACGGGCAGCCCGGTGGCGGAGGCCTCCAGGTAGACGATGCCGAGCCCCTCGACGTCCAGGCCGCCCCGCCGGGTCCGGCAGGGCATGGCGAAGACGTCCCCGGCGCCGTAGTGCGCGGGCAGCTCGGACCAGGGCACGGGGCCGGTGAAGCGCACGGAGTCCGCCACCCCGGTCTCGTGGGCGAGGCGGCGGAGGTCCTTCTCGTAGGGCCCGCCGCCGACGATCAGCAGCACGGCGTCCGGCTCGGCCGCCAGGATCCGCGGCATGGCCCGGATCAGCGTGTCCTGCCCCTTCCTGGGCACCAGGCGGGACACGCACACCACGACCGGCCGATCGGTCAGCCCTAGCCGCGCCCGCACCTCGGCGCCGCCCGACTCCGGGTGGAAGGTCTTCTCGTCGACCCCGGGCGGCAGCTGCACCATCCGCCCGGCCGCCTCAGGGGTCAGCGCGGTGGCGATCCGCGAGCGCGTGTACTCGCCGAGGTAGGTGATCGTGTCCGTCGACTCCCCGATCCGGCGCAGCAGCTGCCGCGCGGCGGGCAGCTGGGCCCACCCGGCCTCGTGGCCGTGGGTGGTGGCCACGATCCGCCGGGCGCCCGCCTTCCTGAGGGCCGGGGCCATCAGCCCGAGCGGGGCCGCCGCCCCGAACCACACCGAGCCGCACCCGTGCTCCCTGAGCAGCCCGACCGCCCGGCGGGTGGCCTGCGGGGTCGGCAGCAGCATGGTCGTGCGGTCGCGTACGACGGTGAAGGGCTGCTCGGCGTCGAACGCGGCCGTGGCCTCGATGCCCTCCCGGGTCCGCTTCCAGGTGGAGGCGTAGACGACCAGCCGGTCCGGGTCCAGCCGCAGCGCCATGTTGTGCAGAAACGCCTGGATGCCGCCCGGCCGGGGCGGGAAGTCGTTGGTGACGATCAGGGTCTTGTGCATCGCGGCCGACCCTATCGAACCGGCCGTGCCCGGCCGGGGGTGGCTGAGTGTGTGGCAGGCTCACAGGTGGGCAGGACATCATGTTCCCCTCAAACGGAAATCGAACGGCAGGGGATGGTGTGGGAACCAAGGGCGCCGGGTGGTCCCTGGCAGGGCTGTCGGTGACCTGGGCCGCGACCAGGCTGATGGTGCTGCTCTACGCCTTCCGGGTGCTCGTCTTCCCGGGCGCGGACGTCACGGCCGACGTGTCCGTGACCTACCAGGGCTGGTACGACGTGCTGAGCACCGGCACCTTCCCGCTGGACGACGTGACCTGGCAGTACCCGCCCGCCGCCGCGCTGGCCATCCTCTCCCCCGCCGCCCTGCCCTTCCTCGACTACACCCACGCCTTCTTCGTGCTGGCCTTCCTCGCCGACCTGGCCGTGCTGGGCCTGCTGCTGTACACCGGCCGCCGCCCCGGCAGGTCGCTGCGCGGCGCCTGGGTGTGGGTGGTGGGCGTCCCGCTGCTCGGCCCGACGGTGTACGCCCGCTACGACGTGATGGTGACCGCGGTCGCGGTGGCCGCGCTGCTCGCCGGTGCCCGGCACCCGCGGGTGATGGGCGCGCTGGCGGGCTTCGGGGCGATGCTCAAGGTGTGGCCGGCGCTGCTGCTGGTGGCTGCCGTACGACGCCGGGCGTGGGGCGCGGCGGCGGTGACCGCGTCGGGCCTGGCCGCGCTGTTCTCGGTCGCCATGCCCGGTGCCTTCGCCTTCGTCACCTTCCAGCGGGACCGGGGCACCGAGGTGGAGTCGCTGGGCGCCCTGGTCTTCCATGTGTGGCGGCACTTCGGCTGGCAGGGCGAGGTGCTGCTGAACTACGGCTCGATCGAGTTCCTCGGCCCGTACGTCGGCGCGGTGAGCACCGTCGCGCTGACGCTCACCGGGGTCTGCTTCGGCTGGCTGCTGCTGTGGCGGATGAACGCGGACCGGTTCCGGACCCACACGCTCGCGGACGCCGCGTTCACCGCGGTGCTGATGTTCACCGTGACGAGCCGGGTGATAAGCCCGCAGTACATGGTGTGGCTGGTCGGCCTGGCCGCGGTCTGCGTGTGCTTCCGGGCCGGCCGGATGGGCCTGCCCGTGCTGCTGGTGCTGGCGGCGACCTTCGTCACGGTCCTGGAGTTCCCCACCGGCTTCGCGCACGTCGTCGCCAGCGACTGGTACGGCACCGGCCTGCTGTTCCTGCGCAACGGCCTGCTGATCGCCGCCTCGGTCAGCGCGGCCCGCCGCCTGTGGCGCTCCACCGTCACCCCGGTCCCCCTGCCCGCACTGCCGAGCCAGAGCACGTCCTCGACGGAGAGCCTGACTCAGCCGAGCTGAGTGCGCAGGTAGTCCTGCCACTGCGTGGTGAACATCTGCGGTGTCGTCCCGAGCACCTTCTTCAGCGCGTCCTCGACCGCTCCCGCCCGCTTCCGGTGCGCCCCGACGGCCCGGTAGAACTCGCCGAGCCGGACCTCGCCCCAGCGGTCGGCGATCATCCGGCAGGCCAGCCAGCCGCCCTCGTAGGCCTGGGCGAGGTCGACGGCGTCCGTGCTGAAGCCGAAGTCCTTGTCGACCGGCAGGCGCGACGGGACATGGCCGTCCTGGACCGCCCGTGCCAGCTCCGGCGCGGCCTGTTCCGCCGTACGGCCCGTGCCGAGGTAGCCGATCCAGTCGGCGTAGCCCTCGGAGAGCCACAGCGGGGTGGCGGCGTCGGTGTGGGCGCGGGTGGCCACGTGGGTGGTCTCGTGGGTGAGCACGACCTGCTTGCCGACGTCGCCGAGGACGGCGTACGCCTCCGGATTGACGATGACCCGGTCGGCGGGTGCCCGGTCCGAGCCGCCCGCCTCACCGGTGGTGACCGCGGCGATGCCCCGGTAGGAGGAGGCGGGCGAGCCGAGCAGCCCCGCCATGCCCTTCAGGGAGTCCGGTACGAGCACCACGACCCGCCGGGACCAGTCCGTGCCCCACGCCTGCGACACCGCCGGGACGGCACGGTCCGCGAGCCGGGCGAAGCCGCGCAGCTCGTCACCGGACTGCCCCACCCCGAGCACCAGGCTGTGCTCGCCCTGCGCGGCCGCCACCCTGCCCTGGTCCCACAGCTGCTGCCCGGACTTCTTGGCGGGCCGGTCGGCGGCGACGTACCAGTGCCCGTCGGCGGTGCGCCCGAGGGTGAGGGTGCGGGCGGCGGTGACGGGCGCCTTGTCATAGCCCCGCACCCGGTAGCGCAGTTCGGCGTCGGCCGTGGCGGTGCCGCCGCCGCGGTGCAGGCCGGTCAGCCGGTAGGTCCAGGACGCCAGCGGCATCGCGCGCAGCTGCTGGTACTGCGCGGGGCTGCCGGTCTGGTCGTACACCGCCTCGTCGTGGTGCAGCAGGGCCACCGCCCGGCGGTCGAGCACCCGCTGCACCTCGGCCTTCGCCGCGTCGGTGCCGGACGGCCCGGCGCAGCCGGTCAGGGAGGCGAGCAGCAGACAGAGCCCCACCACCGGGGTACGCCACGCCCGTCTGCGACCAGCCATTTTTCGATCGTACGGCCAGGCGCGGGAAAGTCAGGGCCGGGTGACCGAGGAGATCGGCATCATCCCGACCGGGTCGTAGCGCACCGGGGCGCCGGGATAGGGCGCGTGGATCACCTGGCCGTTGCCCGCGTACATGGCGACATGGCCGGCGTCGGAGCGGTAGACGACGAGGTCACCGGGCCGGGCCTGGGAGAGCGGGATCTGCCGGCCGGCGTACCGCTGTTCCTGCGAGGTGCGCGGCAGATGGACGCCCGCCTGCGCGTACGACCACTGCATCAGGCCCGAACAGTCGAAGCCGGAGGGGCCGTTGGCGCCCCAGACGTAGGGACGGCCGAGGGCGGAGCGGGCGGCGGCGACGGCCGCCGCGGCGCGGGCGTTCGGTGCGGCGGCGCCGGAGGGGTCGGGCATGCCGGTGCGGCCGGAGCGGGAGGCCCGCCCGTAGGCGCTCCGTTCGTCGGCCGGCAGGGAGTTGAGCAGCTGCCGGGCCTTGGCGAGTTTCTTCTCCACGGTCCGCTTGTGGGAGGCGACCGCCTCGCGGCTCTTCTCCAGCTCGGCGAGCTTTCCGGCGGTCTCGGTGCGTTCCTGGGCGAGTTCGCGCATCGCGGACTGGAGTTCCTTCAGCCGGCCGGCCTGGCGGGTGCCGATCCGGTCGAGTGTGGTGGCCTTGTCGAGGTAGTCGGCGGGGTCGTCGGAGAACAGCAGGGCGATGGCCGGGTCGAGGCCGCCGGAGCGGTACTGGGCGCCGGCCAGTGAACCGAGCGTCTCCCGCATGGCGTTGACGCGCTGCTGCTGCCGGGCGATCCGGTCCTGGGCCTGGCCGACCTCCTTGCGCAGCCTGTCGGCGCGCTCGTCGGCCTTGTCGTAGGCCTCGGTCGCCCGCTCGGCCTCCCGGTAGAGCCGGTCCACCTCGGCACGGGGGTCGGCGTGCGGGACAGCGCGCGCGGGGACGGTGCCGAACGCGGCGGTCGCGACGGACAGCACACTCAGGGCGGCGCCGGCGCCCCGGTCGAACCCGGACGGTGCAAGGCGGCGATGGGACCCCACGGGATGCCGCACTCCTTCCGCTGGCGGATGTCTGGCAAAGCTCGCCAGACAGTAGCCGCGCGGACACGCAGCGTCCAAAGCGCTCCGCGGCCCGCCAGGGCTCCCCGACACGAAACCCCGCCGCTGACGCAGGTCACCGGCGGGGCGTGGAGTCAGTTTTCGGTTGTGGCGAATCGCCCGTTCGGGCGGCACCCGCAGGGTCAGATGCGGACGCCGAACTCGAACGTCATGTTGCTCATCGCCTCGTAGCGCACCACGGCACCGGTGTGCGGGGCGTGCAGCACCTGGCCGTTGCCCGCGTACAGGCCGACGTGGTGGAAGTCGCCGAAGAAGATGATCAGGTCGCCGACCTTGAGGTCCGCCTGGTTGTAGATCCGGGTGCCGGCGTTGGCCTGCGCCTCGGAGGTACGCGGGATGGTGACGCCGGCCTGGGCGTAGGCCCAGGAGGTCAGGCCCGAGCAGTCGAAGGAGGACGGGCCGGTGGCACCCCAGGAATAGGGCGAGCCGATCCTGCTCTGGGCGGCGGAGAACGCGGCGGCGGCACGGCCGGAGGCCGTCGGGGTGTCACCGAGGTTGACGCGCTCTGTGGAGGAGCGGCTGGCGCGGTTCTGCTCGGCGGCGAGATCCGCCTTCTCCTTGGCGGTGAGGGTGTTGAGCACCTTCTGCGCCTCGGCGAGCTTGCTCTGGGCTTCCTTCTTCTTGTTGCCCAGCTCGGTGCGGGTGGAGGCGAGGTCCTTGAGCTTCTCGGTCGCCTCGGCGCGCTCCTGGGCGAGTTCGCGCTGTTTGTCCTGGATCTTCTTCAGGGCCTCGACCTGCTGGCTGCTCAACTGGTCGAGCGTGGAGGCCTTGTCGAGGTAGTCGTCCGGGTTCGACGACAGGAACAGCTGCACCGAGGGGTCGATGCCGCCGGAGCGGTACTGGGCGGTGGCCATCGAACCCAGGCCGTCGCGCAGCTTGTTGAGGTCTTCCTGGCCGCGGGCGACGTTGTCCTGGATGGTGGAGACCTCCTTCTGGAGCTTCTCCTGCTTCTCCTTGGCCCCGTCGTACTTCTCGGTGGCCTGCTCCGCTTCCTCGTAGAGCTTGTCGACCTTCGCCTTGACCTCGCTCTTGCTCAGCTTCTCGCTGGGCGCGGCGTTGGCGGCGTTCGCGCTGAACGCGACGGCGGCGGCTGCCGCGGTGGTCAGCACGGTGATACGCGTGCGACTGGGCTGCTTGGGTCGACGATGGGACGCCACGACAGGCGAACTCCTTCTCGTGAGTGATCACCCGCTCGGAGGTTCGAGGCCAGACCCTAGTGACCCTCTTGTGATCAGATCAAATCCTCACACCAAAAAACCTCGTCACACAATGCATTCTTTGCACTCAACCCACAAGGAGTGAGCCCGGGTTGACGCTACGTTGCGTGACGGTTCCGCCAATTCGGGCATTAAACCTCTACATTGCCGTTTTCAGGACAGGCGCTTGAGAAGCACCGCAGAAGCCACCGGACGCGCGCCCGCCTTGGCGACCCCGTCGGCCACCTCGCGGTCGGTCGAGGCGACGATGACCGGACGGCCGGGCGGCTCCGCGCGCACCAGCTGGCGGATGAGCTCGTCGGCGGTGACGCCCGGCTTGGAGAACAGCACGCGCACCCCGCGCGGCGGCGCGAGCAGCACCGGCGCGGCCAGTTCGGCCCCGTCGAATACGCAGGTGACCTCGGCGCCGGTCTGGGCGGCGAGCTGGGAGAGCTGGCCGAGCAGCCTCAGGCGCTGCTTCTCCAGCGGCATCTGCGGATAACCGGTCTTGGTGACGTTGTAGCCGTCGACCACCAAGTGCGCCTGGGGCAGGGCGAGAAGCTGGTCGAGGATGGCCGGGTCGTTCTCGGACAGCGCCCGCGCCGCGATGTCCTTCGGGGTCATTCGTCCCGGTTCGACCGCGTCCACCGTCTCCGCCGGCCGCACCGACACGGGCGGCAGAGCCAGTTCCCGGCGCAGCCCCTGGGTCGCGTCCAGAAGGGTGTCAAGGAGCAGACGGACGCGCATGTCCTCGACACTGCGCCCCTCGCGCGCTGCTCTGCGCGTGGCCTCCAGCGCGGCTTCGGTCTCGCCCAGGCGGGCCTTGAGCCGCCGGGTCTCGCTCTCCGCGGCGGACAGCTGGGCGTGCCCCTCGGCGCGCACGGCCTCGATCTCGCCCTGCGTCTTGCGCAGTGCCGCCTCGCCGCGCTTGACGTCGCTGAGGGCGGCACGGAGCTTGCGGTGGAGCGACTCGGCTTCCTTCTTGGCCGCGTCCAGCTCGACGCGCAGCCGCTCGGTCTCGGCCCGGGTCTGCTCACGGGCCCGGTCGAGTTCCTCGCGCAGCCGCTCCAGTTCGGCGCGGCTCTCCTCGTCGGCGCGCTCGGCGTCCGCCCGCTGGGCCTCCTCGCCGGCCGCGGTCACCAGCTTCACCCAGTCGGTGGGGCGCAGTACATAGGCCGCGGCCGCCACATCGAGCGGGTCCGCGGCCGGGGGCGGGGAGCCTGAGTCGAGGGCGCCGGCGAGTTCCGGCTGGGCCTCTCTGAGCTTCTCGCCGATGCGCTGACGGAACAGCGGGTCGGTCTCCAGGGCCGCCGCCATCGCGTTGCCCGCAAACTTGGCGCGACGATTGGGGGCGAAACGGGCGTACTGTCTGAGCTGTGCGGGCAGTTCGGCCACCGTCAGCCCGCCGAAACCGTCCGAGACGATCTGTACGACCCGCCGTCGCACGCCGTCGGGCAGCGGACGGTCAAGCACCTCGGCGGTGCCGTCGCCCGGCCCCCCGCCTGTGGTCTCCACCATCCGTCACACCCCACTACGTGCGCGACCGCTCCGTTCAGGAGTCGGCGCCCGGCCTGTCCACGAGTTCCACCTGGTCCACCGCGTTGCACCAGCGGCAGCGCACCGACTCGATGGTCTCACTGACCACCTCGCGCTCCTCGACCTTCGGCGCACCGGCGAGGTCGAGGTGGATGTACTCGACGACCTTCGACGAGCGGGTCACGTCGAAGCGGGTGAGGTTGCCGCAGAGCGTGCAGCGCCACCGGGTCTGGTCGGTCGGCAGGGGAACCGGCATCGTGACTGTTCGCTTCCTTCTAGTGTCCGTGACGCGCCCTCTCCGCGACGCGTGTGGCTCGTAACCCTACGGCCTGGCGGGTACCCGCCGCCCGTCCGCCCACGGCGGCGAGGCGGTCTGTTCGCTTGCGTCCGGTTACGTCATGCTCTGTGTCCATGATCAGCAACTGGAGCGCGGTGGCCGGCGGGACCCTGAAGCGGGTCCGGCGCTCGCCGGCGCCGATGACGTACGCCCTGATCGTCCTGTGCTGCCTGCTCTTCCTCATCGGGCCGGCGGCCGGGCTGAATCCGGCGTACGGCTCCGGCGACGGGCTGCTCGCCGCCCAGCGGGCCTACTTCCGGCACTGGGGGGTGATCCCCGCCGAGCTCTTCGGCGGCCCGGCACGGGCGGTCCTCACCCCGGCCACGGCACTGTTCGTGCACGGCAGCTGGGTGCATCTGCTGGGCAACATGCTCTTCCTCTACGTCTTCGGGACGATGACCGAGGAACGGATGGGCCGCGTGCGGTTCACCCTCTTCTACATCTGCTGCGGCTACCTGGCGCTGCTCGGCTACGCCGCCGCCAACGCCACCTCCGAACAGTCCCTGGTCGGGGCCTCGGGGGCGATCTCGGCGGTCCTCGGCGCGTTCCTCTACCTGTTCCCCGGTGCCCGCGTCACCAGTCTCCTCCCCTTCCTGTTCTTTCTCCCCCTGCGCTTCCCCGCCTGGGTCGTCCTGCCCTTCTGGGCGGCCCTGCAATGGCTGGCGGCGCGCCGGGCCGCCCAGGGCCCGGGGGTGGCGTACCTGGCCCACCTGGTGGGCTTCGGGCTGGGCTTCGTCCTCGCGTGGGTGCTGTTCGGGCGGGCCACCAGGGCCTGCCCTAAAGTTGAGCCCGCCCCAGCTCCGGCCCCCGAGGGAGAGAACCAGCCGTGATCACCGCGATCGTGCTCATCAAGACCAGCGTGGACCGGATCCCCGAGATCGCGGAGCAGATCGCCGCGCTGGACAGTGTCAGCGAGGTCTTCTCCGTCACCGGCACCTACGACCTGATCGCCATGGTCCGGGTACGGCAGCACGAGAACCTGGCGGATGTCATCCCCGGCAAGATCAGCAAGATCCCCGGCGTGGAGGGCACCGACACGCACGTGGCGTTCCGCACCTACTCCCAGCACGACCTCGAGGCGGCCTTCGCGATCGGGCTGGACAACTAGACGGGGCTGGACGGCTGGACGGCCGGGACGACTAGACGGCCGGGACGCAACGGCCGTTCTCGGTGCGGTAGTTCCACTTCGCGCCGTCCCGCACGAGTTCCCGTACCGCGTCCACGAACCGCTCCACGTGCTCGTCCGGCGTGCCCGCGCCGAAGCTGACGCGGATGGCGTTGAGGGACTTCTCGCCGGAGGCGGCCTCGGGAGCGCCACACTCGCCCTGGGTCTGCGGGTCGCTGCCGAGCAGGGTGCGCAGGAGGGGGTGGGCGCAGAAGAGGCCGTCGCGGACGCCGATGCCGTACTCGGCGGAGAGGGCGGCGGCGAAGTGCGAGCTGTTCCAGCCCTCGACGACGAAGGAGATGACGCCGACGCGCGGGGCGTCGTCGCCGAAGAGGGAGAGGACCCGGACCTCGGGGACCTCGGCGAGGCCCGCGCGGACCTTCCCGATCAGGTACTCCTCCCGGGCGACCAGGGTGTCGAAGCCCGCCTCTCCGAGGGCCTTGCAGGCCGAGGCGATGGAGTAGGCGCCGATGACGTTCGGGGAGCCGGCCTCGTGGCGGGCGGCGCTGTCGTGCCACTCCACGTCCACTCCCCCGTCCGTGCGCCGGCTGACCCTGCGGCTGGCGCCGCCGCCCGCGAGGTACGGCTCGGCCGCGCGCAGCCAGTCCGCGCGGCCGGCCAGCACACCGGAGCCGAACGGGGCGTACAGCTTGTGCCCGGAGAAGGCGACCCAGTCGACGTCGAGGTCCCGGACGGACACCGGGTGGTGCGGGGCCAGCTGGGCGGCGTCCAGGACGATCCGGGCACCGTGCGCGTGGGCGGCGGCGGCCAGCTCGCGGACCGGCCACAGCTCGCCGGTGACGTTCGAGGCGCCGGTGACGCACACCAGGGCCGGGCCGTACCCCCCTTCGATCGGCACAGTCCGGTCGGCGAGGGCCCGCTCCAGCGTCTCGACGGCCTGCCGCGGGGTGCGCGGGGCGTTCAGGTAGGTGACCCGTGCGTCCTGCCAGGGCAGCAGCGAGGCGTGGTGCTCGGTCTCGAAGACGAAGACCTGGCAGTCGGCGGGCAGCGCGCGGGCGAGCAGGTTGAGGGAGTCCGTGGTGGACCGGGTGAAGACCACCTGGTCGTCCGCCCGGCAGTCGAGGAACTCGGCGACGGTCTTGCGGGCGTTCTCGAAGAGGTCGGTGGACAGCTGGGAGAGGTAACCGGCGCCCCGGTGCACGCTGCCGTAGTACGGGGCGTACGCGGCCACGTCGTCCCAGACCCGCTGGAGCGCGGGGGCGCTGGCCGCGTAGTCGAGCGCGGCGTAGGTGACCTCGCCGCCGGTCACGAGCGGCACGGTGACGTCCCGGCCCAGAACGGGCAGCGGGGCACAGACGGACTGGTCGGCGGCAAGGGTGGAGACGGACATGGGTGTACTCCCGTGAAAGCAGGCGGAAACCGCCGGCGCGAGCGAACAGGTGCTCAAGCGCCGGCAAGGTGAAAGGGGGTGTGCGGAGGCGGGGGGCTCGACGCCCCTGGGGCCGGTCGGCCCTAGCGCATTCGCTTGCTCACGGAAAGCTCCTCGACGACCAGGACCCCTGGTGTGCGAGGGGTCCGCGCTTGCCGCAGACCTCGCTGCCTGCGGCCTGGTCCTCACCCGGGGCACCCCGCCACGGACGGAGGGTTGCCGGACAGTCGGCCGGGGCCTGATGACTGTCACTCATGACCTGGAAGGGAACGTACGCGAGCCGATCACCGGCCCGCAACCCGTGTCCGGATCGCGGGACACCCGCGCGTCGGCATCACCGGACGAAGTGGTGCCGGTGCGAGCGCCGGGACCAGCGCACACCGAACAGCACCAGGTCCAGCGCCAGGACCACCACACCGATGATCAGGAGGTAGAACAACCCGTTCGCCGCTACACCGACGAGTCCCAGGACGATCGCCACGATGATCAGGAACAGGAAGAGCGCCATGGGTGACCACATCCTCCGGCAGACCGGTCAGCCGCGCGCGAGACGGCGCCCGCGTTCGGCACCGGCCTCGTAGGGCCTGTCGTAGTGTTCGAAGATCTCGTGTTCCCGCTCGGCCGGCAGGACGTCGTCCATGCCCATGGACGGCGACTTCCTCACCTGCCCGCGCGGATGGGCCACCCGCACGTAACCGGGTCCGAGGGTCGCCTCGTCCAGCGGGACGAAGACGAGCCGGTGCCGGGTCGGCATCCCGGTGCGGACGGTGACCATGGCGGGCGTGTCGTCGGTGGTGTCCACGTAGACCGCTTCGAGGGCCCCGATCTTGCGGCCCCTGGGATCGATCACGTCGCGGTTGCGCCACTCGCGGATGTCGGCTGAGTGGATCATGCCTCGCTCCTCGCGGCCCGCCCTCCCGGACACCGCGGGGGACTGCGGAGCGGCCGCGGGAGAGCTACCACGTTTTCACTGTACTCCCGCGACCGCTCTGCGTTACGCGTTGCTCACGGCCACCCAGCGGTCCAGGGTCCGTCTGGCCGAGCCGGAGTCGATCGACTCGGCCGCCTTGCGCATCCCGGCGCGGAGCTGCTCGGCCAACGGCTCCCCCGTCGGGTCCAGGGCCACCAGGGCCGCCGCCGAGTTCAGCAGGACGGCGTCCCGTACGGGGCCCGCCTCGCCGTCGAGGAGCCGCAGGGCGACCTCGGCGTTGTACGACGGATCACCGCCGCGCAGCGCCTCCACCGGCACCAGCTCGATGCCGACCTCGCGCGGGTCGAAGCGCTCCTCGGTGACCCTGCCGTCGCGCACGACCCAGACGTGGGACGTGGACGTCGTGGTCAGCTCGTCGAGGCCGTCGTCGCCGCGGAAGACCAGCGAGGAGTTGCCGCGTCCGGCCAGGACGCCCGCGATCATCGGGGCCAGCCGGGGGTCCGCGACGCCGACCGCCTGGGCCTTCACCTTCGCCGGGTTGGTCAGCGGCCCGAGGGCGTTGAAGACCGTCCGGATGCCCAGCTGGCCGCGCGCGGCGGCCACATGACGCAGCGCCGGGTGGAACTTCACCGCGAAGCAGAAGGTGATGCCCGCCTCCTCCGCGACCTCGGCCACCCGCTGCGGCGTCAGGTCCAGGTTGACGCCCAGCTTCTCCAGGACGTCCGACGAGCCCGAGGCCGAGGAGGCCGCCCGGTTGCCGTGCTTGACGACCTTCGCGCCGGTGCCGGCCACCACGAGCGCCGACATCGTGGAGATGTTCACCGTCTTGGCGCCGTCGCCGCCCGTGCCCACGATGTCGACCGTGTGGCCCGACACCTCGATCACATTGGCGTGCTCGTACATCGCCCGGACCACACCGGTGATCTCCTCGACGGTCTCGCCCTTGGCGCGCAGCGCCACCACGAAGCCGGCGATCTGCGCGTCGGTGGCCTCGCCGCGCATGATCTGGTCCATCGCCCAGGCCGTCGCGTCGGCGCTCTGGTCGTGGCCGTACAGCAGGGCGTTCAGTACCTCGGGCCAGGAACGGCCCGCCGCGGTGTCGCCTCCAGCGGGGGTCACAGCGCTCATCAGCCGCTCCTGGTCGTCGTAAGAGTGTGTCGTCGTGGAAGAGGGTGTCGTCCTAGAAGACTGTGCTGCCACCCTATCCAGCCCGGGGCACGGCGAAGGGCCCCGTCCGAACACCGGACGGGGCCCTTCGCGCGTGGCGTGGCGTGCGCAGCGATCAGTGGTGGCCGTGGCCGCTCGTGATCTCCTTGTACTCCTCCACACTCGGCTTCGGGATCTGGTTGTCCTCGCCGTAGTAGGCGTTGCTGAGCTTGGCGCGCAGCTTCTCGGAGCCCTTGATCTTCCGCTCGACGCCGTTCTCGTCGACCGTCGGGCCGATCTCGGCCGGCTCGTACTGGTTGTGAGCCGTGAGGGTGTGCAGCTGCTCCTGGCTGAGCGGCTCGTGGACCTCGATGAACTCACCGTGCGGCAGGCGCTTGATGATGCCGGTCTCGCGACCGTGCAGCACCTTGTCGCGGTCCCGGCGCTGGAGGCCGAGGCAGATCCGCTTGGTGATGATGAACGCGAGGACCGGTCCGGCGAAGAAGCCGATCCGGACGAACCAGGTGACCGCGTTGATCGACAGGTGGAAGTGGGTGGCCCACAGGTCGTTGCCACCGCCGACCAGGCCGATCATGTACACGGTGACCCAGGCGACGCCGAACCCCGTACGGGTCGGGGCGTTGCGCGGGCGGTCCAGGATGTGGTGCTCGTTCTTGTCGCCGGTGACCCAGGACTCGATGAACGGGTAGAGCGCGATCGCCGCCAGCACGACACCGAAGAGGACCAGCGGGATGAACACGCCCAGGACGAGCGTGTGACCCCAGAGGTTGATCTCCCAGCCCGGCATGTAGCGGACGAGACCCTCGGCGAAGCCCATGTACCAGTCGGGCTGGGCGCCGGTGGACACCTGGTCCGGACGGTAGGGGCCCATGGCCCAGATCGGGTTGATCTGGGCGACCGCCGCGATGGCCGCGATGACACCGAAGACCAGGAAGAAGAAGCCTCCGGCCTTGGCCATGTAGACCGGCAGCAGCGGCATGCCGACGACGTTCTTGTTGCTCTTGCCGGGACCCGCGAACTGCGTGTGCTTGTGGTAGAAGACCAGGATCAGGTGGCCGACGACCAGGCCGAGCATGATGCCCGGCAGCAGCAGGATGTGGATCGAGTAGAACCGGGCCACGAAGTCGTGGCCGGGGAACTCGCCGCCGAAGAGGAAGAACGAGATGTACGTGCCGACGATCGGCATGGACAGGATCGCGCCCTCGGTGAAGCGCACACCCGTGCCGGAGAGCAGGTCGTCCGGGAGCGAGTAACCGGTGAAGCCGGTGAACATGCCCAGGACGAACAGCAGGAAGCCGAACAGCCAGTTGATCTCACGCGGCTTGCGGAACGCGCCGGTGAAGAACACGCGCATCATGTGCACGAACATGCCGGCCAGGAAGATCAGCGCGGCCCAGTGGTGGATCTGCCGGATGAGCAGACCACCGCGCACGTCGAAGGAGATGTGCAGGGTCGAGCTGAACGCCTCGCTCATCAGCTGTCCCTGGAGCGGGACGTAGCTGCCGTGGTACTCCACCTCGTTCATCGACGGGTGGAAGAACAGCGTCAGGTACACACCCGTGAGGATGATGATGAGGAAGCTGTAGAGGCAGACCTCACCCAACATGAACGACCAGTGGTCGGGGAAGATCTTGCGCATGTTGGCCTTGGCCAGGGAGTAGATCCCGAGCCGGCCGTCGGCCCAGTCGGCGACGCGCTCGCCGGCCGGTGCCTTCCCGCGGGGGCGGGGCTGTTCGTTCGCTGAAGTACTCATCCGCGCTCCCAGAATGCAGGACCGACGGGCTCCTCGAAGTCGCCGAGCGCCTGGAGGTAACCGTCTCCGTTCACGCCGATGCGGAGCTGGGGCAGGGCGTGACCGGCGGGGCCGAAGATCACTCGGGCACCGTCGGAGAGGTCGAAGGTGGACTGGTGGCACGGGCACAGCACGTGGTGCGTCTGCTGCTCGTACAGGGAGATCGGGCAACCGACGTGGGTGCAGATCTTCGAGTACGCGACGATGCCCTCGTGCGACCATTCGAGCTCGCGCTTGTCCTTGATGTTGTCCGGCTGGAGCCGGATGATCATCAGGGCCGCCTTGGCGATCTCGTTCTGGAAATCCTCCTGTGCCTCCTCCAGGCCGTCCGGCTTGGCGAAGGTCAGCGAGCCGACCTGGACGTCCTCGGGACGCAGCGGCAGGTTGGTGTTCATGTTGACCAGCAGCTTGCCCTTGGACCACAGCGTGTGGCGCAGCTTGGACTCGGGCAGCGGGCCGAGGTCGCGCAGCAGGACGACGCCGGAGAGCGGCACCAGGGTGAGCGCGCCGAGCATCGTGTTGCGGATCAGCTTGCGGCGGCCGATCGCCGATTCCTTGGCGCCGAGCTTGAAGTCCGCGTGGACCTTCTCCCGGACCTCGGGCGAGGCCGAGATCGGGTGACGCTCGTCGGCGACCTCCACGTCGGACATCAGGGTGCGGGCCCAGTGGACCGCGCCCGCGCCGATGGTGAACAGCGCCGTGCCGAGGCACAGGCCCAGCGCGAAGTTGAGCGCGCTGATGTGCCCGATCGGGAAGACGAAGATGTTCTTGTCCGCCGGGATCGTCACGTAGGACGCGATGAAGCCGATCGTGGCCAGCATCGACACCGTGAACAGCAGGGCGACCATGCGCTCGGACCGCCTGGCGGCCCGCTCGTCGACGTCCTGGATCCGGTGCTCGTGCGGCGGCAGCCCCGGGTCGGCGAACGGGTTCTTCTCGTCCGCGACGCTTACGGCGCCGTGCGTGGTGTCCTGCGCGGCGGGCAGGTTCTCTTCTGGAATGTCTTGGCTACTCATGACTTCTTGGCCTTTGCGGTCCGAGCGGCGACCCAGACGGCGACCGCGACAAGTGCGCCGAGACCGAAGATCCACGCGAACAGACCCTCGCTGACCGGCCCGAGGCCGCCCAGCTCCAGACCGCCGGGGTTCGTCGTCTCATCACCGTTGACCGCGTGCAGGTACGCGATGATGTCCTTCTTGTTCTTCTCCGACAGCGTGGTGTCGGGGAAGGACGGCATGTTCTGCGGGCCGGTCTGCATGGCCTCGTAGATGTGCTTCGGGTCGACGCCCTCCAGGGACGGGGCGAACTTGCCCTTGGTCAGCGCACCACCCTTGCCGGTGAAGTTGTGGCACTGCGCGCAGTTGGTGCGGAACAGTTCGCCGCCCTTGGCGATGTCGCCGTCACCCGGGCTGTACTGCTCCGAGGTCGGCACGTTCGGGCCGGCGCCCAGGGAGGCGATGAACGTCGCCAGCTGGTCGATCTGGGCCTGGGTGTAGATGTTCTTCTTCTTCGGGACCTGCGCGCCCTGGGAGGTCGCGGCCGGCATGCGGCCGGTGCCGACCTGGAAGTCGACGGCCGCGGCGCCCACGCCCACCAGGCTCGGCCCGTCGGAGGAGCCCTGGCCACCGGTGCCGTGGCAGCTGGCGCAACCGACCTCGTAGAGCTTCTTGCCCTCTTCGATGGTCAGGGACTGGGAGGACTCGTCGGCCTGCGCCCTGCTCGCGGGCGCGAACGCGGCGTACAGCCCCCCAGTGGCCGCCAGCGCGAGGAGTAGGACGACGACCGCCGCCAGCGGATGGCGTCGTCGTGCGGAGAGCTTTTTCACGGATTACCCCGGTGTCAGGATCTTCTGCGTCGATGCTTCTGGATGTGCGGGAGCGGTCCCGGCTACTTGATCAGGTAGATCGTGGCGAAGAGGCCGATCCAGACGACATCGACGAAGTGCCAGTAGTAGGACACGACGATCGCGGCGGTGGCCTGCTCGTGCGTGAACCTCTTCGCCGCGTAGGTGCGGCCGAGGACCAGCAGGAAGGCGATGAGACCGCCCGTCACGTGCAGGCCGTGGAAGCCGGTGGTCAGATAGAACACCGAGCCGTACGGGTCGGAGGAGAGCGAGAGCCCGTCCTTCGTCACCAGCTCGGTGTACTCGAAGATCTGGCCGCCGATGAAGATCGCACCCATCACGAACGTGACGATGAACCAGCCCCGGAGCTTCTTCACGTCACCGCGCTCGGCCGCGAACACGCCGAGCTGGCAGGTGAGGGAGGAGAGCACCAGGATCGTGGTGTTCGTCGCCGAGAACGGAAGGTTCAGGCTGGAGGCCATCTCCTTCCAGTGATCGGGACCCGTCACCGATCGCAGGGTGAAGTACATCGCGAAGAGGGCCGCGAAGAACATCAGCTCGGAACTCAGCCAGATGATGGTTCCGACGCTGGTGAGGTTCGGCCGGTTGACCGACGGGTGCGCGTGCCCGGTTTCTACTGTCGTTGCTGTCGCCACGACCGACATTATGTCGGTCGCTTATCTCGCCCTCACTCCGGGGGGTGCCGTTCGGAGTGTTCGCAGGGTGTGCAGTGCCCGTATGGCCCATCAAACGGTCTTTCGGAGTCGTGTCCGGACCAGTGTTGACAGGGTGTCGGAGGGGGTAGCATCCGCGGCATCGGTCCTGTTCGTACGACGGCGTACGCCCTGTGTATCGGAGGAACCATGCAGCCGACCGCCACGGTGCTGGTCTACAGCGACGACTCCAACACCCGCGAGCAGGTCCGGCTCGCCACCGGGCGCCGGCCGGCGCCGGACGCGCCCGTGGTGGAGTTCGTGGAGTGCGCGACGCCCGCTGCGGTGCTCGCGGAGCTGGACAAGGGCGGCATCGACGTCTGCGTCCTCGACGGCGAGGCCGTGCCCATGGGGGGCATGGGGGTGTGCCGGCAGATCAAGGACGAGATCTTCAACTGCCCGCCGGTACTGCTGCTCATCGGGCGGCCGCAGGACGCCTGGCTGGCGACGTGGAGCCGGGCCGACGCGGCGGTGACGCTGCCGGTCGACCCGGTGGAGTTCGCCGCCGCGCTGGCCTCCCTGCTGCGCAAGAAGAAGCTGCTGAGCGCCTGACGGCTCGGGGCGCGGCCGGGCCGCGCCCCTACGCTTCGGACCCCGTCACACCGCCGTCGGCTGGAGTCTCAGCGCGTCCTGCTGGGCCGGGCCGTCGGGTTTGCCGTTGGTCAGGGCGCTGCCGGTGCGCCACTTGTTCCAGTCGACGTTCCAGTCGCCGAAGCCGTTGCCGAAGGGCTCCATCGTGTGACCGCCCGAGTTGACGACCCTGACGAGGTCGCCCGGGTGGACGGTGTCGAAGAACCACTCCGCGTTGGACGTGTTCATGCCTGTGCAGCCGTGGCTGACGTTCGCGTAGCCCTGGGAGCCGACCGACCAGGGGGCGGCGTGCACGTACTCGCCGGACCAGGTGACACGGGTGGCGTAGTAGACCAGCAGGTCGTAGGAGTCGGAGGTGCCCTCGGCGATGCCGACGGTGCTGCCGCGCATGCGTACGTACTGCTGCTTCTCCAGTACGACCTTGACGCCGTTGCGGGTCTCGAAGCCGGGCTTTCCGGTGGTGACGGGGATCTTGTTGATCACCGCGCCGTTCTTGTAGACCGTCATCTCGTGGGACGACGCGTCCGTGACGGCCTCGATCCGGTCGCCGATGGTGAGCGTCAGGGGCTTGGCGGTGCCGCCCCAGAGGCGGTCGCTGATCCTGACGCCTTCCAGGTTGCTGTGCACCTGGACGGTGGCGTGCGCGGGCCAGTAGTCCTTGGGGCGGTAGTGGAGTTCCTTGGCGTTCACCCAGTACCAGGAGCCGGCCACGGCCGGGACCGAGTCGACCCTGAGGGCCCGCTCCACGACGGCCCGCTGCGCCTTGTCCTTGACCTCCTGGCTCAGCTTCGCCGTGACGGGCTGGCCGACGCCGTACGTGCCCGCGTCGGGCCCGAAGGTGACGTCCAGGCGCTTGGTGGAGCTGGGCGCGCTGGTGTCGAAGGTGAGGGTCCGCCGGCCGGGCGCCCCGTCCTCGTCCTCCGTGCTGATCCGCACCGTGTAGTGGGCGTTGGCGGCCAGGGGGGCGGTGCTGTGCCAGCGACTGCCGTCGGCGGCGAGTTCGCCCGCCACATAGCGCCCCGTGGCGTCCACGGCGGTGACGTCGGTGATGCGCCCGTCGTCCTCCGCGGTGACCTCGAGGGGCTTGTCCGGGTCGGCCTTCTTCCCGTCGCCGGTGAGGCCGCTGAAGGAGATCTGGTCCGCCGCGTCGTACGGCTTGTCCGCCAGGGGATTGCCGTTCGATCCGCAGGCGGTGACGCCCGCGCCGAGGGCGGCCATCAGCAGGGCACAGCTGACGACGGTGCGGGTGCGCGGAAAGATGCTCATGAGCTCACGCTAAGGAGGCCCGACGAACCGGGCGCGCTGGGTGGGGCGGACGGGGGAAGGGCCGTACGGGAACGCCGGGAGCCCGGACCTCCTGGCGGAGTGTCCGGGCTCCCGGTGCGCTCGGCGCGCGCTACGTGTGCGTACTACTGGGTGCGGTTCTCACCGTGGTAGTACTCGAAGACCCAGCCGAACAGGCCGATCATGATGATCGGTGCCGCGAAGTAGATCAGCCACCAGCCGACCGCGATGCTGAGGAAGGCGATCGCACCGCCGGTGCCGAGCATGAGCGGCTGCCAGCTGTGCGGGCTGAAGAAGCCCAGCTCGCCCGCGTCGTCCGCGACATCGGCCTCCTTGTTGTCCTGGGCACCCGCGTCGACCCGCCGGGCGGTGAAGCCCAGGTAGAAGCCGATCATGATGCACAGGCCGAAGGCCAGGAAGAGCGCCGTGGTGCCGGCCGGCTCCTTCGACCACACGCCGTACACGACGGCCATGATCAGGACGAAGAAGCTCAGCCAGATGAACATCCGGCCCTGGATCTTCACTTGCCGGCCTCCTTGCTGCCCGCGATGGCGCTGCTGCTGCCGTGGCCGGCGTGCTCGAGCTGCTCAAGAGCGGCGATCTCGGGGTGGTGCAGGTCGAACGCCGGGGATTCGCTGCGGATCCGCGGCAGGGTGAGGAAGTTGTGGCGCGGCGGCGGGCAGGAGGTCGCCCATTCGAGCGAACGGCCGTAGCCCCACGGGTCGTCGACGCCGACCGGCTTGCCGTACTTGGCCGTCTTCCACACGTTGTACATGAACGGCAGGATCGACAGGCCGAGCACGAACGAGCTGATGGTCGAGATCGTGTTCAGGGCGGTGAAGCCGTCGGCCGCGAGGTAGTCGGCGTAACGGCGCGGCATGCCCTCGGCACCCAGCCAGTGCTGGATCAGGAAGGTGCCGTGGAAGCCGATGAACAGCGTCCAGAAGGTGATCTTGCCGAGGCGCTCGTCCAGCATCTTGCCGGTGAACTTCGGCCACCAGAAGTGGAAGCCGGAGAACATCGCGAAGACGACGGTGCCGAAGACGACGTAGTGGAAGTGCGCCACCACGAAGTACGAGTCCGAGACGTGGAAGTCCATCGGCGGCGAGGCCAGGATGACACCGGTCAGACCACCGAACGTGAAGGTGATCAGGAAGCCGGTCGCCCAGAGCATCGGGGTCTCGAAGCTCAGCGAGCCCTTCCACATGGTGCCGATCCAGTTGAAGAACTTCACACCGGTCGGGACCGCGATCAGGAAGGTCATGAAGGAGAAGAACGGCAGCAGCACGCCACCGGTGACGTACATGTGGTGCGCCCACACCGTCACGGACAGACCGGCGATCGAGATCGTCGCGGCGATCAGGCCCATGTAGCCGAACATCGGCTTGCGGCTGAAGACCGGGATGACCTCGGAAATGATGCCGAAGAACGGTAGCGCGATGATGTATACCTCTGGATGGCCGAAGAACCAGAAGAGGTGTTGCCACAGCAAGGCCCCGCCGTTGGCGGCGTCGAAGACGTGGGCTCCGAACTTGCGGTCCGCCTCCAGGGCGAACAGCGCGGCGGCCAGGACCGGGAAGGCCAGCAGGACCAGGACACCGGTCAGCAGCACGTTCCAGGTGAAGATCGGCATGCGGAACATCGTCATGCCGGGCGCGCGCATGCAGATGATCGTGGTGATGAAGTTGACCGAGCCGAGGATCGTGCCGAAGCCGGAGAAGGCCAGACCCATGATCCACATGTCGGCGCCGATGCCGGGGCTGCGGATGGCGTCCGACAGCGGGGCGTAGGCGAACCAGCCGAAGTCGGCCGCACCCTGCGGGGTGAGGAAGCCGGCCACCGCGATCAGCGAGCCGAACAGGTACAGCCAGTAGGCGAACATGTTCAGCCGCGGGAACGCCACGTCGGGCGCGCCGATCTGGAGCGGCATGATCCAGTTCGTGAAACCGGCGAACAGCGGCGTCGCGAACATCAGCAGCATGATCGTGCCGTGCATCGTGAACGCCTGGTTGAACTGCTCGTTCGACATGAACTGAAGGCCCGGCCGGGCCAGCTCGGCGCGCATGAGCAGAGCCATGACGCCGCCGATGAGGAAGAACGCGAACGACGTGACGAGGTAGAGCGTGCCGATCGTCTTGTGGTCGGTGGTCGTCAGCCACTTCACGACGACGTTGCCGGGCTGCTTGCGCCTTACCGGCAGCTCGTTCTCGTAAGAGTCAGCCGCCGCGGCACCCTGGGGTTCGTTGAGGATGCTCACAGGTTGTTCGTCTCCCGGTTCTTCTCGTGGCTCGTCTGCGCGATGCCGGCGGGAATGTAACCGGTCTGCCCCTTCTTCACGAGGTCCTTGAGGTGCTGCTCGTAGGCCGCCGGGGAGACGACCTTCACGTTGAACAGCATCCGGGAGTGGTCGACGCCGCAGAGCTCGGCGCACTTGCCCCGGAAGGTGCCGTACGCGTTCGGAGTCACCTGGAAGGCGTTGGTGTGGCCCGGGATGACGTCCTGCTTCATGAGGAACGGCAGCACCCAGAAGGAGTGGATGACGTCACGCGAGGTGAGGACGAAGCGAACCGTCTTGCCCTTGGGCAGCCACAGCGTGGGACCCGGGTTGTGGGTCTCCGGGTTCTTCGTGCCGGGCGTGCCGACGTCGTAGACACCGCCCGCGTTCGCCGGGAAGTCGGTCTTGAACCGGTCCGGGATCGCGTTCAGCTGCGGGTCGGTCTTGGCGTTACCGGTGGAACCGGGCACGTCCTCGACGTAGTTGAAGCCCCAGCTCCACTGGAAGCCGACGACGTTGATGGTGACGTCGGGCTTCTTGGAGAGGTCGAGGAGCTTCGACTCGTCCCGGGCCGTGAAGTAGAAGAGCACCGAGATGATGATGATCGGTACCACCGTGTACAGCGCCTCGATCGGCATGTTGTACCGGGTCTGCGGGGGTACCTCGACCTTGGTGCGGCTGCGCCGGTGGAACATGGCGCTCCACAGGATCAGGCCCCACACCAGCACGCCGACGGCGAGCGCGGCAGCCCAGGAGCCCTGCCACAGGGAGAGGATCCGCGGAGCCTCTTCCGTGGTCGGGGTGGGCATGCCAAGGCGGGGGAAGTCCTTGTATGTGCAACCGGTTGCGGTCGCCAGGACCAGGCCCGCGGTCATAGCCTGCAGCAGCTTCCGCCGCATCGGGCGCCGCGGCGAGCGGTCGGAGCCGTTGGGACTCACGTAGCGCCTTCCCGAGAGTCTCGCCCGCGCTGGTTGGCTGCGGCCTTCTCGCTGGTCGGTCGCCGCCCTGCGTCGGGCAGGGGTTTGATGTTTATGCGGACCAAACCCTACTGGACGCCTTCCGGCGGGTCGCGGGGAGGGGGGCATACGCGCCGCGGGTCGGGCCGAAGGGGTGGATTGGGCTGTGTTGCGGGTTTTGAGCGCCTAGTAGCTCGGGGGGTTGGGGTTCGCGGGCGGGTGCGGGTGGTTCGTGGTTTCTCGCGCAGTTCCCCGCGCCCCTGTAATGCTCACGGAAGTCTTAACGTTGCCGTGTGGCTTACTTTGACGCCGCCTCTGGCGCTCCCCTGCATCCCGTTGCCCGGCAGGCTCTGGTGGCCTCGCTCGATGAGGGGTGGGCTGATCCTGCTCGGCTCTACCGGGAAGGGCGGCGCGCTCGGATGCTGTTGGACGCGGCTCGGGAGGCTGCCGCCGAGGCTGTTGGTTGCCGGGTGGGCGAGCTGACGTTCAGCTCCTCCGGGACCCGGGCCGTGCACAGCGGGATCGCGGGGGCGCTGGCGGGGCGGCGGCGGGTCGGGCGTCACCTGATCGTGTCATCCGTCGAGCACTCTTCGGTGCTCCATTCGGCGGACACGCATGAAGCGGACGGCGGCACGGTCTCGCAGGTCGCCGTGGGCCGTACGGGCGCGGTGGCCGTCGACTCGTACCGGGACGCCCTCCGGACCGACACCGCGCTCGCCTGTCTCCAGTCGGCCAACCACGAGGTGGGGACCGTGCAGCCGGTGGCGGAGGTGGCCGAGGTGTGCCGGGCGGCGGGCGTGCCGCTGCTGGTGGACGCGGCGCAGTCGCTGGGGTGGGGGCGGGTCGAGGGTGACTGGTCGCTGCTGACGGCGAGTGCGCACAAGTGGGGCGGGCCGTCGGGGGTCGGGCTGCTGGTGGTCCGCAAGGGGGTGCGGTTCGCGCCGCAAGGGCCGGTGGACGAGCGGGAGTCGGGACGGGCGTCCGGCTTCGAGAACCTCCCGGCGATCGTGGCCGCGGTGGCCTCGCTGCGGGCGGTGCGGGCGGAGGCCGCCCAGGAGGAGGCACGGCTGCGGGAGCTGACGCGGCGGATCCGCGCGCGGGTGGCGGAGTCGGTGCCGGACGTGGAGGTGGTGGGCGATCCGGAGCGGCGGCTGCCCGGGATCGTCACCTTCTCCTGTCTCTATGTCGACGGGGAGACCCTGCTGCACGAGTTGGACCGGGCCGACTTCTCCGTCTCCTCCGGGTCGTCCTGTACGAGCAGCACTCTGACGCCCAGCCATGTGCTCAAGGCGATGGGGGTGCTGAGCGAGGGCAACGTCCGGGTGTCGCTGCCGCCGGGCACCGCCGAGGACGAGGTCGAGCGGTTCCTGTCGGTGCTGCCGGGTGTGGTGGCGGGGGTGCGGGAGAAGCTCGGCGCGCCGGTGCCCGCCGCGGCGGTCGTACGGCCCGACGAGGTGGTCGTCGACTCGCTCGGCAAGCGCTGCCCGATCCCGGTCATCGAGCTGGCGAAGGTCATCGGGGACGTGCCGGTGGGCGGCACGGTCCGGGTCCTCTCCGACGACGAGGCGGCCCGGCTGGACATCCCGGCGTGGTGCGAGATGCGCGGGCAGGAGTACGTAGGTGAGGAGCCGGCGGACCACGGTTCGGCGTACGTGGTCCGCCGTATCGCCTGACTACGTATCGCCTGACTACGCGAGGTGCCGCTGGACCTCGGCGGCGGCCTCGTGGCCGTAGGCCTTGGTGAAGCGGTCCATGAAGTGGGCGCGGCGCAGCTGGTACTCCTGGGTGCCGACCGTCTCGATGACCAGGGTGGCGAGCATGCAGCCGACCTGGGCGGCGCGCTCCAGGGAGACGCCCCAGGCGAGGCCGGAGAGGAAGCCCGCGCGGAAGGCGTCGCCGACACCGGTGGGGTCGGCCTTGCGCTCCTCCTCCGGGCAGCCGACCTCGACCGGGTCCTCACCGGCCCGTTCGATGCGGACGCCCTGGGCGCCGAGCGTGGTGACCCGGTGGCCGACCTTGCCGAGGATCTCCTCGTCGCTCCAGCCCGTCTTGGACTCGATGAGGCCCTTCTCGTACTCGTTGGAGAACAGGTACGTCGCCCCGTCCAGCAGTATCCGGATCTCCTCGCCGTCCATGCGGGCGATCTGCTGGGAGAAGTCGGCGGCGAACGGGATGTTCCGCGAGCGGCACTCCTCGGTGTGGCGGAGCATCCCCTCGGGGTCGTCGGCGCCGATCAGGACCAGGTCCAGGCCGCCGACGCGGTCCGCGACGGTCTTGAGCTCGATCAGCCGGGCCTCGCTCATGGCGCCGGTGTAGAAGGAGCCGATCTGGTTGTGGTCGGTGTCGGTGGTGCACACGAAGCGGGCGGTGTGCAGGGTCTCGGAGATGCGCACCGACTCGGTGTCCACGCCGTGCCGCTCCAGCCAGGCGCGGTACTCGTCGAAGTCGAAGCCCGCGGCGCCGACCAGAACGGGCCGGGTGCCGAGCTGTCCCATGCCGAAGGCGATGTTCGCGCCGACGCCGCCGCGGCGGACGTCGAGGTTGTCGACCAGGAAGGAGAGGGAGACCGTGTGCAGCTGGTCCGCGACCAGCTGGTCGGCGAAGCGGCCGGGGAAGGTCATGAGGTGGTCGGTGGCGATGGAGCCGGTGACTGCGATGCGCACGGCGAGGATTCTCCTGAGGGAGGCGGTTTGACAGTTCACGCTACCCGGTCCGGTCGTTCACGCCACCAGTTCCGGCCGAGGTGCGAGAGCGGGAAAACTACCCGATAGTAGATCTTTATCCGCTGTCTTCACATGCTTACGGTGCCGCTATGACGAACCTCAAGGTCCACGCCCCCACTCAGGCCGACCTCGACGGCGACCTGGCGTCGCTGCGCGGTGACTGCGCCCGGATGGCTCCGCACTGGACGGTGGCACACCGGGACTCCTCCGTCCCGGTACCCCCGTCGCTGATCCACGGCGTGACCGTCCCCAAGGCCTCCGCGCGACTGCTGGACGCCATGTCGGACTACGGCGACTGATTCATCCGGTCCGTTCGAGGGAACCGCTCGCTCCCCCGCCGCGTCCCATCGCCGTCCCCCGTGGAGGGGATGCGGGATACGACCCAGCAAGGAGCGATGCGGTGAACACCGAGCGACCCGACAACGACGACGCGGCGGCGGGCACCGGCGGGGAAGCCTCGGCGGAGAACCGGATTCCGGAGCCTGGGGCCACGCCCGAGCACGAGGCCGAGGAGAAGGCCGCGCCCGAAGCTCCCGAGGCTCCCGAGGCGGCGGGCGCGGAGCCGGAAGCCTCGCCCGAGCCGGAGACCGTGCCCGCGCGGGCGGAAGCCGTATCCGAGCAGCCGGAAGCAACGTCCGAAGCGGCGGCGGAGCCGGAGGCCGTGACCGAGGCCGTGCCCGAGCCGGAAGCCGCGCCCCAGCTGGAGGCCTCGCCCGAGCCGGAAGCCGCGCCGCAGCCAGAAGCCTCGCCCGCGCCCGCCGCCGAACCAGCCGTCGTGGCCGAGGTGGCCGAGGTGGCCGAGGTGGCCGAGGTGGCCGAGGTGGCCGACGACGAGGTTCCCCGGGACGGGGACCACGGCGAGGCCGATGACGAACGGCCCGCCCGTCGCCGCTCCCCCGCGGTCATCGCCTCCGTCGCCGCCGCAGTGCTGCTGGTCGGGGGTGGTGGGGCGTACCTCGCGGCCACCGCGAGCGGCGCCACGGGCGGCGGTACGGGGTCCGCGGCCTCCGGCGGCACTCCCCCGCCCCTCACCCTGGACGGCTCCTCGGAGGGCATCGCGCCCGGTGAGCCCAACCCGTACGGCGTCACCTACAAGGCCGGCGGCACCCTGCCCGACGGCCCCGGTTCGGCGCCGGTGTACCTGGCCGGCGGCGAGGTCAGCAAGGACGAGGTGGCCCGGCTGGCGAAGGCGCTGGGCGTCGACGGCACGCCGGTGGCCGAGGGGCAGATCTGGCGGGTCGGCTCCGGGAAGGACGGATCGGGGCCGAGTCTCCAGGTCGACAAGGAGGCGCCGGGCACCTGGACGTTCAGCCGGTACGCGCCCGGCACCGACAACTGCAAGAAGATCACCGTCTGCACGCAGGATCCCGCCAACCCGGCCACCGACGGGGTGAGCGAGTCGGCCGCGAAGAAGGCGGCGGCGCCGGTGCTGAAGGCGGTCGGCCAGGACGACGCCAAGGTGGACGCGAGCCAGGTCATGGGCGCCCAGCGGGTGGTGAACGCCGACCCGGTGGTGGGCGGGCTGCCCACCTACGGCTGGACGACCGGTCTGACCGTCGACAAGCAGGGCCAGGTGGTCGGCGGCCACGGTGAGCTGAAGGCGCCGGTGAAGGGGGACACGTATCCCGTCCTGGGCGCCGAGAAGGCGCTGGGCCTGATGAACGCCGCGCCCGGTACCGACCACCGGATGGGCATCGGCGGTTGCGCCGCTCCCGTACCGCAGAAGGACCGGCTGGAGCAGCCGTGCGGATCGGTGTCGGGATCGGCCGCGCCGACGCCGACGCGGGAGACGATCACCGTGCAGAAGGCGGTGTTCGGGCTGGCCGCGCACTCCGTCGACGGCCGGCAGGCGCTGGTGCCGTCCTGGTTGTTCCAGGCGCGGGGAACGGCGGACGCCTTCACGGTGACGTATCCGGCCGTGGACCCGAAGTACCTGGCGTCGCCGGACACCAACCAGTCGGGCGCGCCGTCGGGTGCTCCGTCGGGCACGTCGTCGGCGTCACCGGCCGAGAAGCCCGTGACGGTGACCGGCTACAGCGTCGCGGACGACGACCTGACCGTGACGTTCGAGGGCGGGGTGTGCGCCGACTACAAGGCGTCGGCCGCCGAGGACTCCGGCAAGGTGACGGTCACGGTGACCGAGAAGCCCTGGCCGAACAAGATCTGCGTGATGATGGCCAAGGTCTACCACCGGACCGTGCACCTGGAGAAGCCGCTCGGCGACCGGAAGGTGGTCGGCTCGAACGGCCAGGAGATCCAGAAGGAGCGCCCGGGCGCCCGCCTGCCGAAGTCGTCGTAGGCCCTGAGTGAGACGCGCGAAGGCGGCGGCCCCGTCGGAGGGGGTCGCCGCCTTCGTGTTGTGCGCTGTGTCCGTCGCGCGGCTCAGCTGAAGGAGTCGCCGCAGGCGCAGGAGCCGGTCGCGTTCGGGTTGTCGATCGTGAAGCCCTGCTTCTCGATCGTGTCCACGAAGTCGACGGTGGCGCCGACCAGGTACGGGGCGCTCATCCGGTCGGTGACCACCTTGACGCCGTCGAAGTCCTTCTCGACGTCGCCGTCGAGCGAGCGCTCGTCGAAGAAGAGCTGGTAGCGCAGGCCGGAGCAGCCGCCGGGCTGGACGGCGACGCGCAGCGCGAGGTCGTCACGGCCTTCCTGGTCGAGCAGGGCCTTGACCTTCGACGCGGCGGCTTCGGTCAGGATGATGCCGTCGGTGACGGTGCTGGTCTCGTCCGATACGGACATCTACATCTCTCCCGGGTTGTACGGAGACTGCTTGCCGACGGTTGCAACCGGCGGGGCCGCGGATTCATTCCGGGCCGAGCGTTTGTCTTGTCGTTCCCTTCTCATGCTCGCACATGCGCCTGGAAGCGGAAAACGCCTCACCGGCGGCTGACCGGGATTCACGTCACATCGACGCAATGACCATCGTCAAAGTGACGTGAAGCGGGTTATGATAGATAGCGTCAGTTCGACGAAAAGTAGAGAAAACCAGAAAGGGTGCGTGCCGTGACCACCGCCCAGACCCCGGAGCTCGACGTACAGCCGTCTCCGCTCGCCCTGCTGCTGCTCGGCCGTGAGGCCGACCCGAAGAGCGAGCGGGGCGTCGAGTGCCCCGGTGACCTGCCCTCGCCGTCCGACCCCGACCTGGTCGAGCGCGCCCGCGCCGCCAAGGCGAAGCTCGGCGACAAGGTCTTCGTGCTCGGCCACCACTACCAGCGCGACGAGGTCATCCAGTTCGCCGATGTCACGGGCGACTCCTTCAAGCTGGCCCGGGACGCGGCCGCACGCCCGGAGGCCGAGTACATCGTCTTCTGCGGTGTGCACTTCATGGCCGAGTCGGCCGACATCCTCACCTCCGACGACCAGAAGGTCGTCCTGCCCGACCTCGCCGCCGGCTGCTCCATGGCCGACATGGCGACGGCCGAGCAGGTCGCGGAGTGCTGGGACGTCCTGACGGAGGCCGGCGTCGCCGAGCAGGTGGTGCCCGTCTCGTACATGAACTCCTCCGCTGACATCAAGGCGTTCACCGGCAAGCACGGCGGCACCATCTGCACGTCGTCGAACGCGAAGCGCGCGCTCGACTGGGCCTTCGAGCAGGGGGAGCCCTCGGCAACAAAGGTCCTCTTCCTGCCGGACCAGCACCTCGGCCGCAACACCGCCGTCCGCGACATGGGCATGTCCCTGGACGACTGCGTGGTCTACAACCCGCACAAGCCGAACGGCGGCCTGACCGCCGACGAGCTGCGCGCCGCCAAGATGATCCTGTGGCGCGGCCACTGCTCGGTCCACGGCCGCTTCAGCCTCGACTCGGTGAACGACGTGCGCGCCCGCATCCCCGGCGTCAACGTCCTCGTCCACCCCGAGTGCAAGCACGAGGTCGTGGCCGCGGCCGACTACGTCGGCTCGACGGAGTACATCATCAAGGCCCTGGAGGCCGCCCCGGCCGGCTCCAAGTGGGCCATCGGC
The DNA here is from genome assembly GCF_040644935.1 of Streptomyces sp. NPDC046915. Lineage (NCBI taxonomy): Bacteria > Bacillati > Actinomycetota > Actinomycetes > Kitasatosporales > Streptomycetaceae > Streptomyces > Streptomyces sp. NPDC046915. The sequence continues at coordinate 15,924 of NZ_JBEYXB010000036.1, read as the reverse complement.
ACGGAGCTGAACCTGGTCCGGCGCCTGGCGAACCGCTTCGCGCCCGAGGGCAAGGAGATCGTCTTCCTCGACAAGACGGTCTGCTTCTGCTCGACCATGAACCGCATCGACCTCCCCCACCTGGTCTGGGCCCTGGAGTCCCTCGCCGAGGGCAACCTCGTCAACCGCATCGAGGTCGACAAGGAGACGGAGACCTTCGCCAAGCTGGCCCTGGAGCGGATGCTGGCACTGCCGTAGCCTCCGGCTGCTCGCCTGTGCTGGGAGATGCCCCTTCCTGGATGGAAGGGGCATCTTCGGGTTCAGCGCTTGAGCGTGAAGGTGAAGTCGCCGGAGAGCTTGCCGCTCAGCCGCACCGCCGAGACGAGCTTCCCCTCCGCGATCAGTCTCTCGACCTCGGCCCGTGAAAGACCGCAGCCTTCAGCGATCAGTCGCACCGGCCGGACGGGGATCCGCGCCGCGAAGCGGACCGATACGTCGAGCACCTCGCGGTCGAGGTGGTCCGGTCCGCCGGTGTCGAGGCACCAGGCGCCGTCCCAGTCGAGGGCGATGCGATTACGGCGCCGCACGACCGGGTCCTGGAGCAGCTCAGCTGCCAGGCCCGGGTCGTTGTCATGCATCCGGTCCAGCAGTTCAGGCCGTACGGAGCGCACGTTCGCGCGCTCCAGGACCGTGAGCTTCGTGGTGTCCCCGCAAGCGGTACAGAGCGCGAGGAGCCAGGCGTCGATGAGCTTGTGGTTCGCGTTGACGCGGAACTTACCGCTCGTCAGGAAGCGCTCGGACGCGCACGCGTGGCAACGACGGAGAACGAGCGGCAGGCAGGTGGGCATGACCACCCAGATGTTGAGCACAGAAGTACACCGGTTTCAGTGAGAAATCCGCAGCAAAAAGCAGCGCGGCGCAGATGCGCGACGCGCGACCGATCAGCTCTCGGGAGGTCTCACAGGGTGTACAACGGCACGTCCTTCACTCGACGACTCGGTTCGGCAGCACGCTAACGGCGCGCAACTGCGCCGCACCACTGGTTTACGGCGGGGCAGGACCTACCCTCCCAACCGCACCCCCCGTGGGACGCGTTCGTCGCCTCGCTCAAGCGCTGAAGAGCAACGAAGGGCCGTCACTCCGCCCGCGGCCGCACCAGCCCCGACTCATAAGCGATCACCACGAGCTGTGCCCGATCCCGGGCCCCCAGCTTGGCCATGGCCCGGTTCACGTGGGTCTTCACGGTCAGCGGGCTGACCTCCAGCCGTTCCGCGATCTCGTCGTTGGAGTGACCACCGGCGACCTGCACCAGCACCTCCCGCTCCCGCCCGGTGAGCGCCGCGAGGCGTTGCGCGCGGGCCGGGTCGTGGTCGTCGTCGGCCCCGTCGCCCTGGGCGAGGAAGCGGGCGATGAGGCCCTTGGTGGCCGTCGGGGAGAGCAGGGCCTCTCCCTCGGCGGCCACCCGGATGGCGTTGAGGAGTTCCTCCGGTTCGCTGCCCTTGCCCAGGAAGCCGGAGGCACCTGCCCGCAGTGCCTGCACCACGTAGTCGTCGACCTCGAAGGTCGTGAGGATGACGACCCGGACATGCGTCAGCCCAGGGTCCGCGCTGATCAGCCGGGTGGCCGCCAGCCCGTCCGTGCCCGGCATGCGGATGTCCATCAGCACGACGTCGGCCCGGTGGTGAGAGGCCAGCCGCACGGCTTCCGCGCCGTCCGACGCCTCCCCGACCACCTCCATGTCCGGCTCGGAGTCGACGAGCACTCTGAAGGCGCTGCGCAGCAGTGCCTGGTCGTCGGCGAGCAGGACGCGGATGGTCATGCGGAGTCTCCCGGGGCGGCGGTGCTGGTCTTGATCGGCAGGATGGCATGGACGCGGAATCCGCCGCCGTAGCGGGGGCCGGTGGTGAGGGTGCCGCGCAGGGCGGTGACGCGCTCGCGCATGCCGAGCAGGCCGTGGCCGCCGCCCGGCTGGGGTTCCTCCTGGCCGGGGTGGCCGTCGTCCAGCACCGTGACCTCGATGTTGGGGCCCACACGGACCACGCTGACCTCGGCCTTGGCGTCGTTGCCCGCGTGCTTCTGCACGTTGGTGAGGGCTTCCTGGATGATGCGGTACGCGGCCAGGTCGACGGCGGCGGGCAGTTCGGTGCCCTGGTCGGCGCGGGCGACCTCGACCGGGAGACCGGCGTTGCGGAAGGTGTCGGCGAGGTCCTCCAGGCCGCTGAGGCCGGGGGCGGGTTCGGTGGGGGCCTTCGGGTCGCCGGACTGGCGGAGCAGGCCGACGGTGGCGCGGAGTTCGTTGAGGGCGGAGCGGCTGGCCTCGCGTACGTGGGCCAGGGCCTCCTTCGCCTGGTCGGGGCGCTTGTCCATGACGTGGGCGGCGACTCCGGCCTGCACGTTGACCAGGGCGATGTGGTGGGCGACGACGTCGTGCAGGTCGCGGGCGATGCGCAGGCGTTCCTCGGCGACCCGGCGGCGGGCCTCCTCCTCGCGGGTGCGCTCGGCGCGCTCGGCGCGTTCGCGGATGGCCTGGACGACCGCGCGGCGGCTGCGGACGGCGTCTCCGGCGGTGGCGCCGATGCCGGTCCAGGCGAGGATGGCGAGGTTGTCCTGGGCGTACCAGGGCAGGGGGCCGGCGAGCATGGCGGCGCCGGTCAGCACGGTCATGGTGAGCAGGCCCGCGCGCCAGGTGGTGGCGCGGTCGGTGGTCGAGGCGACGGTGTAGAGGGCGACCACGGCGGACATCGCGACCGGGGCGCGGGGGTCGCCGGTGATGGATTCGATCACGGAGACGGTGCCGGTGACGGCGAGGACCGCCTTGGGGGCGCTGCGGCGGAAGACGAGGGCCGCGGCGCCGATCGTGATGAGCAGCAGGCTGAGCGGGTCGGGGCTGCGGACGCCCCAGGCGATGTCGTTCTGGTCCTGCGGGGTCACGAAGGACCCCACGACCATGCAGATCAGCACGCCCGCCGCGAGTGCCGCGTCCAGGGCGAGGGGGTGTGCCTGGAGGCGGCATCTGGCGCGGTCGAGGGTGCTCACGTCTGAACAGTACGGACAGTCCGGTCAGCCGGGAATCAGGCCGTCGGCGCTCAGCAGTTCCCGGACCTCCTCCAGTGTCGCGTCGGGTGACGGGAGGATGAGGTCGGAGGGGTCCAGGGAGTCGTCGGGGACGGGCTCGCCGAGGTCGCGGACCTTGGTGAGGAGGGCCTGGAGGGTGCGGCGGAAGCCGGGGCCGTCGCCGATCTCCATCTCGGCCAGAAGCTCGTCGTCGAGCTTGTTCAGTTCGGTGAGGTGGCTGTCCGCCAGCCTCACCTGCCCCTCCCCCATGATCCGTACGATCATGTCGGCCATGTCGCCCTCCAGGCTGTGGCTGTCGGCGCTCGGGCTACTGCTTGTCGAAGCGCGGGGTGTCCTGCGGCTGCTGCTGGGACTGCGCGTGGCCGGTGCCGCCCTCGATCGCCTGCTGGGGCGCGCCTCCGGCGAGCTCGGCCTTCATGCGCTGGAGTTCCAGCTCCACATCCGTACCACCGGAGAGCCGGTCCAGCTCGGCGGCGATGTCGTCCTTGGCCGTGCCGGTGGGGTCGTCGAGGGCGCCCGAGGCGAGGAGCTCGTCGATGGCGCCGGCCCGGGCCTGGAGCTGCTGGGTCTTGTCCTCGGCGCGCTGGATGGCCAGGCCGACGTCGCCCATCTCCTCGGAGATGCCGGTGAAGGCCTCGCCGATGCGGGTCTGCGCCTGGGCGGCGGTGTAGGTGGCCTTGATGGTCTCCTTCTTCGTACGGAAGGCGTCGACCTTGGCCTGGAGCCGCTGGGCCGCGAGGGTGAGCTTCTCCTCCTCGCCCTGGAGGGTGGTGTGCTGCGTCTCCAGGTCCGTCACCTGCTGCTGGAGCGCGGCGCGGCGGGAGAGCGCCTCACGGGCCAGGTCCTCGCGGCCGAGCGCGAGCGCCTTGCGGCCCTGGTCCTCCAGCTTGGTCGACTGCGACTGGAGCTGGTTGAGCTGGAGCTCCAGGCGCTTGCGGGAGGTGGCCACGTCGGCGACGCCGCGGCGGACCTTCTGGAGCAGCTCCAGCTGCTTCTGGTACGAGTAATCGAGGGTCTCGCGCGGGTCCTCGGCCCGGTCAAGGGCCTTGTTCGCCTTCGCGCGGAAGATCATCCCCATACGCTTCATGACACCGCTCATGGGCTTCGCGCGCCCCCTTCTGACGGACTCCAGCTCACAGATCCTGCGACAGAACCCACAGTACGGGCCCTGCATCCATTACCGCACTGTTCGGGGACGGATGCGCTCATCCCCAAGGACGACTGCGTACGGCTCCGCTCCGGCGTAGGGAGTAGGTGGCTCCCGGGGTGCCCCTGAGTGGACCGTCCGCGACGTCCCCTGTGTCCCCCTAGAGACGAATGGTGTTGCCGGATCGTTCCCCACGAGGCTGGGGTCCATGCCCCGGCACCCCGTACCCTTGGGTTTTGTGTTCCGTAGCCGTGCCAAGGAAGAGAAGGTCCCCACCGACAAGGTGGCGCTGACCGACTCCAAGCAGCCCCGTGACCCGCAGGCCCCGAAGGGCAGGCCCACGCCCAAGCGCAGTGAGGCCCAGTCCCAGCGCCGCAGCGTCGCCAGTACTCCGACGAACCGCAAGGAGGCCGCCAAGCGGCAGCGTGAGGAGCGCCGCGTCCAGATGGAGCGGCAGCGCCAGGCGCTGGCGAGCGGTGACGAGCGGTATCTGCCGGCCCGTGACAAGGGCCCGGTCCGCCGGTTCGCGCGCGAATGGGTCGACTCGCGGTTCAACGTGGCGGAGTTCTTCCTGCCGCTGGCCGTGGTCATCCTGGTGCTGAGCGTGGTGCGGGTGCCGGCGCTCCAGACCGTCGCGTTGCTGCTGTGGCTGATCGTGATCGTCCTGATCGTGCTGGACTCGATCCTCAGCGGATTCCGGCTCAGGAAGCGGCTGGGTGAGCGCTTCCCGGACCAGAACCGTAAGGGCGCGGTGGCCTACGCCCTCATGCGTTCTCTCCAGATGCGCCGGCTCCGGCTGCCGAAGCCGCAGGTCAAGCGCGGAGAGCGGCCCTGAGCACGGACGCCTTCCAGGGGGGTGCGGCGGATGCGTGGCTCAGCAAGCTGGGCGGGCTGCGGGACGTCGTACGGCAGGAGCTGGTGGCCCGGCAGCTCGACGAGCAGATAGCCGGGCGGTTCCCGGTCGGGCAGCGGCTGCGGGTGCTCGACGTGGGAATGGGCCAGGGCACGCAGGCGCTGCGGCTGGCCCGGGCCGGGCACCAGGTGACCGGCGTCGAGCAGGACACGACGATGATCTCGGCGGCGCGCGAGGCGCTCTCCGGTCAGCCCGAGGGGATCCGCGAGCGGATGCGGATCGTCCAGGGTGACGGGCGGGACACGGGGGTGCACTTCCTGCCGGGCAGTTTCGACGTGGTGCTGTGCCACGGGGTGCTGATGTACGTCGAGGAGCCCGATCCGCTGGTGGCGGGGCTGGCCCGGATGCTCGCCCCGGGCGGGCTGCTGTCGCTGCTGGTGCGCAACGGCGACGCGCTGGCCCTGCGGCCGGGACTGTCCGGGGACTGGGCGGGCGCGCTGGCCGCGTTCGACACGACCTCCTACCGCAACCGGCTCGGCCTCGACGTCCGGGCGGACCGGCTCGGCACGCTGACGTCCACCCTCGCCGGGATCGGGGCGCCGCTGCACGCCTGGTACGGCGTGCGGGTCTTCACGGACACGGCGGCGGACGGCACGGAGATCCCGGCCGACGTGGAGACGTTGCTGGCCGCCGAGGAGCGGGCCGGGCGGACGGACCCGTACCGCGGGGTCGCGGCACTGCTGCACCTGTGCGGGGTACGGGGCTGAGCGGGGGCTGAAACGAGGAGGGGGGCGGGCGAGTGCCCGGCACGGCGCCCGCCGCACCCCCCTCCGGGGCGTTCAGGACTCGTCGGCGTGCAGGCTCATCGGGCCGTAGATCTCCGAGGTGTCCTCGAACAGCCGGACCTGGTCCGCGCCGCCCTCCAGCAGGGCCTTGTAGTGCTCCCCGACCCAGGACTCGGCATCCCCTTGCGTGGTGAACTCCTCGGGCTGGACCGCGGGCTGGACCTCCGTCCCGTCGGTCTTCTCGAACCGCCACGTCCAAGCCACCATGTACGCCTCCCTGGTGCGACCACATGCAGACCGAAAGCCGGATCTTGGTCCGGCTCCTGCTCCGAGCCTAGGGCCTGTCCGGCGGATCATGCCCCAGACGCGGGGCCTGCGTCGATGAGGCCCCGCACCTTTCCTGCGGCCTGGTCCGCCGGACAGGCCGCTGCCGGACGCGCAAGAGCTCCGGCGACAAGCGAAAATCGAGTCCGTGGAACTGACTCTGCTCGGCACCGGTGCCCCCGCGGGACTGCCCCGCCCCGACTGTCCCTGCGCGGCCTGCGCCGCCGCGCTCGGGCCGGACGCGCGGGCGGCCACCGCGCTGCTCGTCGACGGGGTGCTGCTGCTCGATCTGACGCCCGGCGCGGCGTTCGCGGCGGCCCGGGCGGGTCGTTCGCTGGGCGGGGTACGGCAGGTGGTGCTGTCTCATCCGCACGACGGACCGGCGGTCGAGGTGCCGGCCGGGCTGCCGCAACCCGTGCGGGTGCCGGATGGACGGGAGTTGACGCTGCTGACGGGGCATCGGGTGCGGGCGCTGGCGATGGACGCGGGCGGCACCGGGTACGCGGTGACCGGGCCGGACGGTCAGCGGCTGCTGTATCTGCCGCCGGGCGGCGCGCCCGCCGGGCTGGAGAGCGGGGCGGCGCGGGGCCCGGCGTACGACATGGTGCTCACGGACGTCGTGGGGCGGCCGGACGCGCTGGCCAGGCTGCGGGCGGTGGGCGCGGTGGGGCCGACCACGGATGTCGTCGCCGTCCACCTCGACCACGACGTGTCGCCGGGGCCGGAGTTGCGGCGCCGGCTGGCGGCCGCGGGGGCGCGGGCGGTGCCGGACGGGACGACGCTGGTGGTGGGGGTGTACGAGCACGTGCCCGACGTGCCGCGGCGGACGCTGGTGCTGGGGGGTGCGCGGTCGGGGAAGTCGGTGGAGGCCGAACGGCGGCTCGAGGCCTTCCCCGACGTGCTGTACGTGGCGACGGGCGGGGCGCGGAACGGGGACACGGAGTGGGCGGCGCGGGTGGCCGCGCACCGGGACCGGCGGCCGGGTTCGTGGCGTACGACGGAGACGTGCGACCTCGTGCCGTTGCTCGCGGAGGACGGGCCGCCGCTGCTGATCGACTGTCTGTCGTTGTGGCTGACGGACGCGATGGACTCGGTCGGGGCGTGGGACGACGCGGAGTGGGCGTCCGGTGGGGAGCGGGCGTTGCGGAAGCGGGTACGGGAGTTGGCCGCGGCGGTGCGGGCGGCCCGGCGGACCGTGGTGGCGGTGTCGAACGAGGTGGGGTCGGGGATCGTGCCGGCGACCGCCTCCGGGCGGCGGTACCGCGATGAGCTGGGGCGGCTGAACGCGGCGTTCGCGGCCGAGTGCGAACAGGTGCTGCTGGTGGTGGCGGGGCAGGCCCTGGTGCTGCGGGGGTAGGGCACCGGCCCCCGGCGGGGCCTACGGTCTGTCCTTGCGGGCGATGACGCGGTACGCGTTCGAGAAGCGGGTGCGGCTTAGGAGGGGGGCCAGGGCGCGGTCCAGGAGGGCTGCCGCGTCGGCCAGGGGACTGGTGGCTCCCAGGAGCAGCGCGCGGAGCATCTGTTGGAGTTCGGTCGGCGGGGTCGTCCGCCACGGGGCGTCCGGGGCCGGGAAGGCCTGGCTCAGGGCGAGGGCGACGGCGGCCGAGAGGTCGTACGGGACGTGCGGGGCCCTGCGGTCCGTCAGGAGGACCGTGCAGCCGCGGGACTCCAGTTCCGCGCGGAGGTTGGCCAGGGGCACCAGATGGAGGCGGCGGGGCTGGCCCTGGGGCAGCCACCACTTGCCCAGCAGGACGGCGAAGACGCTGCGCGGGTCGGCCGCCTCCACCAGCAGATGCCCACCGGGGCGCAGCGCGGCGAGCGCGGCGTGGAGTTCGGCCCGCGGGTCGAGGGTGTGCTCCAGGTGGTGGAACAAGCTGACGACGTCGTAGCGGGAGCGCAGGCGGGCGAGGACGCCGGGCGTGGTGAGGTGGCCCCGGTGGGCCTCCTCGACCCATCCGGCCCGGCGGGCCTCCTCGACGCGGAGGGTGGTGTCGACCCCGTCGAAGGAGGTGTACGGGAAGAGTTCCCGCGCCGTCCGCGGGAAGTGGGCGCGGCCGGTGCCGACGTCCAGCCAGCTCTCCGGTTCGGGTTGCAGCGCCAGGACCGCGCGGGCCGCGTGCCGGTGGCGCCGTTCGCCGGAGTGGGCGGCGAGGAGGCGTTCCGCGAAGTCCTCCAGGTGCCCGTCGTGGATGTCCCCGTGGTGGAAGGCGAGCCCCTCGGGCGTGAGCAGGGGGTTCTGGAAGGCGTGCCCGCAGTCACGGCACTGGTCGAGGACGAACGTGCCCGGCTTGCGCTGGAGGAGGTCGGGGCTGCGCAGGCGGGTGCGCAGGCGTTTCGAGCGGCACCACGGGCAGTCCTCGCGGCGCGGTCCGGTGAACCGGTCGGTGCCCAGGGCCAGTTCGGCGGCGTACGAGGCCCGGTGCCGTTCGATGGCGGCCAGGGTGGGGGGCGAGGGCTGCATGGACGGCTCCCTGTGCGACATTCCGCTGCAAAGCGGAACGTATGGGATGCCGATCTTGGGTGCAAAGACATCGCGGCTGTGTGGTGGCGATGTGGCGCGGAACTGTTCGATCGCTGCCGGTACTGTTCGGCGAATGAGCTCGCTTAATCTCGACGACTTCACCGATCTGATCGAGCGTCCGGACGGGGGCGTGCGTCGTGACGCCGAGGCCCGCCGGGAGCGCCAGATCGTGCCGCCCGGGTCTCTGGGCCGCCTCGACGACCTGGGTGAGTGGCTGGCCGCCGCACAGGGGGCCGTGCCGGTGCGGCCGGTCGTACGGCCGCGGGTCGTGCTCTTCGCGGGTGACCACGGCATCGCCGAGCTGGGTGTCTCGGCCCACCCCGCGGGCACGGCCGATCAGCTGGTCCGGGCGGTCCTGGAGGGCGCGAGCCCGGCGGCGGTGCTCGCGCGCAGGCTCGGCGTCCCGGTGCGGGTCGTGGACATGGCCCTGGACTGCGAGCCGGAGTCACTGCCGGCGGAGGTCGTACGGCACCGGGTGCGGCGCGGCAGCGGACGTATCGACGTCGAGGACGCGCTGACCCTGGAGGAGGCCGAGGCGGCCTTCCGGGCGGGCATCGCCCTGGCCGACGAGGAGGCCGACTCCGGTACGGACCTGGTGGTGCTCGGCGATGTGAGCGTCGGCGGGACCACGGCGGCCTCCGTGCTGGTGGCCGCGCTGTGCGGGACGGACGCGTCGGTGGTGACCGGGCGGGGCGGCCGGGCGATCGACGACCTGGCGTGGATGCGCAAGTGCGCCGCCATCCGGGACGCGCTGCGCCGGGCGCGGCCGGTGCTCGGCGACCAGTTGCAGCTGCTGGCGACCGTGGGCGGGGCCGACCTCGCGGCGATGACCGGGTTCCTGTTGCAGGCCGCGGTGCGCAAGCTGCCGGTGATCCTGGACGGGGTCGTGGCGTCCGCCTGTGCGCTGGTCGGGCAACGGGTCGCGTTCCGGGCGCCGGACTGGTGGCTGGCCGGGCACGCCAGCGGGGAGCCGGGGCAGGCGAAGGCGCTGGACCGGATGGCCCTGGAGCCGCTGCTCGACCACGGGGTGACCGTCGGCGAGGGGGCCGGGGCGCTGCTCGCCCTGCCGCTGGTCCAGGCGGCGGCCGCGCTGGCGGCGGAGCTGCCCGAGCGGGAGCCGGAGGAGTCCGAGAAGCCCGCGGAATCCGAGGAGTCCGAGAAGTCCGGGGAATCCGGGGAGTCCGGGGAGTCCGGGACGAAGGAATCCGAGGGGCAGGAGCCCACGGAGACGGAGTAACCGGCAGGGAGGGCGGTGCGGCCGGAAAAGCGCGGTTCGCCGGAGCAGCGCCATATGATCCTCCCTTATGGGAGATGCCCGAATTGCCGCGGATCAGGAAGCCGCCGGGGACCGTCCGGGCGGGAGCGGGCGGCGGTCGACCGGGGCGTCCCGGCGGGCCGCCGCCTTCGCCGTCTGGTACCTGCGCGCCGTCGCCTTCATCAACTTCCTGAGCGCCGTGTGGGTCTCCCTGGGCCAGGACGTGCGGCGCCACAACCAGGAGAACCTCTTCACGCCGTACCTGCTGACGGCCGGCTTCGCCTCGGGCGTGTTCACGACGTTCCTGGCCATCACCATGCGGCGCCGCAAGCGGGCCGCGTGGATCCTGAACCTGGTGCTCAGCGGCCTGTTCCTGGCCCTGTTCGCGTTCGCCATGGCGTTCCCGGAGATCCAGCGGTACGCACAGAACTGGATCTCCCTGGTCCTCACGGCCGCCTTCGTGGGCGCGCTGCTGCTGGGACGCCGGGAGTTCTACGCCAAGGGTGACCGCTCCAACCCCCGGCTCGCCGTCATGGTCGCCGTCGGGGGCGGGCTCGTCGCCTCGCTGCTGGCCGCGCTGCTGGTCACGGCCGCCAACCAGGCCCCGGACGCCGCGAGGTCGACGTTCGCCGAGCGCTGGCACTACGGGACGCTGCGGCTGATCTCGGTCGCCGCCGACGAGACGCGGTTCCCGGGGATCTCCTCCCCGAACTGGGCCAACGTCGCCATCAACGTGATGAGCACGGTTCTGGTCCTGGCCGTGTTCTACGCCGCGTTCCGCTCCCGGCGCGCCGTCGACCCGATCACCGAGGACGACGAGAAGCGGCTGCGGGCGCTGCTGGACCGGCACGGCGAGCGGGACTCGCTCGGCTATTTCGCGCTGCGCCGGGAGAAGAGCGTGGTGTGGTCGCCGACCGGGAAGGCGGCGGTGGCCTACCGGGTGGTGGGCGGGGTGTCGCTGGCCTCCGGGGATCCGATCGGCGACCCGGAGGCGTGGCCGGGCGCGATCGTGCCGTGGCTGGCCCTGGCGCGCGAGCACGGCTGGATCCCGGCCGTGATGGGCACGAGCGAGGAGGCAGGCACCGTGTACGCGCGGCACGGGCTGGACGCGCTGGAGCTCGGTGACGAGGCGATCGTGGAGGTCGCCGAGTTCACGCTGGAGGGACGGGCCATGCGGACCGTCCGGCAGGCGTACAACCGGGTGAAGCGGGCCGGGTACGCGGTGCGCATCCGGCGGCACACGGACATCCCGGCCGAGGAGATGGCGTACCTCGTGCAGCGGGCGGACGACTGGCGCGACGGGGCGACCGAGCGCGGGTTCAGCATGGCGCTGGGCCGGCTCGGGGACCCGCGGGACGGGCAGTGCGTGATGCTCGAGTGCACGGACGCGCGGGGCGACCTGCGGGCGCTGCTGTCCTTCGTGCCCTGGGGTCCGCACGGGCTGTCCCTGGACCTCATGCGCCGCGACCGGGACTCCGACAACGGGCTGATGGAGTTCATGGTCATCGAGCTGCTGCGGCGGGCCGCCGAGATCGGGATCACTCAGGTGTCGCTCAACTTCGCCATGTTCCGTTCCGTCTTCGAACGTGGCGCACGCCTCGGCGCCGGGCCGGTGCTGAGGCTGTGGCGGTCACTGCTCAGCTTCTTCTCGCGCTGGTGGCAGATCGAGTCGCTGTACCGCGCCAACGCCAAGTACCGGCCCATCTGGGAGCCCAGGTTCCTGCTCTTCGAGAAGAGCGCGGACCTGCCGCGCATCGGCCTCGCGTCGGCGCGGGCGGAGGGGTTCCTGGAGGCACCCGGCTTGCCGAAGTGGCTGCATCGGAAGCACCTGGAGACGCACAGATGAGTTCGCTCGTCCGCTGGGCCCGCGCCGAATGGGGGACGGTGTACGCCACCGTGCGCGAGCCGTTGCGGGAGCGGCGCCTGCGGGCGATTCCGATGACGGCGGGGGTGGTGGGTCTGACGGCGCTGGTGCAGCTCGTGCAGAACCAGCCCTGGGGCTACCGGCCGGTGCAGGCCCTGGGGGCCGTACGGGCCGCGGACCCCCTGTGGCTGGCGTTGCTGCGGACTCCGCTGTCCCTGTTCGTGCCGGCGCTGGACCTGCCGGTGTGGGGGGCGCTCGCGCAGATCCTGTTCGTGTTCGGCATCGGCGAGATCTGCCTGGGTCGCCGGCAGACGCTGGCCATCGCGTACGTGGCCACGCTCGCCGGCACCTGGTACGCGCGCGTCGGCGTCGCCCTGGGCCCGCACCACCCCCTGGGCCTGCCGGTGACGGACGCCCAGGTCGTCGACACCGGCCCGTCGGCGGCCGTGGTGGGTCTCGCCGTGTACCTGGGCCGGCGGTACGGCGCCCATGTCACCGCGGGCGGCGTGGCCGCGGCGATGCTGGCCGAGGTCCTGGTCAAGGAGAACCTCGCGGGCAAGGAGCACCTGGCGGCCCTGGCGGGCGTGGGACTGCTGTGCGCGGCGGAGACCCTGCGGGAGCGTCAGCGCGGGCCCGTCGCCCTCGACGGCGTCGGGTCGGGTCTGCCGCCGATCCAGTCCTGAACGGCGAGTCCGGTACGCAGCCAACGGCGGTCGTGCCGGTAGGCGCGCAGCCAGGACCGGGCGCGGGCGCGGGCGCGGTGGCGGTAGAAGCGGCGGGCCCAGTACGAGCCGGGCCGGGCCAGGCGCACCGCGCCGACCAGTGCGACGAGCGGGACGATCACGCCGAAGACCGCGGTGCGGAGTTTGCCCTTGGTCAGGGCGACCAGGGAGAGGACGAAGTTGCCGGCGACCGTGGAGAGGACGGTGCCGCGGTCCTGGAGTTCGTCCCGGGAGAGGTCGTTCACGCCGAACGGGGAGAACCCGGCGAGGACCAGGCCGACGAGGGCGGCGGTGAGGACGACGGCCTCGACGCTCTTGCGGCCCTCCTCGGTCCAGTAGACGTCGTGGAGGTGCAGTATCAGCGCGAACTCGTCCAGGACGAGCCCCGCGCCGATGCCGAAGACGACCGCGAAGAACCCCCCGCCGAAGCCCTGCCGGCCGCTGGCGACGGCCCCGAAACCGCCGACGACCGTGAGGACGACACCGGGCACCACGTGGTGGATGTGCAGCCCGCCCGCCCCCGTGACATTGCCGAACGGCCCTTTGCCCGCCCGGATCATGCGGGTGATGACGCGGGTGATCACGAAGGTGAGGACGAAGGCGCCGAGGGCGAGGAGCAGCGGGAGTTTGCCCGGCTCGACGACGTTCCGCCACCACCAATGTCCCATATGCGCACTTTAGTCTCGGGGTCCGTCAGGGCCCGGCCGGTCGCCCGATAGCCTGCGCCGGTGCCCGAGCCCTCTGCGACCTCCTCCCCCGCCCCCTGGCCGGACGGCCTGCGCTTCGCCTTCGGCACCCTCACCGTCCTCCCGGTCCGGGTCACCCGCTGGGACCGGGCGGCGGCCCGCGGCGGCATGCTGTGCGCGCCGCTGGCCGGCCTGGTGGTCGGCGCGTGCGCGGCCGCGCTCGGCGTGCTGCTGCTCCGGCTCGGTGCCGGCCCGCTGCTCGCCGCCGTCGCCACCGTCGCCGTGCCCGCCGCGCTGACCCGGGGCCTGCACCTCGACGGGCTGGCCGACACCGCGGACGGGCTGGGCAGCGGCAAGCCCGCCGAGGACGCGCTGCGGATCATGAAGCAGTCGGACATCGGGCCGTTCGGCGTGCTCACGCTGGTGCTCGTACTCCTGGCCCAAGTGGCCGCACTGGCCCAGGCGTTCGGCGGCTCCTGGGCCCGGGGCGCGCTCGCCGCCGTCGTCTCGGCGACGGCCGCCCGGCTGGCGCTGACCCTCGCCGCCCGCGACGGGGTGCCGGCCGCCCGGCCGGAGGGGCTGGGGGCGGCGGTCGCCGGGGTGGTGCCCACGGGCGGCGCGCTGGCCGTCGCGGTCGCGGTGGTGGCGGCGGCCGGGGCCGGGGGCGCCTGCCTCGGCGCGTACGACACCGTCCGCGCCGCCCTCGCCGTGGTGGCCGCCGTGGCGGTCGCCGAACTCCTGCTGCGCCACTGCACACGCCGCTTCGGCGGGGTCACCGGCGACGTGTTCGGGGGGCTGGCGGAAACCGCGGCGACGACGGCCCTCGTGGTCCTCAGCCTGGGCCGCTAGGTGTGCTGATCGGACAGGTCCCAGCCCTTCCGCGGCGAGCGGATCGCGCACCGGGACGCGGCGGGTGGACGGCGCCAGGAATGAGCGAACGCGGCGACGCGCGTAGGCTCGTCCCGGGTGTTCGCCGACATGTGAAGGCCCCGGTCGCAACGCGCCACCCGGCCGGATCTAGGGTGGTCGCTTCCCGGGCCCGGTCGACCCACCCGCATCGGCCGAAGAAACTTCACATCGGAAGCGAGAATTCACCACCGTGACTGCTCTCACTCTCAGCACCGCCGCGGCGCCCGGCCTCCGGGCCGACGCGATCGTGATCGGTGTCGCCAAGGGCACTGCGCCTAAGTCTGGGAACCTCGTCGTCGCACCGGGCGCCGAGGCCGTGGACAAGGCGTACGACGGCAAGCTCGCCGGCGTCCTGGAGACCCTCGGTGCCTCGGGTGCCGAGGGCGAGCTGACGAAGCTGCCCGCCCCGGCCGGCTTCAAGACGCCGCTCGTCGTGGCGGTCGGCCTGGGGGCGGAGCCGGTCAAGGACGCCTGGTACGACGCCGAGGCGCTGCGCCGGGCCGCCGGTGTGGCCGCCCGCGCCCTCGGCGGGGCCAAGAAGGCCGCCTTCGCACTGCCCGTCGGCGACAGCGGCGACATCGGCGCGATCGCGGAGGGCGTGCTGCTCGGCGCGTACTCCTTCGACGCGTACAAGGACAACGGCAAGGACGACCGCTCCGCGAAGGCGAAGAACGGCAAGGGCCCGCTCGCCGAGGCCGCGCTGCTCGGCGGCAAGCCGCGGGACGCGGCCCACAAGGGCGCCGTGGCGCGTGCCGTCGCCGTCACGGAGGAGCTCAACCGGGCCCGTGACCTGATCAACATGCCGCCGAACGACCTCACCCCCCAGGCGTTCGCCCAGGTCGCGCAGACCGCGGCCAAGGAGCACGGCCTCAAGGTGCAGGTGCTCGACGACAAGGCCCTGGCCAGGGGCGGCTACGGCGGCATCCTGGGCGTCGGCGGCGGCTCGGCGGCGACGCCCCGCCTGGTGAAGCTGTCGTACACGAACTCCAAGGCGAAGAAGCACCTGGCCCTCGTCGGCAAGGGCATCACCTACGACTCGGGCGGCATCTCCCTCAAGCCCGCCGGTCACAACGAGACGATGAAGTGCGACATGAGCGGTGCCGCCGCCGTGTTCGCCGCCGTCGTCGCCGCCGCCCGGCTGGGCCTGGAGGTCAACGTCACCGGCTGGCTGGCGCTCGCCGAGAACATGCCCTCGGGCACCGCGGTCCGCCCGGGAGACGTGCTGCGCATGTACAGCGGCAAGACCGTCGAGGTCCTCAACACCGACGCCGAGGGCCGCCTCGTCCTCGCCGACGCGCTGTGGGCGGCCTCGCTGGAGAAGCCGGACGCGATCGTCGACGTGGCGACGCTGACCGGTGCGATGGTGCTGGCGCTGGGCAGCCGCACCTTCGGTGTCATGGCCAACGACGACGCGTTCCGCACGGCGATCGTCGAGGCCGCCGACGAGGTCGGCGAGCCGTCCTGGCCGATGCCGCTGCCGGAGCACCTGCGCAAGGGCATGGACTCCCCCACCGCGGACATCGCCAACATGGGCGAGCGGATGGGCGGCGGCCTGGTCGCCGGCCTCTTCCTGCGCGAGTTCGTCGGCGACGGCATCACCTGGGCCCACCTCGACATCGCCGGCCCGGCCTTCAACGAGCAGGGCCCCTTCGGCTACACGCCCAAGGGCGGCACGGGCTCGGGCGTGCGGACGCTGGTGCGGCTTGCCGAGCTGACCGCCGCGGGCACCACCCGTACCGGCTGCCACGCCTTGGTGGCGAGCATCTCGCGGTACTGCTCGGGCAGCTCGTCCAGCCGGTTCTCG
>NZ_JBEYXB010000035.1:0-67477 GCF_040644935.1 Streptomyces sp. NPDC046915 | reverse complement strand
CACAGCGGTCACGTTATCGGCGGCCAGTGACAGCGCCGGGGCGTTCCGGGACGCCGTCGGCGGAGATGCCCGGACGGGTGACTTCTGCCCTCGCGGCAAAGCCGACGTCTTCTCCCCTGGGCGCAGGGCCGTCACCTTGACGTTGCCCCGGCCCGAACCGCAGCCGCGAGCGCCACTCTCGCACCACCGACGAAGCATGTCAGTGGATTGCCCTACTCGTCAGCCAGGACTAGCAGGTCACCGCCGTCTTCCGGTTCCGTGACGGTGTGTCACAGCTGGACCAGCAGCCCCGAGACCGCAGCCTGCACGATCGCCTGCATGCTGTCGCCCGACGCGCCGGGCCGGTCCTTCGCCAGCGAGGTGAACCCATTCGAGGCCGTCCACCTCACCAGCACCCCGGCTGGCACCGTCGTCACCGCAAGCCCGGGTCCGCGGTCCGCCCCGTCTTCGCCAGCCAGATGGAACCCCGCCTGGGACAAGGCATGCCGAACTTGGGAGAGCAGGTCGGACGGTGCAGATGACACACATCCCCGGCCGCCCCGCATCTCAGCGATCAAGCATCACAGGATGGACACAGGAATTCAGGGGATAGCAGCCCGAGCATTTGCCGCATACGGTATGGAAAGCTGCGCGAGGCGACAACGGAGGAGCATGTGGACCGCGTTGCAAACCACTCATCGGACCCACGGCTGAGCATCCAGCCGGTAGGCCCTCCTGCCGGCAACATCCTTACGCTCGCCCTCGCCGGTGAACTCGACGTACACAGCGTTACCTCCCTCTGCGACGTCGCCGTCGCCTCCGTCGAGTCCGGCATTCGCCGCCTCCGCCTCGACATGGCCGGGGTCACCACGTGTGACAACGGCAGCCTCTACATGCTCCTCGGCCTCCAGCAGGCGCTGCACGCTGCTGACGGAGCCCTCGGCATCGCCGCCACCGGCGCTCCCGTCGAAAGCGCCCTGCCGGGCCAACCTCTCCGACCCCCGCCTGACCGGCTGGAGCGTCGCCGAGATCGCGCTCTGCGCCGGATTCTTCAATGCTGCTGCCTTCAACCGGGCCTTCAAAGCACGCTATGGAACGCCCCCGGGTGCTTTCCGCCGACGTCAGGGCGACCATAGGCGCTGTTTCTCGGATCATGAGCGGAGCCAGATGATGAGTGCTGCGAGGGTGACGGTGCCGAGGTAGGTGTAGGCCCGTTTCTCGTAGCCTGTGGCGACGGTGCGGAAGCCTTTAAGAGGTCCTAACAAAGGCGTTGGCGTGGCGGTGGGTGATGAGGCATGCGGCGAGACCGAGGAAGGCTTCGTGGATGTCATCGCGTCGTTCCCAGCGGATGCGCAGGCGGCGGAAGCCGTGGAGCCAGGAGATGGTTCGCTCGACGACCCAGCGGAAGGTGCCCAGGCCCGTGCCGTGCTGTCGGCCGCGTTCGGCGATGACGGGGCGGATGCCCCGCTGCCAGAGCAGTCGTCGGTACTTGTCGTGGTCGTAGCCGCCGTCTGCGAACAGCATGTCAGGCCGGCGTCTGGGGCGGCCGACGACCCCGGCCACCGCTGGCACCTTGTCCAGCAGCGGCAGCAGCTGGGTGACGTGGTTGCGGTTGCCGCCGGTCAGCGACACGGCGAGCGGAATGCCCTGCCCGTCGGTGAGGATGTGGTGCTTGCTGCCCGGCCCGTGTGCGGTCGACCGGGCTGGGACCGCTTTTGGGCCCCGCCGGGCCGCCCGCACTTAGGAGGAGTCGATCACCGCTCGCGACCGGTCCAGCTTCTTCGCCGACCGCAGCCTCTTCAGCAGCACCAGGTGCAGCTCATCCCACACCCCTGCTTCGTTCCAAGCGGCCAGACGGCGCCAGCAGGTCATGCCCGAACCGAAGCCCAGCTCCTGGGGCAGGTACTCCCACTGGATCCCGGTGTGCAGCACGAACTAGATCCCGCACCGGGCCTGCCGGTCCGGAACCCGCGGCCGACCTGAGACCAGCTTCGGCCCTGGCTCCGGTAACAACGGCTCGACCAGCGACCACAGTTCATCCGACACGACCCACGGCCGCGACTGACGCTTTCCCGCGACCAGACCAACGAGCAGCCCCGCCGAGAGTCACATGATCAACAACTTCTGTTAGGGCCAGTAAGGGGGGATCTTTTCGTGACCGGTGGCGCCTGACTAGTGCCGTTGCTGTGGTGGTGGCCGCACTGGCCGTGATCGTGTTACTGGGCGTCGTGCTCCTGGTTCTTCCGGGGCTGATAGTCGACCACGATCTCGCAGGCGGCAACCTTGCTGCAGCGGACCGGTTGAACGCGGTGAACAACGTGCGCACCACGCTGCTGCAGACGGTCGGCGGTGAAGAGGGGAACATCAGTGACAAGCTGGACGTTGGGATCGGGGGCATCTACGCACTGTGGCGGCTTGCGGATCATTCCGGCCGCGACCGTGAGGCGGTCGTCTCCATCATGGCAGCGTATCTGCGGACACACCTTCCCTGGCCGCCGCAGGAACCCGCAGTTCTCCTGGGCGCAGTTGAGCGGCCAGTAGGAGCCGAAAGCTGCGGACTGTCAACACAATCAGCGCCAGAACCCCGTACGCCGACGCCCGCACCTCTTCAAGGCGTCAGCCTCACCCAACTCGCGACGGTGACCGGCCGACTCCCGCCATCCCTCGACGCGGCCCGAACTACCTCCCTAGTGGCTTTGTAGGTGAGTTACGCGAACGTCTGTTGCTCAGCGGTGCGAACTCCTGGTTCCACGGGAGAGTGATGTCGCTGAGTTTGGAGAACGCCCAGGTGCTTGCCTCGGGAGCATGGTTGTGCTCCGCACGACGAGGGGGCCCGAGTGCTGCCGAAGTCCAAGGTCGATCTGTACGCCGGCGATCCGCCGTGATGCCAGGACCGGCATGTCGACGCGCGCGCTCATGCGGAAGGCACTCCACTGCACCGAGCACTCCACGCTCAACGCGGCGCCGGTCGCGGCGAGCCCGGCGATCAGGCATCGCCCTGCCCGCACGGCCATCGCCCGCGTGCTGATGGTGATGGGCCCGCGCAGTGGCTCCCGGCGGAAGCCGGCGCGGACCGCTGGCCACAGCTGCGCCATCGGGCTCCACGGGTCACTGACGAAGCCGATGCCGACCAGCATCAGCACGTCGAGCGGGAACGTCCAGCCGTCCGCGCCAGCCCTGGTGGCCGCCAGATGGAGCGCCGCTGCGGACATCGGTCCTCACCGGGTTCTGGTGCGGGCCGCGCGAACGTGCGTGAAGCAGCGCCTCCGGCGCCTCCTGCGCACCCGTCGCAGCAAATGAGCCATTTAACTGACGAGTTGACCACCTTTCAGGACTGATGGTCGATCGCTGCCGACAAGCCGCTAGGATTACGGCATGGTTACGGCTTGGTCGCCTTGGTATATCGTCAGGGCCCGCTCCGACGCGGGTGCGCTGCTGCGCGTGCTGACCTTGGCCGTGCTCCTGTTCGGTGTCCTCGTGACGCACGGCGTGCACGGGGAGAGTGCTGAGTATCCCCTCTCCACCAGTGCAACGGGCCCCACCGCACTGTCCGTCAACGGTGTTCGCCATGCAGCCGTCGAGTCTGCGCCGGTGTTCGCCGCGGCAGCCGACGTTCATCGTGGCGGTCATGGGCCCTCGCATCCTGGCGAGCACTGCCTGTCCGGGCTGCCTCCACAGGGTTCCTTCCATGTCTGGCCCTGCTTTGCGGCGTCGGTCAGCGAATCGACCAGTTCCGACGACTCGATCGTGCGAGTCTCGTACACCGGTGGGCCCTTGGACGGTGCCTCCCCCGTGACTCCGAGAGCGCCTTCCGTGGTGCAGCAGGTCTAGGAGCCCGGATTCCTCCGACCGGCCGCCGGTTGTCACCGGCTCGGCTGGTGCCGCGCGAGGGCGTCGTATCCCGGCTTCATGACGGGTCGTCGCGTCCTGCCCCCACCCATGTCTGCGCCTCACTCCGTCCTCGTCGGAGACGTGGCAGCAGTGCGGAGGACCTGTGCCGACACATTCCCCCATGCCCGCGCACACCCCTTGGGCCCCATGCGGATCGCCCTTGTGGCGCCGACTCGTCTCGGTGATCCGCGGCACCCTCGTGATGGCGCTCATCCTGTGCGCCGTCACTCACGGCATGCCCGAGGAACCGCACGGGTCGGTGTCCGTGCCCATGCCCCCCGGATTTTCGGCGATGGCCGGCGGCGCACACCCTCATGGGCCGCACATCCCCCACGAGGCTGACGACTGTGCGGCCAACGTGATCGTCCGTACCGCGGCCCAGTCGACCGAGCATCTTTCCCTCGGCGCTATGGCCGTCGTCGTACTCGTCGCCGTGTCCTTGACAGTGGGGAGACCCCTCGTACGGCCTGGACCCCGCAGACGTCGCAGCGCACGCACCGGCCGCGTAACGCTCGCCCGTACATCGCGGTGGCGGATCTAGACCACTCGCCAGCAGCCGAACGACCTCGTCGGCTGCCGCGCACCCATGGGTGAACGCGACTTACGGTTCGCCCTGTCGCCGGGGCGCGAGATGAACCCGCACGTGCATTCATCTGCATTCATCGAGCGAGAGTGACAACACAGACATGCAGTCATTGACCAAGGCCGCAGTCACCTCAGGCCAGTCCGCACTGTCCGGCCTGGTGGGCAACACCCCACTGCTGCGGGTGTCGGAGCCGCTGGCCCCGGCCGGGCGCGGCTTCTGGGCGAAGCTTGAGGGGTTCAACCCCGGCGGCATCAAGGACCGTCCGGGGCTGCACATGGTGGAGCGGGCCCGGGCCCGCGGCGACCTGCGGCCCGGCGGACGGATCATCGAGTCCACCAGCGGGACCCTGGGCCTGGGCCTCGCGCTGGCCGGCATGGTGTACGGCCACCCGGTCACCCTGGTCACGGATCCGGGGCTAGAGCTGTCCATGACCCGGCTGCTGACCGCGTACGGTGCCCAGGTCAACGTCGTCTCCGAGCCGCATCCCACGGGCGGCTGGCAGCAGGCCCGCCGCGAACGTGTGCAGCGGCTGACGGAGCAGCACCCCGGCTCCTGGTGCCCGGACCAGTACAGCAATCCGGACAACGTCGCCGCCTACACCCCGCTGGCTCTCGAACTCGCCTCGGAGATGGGTCACATCGACGTGCTGGTGTGCAGCGTCGGCACCGGCGGCCACTCCGCGGGCGTCTCCCGAGTATTGCGTCAGCTCCACCCGGAGGTGACCGTCGTCGGCGTGGACGCGACCGGTTCGACGATCTTCGGCCAGCCCGTGCGGCCTCGCCTGATGCGCGGACTTGGTTCCAGCATCTACCCCCGCAACGTCGCCTACGAGCAGTTCTCGGAGGTGCACTGGGTCGCCCCGCGCGAGGCTGTGTGGACGTGCCGCCAGCTGGCTGCCTCCCACTACGCCACCGGCGGGTGGAGTGTCGGCGCGGTCGCGCTGGTGGCCGGTTGGCTGGCCCGGACGATGGCGCCGGACGCGCGGATCGTGGCGATCTTCCCCGATGGTCCGCAGCGTTACCTGGGGACGGTCTACGACGACGACTACTGCGCCGCCCATGGCCTGCTGGACGCCGCACCGGCGCCCGAACCGGATCTGGTCGGCCGCCTGGACGAGAAGGAGGTCACCCGCTGGACCCGGTGCACCACCGTCGTCGATCCCCTCACCCTGCAAGGTGAGGGCCAGGATGTCGTCGAGGAAGCCGCGGGCGTCGAGTCCGACTCCTCGGAGGAGGCCCGGTGAAGGGGTTGTTCACCCAGGTCCGGTCGTTCGAACGCAGCGTCCAGCTGTTGATGGTGAACCAGTTCACCATCAACCTCGGCTTCTACATGCTGATGCCCTACCTGGCCGCCCACCTCTCCGGCACCCTCGGGATGGCCGGCTGGATCGTGGGACTCGTCCTCGGCGTACGGAACTTCAGCCAGCAGGGCATGTTCCTGGTCGGCGGGACGCTCGCCGACCGGCTCGGCTACAAGCCGATGATCGTCGCCGGATGTGTGCTGCGTACCCTCGGCTTCGCGGCGCTCGGGCTGGTGGACTCGCTGCCCGCGCTGCTCGCCGCGTCCGCGGCCACCGGGCTGGCCGGGGCGCTGTTCAACCCGGCCGTACGGGCGTACCTCGCGGCCGACGCGGGGGAGCGCAGGCTTGAGGCCTTCGCTCTGTTCAACGTGTTCTACCAGGCCGGGATCCTGCTGGGCCCGCTGGTGGGCATGGTGCTGACGGGAGTCGACTTCCGCATCACCTGCCTGGTGGCGGGCGGGATCTTCGCACTGCTGAGCGTCGTTCAGATCCGCGCGCTGCCCGCCCGGCGGGCCGAGGACGCCAGGCGGCAGGAGAGCGACGGCGGTCGGGGCGTGCTCGCCCAGTGGCGCGGCATCCTCGCCAACCGGCCGTTCCTGCTCTTCTCGCTCGCCATGATCGGTTCGTACGTCCTGTCCTTCCAGGTCTACCTGGCGCTGCCCCTGGAGGTGCACAGGCTCGGCGGCGACGAGGAGTTCGGCACGGCGGCGGTGGCGATGCTCTTTGCCGTCTCCGGGCTGAGCACCATCCTCGGCCAGACCCGGGTGACGGTGTGGTGCAAGGCGCGGTACGAGCCCGGGCAGGCGCTCGTGCGCGGGCTGGCGGCCATGGGTCTGGCCTTCGTGCCCCTGCTGCTCGCCACCGCCGTGCCTGTTCCGGAGTCCCGGATCGGGCTGTGGCTGCTTGCGGCGGCTCCGCCAACGCTCGCCGCGCTGCTGCTGGCCGTCGGCACGATGATCGCCTATCCGTTCGAGATGGACACCATCGTCCGCCTCTCCGGTGACCGTCTCGTCGCCACTCACTACGGGCTGTACAACACGATCTGCGGGATCGGGATCACCGTCGGGAACCTGGGCACGGGCGCCGCGCTCGATGCCGCCCGCGCGGCCGGTCTGCCCGCGCTGCCGTGGATCTCGCTGTGCGCGCTCGGCCTGGCGTGCGCGGCCGCCCTGTACGGCCTGCATCGCACGGGCCGACTGGCGGCACCGCTCGCCTCCGAGCCGCTGTCCGCGACCGTCTGACCGGCCCTCCGGCCCAGGGGCGGGGCACCGCACGTGCCCCGCCCTGTGCGTCTACCAGCAAGGGCGGGGTGCCCCGAATCCTCCGGACGCGGCCTGAACGGCGAGTCCGGATACGCGGGCGACGTAGCGAGCCAGTAGCCCTCGGGACGCTGCCAGGCCTCCATCGGCTGCACGGAGTAGGGCAGCCGCTCGTACAGAGCCGCAAGGTCGGCCCGCACCTGGTTGAGGTCCCGCTGAGCGGTCAGGAGATCGTCGGGAAAGTCGTACGTTGCCACGACCCAACACTAGTTCGACCCGACGGCCGCGCCGCCCGTACGGCTGGTGGCCCCGCGCCCCTTGCCAGACGGCTCAGGGCTGGTCCGGCGGCGTCTCCTGCGAGTACCAGCCGTGTGCGGCCATGCACTCCTTCGTCCACTCCATCAACCAGTGAGCGCCTACGCCTTCCTTGACGCGGCGCGCGTCATGACCGCCGTCGTTCGCGAACCACTGGACGAGAAGGCCGGCCGCCGGGCGGTCGACGTCGCCCGTGTCGCAGACCGGGCACAGCTCCCGATGGATTGGCCGACCGCGTTCGTCGTCCTGCGGCGCCACACCGCTCATGATGAGGTCGCCCCGGCAGCGTCAACACTGCGGCAGTCGGTCGGAGAGCCTGAGCAGCTCCGTGGCCAGCCCCCTTGCTCTGGACGTGGTCCTCCACCCAAGAACCGCTGACCTGCGCCGTCAACCCCTTCGACGGGCGAGGGAGACTGTCCGGTCGCCGTCCTCTGTCCACAGGCCGGTACAGGTCCGCTGACCTGACTGGTGACGACGTGCAACGTGCGGCCCGGGTCCGCGCCAAGATCATGGACGGCTTCGCCCACGCAGAGCGTGCCCTGTTCACCCGGCCCGCGCCGAAATCCGCGAGGCCAGATGAAATTCCTTCGCACGCGGGAGGAAGGGCTCCACCAAAACCCTGGCGGAGCGCCTGGGCGTCTCCCGCGAGACGGTGGAGCGGTACCTGTCCGGAGCATCTAGGAAGCCGCAGAAGCGCCTCCAGGCCGATCTGGTGAAGGAGACCGAAGCGGAGTGGCAACCGCAGGTGAGAGCGCAGGCACGGCAGCGTGCGGCCAGGTCGCGGCGACGGCTTCTGGCTGGTCAAGCTTGCCAGCGGCCTGTGCCTCGACGTCGACGGCGTACGCACGGGCGGCGACAACGCCCGGCTCACGCTGTATTACTGCAGCGACAACGACGACCACCACTGGACGATCCCGTAAGCGGACATCTTCGGCCTTCGAGGAGGGGGATGAGCATGGGGAGGCGCGTCACCTGCGAGGTGGAGCCATGGGCGCCACCGTGCTGATCCTGTTCGGCGGACCGGTTGCCATCGGAACGGCTGCGGGGTATCTCAGCGGTGGCCGGCTGAGCAGGCTGCCGGGCGTGCGGCTGCGATGGCTGTGGCTGCTGTGGCTCGCGGCCGCCGTGCAGGTCACGCAGCTGGCTACCGTCGGCCTTCCCAGCGCTGCCGGACGCCATCTCAGGGCACCACTGCTTGCGTTGGCCTTCGCGTTTGCCCTCCTCTGGCTGGGCGTCAACGCTCAAGGCAAACCAGGCTGTTTGAGACGGGCGTGGGACTGGCACTCACGGGCGCCGTTCTCAATGCACTGCCGATCGCCGTCAACGGCCGGATGCCCTACAGCCACTCCTCGGCGGCTGTCGCCGGGCTGCGTACCGGATCCCAGACCGCCAAAAACGTGCCAGCCGCTCGCAGGACCCGTCTGCTCGCCTGGGAGACACCATCCCCGTTCCACCTCTGCACGCTGTCGTCAGTATCGGCGACGTGCTCCTGGCAATCGCCGCGGCCCTGCTCGTCGCAACTGCCATGCACCACCCAGCCAACGCGGCTCGAGAAGGGAACCAGCCATGTCCCACACCCTCACCTGGCAGCGCCTGGCGCTGATCGCGTTCACCCTGGCCTCGGTCGCTGTCCTTCTCTACACCCTCGACGCCGCCGACGTGACTGGCGGCTGACCAGTCGGCTTGCTCCAAGCCCAGGCTCCCCCCCTCGGCCGAACATCGCACCCCGACACTGCCGCCCTTGGGAGTGTCTGAGCAGACCGAGCCCCACCCCGCGAAATAACCTCAGTCCTGCGCGCGCCCAGGAAGTAGTCGATCACCCGGTGTCTGGACACGATCGAACGGGTTCTGTTCGCTCTTGCGCGTGCGCAAGGCATCGACCCGGGCGTCCCCTGAGTGTGCCCGCTCGAACAGCTGCGGCAGGACCAGGTGTTTGCGGACCGCAGCCGTATACGTGCTGGTCAGGCTGAACCTGTCGGATGTGAGATATGAGCCTGCCGCCGCTCTGTGGCGGGCCTGGCGCGTTACAGCAGCCCGCACAGCGGCAAGATGCGCTCAGTGAGCTGGCCGTGCAGCCTTCCTCCAGCGGTGTCGGCTTCGGCGAGCCAGTCGGCAGTGACCAGCAGTCCGGCGTGCTCGGCGACTTGGTCGGGGGACAGGGCGCAGAATGCGGCGGCCTGATTTAGGTGGAGTCCGCCGTCTTCTGCGTGTCCGAGGCGGCCGTCGGGGCGGGTGTGGGCGGCGGTGTACAGGGCCAGGAGCCGGGTGGCGGCGCCCAGTTTCTTCTTGCGGATCTTCCGGTCACCCACCGCTTTCTGCGCCCAGGCGGAGATCCTGGAGCGGGTGGTCTTGCCGAAGGCGAACGGGCGGGGCTGCTCGGGCAGCAGCGTGGGGATGGTGAACGCGGTGGGCTCCTCGGGACAGGAGGCCATCACCTCGGCGATGGTGCCGGGCAGACGCAGCCAGTCGGCCGCGACCAGTTGCTGAAGTACCCGCTCGACATCATTTGCGAGCCAGCCGGTGAGGTCCTGGCCGGTGATGTTCCCGGTACCGGCGCGCGCGGCCCGCAGCGTCAGCATGAGCACCGCGAGGCGCACCTCGGCTTCCGGGTGGGGGGAGTGGGCGGCGACGTAGTTCAGCACGGTGCGGGTGTGCACGGCCTGTTGCCGGGTCAGCAGCCGTTCCACCGTCGGCTGGTCGCCGACCGCTGTGTCGCCGGCGGGCTGGCCGGTGCGGTTGGCGTGCATCTCGCGGGTGGTCTGTGCAGCCTTCTCGGCGCGCTGTGCCTCCTGGCGCAGGGAGCCGTCCCCACTGACGTCGGCCCACAGGCCGAAGGCGCGGGCCTTGCGCTCGTGGAGCTCGGCGAGGAGAGCGAGGTCGGGCTCGGTGCGCTGCTGGTAGGCGCGGAACGCATCCCCGAGCTCGATGAGCTCAAGGCGCAGGACGTCGGGCTCGAGGTCGTGCGGCACGATACGCTGCGCGATCTTCCCCCACCGCTTCGTCCGCCGGGACGTCTTGACCGGTGAGGCGGCGCGGGCATGAGGGAGCAACGCCGGTGTGGCCGTCGGGGAAGATGAAGCAGCGTCTGCGAGGAAGGGGCCGTGGTCGGAGAAGACCGCCGCCATGCCACCTCTGTCCGTGCCGCTTGCGGGTTCCCCCTCCGCAGCTGGCCTTTCCGCCGCCTGGGCCGTCCCGGCCGGGGCGGTGCGAGCCGGGGGCGGGGCGGTGTCCAGGACACGGCAGTCGGGAGTGGCGGCCGCGCACCGCGCGCACATTTCCGCGATCCGCCACAGCCTTCCGGCACGGTCCGCGTACACCGTCAGGACCAACGGACCGCCGCACCGCACCGGTACCGCCGCCGACCGCGCCCCGCCGCGCGGCCCGGCCACGGGGTCGGGGGTGTGCCACGCGCAGTCGGCGGCGCGGCAAGCGCACCACGCCTCGCCGCGCGGCCCGCCGCCCGCCCGGATACGGGCCAGGTGCAGGTTGACGTGTTCGACCGCGGCCTTGCGCCCCGCAGCGGCGCCGCCGGGAAAGCGCTGATCAGCGCAGGCGGGGCGGGAGCAGGAGAGCCGGACCGTGCCGGCGGAAGGGCGGCCGTAGGGGTCCAGGCGCACCGTCCACACCCGCCCCGCGACGCGCTCTTCCTGCTGCGTGCCAGCCTCCAGCGTCATTGTGTACTCCCAGCGTTGCTTGATCCGTTGCTTTCCGGGCGGTCCCCATCACCGGGAATGATGGCCGATCAGCCCGGGGAACCGGCATTTCAGTCCGGCGTGCCCGTGTCGGCCGCGCGTAATGGGGCGGTCGGCGGCATGGGCGTGAATGATCATCTGGCAGCAGAAGATCAGGACGGACCGCGAGGAGTGCCACGGAGGGCCCTGATGCTGGCTGAACCGTGCCCCAGCCGCCGTGCGCATCATGCCGGGGCGGTGCAGGCCAGCTGGGTTGAGAGCGTGTCGAGGAACTTCCCGAAGGTGACCTTGTCGCCGCTCTGACCGAGGGGAGTCCCACATCGGTGGTCATTGGATCCGCCCCTTCCTGCTATGTGGCAGCGAGCTGGAGGAGTTCTGGAACGCCCTGGGCATCCTGGTAGTGCTGGAAGCGGGGGAGGAGGTCGTCTACGGCCTGCACGCAGCGGCGTGCTCCGATGCGACGTGCCAGGAACAGGGATTCGGTGGCGGCGGCCGCGGCGGGCTCGGGTTCCTTCAGGTTGAGGTAGCCCCCGGCGCGGTAGGCGAGAAACACCCCGCGGGTCTTGTCCCGGGCCGGGGGCAGCCTTCGGCGATGAGCCGGTGGGCGCGGCCGGTGTCGCCGAGGTCCAGGAGGGCCTGGCCGGAGTCCACGGCGTGATCGGCTTCGGACACCCAGGCGCACCAGGCGGGCCGGTCAGCGTCGGCGTCGGCATCGTTGAGGTGTTTTTCTGCTGCGGCGAGGGCGGCCAGGGAGTCCAGCCGGTAATGCTGATGGATTGAACGCTAAGAAATGATCTTGACCGTGAATGGTTCCTGATCTGGTGCTCTTCACGGTACCCACCGCCACCAGCGTGGCCGAGGTGGGTAGCCCGCCGGTCATGATGTAGGAAAACCCGTAGGTTCCACTCAGCTTCAGCCTGTCCGCATACCCTCTGATCAGGTGGTTTGCGGTCCTTGCCAGCACTTCCGAAAGATGATCCTGACGGTTCTTCAGGATGCCTGAAGTGGCTGGCTGTCCGTTGCTGGCTGTGAGGAGCGGAGATCAGGGCGAACCCACGGGATATCCCACATCCAGCCGACCGCGCGGGCGTGGTGGGCGGCGTCCCTCTCATGTCACGGCGCCGCGTGTCCGGCCGGCGTGCGGTGCACCGTGCGGGCCCGACCCCTGCCGTCGGGCCGGGGTTTCCGGGGGGACCCCGTATGTGACGCGGATCACGCCGTAGGGAAAACCTGCCGGCTGTGCCCCGCGTCTTGCGGGTGTGAGATCAGTGAGGAAGGCACCGGGCGAGCCGGACGAGGAGCGTCTTGTCCGGCTGGTGGCCAGGGGCGACCGCGCGGCGTTCGAGGAGCTGTACCGGCGCACCGCGCCGTGGATGGCGGTCCGGCTGCGCCGTCGCTGCGCCGACGAGCAGATCGTCGCCGAGGTCATGCAGGAGACGTACCTGGCGGTGTGGCGTGCGGCGGGCGCGTTCGCGGGCTCCTCGGTGGGCGGGACGGCCGTCGGATGGCTGTGGACGATCGCGGCACGCCGCCTCGTCGACGCCTTCCGGCGCAGGGCCCACCATGCCGAGCCGCCGCCGGCCGCTGCTCTCCCCGACGCGGCGCCCGCCACCGAGGAGGAGGCGCTCGCGGCGACCATCGACGGGGACGTCGGCGACGCGCTGCGGCGCCTGGCGCCGGAGCTCAGACAGGTACTGCAGGCCATGGTGCTCGACGGGCTGTCCGTCCGGGAGACCGCGGTCCTGCTCGGGCTGCCCGAGGGCACGGTCAAGACCCGTGCCCGCCGGGCCAGGATCGCGATGCGGGAGGCGCTGGCATGAGCGTGGAACACGCGTCGATGCGGATCATCGACGGCTACACGCGCGGCGACACGGACATCGCCGCCGACGAGGTGTGGGCCCTGGAAGCCCATCTGGAGGGGTGCGGGGCGTGCCGCGACCGGCTGTCGGCGGCCGTCACGGCCGAGGCGCCCGCTGTCGCGTCGCTCGTCGACACCGTCTGGTCCGGCCTGGAACCCCAGCTGGCCGCGGCCGCCCCGACGCCGCCACGGCGGCGCTGGTCGGCGCCGCTGTCGGCGTGGATGACGCCGGTGATGGTGCCGTGGCTGGCCATGGCCACGGGCGTGACGCTGATCGCGCTGCTGCTGGACGTGGTCGGCTCCGATCCGGGCTCGGGCTGGGGCTCCGGTGACGTGTCGCTGGTGCTGCTGCTCGCCCCGGTGCTGCCCGTGTGCGGCGTCGCGGCGTCCTGGTCACGCGGCCTGGACCCGGCCTACGAGTTGACGGCCTCCACGCCGAGGGCGGGCCTGTACTTGGTGCTGCGGCGCACCGCGTCCGTGCTCGCCGTCGTCGTCCCCGCGCTGCTGCTGGGGGGATGGGTGACGGGGGTGACGGCCGTGCAGTGGCTGCTGCCCTGTCTGGCCTTCACCTCGACGACCCTGGCGCTCGGCGGTGCCGTCGGCGTGACCCGCGCCGCCGTCGCGCTGGTGGCGGTGTGGGCCGCCGTGGTCGTGGCGCCGACCCTGGCCGCCGGCCGTACGAGCTTCGCCCTGCGGACGGGCGTGTCGCCCGTGTGGGTGCTGATCATCGGGCTCGGCATCGGTGTCGTGATCGCCCGCAGGGGCGCGTACTCCGTGCTGGGAGCCCATCGTTGACAGTCGGAAAGGACCACCACATGATGTCCGCGGTGAGCGCGGCCGACATCGCACCCACGCCGTACGCCTGGGAGATCCGGGCCACCGGGCTGAAGGTCAGGGTCGGCAGGTACCGGATGGCCGTCGACGGGCTCGACCTGTCGCTGGGCACCGGCGTGCACGGCCTCCTCGGCCCCAACGGGGCGGGCAAGACCACCCTCATCCGGGCGCTGGCCACCGTGCTGCGCCCCGCCGGGGGCACCCTGGAACTGCTCGGCGAGTCCGCGGGCGGCCCGGGCGAGCACCGCGCGCTGCGCCGCCGGATCGGTTACCTGCCGCAGGAGTTCGGCTACTACAAGCGGTTCACGGTGCGCGAGTTCGTCGAGTACATGGCGTGGCTGAAGGAGGTGCCCAAGGCGGACATCCCCGCGGCGGTGCAGCGCGCCGTGGAGCGGGTGGGCCTGGCGGACCGCGTCGACGAGCGGATGAAGGCCCTGTCGGGCGGCATGGTGCGGCGGGTGGGCATCGCCCAGGCCATCGTCAACGACCCGTCGATCCTGCTGCTGGACGAGCCGACGGTCGGCCTGGACCCGGCGCAGCGGCTGCGCTTCCGCGAGCTGCTGCAGGAGCTGGGCACGGACACCTGCGTGGTCGTCTCGACCCATCTGGTGGAGGACGTGGCCGCCGCCTGCACCGACGTGGTGCTTTTCGCCGAGGGCCGGCTGGTCTTCCAGGGCACCCCGGACGAGCTGGCCGCGGCGGGCGGCCCCGAGCACGTGGGCGACAGCCCGCTGGAGCGCGGCTACTCGGCGCTGCTGCTCCACCGCGAGGACGGCGAGCGGGGAAGGGGCACCTGGTGAACGTCCGTGTCCTGCGCATCGAGCTGAAGCGCTCCGTCGCCCCGTGGGCCGGTGCCGTGGTCCTGACGAGCGCACTGGCGTTCCTGTACCTGCTGGACGCTGCGTGGTGGAGGGGCACCACGGCGTGGACGGCCCAGTGGACGTCCCTGGCGCTGTGGACCCGCTCCCTGCTGTTCTACCTGTGGCCGCTGGCCGTGGGGCTCGGGGCGCTGCAGGGCCTGCGTGACCACCGCTCGAAGATGTACGAGCTGCTGACGAGCACGCCGCGGCCGGTCTGGCACCGCGCGGCCACGGGGGCGGGCACGACGGCGTTCACGCTGGCCTCGGCCTTTGCGCTCCTCGTCCTCGTGGGCGGGGTCCAGGTGCTCGCCAACAACGGGTACCCGCACCTCGGGTGGCTGCCGATCTCACTGGTGGGGGCACTCTCTCTCGTCGCGGGGGCCGTGCTGGGCATGGGGGCCGGGCGGGCCCTGCCGTCCGCGCTCACCCCGGCCGCTCTGGCCATGGGCGCCTTCGTGTTCACGGCCCTCATGCACATGTCGTTGGGCCGGACGGAGACGACCACGACGATGGGAATCACGAACTCGGAACCGAACCGGGTCTCCCTGCTGTCACCGGCGGTGCAGGAGGTGCGCGATGTGCTCATCACGCTCTCCGCCTCCGTGCACGTCGGGCAGACGATCTGGCTGCTCGGCATGGCCGCGACGGGCTTCGCTCTGCTGGTCGCCGCGACCTGGCGCGCTCGGCTGATCGCCCTGACGCCCGTCCTGGCGGGCGCGGCGCTCGCCCTGCTCGTCCTGCCCTCCGACCCGCGCCGGATGTATGTCCTCGATGAGGCCGCCGCGGAGTTGGTGTGCGACGGCCCGGTGTGCGTGACCAAGACGCACCAGGCACGACTCGCCGACCTCGCGGGTCCCGGTAAGGCGGCGCTGCGCCTGCTGCACGGCGCCCTAGGCGGCCAGGCGCCGGTCTCGGTCCGGGAGAACACCGCCGTACTGCCGGAAGGCTCTACGCCGCGGTGGTCCCGCGAGACCGTGCTCTTCGACTTCGACGACGAGATCATCGCCGCCGCGAAGGGCGAGGAGCTGACCTGGGCCCTGATCGCCAAAGGCATGGTGCCGGGGTGCTCCCCCGTCGGCTGGCACGGCACGGGGGGAGATGTATGGGCGCAGACCGTCGCGGTGGGCTGGGTCCTCGGGGACCTCAGGCCGCTTCCCGGCACAGAGCCGGGAAGTGCGCGCGGCGATGCCGAGACCGGCCCGGTGTGGAAGGAACTCAAGGCGCTTCCGCGGGCCGAGCAGCTCTCGCGGATCAAGGCGATGCGCGCCGCCGCGTTCTCCTGCAAGGGCGACGCGTTCGACGCGCTGAAGGGCGGTGCGTCCCGGTGAGGTGGCTGACGCTGTATGCGCGCTCGCGGCAGGTGCCCGCGTCGCTCGCCGCCATGGTGATCAGCGCCGTGGCGGTGTGGGCGCTCGCCCGGGACGGCGGGGAGGGGCCCGGTGATCCGCGGCCGGCCGTGCTCGTCCTCGCTGCGGCGGCGATGGCGGTCTCGATCGGGCTCAGCGGGCAGGACCTCGCGCTGGACCGGACCGCCGCGATCCGCTGGGTGCCCCGCAGGGCAGCGCACGTGCTGCTCGGCGGCACGGTCGTCGGCGCCGTGCTGCTGACCGTGCAGGCGATGGGCGAGGACCTGGCCACGACCGCGTTCGTCGTCCGGGACAGCGCGGGCCTGATGGGGCTGGTCGCCCTGGGCGCGACGCTCTCGGGCGGGCAGTTCGGGTGGACACTGCCGTTCGCCTGGCTGTCGTTCTCGTTCTTCGCCCCGCCTGCTACGGGTGTGCCGATGCAGGTGGCGACCTGGATGCTGCTGCCGCACGGCACGGCGGCGGGCACCTGGACGGCCCTAGTTCTCATGGTTGCCGGCACCGTGGCCTACGCCGTCGCGGGACCGAGGCGGTAGCCGGTCCGGGCTACCGGAGGCCCACCGTCCGGCCATCTCCCGGAAGACCTCAGGACTGAACCCAGCGCAAGCGGCGGATGTTCGCCGTTCTCGCTGGCTTCTGCTTCGGGCCGGGGCTGATCCAGCGTCATCGTTTTACTCGTCTGACGTCTGTATGCAAGGAGCGCGGTGCGCAGTCCGGCCCTTCAGCGGACCCACGCCTTCATGGGGTCACTGATCCAAGACTTTGTCATCAACGCGCTAAGCGGCGTACTGATCAGCATCTCGGGTCTGACGATACGGCGACTGCGCCAACGTCATGTCCGTCGGCGCAGCGAGCCAGCAGCAACGACAGACAGCACCGGCAACGAGTAGGCAGGCCGCACGCCACGGTGCGTGTCTAACCTTGTCATTTATCCGGTGCGGCGCGGATTTGTGCCACCTTGTGGTGGGCCGGTCGGCTGTACGCCTCACCAGTTGCGAGGACTCTGCCCACGTCATGACGGGTGGCCGAGCGCCGGTTCTTCGAACCTGGTGGTCGGCCGGCCCCGGGACGAGACGGTTTTGGTGCACGGGCCGGAGAGCCAGTCTTCGTACAGAGGTTCCTGAACCCCCTGCGAACACGGGCGGGTGAAGGGCGGTCCCGAGCTGGCGGTCCGCACCGAGGACCACCCTGTCGGAGGCGAGACGGCCCGGCAGGTCGAGAAGTACTTCGTGGCCGTCGTGGACCCGGAAACGGTCAACCCGGCCCAGGCCAGCCAGCCCGACGACATCCGCGCCTGGCAATGGTGGAGTCTGCACGAGATGCAGGAGACGGCCCAGACGATCTATCCGCTCGGCCTCGCAGTCCTCATCACCGACTATCTCCTCTGACGGCCAGGGAGCTGTGTTAGGTGTGTGGAGGGGAGAAAGCTCTTTGAGTGTGTGACGGAGGGTGATCACGTGCCCGCGTCAGTCCACGGAATGGCCGGTCTCGGTGCGGGAGGTGGCGGATGCGGGGCGCCATGAGTGGGTCAGAGCCGTGACGGTGAGCGCGGCGACTCCGGCCAGGCAGAGCCAGGCGAAGAGATCACCGGTCCGGTCGTAGATCGAGGTCACGCCGTGCGTGGGAACGTAGGCCACCACGGTTTGTCGGCCGGTTGTGAAGTAGTCGGTGGTGGCGAGGGCCTGGCCTTTGTTGTCGTAAGCGGTCGAGACGCCCTCCGCGTCCTGACGCACCAGCGAGTAGCCGCCCTCGATGGCTCGCAGGCTCGCCTTCTTGGTGTGCGCGCCGCCGTACGCCTTCCAGTCGTGGGAGGGAACGAGCATGATGTCGGCCCTGGTCCGCATCATGGCGGGGAAGTCGGCGTCGTAGCAGATGACATTGGCGATACGGCCGTACGGGGTGTCGGCGACGGGCACGTGGCCGTCACCGGGGGTGAACTTCTCCGAGCCGGGGATGGGATGCGCCTTCTGATAGGTCCACAGCACCTTTCCGTGGGGGTCGATGAGGATCGCCTCGTCCCTGCCGTAGGCGGGGGCGGTCGTGTTGTAGACACGGAGGCCGATCTCCAGATAGACCCCTGACCGACGGGCCTGCTCCTGCGCGTCCGTGATGGCGGCGGACTCGTGGGCCTCCTGGGTCTTGACGCCCTCCTCGGGCCAGACCACGATCTTCGCTCCGGCGGCGGCCTCGCGTCGGGTGGAGGCGAGCAGGTCGTTCTCGACGGCGGTCATCGCGGGCTGCACTGTCGAAGCGGGAGCGGCGGCGATACCTGCCGACCCGCCGGTGATCCGACCGAGCGTGTTCTTGAGGTGATCGGTCACGGTCCGGTCAGGGCTCACCCCGGCGATCCGCACGGTCGTACTCGCGGACGGACTGAAGGCGAGCCGGGCACTGCCCGTGAGCACGACGGTCAGCAGGACCGCCCCGTAGACCAAGCCGCCGCGCCACGAAGGCCGTTCCCAGATCCGGTTGACGGTGCTGGCGAAGTACGCGATCAGGAATCCGATCCCCCATGAGCCGGTGACCGAGATGATCTGCAGGAGTGGGAGGTTACCGTACTGGGTGACGGCCAGCGAACCGTAGGCCGTCCCGAATGGCGACAGCACGGTGATCAGGAACTCGCCGCCCGCGACAGCAGCGGGGAAGGCCAGGGCCGCCACCGCGGGACCCAGCCGGTTGACCAGCAGTCTGTCGGCCAGGAACGGCAGCGTCTGCAAGGCGGCGAGGGCAGCCGCGCCCGCCGCGGTCACCGGGTTGAGGCCGATCGCCGACTCCTGGATCCAGAAGACGGCGGCGGCGATGTGCGCCAGCCAGATCCACAACGCCCCGGTCCATGCGCGACTGAGGCGGGTGAAACGCAGCAGGAGCACGGGGAAGATCCAGGCCGCGGCAGCGATATCCCACCGGCCGCCCACCGCGAACAACATCGTTCCGGTGCCGAGCAGCAGGAGGAGCGGCCGCACGGCGGGCGCCGAACCTCTCTGATTCTTGGGAGCGTTGCTCGCGTTCGTCGCGCCGCGCTGAGGCCGTGCCGTTGGACTGGTCCGCCCGACAGGGGGGTTTGACACCGGGAAGTTCGTCATGGAAAAGACGCTAGGAGGGCGCATGCGCCGGCGCCTCGGTCCCGATGGCGATCTCACGAGCGGCCGCGCAACTATCGATGCACCCCTGACGGATGATCCGCCGAGCCATCGTCTTCCTCTAACCTGACGAACCGAAATGAGCACTCTCATGTATGCCGTGCCACGAGCCGTGCGGCGATGGGCAGCCGACCGGCCGCGTCTGACGGACGTGGCTCTGGGCGGTGGCATCACGCTGTTCGATGTGGCCACGGTGTTAGACCGCACACCGGAGCCGGACGGCTGGGGAGTGGCCCTGTGGGGCATGCAGACCGCTCCGCTGCTGTGGAGGCGGACGCGTCCATGCGCCGTCCTGGCGGCGATGACCGTCCTCTACGTGGTCTTCCAGATACTCAGCCCGATCCACGGCCGGATACCCGGCCCGTTCCTGCTCATGATCGGCGTGTATGGCGTGGCCCGCTACGCGACGGCCTTGGCGAGCCTGCCGGGGACGCTGCTGTGCCTCGCGTCGGCCACCGCCGCCGACGCCCTCACCGGGCACTGGCAGAGCCCGCGTCTCGGATCGCTGGAGCCGATCAGCGCCACGACGTTCGTCTTCTTCTTCACCCTTGCCTGGACCCTGGGGTACGGCAGGCGCAGGATCGGCGCCGACGCCGCACGCCTGCGTGACCTCAATCAGCGTCTCAGGGCCGAGCAGGAGCGCAACGCCCGGCAAGCGGTGGTCACCGAACGGGCCCGCATCGCGCGGGACCTGCATGACGTGGTCGCCCACCATGTGAGTGCGATCGCCGTTCTGGCGCGAGCCGCCGAGGAGGGCATGGCGAGCGGCGTTCCACCCTCCGTGGAAGCTGCAGAAGACGCGGAAGCCATGAAGAGCGTCGGTCTCATTGCGCGGACAGCTGACACAGCGCTCATTGAGATGCGCCGCCTCCTCGGATTGCTTTCGTTCCGGGAACAAGGGCTCGCGCCCGAACCGTCCTTGTCTTCGGAGCATCTTGAGCCCCTCATCGGCGCCGCGACGTCGGCGGGGTGCCGGGTGACATACGTGTCGGACCTCCGGGCGCGGACCGATCCGTCCACCGGCATGCTGATCTC
Organism: Streptomyces sp. NPDC046915; assembly: GCF_040644935.1. Lineage (NCBI taxonomy): Bacteria > Bacillati > Actinomycetota > Actinomycetes > Kitasatosporales > Streptomycetaceae > Streptomyces > Streptomyces sp. NPDC046915. Next base: position 47,364 of record NZ_JBEYXB010000035.1, on the reverse strand, counting down.
GGCCTACCGGATCATCCAGGAGGCACTGACGAACGTGATCAAGCACGCTGGGCCTGTCAGCGTGCGGGTCACCGTACACGGTGACGAATCCCGCCTCACGATCGAGGTTGAGAACGACCCGGCACCACCGGGCCACCGGTCCGTTCCCGGCAGCGGCCTTGGGCTCATCGGCATGCGCGAACGTGTGGCGGCCTTCGACGGCGTGCTGCGGGCCGGCTCGCGCGAGGACGGCGGCTGGCGACTGTGCGCTGTCCTGTCCACGAAGGCGTCTCAACCGGCGGAGGAGAGCGTATGAACGTACGAGTGCTTCTTGCCGACGATCAGGAGATGGTCCGGACCGCGCTCCGGCTGGTCATCAACCGCCGTGAGGACTTGTCCGTCGTCGGCGAGTCAGCCGACGGGGAGCAGGCCGTCGCTCGCGCGATCGAACTCCAGCCGGACGTCGTGCTGATGGACGTCCGTATGCCCGGCATGACCGGGGTCGAAGCCACGCGGCGCATCGTCGCCAACTGGCCCGGACCGGGCGAGGCTCCGCGTGTCCTCGTGCTCACCACATTCGATCTGGACGAGTACGTGCACGCGGCGCTGCGGGCCGGAGCCGCCGGATTCCTGCTGAAGAACAGCCCTCCCGACCAGCTCGCCCAGGCCATTCGCGCGGTAGCAGGCGGGGAGGCCGTACTCGCCCCGAGCGTTACGCGCCGCCTCATCGACACCGTCACCGCCTTGCCTGCCGCTCTGCTGCCCAACGCCCCCGTTCACCTCGACCCCGCACCGCGCGAGGGCGGGCCTGAAGAGGCGCTGGACGGGCTGAACGCGCTGACCGAACGCGAACTTCAGGTTCTTGTCCTGGTCGCCCGAGGCATGTCCAACGCCCAGATCGCCACGGCCCTCGGCCTCAGCGAGGGGAACGTGAAGAGTCGCGTCAACCGCATCCTCACCCGTCTGGGACTGGAGAACCGTGTTCAGGCCGCACTGTTCGCCCACCAGGAGGGCCTTACCGGAAACATCCGGATGGCGATAACGCCCAGCTCTCAGCAAGCCGTAGCAGGCGGAACCGGTGACTAGTCGACTTCCTCTTGACCGCCAACTCCAGCAAGGACCACCTGGTGGGTGGGCGGGAAGGCAGGCAGGTGGAGCGGTACTTCCTCGCACGTGTCTCCGCAGCCGATGTCCACCCGGCTCGCGCCACGCAGCCCGACAACGTCCGCGAATTCCGCTGGTGGAGCGTTGCCGAACTGCGTGCCACGGCCGAGACGGTCTACCCGCTTGGCCTCGCCGATCTGGTCACCGAATTCCTCGAGCGACGGTGCACCGTGCGCCCCGTCGTCCTGACCGGATGAGCGCTTCCCACGCTGTGCGGGTGAGCAGACCGCGGTCATACTGGAAACTGCCAGGGCAGATCACTAGCTAGTTGTGTATGCCGCCGTGCTCTGCGACGTCGACGGCGTACTACGGCACTTGCCCGCTGACATGAGATCGAGCAGGTCCATGGACTGCCCGTCGGTGCGCTCGCGGCTCAGCTTACGACTGACCACGCTCTATTTGCGGAGCTGGCTGGCTCCTAGTCTGCTGGAATGCAGTGGACGACCCTGGTGGCCGCGCTCGTCGGCGCGGTCATCGCGATGGCTTCGACCATCCTCGTCGAAATGCGCAGGGACCTTGTGTAGTGCTGTGCGCGTACTGGTTGCGGCCCAGCGCGAGGCGGCGGCGCGGACCTGTGAGGGGGTGCCTGGTCTGCTGGTCCGTCGGGGCCGCAGTCCGCGTCCTTGTCAGGCTGAGGGCTTCGATTGGGGCTGGCCGCCTTGGGTGCGCAGTTGCTCGTTGATGCGCTGAGCTTCTTCGAGCTGGTCTTCGAGGATGACGATGCGGCAGGCGGCCTCTATGGCGGTGCCCTGGTCGACGAGTTCGCGGGCACGGGCGGCGATGCGCAGCTGGTAGCGAGAGTAGCGGCGGTGGCCGCCTTCGGAGCGCAAGGGAGTGATCAGGCGGTGTTCGCCGAGGGCGCGGAGGAAGGCGGGCGTGGTGCCGAGCATCTCGGCGGCCCGGCCCATGGTGTAGGCGGGGTAGTCGTCGTCGTCGAGGATGTCGGCGGGCCGGGTACTGCGAGGGGGCATAGACCTCTTCTTTCGGGGGATGCGTCGGGGGGCCCGGGTGCCGTACTGGCACCCGGGCCCCGAGCTTTCAACACCATCTACCGGCCGACTGCGCCGGCCTTCTTTGTCCGCAGGTTCCGCCTGGGAGGGCTGGACTGCAGGGATCGCGGATGCGTGACCGGGGACCACCTTCCAATCCGGGGCCTTGCGGTACCCGGGCGGACTGCTTCCTCGCCCGGGCGATCCTGATGGCGTTCTGCTCCTTACCTTCGGTTACTCGGTTGTACTGCTGGATAACGGGGGTATTGCTCGCGACCCCTTCGGGGCGCGCCCTGCTTGACCTGCATGCACGGCAGTTCCTGTCTGCCGTGCCCACTTCGACTTCCTGGGTACAGGAGAAACGGTAGCCCTGTGAATGGCCATTGTCTACCTCGGCCATGACAGATTTCCTCCGTTGCGCCTCGAAGAGTGCTTCACGGCAGGTTGTGGCTTCAGGCTCGGCTGTCTTGGTGGTTGGACCGTGCCAGCAGGCCGCGGATGGGCAGGTGGGCCGACTGAGCGTTGCGCAGCGGCCACCTGGCGCCATGGGCGGGCTCGGGGGGCGCGGGAGCTGGGCACTTCGTACATTGAAGGAGGGATCGACTGGCTGGAACACGTGTGACACCGCAGATCGACTACGTGGCGCTGTTCGCCGCCCTTCCGAGCCCGTGTCTGGCGCTCGGCACGGACCTGGTGATCGTCGATGCCAACCCGGCGTTCTGCGAGGTGACCGGACGCAGGCGGGCCGAGCTGCTCGGGCAGTACCTCTTCGACGCCTTCCCGGACCACCCCGCCGATCCGGAGGCCGACGGGGTGGCGACGCTGAAAGCCTCCCTGCACAGGGTGCTGTCCAGCGGCCAGACCGATCACATGGCGTTGCAGAAGTACGACATTCCGGTCGCCGGCAGCCCCGGGGTGTTCAAGGAGCGTTGGTGGTCCGCGATCAACGTGCCCGTGCTGGGGGCGGACGGGCAGGTCGCCTGGATCATCCACCGGTCCGAGGACATGACCGACGTCGTCCGCGCCCGCCGCGCGGCGTACCTGCCGTCGGTCAGCCCTGGCCGGGAAGCCGCCATGGAGGCCTTCGAGCCGTACGTGCCCCGGTCGACAGGATCCGGACCTGTCAGGTCCCCCTTCTCGGCGGTGCGGCGCATGCTCGCGACCTGGGTCTGAGCCGGCGGGGCGAGTACCACAAGGTGCCCAGGACGAGGACCGGCCCCGGTCGGTGGGGGTGGGCAGAGTGCGCAGTGCGGCCGCGATGCGCTCGCCGACCTGCGACTGGCGGAGGTAGTGCTGGACCTCGTTGAGCTACGCCACCGTGCGGGGCCGCACCCGGTCGAGGTCGGCGAGCGCGGCCTCGGCCCGGGTCGGATTGTAGGGGGTGCCATAGCCGCCACCCCTCGGCCGCGAGCGGCTGGACCGCCTCCCAGCACGCCCGCGTCTTGCCGGTCGAGGACGATCCGACCAGCACCAGCATCCGACTGTGGCCCCCGCTGCCTCACCGACCACCTCGGCCAGAACCTGTTCATGGGCGCGCCGCACACAGCCGGGCAGCGCCCGCTTGCGCCCGCTTGCGCCCGAGCGCCCAAGCCGGCCGAGACGGTGGGGGTTCCGGCGGGATGGACTTCCAAGTCGTGAGGATCCCACTGCCTGATCGGTTGGCCGACCCTCTCCTCGCGCACCGCACAGGATCGATCTCGCCTGCCGCGGCCCGTCGCAGCTGAAGTAGCTCCCGCGTCTGCTTGGCGGGCAGGCCCTGATTCCCGGCCGGCGCCGCCACCGTCGCGGCGAACGGAACAGGCCCGCCGGTCTGGAAAGCCGCCTGGACGGTCGTGCGCGACAGTCCCGTCCGGGCGGCGAGCTGGATCTTGTTCAGCTCGCGTGGGCCAGGGCGTCTTCCAGCCGCTTGTGCAGCACGGAGTCTCCTCTCGGCTTCAAACGCCCCGCCTTACGAGGAGCGCGGAACAGTGCTTGTGGAATGTGCTTCTCGTTCAAAATCCCCTCTTCCCGAACGATCGCGGCGATGTCGGCGCGCGTCGACATCGTCGGCGGTATGCCGCCTGACCCGGACCACGGCCCGGACCGCCACGTACCGGGACATCCGAGTGGGTGAAGCACCCCTGGCCGTGGTTGTGCCACGAGCGGCCGGGTACTCGGGTGCACCCACCGTGAGGGGCGCCCGCAGGAGCCCAGGCCGTCACGGCTCGACGGCTGCGGGGCACCCGGCGTCCTACGTCCCCTCTGCGAGGCCTCCGATGAGCCGTCTGTTCTCGCCGCTCACCCTCCGCGGCACGACCTTTCCGAACCGGGCCTGGGTGGCCCCCATGTGCCAGTACAGCTCGGTCGACGGCTATCCGCAGGACTGGCATCTGGTCCATCTCGGTTCCCTGGCACGCGGCGGGTCCGGCCTGGTCATGCAAGAGGCCACGGCAGTGGAACCTGAGGGCCGGATCACCCCTTCCGACGCCGGCATCTGGGATGACGGGCAAGCCGCCGCGTACAAGCGGATCACCGACTTCGTCCATGGGCAGGGGGCCATTGCCGGCATCCAGATCTCCCATGCCGGCCGCAAGGCGTCGACGGCACCGCCCTGGGAGGGGGGCGGGTACGTCGAACCGGAGGCGGGAGGATGGCAGACGGTGGCACCGTCACCGCTGCCGTTCGGGGACTGGCCGGCCCCACGTGAGCTCGGCGCGGACGACATCCGCGCTCTGGTCCGGGCCTTCGGCGAGGCCGCCGCGCGGGCGCTGTCAGCCGGCTTCGAGGTCCTGGAGATCCACGCCGCGCACGGCTATCTGCTGCACCAATTCCTGTCACCGCTGTCCAACCACCGCGGCGACGAGTACGGAGGCGGTCTCGACGGGCGCAGCCGTTTCCTCGTCCAGGTCACCGACGCCGTACGGGCGCAGTGGCCGGAGGACCGCCCGCTGTTCGTACGCTTTTCGGCCACGGACTGGGCCGACGGCGGCTGGACGCCGGAGGAGACGGTCGAGCTGTCGCGGCACCTGGTGGCCCACGGCGTCGATCTGGTGGATGTCACCAGCGGCGGCCTCGTCCACAACGCCCGTATCGAAGTGGAGCCCGGCTACCAGGTTCCCTTCGCCCGAGCCGTCCGCGAGGGCGCGGCCCTGCCCGTCTCCGCAGTCGGCCTGATCACCGCACCGGAGCAGGCCGACCAAATCCTCGTGGATCGCTCGGCTGACGCGATCATGCTCGCGCGCGAACTTCTGCGCAACCCGACCTGGCCGCTCCGCGCGGCCCACGTGCTCCGTGACGACGTCCCGTGGCCGAAGCAGTACGAGCGTGGCCGCCCACGTCACCGCTTAGGCACCCGGGAATTGGACCCAAGGCGAAGAGGTTTCCTCTCATATGAGCGATCCATGCACCAATGCCGCCTTTCCCGCACCCCCCAGCGAGTCGATGCGTGCGTTGCTCGCGGCCGACCGTGTCGGCACACTGCAGCGGATATCCGCCCTGAGCCGTGAGTTCGAAGGGATCGTCGAGGCGAACGCACTGGTGGCCATTGACGACGAGCACGACCCGGAGGGGGCGAGCACGGCCTTCGAGCGGGCGCACGTCGCCGCCCTGCTGGCCCAGGCGCGCGAGCATCTGAACGATCTCGATCACGCCCTGGAGCGATTGGAAAGAGGCGACTACGGGCGCTGCGAGCAATGTGGTGAGCCGATTGCGACGGGGCGCCTCGAAGTTCGCCCGGCGGCGAAAACCTGCGTGCGCTGCGCGTCCGTAGCTCGTTGAAGCGTGCCACAGAGGGCGCGACATGTCGTGCTGCCCCAAACTCGACGTGTTCGTTCAGCGCCTGACGCGGGCTGTTGGGAGGTGCGCTTCGCATCCCAGGATGGAGCGGCGAGGCGAGCCGGAGCAGGCCGGCTGGTGGATGCGAACGGCGTGTGAACCGTCCACGTTTTGTAGGGAGCGTTCCATTCATGGAGTTCCGTGTCTACTGGCCGGAAGAAGGAATGACCGGATAGAGATGGAACCCCGCATGGAGGTGGAAGTGGCGCTCAGAGCCTGTGCAACTGACCAGTTCGGCGGTCGCGGCGGACGACAGCGGCGGTGACGCAGGCCACGAGGGCGTGCTGTTCACGCTTGTTGCACTCCCAGTCGATGTCGCGCTGGGCAAGGATCCGCCCTTCACCCGGAACGCCTGGCCGCCCACACCTTGGCGCATGCTGCATGACGGGGTGGTGTCGGGCGCCGAGGTGGGACCAGGGCCATTGCCTTTCGTGCCTGCAACCGGTGGCCGACCGTCCGCCCGCGGCGCGCCACCCAGGTGAGACGGAGAAGTGATCAATTCTCACTGCCTTCCCTCCCTGTCCTGAGACATCGCGGGAGCGAAAGAATCATTGCGCGCAAGGGAGGTCGATCCGTGGGGTGTGAGCAGTGGTCGGCCCGTATCGAGATGCAACCATCGGCTCGCACGCCGAGGCCTCCGCGCCGTCCCGGTCGTCAACGACCCTTCTGCCAGAGTTACATACCTCACTATTCAGTCACCGACTGAGCACTCATTCGATCCGCTCCGTTGACCCCAGTAACCGGTGACCCGCCCGTGGACCGGTAAGTGAGGTTCGCAGATGCCAAAGATCGGCCCGGAACAAACCATGCGGTGTTTCCTCGTCGCTGACTGCTGCCTGGCTTGGGCGCATCTCTCCTCCCGCCACTGCAAGGACTGAGAACGGTCGCTTCATGGACTACTGCATCCCGTGCAGCCGCACGCTTAACGGCGCCGTAACCTGTCCGGAGTGCGGGGCACACGACCCCGGCATGGCACAGTTGAGCGATCGGACGGACGGCGCTCCAGCCGTGGGCGCAGAGATGCCGGAGGTCCGCTGCAGCGAGGGACAGGACACCTCCGGGTCCCCCCTTCCTGGGGCAGCAACTCCCATGCAGGACTTGCCGACAGACCGATGCGACCGACCGTCGCGGTTGAAGAAGTATGCCGTGAGGTCGCTTGCCGCAGCCGCGTTCACCGTCCTCGGAGGCGTGGCCACTGCTTCGGTGCTTTCCCAGCCGACAGCCCCACGAGCAGCCCCGATCCCGGAACAGCCCTCCCCCGAAGAGTCTGGCGTCCGCGTCACCGACGCACCCGACTCATCGGAGCGTGTGACCACGCACCCAGCAAGACGGGGCGTCCAGGACCGGAACAGTGACGGGATCCGGCGTCCTCTGCCGACGGCAACGCGTAGTAAATCACCGGTCTCTCGGCCTCCCGCCACCACCAGTGCACCGCCACCAGTGAAGGCCACGCCGACCGCCCGAAGCTCCAGTAGCCGCCGTCCCAGCGCGCCCTCGCAAACAGCGACTCCTTCCACCAGGCCCTCCGCCAGTCCTTCCGGCAGCATCAGCGCCTCTCCTGGCAGTAGTGGCTCACCGAGCAGCACGGGGGAAACCGGTGGCTGAGACACCGGCTGGGCTCCCCAGCGCAGAAACCTCCACCTGGTCGGCGCGCGGCATCCGCCTGATCGGCGGCGGGCTTGCCAGTGCCCGCGGAAGGCAATTGCAGCGGTCGCCCAGCCCCGCGGCGTCACCGACCAGGGCGACTCGCGTGACTACCCCGTGATTTCCTCGCCCTCGGCCGATTCCCCGCCGACGGCTCCGTCACGTTCGACGTCGAACGGAAGCAAGGCATGTGCCTGCAGGGCGACGGCAACCGCTCCGCTGCCGCGCAGTCTTTCTCGCCTATGCAACCGCCCGCGGACGCACGCTGATCGACAGACGGCTGTATCTGCCCACAGCCAAGGTCGTAGGCGGGGACCTGTCCGAGCCGGATACCCTGGAGAGGGCGCTGACCGGGAGCGACACAGTGTTCCTGATCTGGCCTTTCCTCACGGCCGAGGGCGCGCCCGCCGTGCTGGAGGCGATTGCACGCCATGCCCGCCGCATCGTCTATCTCTCATCTTCGGGTGTGAACGAGGACGCCGAACCGCAGACCGACCCGATCAAACAGCTCCACGCCGACATGGAGCGCCTGATCGAAAAGTCCGGCCTGGAGTGGACCGTCCTGCGGTCGAACACCATCGCCTCCAACTCGCGCGGGTGGGCCGAGCAGATCCGCACCACGCACGTCGTCCGCGGTCCCGATATCGCCGCCACGGCGGTGATCCACGAACGCGACATCGCGGCCGTGGCGGTACATGCGCTGACCGATGACGCGCATGCGGGCGCCAAACACGTCCTGACCGGCCCGCAGGTCCTGAGCAGAGCCGAGCAGGTACACGCGATCGGGGAAGCGATCGGCCGCACGACCCGCTTCGAGAAGGTCCCCGTGCAGGTCGCACGACAGCAGATGCTCGCCGACGGCAGGCCACCCGCTCTCGTGGAGGCCCTGCTGGCCAGCGCTGAAACGCGGCACGAATCGAACTTGATCACCTCCACGGTGGAAGACATCACCGGCGCGCCGGCGCGTACGTTCCGCTCGTGGGCGGAAGAGCACGCGGACGACTTCCGCTAGGTTCGCCGTTCAGAGTCCCGGCCCGAAATCATCCTCGAACTGTGTCGCTCACACACTGGTGGACCTGGCGCTCGCGCCGGAACACCGCCGTGGCCACGGCGCCTTGTATGACGGCTTGAACAAGGGGCGCAGCCCGGGCCGCGAAGGGTGCAGCTCCGGCTCCGGGGTCGCGGAATACTCGGCTGCAACTGAGGCTGGCCCGCTCATAGGATCCTCGTTCGAGGCGCTGACACGGCGCCCTGCCGACCGTTGGCACTCAACGGACCGAGGATGCGTGGGGCAATGAGCAGCCGACTCTTCGCAATCTCCTTCGACGCGCACCAGCCCGAGCGCCTAGCGCATTTCTGGTCCGGCGTCCTGGGCTTGGAGAGAGCCGACGATTCTTACGATGGCGTCGCCCTGCTGTCCGGGAATGTCGCCGGCTACCGCCTCGGCTTCCGTCCCTCCCAAACGCAGAAGTCCGCCCAGAACCGGCTGCACTTCGACCTGACCAGCTCCTCCCTGGAGGACCAGCAGGAGACCGTGGCCAGGGCGCTCGACTTTGGTGCGCAGCACGCTGACGTCGGCCAGGGACCGGACGCGTCCCATGTGGTACTCGCCGACCCCGAGGGCAACGAATTCTGTGTCATCGAGCCGGGCAACGATTTCCTTGCCGGCTGCGGCTTCATCGGAGCGCTCGCCTGTGATGGTTCGCAGACCGTGGGCTACTTCTGGAGCGAGGCGCTGGGCTGGCCGCTGGTCTGGGACCAGGACGAGGAGACCGCCATCCAGTCACCGAACGGCGGTACGAAGATCACCTGGGGTGGTCCGCCACTCATGCCGGCCCCCGGCAAGGACCTGTACTTCGACCTCGCACCGGACGACGATCAGCAAGCGGAGGTCGAGCGCCTGCTCTCCCTCGGGGCGAAGCGTCTCGACCCCGCCCACGGCGGGGAGGGCGCAGTGCTGCTGGCCGACCCCGACGGCAACGAGTTCCGCGTGTACACGCGCCGGTGAAGCGGGAGCCGCGGTAGGCGGTTGCTGCTGCGAGGAGCGCAACAGAGAGTCGGGCAGGCCCCCGTCACCCAACGAGCAGCTCAACGCCTCCCGCGAGGAGAGAGAGCCACACCCAACCCTGTCGAGCAGCTGCCGCTCGCCCAGGACCCCGACCTCATCCTCAGCGCGCTCACCACCGGCGCGCCGAGCCCAGTGCTGGACGACCAGCCGTCAGTGTGACAGGGAGAGGACGTAGAACTCATCACCCTTCGGGCCGATCAGACACGTCCACGGGACGTCGCCCTGCCCAACGTCGAGGTCGGTGGCGCCGAGGGTCCGCAGCCGAGCCACCTCCGCTGCTATCTCGTCACCGGGGCATGACAGCAGGTCAAGATGGACGGCATGTGGCTGCCGGAATCGACCTCGGCGACGAGCGGACTGTACGGACGCACCTGCTGACGATGTTCGACGGCTGGGACGAGAGCTTGCGCTACATCCTGCGCAACAGCGACAGCGGGTTCATCAACCGGTCCCTCTTCGTCCTGCCCGCCCCGCACACCTGGGAGCACGTTCCCGGCGTCACGCTGCTGGGCGACGCCGCGCACCTGATGCCCCCGGTCGGGCTGGGCGCCAATCTCGCTATGCTCGACGGCTCCGACCTCGCCCACGCCCTCGTCACCGAATCCAGCGTCGACGACGCCGTCCGCGCCTACGAGAGCATCATGCTGCCGCGCTCGATCGAGGCCGTGACGGGCAGTGCGCAGGGACTCGACCACCTCGTTCCCACAGCGACTGCCTGAGCCGACTCCACCGCCCCCGGCCCCGCTGCCGCGCCCGCGTCGATCGTGTGCACCTTTCCGGCGGTGGCATCCGCCCCAGGGCGGCGTCGTCAGAGAGTCTGTCCGGTTTGATCACGCGATGCCGAGGGCGGCCTGTGGCTGGGTGGCGTCTCGGCAGCACCTCTTCGAAGAGATCAAGACCCTCGGGTTCGCCGGCTGCCTGAACCTCCTGCACAAGTACATCAACCAGGGCCGCGCGGACGCCGACCGCAGCCACATCTCCCCGCGCCGGCTCGCCCGGATGATCCTCACCAGGCCCGACAACCTCAAGGCCGAACATCACGATCTTCTGGCACGGCTCACCGCCGCCTGCCCCGAGATGACCCAACTGGCCGCCGTTGTCCGGAGCTTCGCGAAACTCCTGACGCCCTGCGCAGGAATTGCCGACGGGCTCTCGCGTTGGATCGTCGAGGTTCGCTCAGCCGATCTGCCTCATCTGCACGCCTTCACCCGGGGCCTGGACCGAGACCGCGACGCCGTGGATGCCGCACTCACACTTCCGTACAGCAACGGCCCCACCGAAGGCGTCAACACCAAGACCAAGTGAATCGCGCGCCAGATGCACGGCCGAGCAGGCTTCTCCCTCCTCCGCCACCGCATCCTCCTCGGATAGCGCCACCCTCCGTCACCACCGAGAGTGAGGCAGGGCCGAACGATTTACAGTCCCGGGCACCGCCGAGGCCGAGCAGGTCCTGCGCCGCTTCACCCGCGGCGGCCCCAAGCACCCCACCTACCAGGCGATCGAGGAGCTGGGGCGCGCGGTTCGGACAGCCTTCATCTGTGACTACCTCGCCGACGTCGAACTGCGCCAGGAGATTCACGAGGGCTTGCAGGTGGTGGAGAACTGGAATTCTGCGAACAAGGACCTTTTCTACGGCAAGGACGGTGACCTGGCCGGACAGGACAAGGAGTCCCAGGAGGTGTCCATGCTCGCGCTGCATCTACTCCAGTCCGCCCTGGTCCACGTCAACACGCTGCTGATGCAGCAGGTCCTCGCCGGTCCGAAGTGGGCTGACACCCTCACTGACGCGGACCGGCGGGCGCTCTCCCCGCTGTTCTGGACCCACGTGAATCCCTACGGCCGGTTCGAGCTGGATAGGAACAGACATCTCGACCTGGACCTGACCGCCCGGGACACCGTACCCGTGCCGCGCGCCCCCGAGGGCAGACCGGCGGCGGCCCTGGGGTGAGGAGCTGGGGCTCCGATCGCCTGCGAACAGCATCTGGTCACCAGCACCCTCGCCGCATAACGACGCGAACAGGTGTCCACTTCACGAGGGCAAGGCTCGACCCGGACTTCATGGTTCCGCGCCTCACCGCGTCCATGGCAGATACCTCACCTGATCAGGCCGGCGCTGGTCAGCCAGATGTGTTCGCATGTCGCCGACGCCTCTTCGAGCTTCTCGCGGGATTCCTGTGAAGCGTGGTAGAAGGTCCGCTCGATCATCCAGCACAGGGCGCGTGCCATCGCCGAGGCCTGGTCCGGTGCCGCGCCGGCCTGGATGCCGGCGCGTTCCAGGACGGCGGTGATGGCCGCGATGAACAGGTCAGCCGTGTGCTTCCACAGTTCACCGATCTCCGGCACGGTCAACGACAGGTCGATCGCCGTGCGCATGACCGGGCCGTGTTCGTTCCACAGCTCGACCGTGCGCTGCATGGCTGCTGCGATGGCCTGGCGTGGCTCGTCGGTCTGCGCGGTGCCCCGGGACCGTTCCCACAGGTGCTCGACGGTCCGGGCCACGAGTGCCGTGACCACTTCTTGCTTTGAGCCGAAGTAGAAGTACAGGGCCCCGCGTGTGATGCCGGCGCCCTGGGCGATGTCGCCGACGGTCATGGCGTCGTAGCCCTTGTGCGCCAGCAGGGCTTCGCAGGTGTCGAGGATGGCCCGCTCCCGGACATCCCCCTTGCGCTCGATGGTGCGACGGCTGCGCGCGGAATGGTGGCCGGGCATCAGAGCTGAGCGCCCTCGGCGAAGTCGGTCGTACGCGAGAGTGTCTCCCACGCGCGGATGTCCTCGTCCACGGCCGTGCGTGCGGCGGTGACCAGCCGCAGCGCGTCCGAGCCCAGGACGAGGTGGGCCGGCGGCTGCTCGACCGTCGTGATGTGCACGACCGCTTCCCCCGCCATGGCCGGATTGCCCAGCTGGTTCCCGCTGGCCTTCTGCCGCGCTTCGCGGATGGGGGTGAACAACTCGTCGTAGTCGTCGACGGTCCGCGCGGCACGTGCCATGGACCGTCCGGCCCAGTCGGTGCGGAAGGAGCCGGGCTCGATCGCCGTCACATGGATTCCGAACTGCGCGACTTCCTTGCCCAGCGCCTCCAGGATTCCCTCCAGGGCGAACTTGCTGCCGCAGTAGGCGGACATGCCGGGCACGGCCATGAGCCCGCCCATGGAGGTAACGGCCATCAGGTGTCCGCGGCGGCGGCGGCGCATGTGGGGCAGCGCCGCCTGCAGGGTGGCCACCGCCCCGAACACGTTCACCTCGAACTGCCGTCGCACCTCGGCCAGCGGGGTTTCCTCGAAGGTCCCCTCCAGGCCGTAGCCGGCGTTGGCGACGACGACGTCCAGAGGGCCGACGCTCCGCTCGACCTCCGCGACTGCGCCGGAGACGGCGTCACCATCCGTCACGTCCAGGATACGGCCGTGAGCGTGCCCGGGCCTGAGCTCTTCGAAGGCCCGCAGGTCCTTCTCGGAGCGGACGGTGCCGATGACGGTGTGCCCGGCGGCCAGGGCGGCTTGGGCGAAAGCGCGCCCCAGGCCCGTGCTGACGCCGGTGATGAGCCAGTTCCGCTTCTCCATTGTTCCTCCAGAGAGGTCTCGCGAGGAGCCGGGGCGCCCTCTCCAGCAAAAGTCTACACCGTGTCGATTTTTATCGTTACCATGTCGATTCTGGTAGCGCTCACGGAATGGAACCCCCAGGTCATCCGCGTGCCGCGCACTGCCCGGATCAGCGCCGTCAAGGCCCAGCAGCCAGGCCGACAACCAGCACCGCACCCCGATCATCACGATCATCACAGGGACACCCAGCGAGGGCCTGAGAAGCCGTATCTCAACCGGTCTTGGAACGTGTGGATTGAACGGAGTCCTGGTCGGGTGATCTTCCGGCGGTACGCGCATGAAGGCAGGGCCTCCTGGTAGCTCGGGGGTGCGACCCCATTCCGAGCGGTTCCCGGAGGCCCTGTTGTCGTTGTTGTACGCGCTCGAGCCCGTTGACTTCAACTCGCCCGCCGGGTCGTGCGATTGCCTCGCGCACGTGTACGGCAACGCTGCCGATCATCCTGGTCGGGTTCGCCGGTATCCGTCGGACATGACGGACGCGGAGTGGGCGGAGGTCCGGCCGTTGTTGCCGGTGCCCGCCTGGCTTCAGGGGCGGGGCGGACGGCCCGAGGGTTACTGTCACCGGCAGCTGCTGGACGCGATCCGTTACCTGGTCGCGGGCGGGATCTCGTGGCGGGCGATGCCCGCGGACTTCCCCGGCTGGAGCCGGTTTTACGCCTTCTTCCGCCGCTAGCGCGAGCACGGGCTGATCGCCGAGTTCCACGACCGGCTGCGCGGGGAGGTCCGTGAGCGCGAGGACCGCGAGGCCGAGCCCATGGCGGGGATCATCGACGCGCAGTCGGTGCGGGCCGCCGCGACGGTGCCGGCGCACGCGGCTACGGCGGCGGGAAGAAGGTGCCGGGCCGCAAACGGCACATCGTGACCGACACCCTCGGTCTGCTCCTGGTCGTCACGCTCACCGCTGCGAACATCGGCGACCGGGACGCCGCGGCAGGCCTGCTGACCCGGCTGCGCCGCCTGCACCGCGACATCACCCTCGTCTGGGCCGACGGCGGCTACACCGGCGGCTGGTGCCGGGACGTCCTCGCCCTGACCTTGGAGATCGTCAAGCGCACCGACGACATGACAGGGTTCGTGGTGCTGCCGAGGCGGTGGGTGGCAGAGCGCGCGTTCGCATGGTTGATGAACTCCCGCCGTCTGGCCCGGACTACGAGGCCCTGCCCGCCACCAGCGAGGCGATGATCCGGTGGTCGATGGTCACGCGGATGAGCCGGCGTCTGGCAGCCACGGGCCGCCGACCGGCACTGAATGCCCCCGACGCCTCCAAGAGGAGCCACCCGCGCTCCGCGAGGCGCCGGGCTTTCGACCGCAGCCCCTAGACCTTCGCCGGCGTCGCCCCAAGGCCCAGTTCCACCGCGATCTCCTTGGCTCCCAGCGGCCCGTGACCCGTGGATCGCTGCTGTTCCAGCACGCCCAGAATCCGCTGATGGTCCGGCGTTAGAACCGTCACCGGCAGCCCTTCCCACCAGGGCGGCACCGTCGAGCCCGGCACCGGCGCGAGCGATGGCGCCGCTTCCTCCTCCGCCTCGGTCCCGGTCACGGCAGTGGACTCGGCCGCGGAGACGGCCAGGGCCTCGACCAGTTCCTCCCGCGCGATCACCCGCCGGTCCAGCTCGATCTCCGCGGCCTCCAACACCTCAGGCAACCGCGCGACTTCCTCCCGCAAGCCCTCCACCCGCACACGAGCAGACGCCTCTCGCTCCTGCAGCATTCCCAGCACCGACGCCACCGCACGCCCCTCGACCATGAAGCGGACACAAGATGTCGCGATGCCTCCCTCAACCCGAGCGAAACCATGCTTGACCAGCAGGAATCAAGGGATCACGTTCGGTTGAGACACGGCTTCTCAGTCATTTCCATCATCTGGGCCGCTTATCTCGTGGTTCTTCAGGTCGCCGACGATGACGCCGCCGAAGCGGGCGGGGGTGTAGAACGTGGCGGCCGCCTCCTTCACCTCGGCTGCGCTGACGTCCTGAAGGCGCCGCGTGAAGGCGACCAGCCAGTCCAGGGGCTGGCCGAGCGTGAGGTGGGACAGGAGAGTGGAGGCGAGGCTGCTTTGGGAGGCGAGGGAAAGGGCGGTGACCCGCGTCGTGTAGCGCAGTGCTGCGGCCGTCTCCTCCCTGGTCGGCCCTTCGTGCGCGAAGCGGTCCAGCTCACGGAGGAGCTGCTGCAGAGCGGGGCCGGTGGCGGCGGTGGCGGTGTCCAGAGCGTCGCAATTCCATGATCACCGGAACCTGTGCCTGCCTTGCTGCCAGGGCTCCCCGCGCAGCCTATCTGCGCGGCCTCTTAGATGAACACCGACTGCCTGGGCGCGGTGAACGACCGCCGCCGAGACCACGGGGAGAGGCAGGCAGGCTCGCTGACCAGCGCGTTTCTTTCAACAACCAAATGGGGGGCCGGGGTCCTGCTTGCCTTTTTCCTCGTGCCGCCCGTAAGCGTTGAGCAGTAGTTGCGCGGTGATGTTGATGTGCTGGCTGAGTGCCTCGACGACGCCTGGTACATCCCGGGCGATGGCGCGATCGCAGATCATCTTGTGTTCTGCGGCGACATCGCGGTGGCTGTGCTCGGCCGGTGTGCGGGCCCAGCAGCGGTAGACCTCAGCGGCATCGCGCAGCTGTGTGGCGATGTCCCGCAGCTGCCGGTTGGGACATCCCTCCAGCAGGACGCGGTGGAAGCGGGCGTGGGCGTTCAGCCAGCGTTCGCCGAGGGCTCCGTCGTCGCTGAAGTACGGAGTGCGGGCGAGATGGTGGTGTGCCGCGAGCAGATCGGACTCCCACTCGATGGTGCCGGCGGCGACGGACTCCTGGACCACGTGGGTTTCGATGAATACGCGGGCCTCGGTCAGCTCCTGCAGGCGCTCGGGGGAGACGGTGACGACCCGGAACCCTTGCTGCGGCGCGAAGGTCGCCAGTCCTTGGCCGACCAGCCGGGGCAGCGCCTCCCGTAGTACCCCGCTGCTGGCGCCATAGCTGTCCTTCAGGGCTTCCACGCGCAGACGTGAACCGGGCTCGTGCCGTCCGTTGAGGATGTCCGCGCGCAGCCGCTTGTAGATCTCCTCGGCGCGTGTCATGGAGCGGGTCGTGGTCATGTCGAAGATACTAGCCCCTCTAGGTATTTTATAAAAATCTCGAGATTTCATTGACGTATCGACGGAGAGGGCGTTGACTCCAGACATTCAGCAGCGAGAGCACCGGAGGCAGCGCACCATGAGGACGACGACCCGATCCGGACGGATGTGTCTGGTGACCGGAGAGGCGGTGATCGATGTCGAGCGAGCCAGTGCTGGTCGGTTTTCGGCTGATCCGCTGGCAGTGTTCGAGGAGTGGGACGCGTTCCGGTCGTGGGCTGCAAAGGTGGAGCCTGCAGGCGCCCACGGATCGACTGGGCCGGACGGCAGCGTTTCGCCGACGCCGCGGCAGGTGTTCGCGATCGGATTGAACTACCGTGGCCACGCCGAAGAGGCCAGCCTGGCGGCGCCTGAGTCCCCGTCGGTCTTCACCAAGTTCGCCACGGCCCTGACCGGCCCGGACACGCAGCTGAGGTTGCCCAGCGGCCGCGTCGACTGGGAAGCCGAGCTTGTGGTGGTGATGGGGCGCCGGGCGGAGCACGTGGCCGCCGGGGACGCCTGGTCCTACGTGGCCGGGCTGACCGCGGGGCAGGACTACTCCGAGCGCGAGGTGCAGTCCGTCGGCCCCGTCCCGCAGTTCTCCCTCGGCAAGTCCTTCCCCGGCTTCGCGCCGACCGGGCCGGTACTGGTTACGGCCGACGAGTTCGCGGATCCGGACGACCTGGCGATCGAATGCCTCGTCAACGGGGAGAGCGTCCAGAAGTCCCGCACCTCGTCGATGATCTTCCCGGTCGCCGAATTGATCGCAGGGCTGTCCGCGGTCTGCCCGTTGCTGCCGGGCGACCTGATCTTCACCGGCACTCCCGCAGGAGTCGGACACGCCCGCACCCCTCAGCGCTACCTGCGGCCAGGAGACGAGGTCATCACCCGCATCGAGGGCATAGGACAGCTCCGGCAGACCTGCGTCGCCGCCTGAGAGAAGGGCACCACCATGGCCTTGCACAGACTGCAGTCACTCACCGTCGGCGTGCCGAACGTGGCCGAGGCTGCCGACTACTACGTCGACTTCGGACTCGAACAGGTGGCACCCGGACGGTTCGTCACCGTCGAAGGCGGTGAACAGTTCTTCCTCGAACATTCCCCCGTCCGGCGCCTGCTGGCGATGACGGTCGCCGCCGACGACGGCGACGACCTGGACCGGATCGCCGCGAACCTGGAACGGCTCGAGCTGTCCTGCGAACCCGACGTCAACGCCCTGCGTACCAGGGAACCCATCGCCGGTATCTCGGTGGAAGTGCGCATCGCACCCCGGCTGACCCGGATCACCGTCCCGGCCACCCCGTACAACGGTCCCGGACGCCTGGACCGTGCCGGCACCCGAGCACCCGTACTCTCCCGCACCGACCCGGTCCGGCCCCTGGCCCTGGGCCACGTCGTCATCGGTTCGGTGGAACAGGAGTCGACACAGCGGTTCTTCACCGAAGGACTCGGATTCAAGGTCAGCGATGTTGTGCCCGGCTCAGCCGCGTTCCTGCGCTGCTCCACCGACCACCACAACGTCCTGGTGCAGCAGGCGCCGCTCAACTTCCTGCACCACACCTCCTGGCAGGTGACGGATGTCGACGAGGTGGGCCGGGGCGCCACGCGCATGCTCACCGAGCACCCGGAACGCCATGTGTGGGGGCTCGGCCGCCATCACATCGGCTCAAACTTCTTCTGGTACCTCAAGGATCCGGCCGGCAACTTCAGCGAGTACTACGCCGACATGGACTGCATCGTCGACGACCAGCTGTGGACGCCACGATCCTTCGAAGGAATGCAGGCGCTCTACACCTGGGGGCCTCCGCCGCCGCCGTCGTTTCTCGCTCCCGAAGACCTGGCCGCGCTGATGGCCGGCGCCCATAAGGCCAATAACTGAGAGCGCCCGACACCGTAAACCGCGACGAGGCGCGTTGCCCCGCCCGCATCACACGGATGGGGACCCGAGCCGCATTCCTGCGCCGACCCGCCGTCGGCGAGCCGCACACAGACACCTCCCCCCTTTCCCGCAGCGCCGCGGTCAGCAGTCGCGACGGGTGAGACTGCTGAAATCGGAGCCGGAACATTGAGCACACCAGCCTTCGTCCGTCGGCGCGGCCAACCGTCCCCGGGCCCTTCATCGCGGTCAGGCACCGCGCTCGCCGTGGGCCTGGCTGTGATGACACTGGAGGGCTTCGACCTCGTCGCCTACGGTGCGACCACTCCGCTGCTGCTGGGCTACCGTCCCTGGCACCTCTCCGTCGCCTTCGTCGGCCTGCTCGGCAGCCTCACTCCGATCGGCATGCTCGTCGGCTCCCTGCTGGTCGGCCAGTTCACCGACCGGTTTGGCCGGCGCCGCACGACCCTGATCAGTATCGCGGTGGTCAGTGCCGGGATGTTCGCCTGCGCCGTGGCACCCCTTCCATCACTGTTCGGCGCCGGCCGATTCGTCGTTGGGCTCGGTGTCGGTGCGATCTACCCGGCGATGGGCCCACTGATCTTCGAACTGGCCCCGGACAGGCGAAAGAACCTTTACTCGGGCATCGTCCAGTGTGGGACCGCCATCGGCGGTTCGTCCGCGGCCCTCGTCGCCAACACACTGCTGAGTGGGCACAGTTTCCACCAGGAGTACCTGGTCGGCGGCATCGCCGGTCTGCTTCTGCTGCCCATGGCCTTCGTCTGGCTGCCCGAGTCCACGGAGTACCGCCAGGCGGTCAGCGCGTCGACCCCCGACCTCGGCAACCGTGGTGTCCGGCTGGTGCTCAGACCGCCCTACCGCGGCACCACCCTGATGTTCTGCGCCATGGCGGCCCTGTCGTTCTTGCTCATCTTCGGCATGAACACCTGGCTGCCGCGGCTGATGCAGACGGCGGACTATCCGCTGCAGGACTCACAGACCTTCCTCGTGCTGCTGAACCTCGGTGCCACCGTCGGCGGGCTCGCGATGGCGCTGCTGGCTGACCGTGCCGGATCGAGGGGCCCGATCACGGCCAGTTTCGCCCTCGGAGCCGCCGCGATCGTCGCCATGAGCGCCCAACTGCCGCTGCCAGTGCTCTACGGCATCGTGATAGTCGGCGGCTGCGGCGCGGTCGGCGTCCAGGGACTGATCAACGTGTACATCTCACGTTCCTACCCGGTGACCGCAAGGGCCAGCGCGGTGGGTGTCGCGCTCGGGGTGGGCCGCACCGGCGCCATCGCCGGCCCCACGTTCGGCGGCTGGATCCTCGCGGCCGGCCTGGAACCCCGCTGGAACTTCGTCCTCTTCGCCGTCCCCGCCGTCCTCGGCGCAGCCCTCGCCCTGGCTGTCGGCGGACGGACATCCCAGAATCAGGGCCGTCTCGCCCCCGCGCCGCGCGCCAAAGAGCCGACGGCCGGACACACAAAATGAAAGAGCGCATCATGGACACCTACGACATCGCCGTCGTCGGCTGCGGCCCGGTCGGACTGGCTCTCGCACGACTGTTGGCCATGAAGGGGCTCCGGGTCGCCGCCATCGACCCCAACCGACTCGTCTGCCAGCATCCGCGCGCCACGCATCTCGACGACGAGACCATGCGCCTTCTGCAGACCCTCGGCGCGCAGGACATGGAACACCAGTTCCTGCGCCAAGCCTCCTGGACACTCCACCGGGAGGACGGGCAGGCCTTCCTCCAACAGACGCTGCCCGAGGAGGAGTCTGACCAGGGCTGGCGCACCGACTACCAGTTCCACCAGCCCGACTTCGAGTCGCGGCTGCGGGGTCTGCTGGCGGCCGACGCGAACGCGGACCTCTGGTTCGGCTGGACGGCCACCGCGATCGAGCAGGACGACAAAGCGGTGCGGCTCACGCTGCTCGACCGGTCGACCGGAGCCGAAACCACTCTCACGGCTGGCTACGCCGTCGGCTCCGACGGCGCCAACTCCTTCGTCCGGCAGGCGATGAACGCCGAAGTCGAGGACCTCCACGGCACTCAGCGTTCCCTCATCGTCGACATCCACCCCTTCGAACACCCTGCACAGCTCCCAGCGGACAGCGGATTCATCTGGTGCGAGGGGAAGCGGCCCGTGACCTACGTCCCGATCTTCCCGCCCATGCTCCGCTTCGAGTTCATGCTGCTCGACGAGGACGACGCGGCAGAGCTCGAACGACCGCAGTCGGTGTACGACCTGCTGAGCCGCTGGCTGGAACCGGGCAGCTACCGCATCATGCGTACGGACACCTACGAATGGCACGCCCGGCTCGTGCACGGCTGGCGGTCCGACCGCCTGCTGCTCGCCGGCGACGCCGCGCACGAAATGCCTCCCATGCTCGGCCAGGGCATGTGCTCCGGGCTGCGCGATGCCGCGAACGTGGCGTGGAAGCTCGCCGCCGTGGTCAAGGGCGAAAGTCCCCAAGCCCTGCTCGACACCTACGAAAGCGAGCGGGCTGCGCACGTGCGCCCTTACATTGAGGAATCCGCTCGGCAGTCCAACCTGATCGAAGCCCTCGGAATGGGCGCGTTCCCGGAGCTGAACGGAACGCAGACGATCGAGAGGTACCGGCCGCTGCTAGGGCCAGGCGTGGTTGCCCAGCCCGGCGGAGCCATCGGGCAACTGAGCCCGCAGCCACGCGGCGCGAACGGGGAGAAGCTGGACGATGTGAGCGGATACGGCTTCACCGTCGTGGGGAAGCGGGAGGTCACCTCCGAAGTGTCCGTGGACGTGCAGCAGCTATGGCGCCAACTCGGCGTAGTGGCCGTCCCGGAGACGGGGCCGGCCATCGACCGCTGGCTTGCCGAACACGAGGCGGCAGCGGCAATCATCCGTCCGGATCGCTACACCTTCGCGCTCGTCGCCGACACGGCAGAACTGGAGCGGGCCACCCGCGACCTGGCGCGGACGGCATCGGTACAGGAGGTGGGCGCGTGAAGGAGTACGCGGCCGGAATGACGTGGGGGGAGGGCCCCCGCTGGCAGCGCGGTGCACTGTGGCTGTCCGACACTCAGGGCGGAAAGCTGTGGACCGACCACGACGGCCCCTGGCGCGGAATTCCGCTGAATGCCATCCCCAACGGCCTTTGGTTCCTGCCGGACGGGCGGCTGGTCGGGGCCATGATGCATCAACGGCGTATCGGCGTGTGGACCGGTGAGCAATTCGACACCTACGCGGACCTGAGCGCGGTGGCCACCGGTCCGCTCGGCGACATGGTCGGCGACCCGCACGGCAACCTTTACGTGGATGACGTCGGCTTCGCCGCGCACGCCGGTGAGCCATTGCGACCGGGTCGGCTGCTGCGCGTTGCTGCAGACGGAGCGGTACAGGTGGCCGCCGAAGACGTTGAGTTCCCCAACGGGCTGGCCTTCGCCGGCGACGGCCGCACCCTGGTTGTCGCCGAGACCACCCGGCAACGACTGACCGCCTTCACCGTCGCAGACGACGGTGCCCTCACGGACCGTCGCACCTACGCCGACCTCGCCCACCTGATCGGCGACGACGTCCGGCCGGACGGAATCTGGGCGACACAGGACGGAGTCTGGGTGGCCACCACGACCGGACACGCCGTCGCCCTGGTGCGGGAGAACGAGCTGGTCACCTCGATCGGCACCGGGACGCTGCTGCCGATCGCATGCTGCAGCGACGGCGGGAACCGGCTCTTCGTCACCCTCGCCGATACCCATGGCCTCCCTCTGGGCGAGGCCATGGCCACAAAGGCAGTGCACACGACGGTCGCACTGCTCGAAGTAGCAAAGGCGGGGGACACCTCATGAGCACGAAGCCACCGGACTGGACCCCGACGACACAGGCTGTCGAAAACGCCCGGATCACCGACTTCACACGGTTCGCCTCACAGCACGCAGGACGTGACCTGAGCGGTGACTACCACAAGCTGTGGGCGTGGTCGGTTGACGACGTGAACGGCTTCTGGGCCGCGGTGTGGGACTACTTCCGTCTGCCCGAGCGCCCAGCGAGACCCGCGCTGGCGACCGAGGCCATGCCGGGAAGCGTGTGGTTCCCCGGCAGCACGCTGAACTACACGGCCGAGGTGTTCCGCGACCGGACCGGCACCGACACCGCCGTCATCACGGTGACCGAGGACACCGGTCCGGTGGCCATCACCTGGCACCAACTGCGTCGCCAGGTCGCCTCACTCGCGCAGGCACTCACCGGACTTGGCGTGCGCATGGGTGACCGGGTGGTGGGATACCTCCCCAACGGGGTACAGGCCATCGCGGCCTTCCTCGCCACCGCCAGCCTGGGCGCGACCTGGGCGGTGTGCGGGCAGGACTACACCGCGGCCGCGGCCGCGGCACGGTTCACACAACTCCGGCCGACCGTGCTGATCGCCGCGACCGGCTTCCTCCACGGCGGGAAGCACATCGACCGCTGCCCCGACGTACAAGCCCTGCGCGACGCACTGCCGACCCTGGCGGCGACCATCGTTGTAGGGGACGCGACACGGGTGCCCGACGCCCTTGGGTGGTCCGCGCTCACCGAGCACGACGCCGACTTCGCACCCCGCCCCGTCCCGTTCGACCATCCGCTGTGGGTCGTGTTCTCCTCGGGCACGACCGGACGGCCGAAGGGCATCGTGCACGGGCACGGCGGGGTCGTGCTCGAGCACCTCAAAAACCTGGGCCTGCAGCTTGGCCTGCGCGCCGGGGACCGCCTGCTGTGGCACACCACGCCGAGCTGGATGATGTGGAACGTCCTGGTCGCTGGTCTGCTGCTGGGTGCCACAGCCGTGTGTTACGAGGGCAGCCCGACGTATCCCGATACCGATGCGCTCTGGCAGCTCGCGGCCGGCCTGGAGGTGAAGGTCCTGGGTACCAGCCCCGGCTACCTGGCGGCGTGTCGCAAGGCCGGCGTGCGGATCACCGACCACTGTCCGGCTTCGCTCGAGCGCCTGGGCGTCACCGGCTCGACGTTCCCCGGCGACCTGCAGCACTGGGTCGCCGACGAGCTCGGGCCCCGGGCACAGGTGGTGTGTACCAGCGGCGGCACCGACGTGGTCACCGCGTTCCTCGGTGCCACCCCCACCACTCCGGTCTGGGCCGGGAAGCTGTCCGCCCCCTGCCTGGGCGTGTCCGTGGAAGCCTTCGGCCCGGACGGGAAGCCGGTGCGGGGCGAGGTGGGGGAACTGGTCGTACTCCGGCCAATGCCGTCGATGCCGCTCTTCTTCTGGGACGATCCGGACGGCTCCCGCTACCGCAACGCCTACTTCGACGTATACCCGGGAGTGTGGCGGCACGGCGACTGGATCACCATCACCGATCAGGGCTCGGTGATCATGCATGGCCGGTCCGACGCGACCCTGAACCGCCACGGCATACGCATGGGCAGCAGCGACATATACGGCCCGGTGGAGGGGCTCGAGGAGATCGCAGAAGCTCTCGTCGTCGGGATCGAGCAGGACGGCGGCGACTACTGGATGCCGTTGTTCGTCACCACCGCCGACGGCACCGACGTCGACGACGTGCTGCGCGAGAAGATCCGCAACGCCATACGCCACGGAGCCTCCCCCCGCCACGTACCCGACGAGATCATCCAAGCCCCCGGTATCCCGCACACCCGCACCGGCAAGAAACTCGAAGTCCCCGTGAAACGTCTGCTGCGCGGAGACGCTCAGGACACCGTGGTCGACCCCGGCAGCGTCGACAGACCAGAACTCATCGACTGGTACGCACGGATCGGCGCCGCTCACCGTACGCGACGCGGCACCGCTCTCGGTTCCGCTCCGTCCCGATCAGCGAACGGCAGATCCTAGAGCATCGAACGCTGCCCCGGGCTGCCCGAGGCCGAGGCCAGCAGCATCGCTCCTGATAGCGGGGCCAGTCTGTCCGAGACCTGCCTACCGCCTCCGATCACCGCCACACCACCACAAGGCACGACGAAGGAGCCCTGCCATGACCTACATCGCGTTGGAAGAGGCCTTCATCATCCCGGAGTTGTTCTCGCGCCAACCCTCGTCGCCCCAGAAGATCCAGGTCAGCGACCAGTACGTCAAGGACTGGGGACGACGCCTGGGTGACTTTGAGGAGCACCGTCTTCCCGACATGGACGCACACGGCATCGACATTCAGGTCCTGTCGCTTAGCGTCCCCGGCATCCAAGCCGACACCGACGCCGGCGCCGCCGTCGACAACGCCCAGTTCGCCAACGACTTCCTCGCCCAGACCATCGCCCGCCACCCCACCCGCTTCAGGGGGTTCGCCGCCCTGCCCCTGCAGGACCCTGCCGCCGCCGTGACCGAACTCCAACGCTGCGTCGAGCAGCTCGGATTCAAAGGTGCCTTGGTCAACGACCACACGCAGGGCCGATACCTGGACGACCCCGCATATGAGGAACTGTGGAGCGCGCTGGAAGAGCTCCGTGTGCCGTTGTACCTGCATCCCGGCTCGCTGCCCTGCGACGACTGGCACGTGATGCGCGGACGGCCCGAGATGTACGGGGCCAGCTGGAGCTGGCAGGCCGAAACCGGCGGCCACGCCATGCGGCTGATCTATGCCGGGGTGTTCGACCGGCACCCCGCCGCAACCCTCATCCTCGGGCACCTCGGCGAGTTCCTGCCGTTCCAACGCTCCCGCATCGACTCGCGCTACCGCTCGCTCCGGGTCGAGGAACCGCTCCAGCGGATGCCGTCGCAGTACTTCGGGAGCAACATCCTGATCACCACGAGCGGGGTACTGGCCCCGGAGGCCGTACAAGCCGCCGTGCTGACCATCGGGGCCGACGCGGTCATGTTCGCGGTCGACTACCCGTACGAGGTGACGGCCGACGCGGTGGCCTCGATCGAGAAGGCTGACCTTCCGTCCCAGGTGAAGGAGAAGATTGCCCATCTGAACGCCAGACGTGTGCTGCGCATCTGACCGCAGCGCCTCGTCGGCAAGGTCGCCCAGCTCGGGCAGGGGGTCCGGTCCGGAG
Source organism: Streptomyces sp. NPDC046915 (assembly GCF_040644935.1). Taxonomy (NCBI): domain Bacteria; kingdom Bacillati; phylum Actinomycetota; class Actinomycetes; order Kitasatosporales; family Streptomycetaceae; genus Streptomyces; species Streptomyces sp. NPDC046915. The sequence continues at coordinate 22,146 of NZ_JBEYXB010000035.1, read as the reverse complement.
AAGACGGCGTGGCGGGCGGCCGCTCGGCAGCCGTGGGATCTCGCCGAACAGGAGCGCCGGACCCCGCCGGTGCGAGTCCCTGTTCTGCTGCTTCGGCTGGGCATCGGAGTCAGCGGACAGCCGCACCATGTTCTGCCGCCCCCTATTTGTCCTGCTCGCAATCGTCGCGCCGACCTTCGGCGCGACGGTTGCGAGCGGCGGCGCCGCCGGGAGAGGAGGCGGACACGCGCATCGCACCCTCCCCGGCGCGTGATCAGCTGTCAGACGGAGTCCGGGGCCAAGCCCGGGGCATCCCCGCACTGGGACAGGAGGGCCGCGATCTCGTCTGCCGGGCGGGCTGTGTGCAGGCTGAGCAGGTCGGCGATCAGGTCGTCCAGGGGTGGCCAGGGAATGTTCCCGTGGTCGTTGTAGAGGCTGACCAGACCGTGCAGGGCGGTCCAGAGCATGAGGCCGGCCTGCCACTGCTGCTCCGCCGAGGGCTGCCTGCGCTCTCCCTCGGCGGCGGCCGCCAGGGAGGTCACGACGGCCTCGAGCAGTTCGGCCCCGGCGCCGTGCGCTGATCCGGGGACAAGGTCGTCCGGCATCCGTCCGCCGAAGAGAGTGCGGTAATGGCCGGGCTGGCCGACTCCCCAGCGCACGTAGGCCGCGCACCGGGCGACGAGGTCGGCCAGTGGATCTGTGGCTGACTGCGCGGCCTGGTCCATCAAACGGGCCAGTTCCTCATAGCGCAGCCGCAGCACGTGCTGGATCAATGCGCTCAGGTCGGGGAAGTGGCTGTAAATGCTGGCAGGTGCCACCCCGACCTCACGCGCTACCTGCCGCAGCGTCAGCGTCTCCGGCTGATCAAGGGTGGACAGCAGCTTCGCCGCGGCGTCTACGAGCTGGGCCTTGAGAACCTGCCCCTGCCCGCGTGGATTGCGGCGACGGGGAGCGGAGCGCTCCTGAGACGACATCTTCGCCCCCTTCTGAGCGGTGCGAACAGTTGAGCAACAGATGTTCACCGTACAGGCAGCTCACGCCTTGACATCACTAACCAACGGTTGTTTACTGAAGTAACCAACAGTTGTTCAGTTAAAGGGTGAATGATCATGCGCATAGCCGTACTCGGAGCGTCAGGGCGGACCGGCAGCGCGCTCGTCGATAAAGCGCTGGAACGGGGACACGAGGTCGTGGCCCTGGTTCGCACGCCGGCCAAGGTCACCGTGCCTGCGTCGCGGCAGGTCGAGGTCCGGAAGGCGGATGTCACCGTCCCGCAGAGCTTCCCCGACCTGACCGACGTCGACGTGGCCGTCTCTGCCATCGGTATCGGTAAGGGCGACGGCCCGGGCGCACTGGTCGCCGGGGCCAGGGTGCTCGCCGCGGCGAACGTTCGCGCGACGGTATGGCTCGGCGCACTGGGCTCGGGTGTGTCGAGTCGATCGGGTGGGCTGATCTATGCGGGGGTGATGCGGATGTTCGTCGGCTCGGAGCTGGCCGAGAAGGTCGAGGCCGACCAGATCGCCCTGGATGCCGGCGCTACGGTGTTCCACGCTCCGGACGTCACCGATGGCCCCCTCAGCCCTACCCGCCACATCGTGCCACTGGCGGACCTGCGGCGTCCGCTGCTGCCGCCCCGAATCTCCCGGGCCACGCTGGCCTCCTTGTTGCTGGACGAGGCCGAGACGGGCCGGCACGGTACCGGAATCGTCGTACCCCTGAGTTAGTCATCGGTTGACGCGGCAGCCCCTGTTGTCCCCAGGGCGGGAGCGAACCACCATCGGCAACCGCGATCGCGGTTGAGTAGACGGCCGTGCCCGGCACCGACGCGTGACGGGGGGCTGCCCCTCGTCCGGCACACGCCGAGGCCACCGGGCACCGGCCGTCGCGGTACCCCGAACAAGGTCACCTGGGCGAATCAGGCATCGCCTGGTGCGAGTAACTGCATCGGAAGGTCATCATGAGCAACTTCTCAGGAAAAATCGGACTCGTGACGGGTGCTGGAAGCGGAATCGGCCGCGCGACGGCGATCGAGCTGGCCCGGCAGGGCGCCACCGTCACCGTCACCGACATCAACGAGGCAACAGCCGTCGAGACCACCGAAATGATCAGGAAGGACGGCGGAGAGGCACTGGCACTCAGCGTCGACATCGCCGACGAGGACGCGGTGCGGACGGCCGTCGAACGCACGGTCGAGACGTACGGCGGCCTCGACTTCGCCGTGAACAACGCCGGCCTGGACTCACACCACCGGCAGCTCGACCAGATGCCCCTGGAGGAGTTCGAGCGCGTGACCCACGTCAACCTGGGCGGGACCTTCCTCTGCATGAAGTACGAGCTGCCCGCCCTGCGCAGCCGTGGCGGCGGCGCGATCGTCAACGTCGCCTCCAACGGCGGCCTGTACGCGATCCCGACCGCCCCCGCCTACGTGGCGGCCAAGCACGGCATCGTCGGCCTCACCAAGGTCGCCGCCGTGGACTACGCGCCGCACAACATCCGCGTCAACGCGGTCTGCCCCGGCCCGACCCGTACACCCGGCTTCGAAAGGGTGGCGGCCGGCACCGACTTGATCGCGATGCAGGAGGCGATAACCCCACTCGGCCGGATGGCCACATCGGAAGAGGCCGCCGCAGCCGCAGTCTGGCTCTGCTCGGACGCCGCGTCCTACATCACCGGGATCGCGCTGTCGGTCGACGGCGGACGGCGGGCATAAGGGCCATCGCGGTCGGGGAGTGCACGGCCGGCGAAGCCCTCAGCCTGCCCCGGCCTCGGAACATCCGCACCACACAAGGACGGAGTCGTCAGCGACCCGACGACGGCTCATGAACGATCGAGGCTAACGCTTGTCGCAACATTCCTTGATCATTAGAGGTGTGTTGATGGCGAGGCTGGTGCAGGCATCAGGCGCTGAGGGCGGCAGCAGTCGCCCCGCCATGACCACGGCCGCCGGTGGACGAGGCGGGCTGTACGCCGGGTTCTGTGCCAGGGACCTCGGTGGCCGTCGGGGCGGTGGCCATCCATCCCGTGTGCTGCCCCGGAAGCCCTGAGGCTGCGTCGGTGGGTGAGGACGCGAAGGGCGCGTTCTCGTCGACGATCGGGGAGCGTTGTCCGAGGCGGGGTGCCGGCGTCGGGTGTTGCAGCGGCTGGCGCAGCGGAACGCAGCGTGGCGAGCGGTGTCCGCACTGCTGCCGACCGTGTTGGTACTCCTTCCCCGGCTCGTTCGCAGGCGTCGGCGAACGCACCGCGCCGTCTCGCCCGAACCGTCAAGGAACCGTCAAGCGCAGGGGGAGTCGGCCGTCAAGTGCCCCGACCAGCATCAGTCATGTCACTTCCACCACCTGATGAGAGATTTGGTCATGGCTACGTTCCTGTACCGGCTGGGCGCTTTCGGTGCCCGCCGGTGGCGCACGATGCTGATCGGATGGCTGGTCGCCCTGGCAGCCATTGTCGGCCTGGGGCTGCTGTTCCCCGGCTCATTCCAGAACACCGATTCCATCCCCGGTTCCCCGGCGCAGACCGCGCTGACGAAGATGGACCAGCACTGGCCGGACCCGGACAAGCAGTCCGCGCAGGTCGTCTTCCAGGCGCCGCCCGGTCACAAGCTGACCGAGCCCGCGCTGCGGCAACCGTTGCAGAGCGGCCTCACGGCGGCCGGTCACGTCAGCGGTGTGACCTCGGTCGGCGATCCCTTCAAGGTCGGTCCGGTCTCGGCGGACGGCCGGACCGCGGTCGCCGATGTGACCTTCACGACGGCCAAGGACAGCGACGTCCCGGCCGGCACGCTGGACGCTCTGAAGGCCACCGGGGCCTCCGCGGAGAAGGCCGGTCTGACGGTGGTGTACGGCGGTGACGCCTTCGCGCCGTCGACGTCCCCGGCGACCGAGTTGATCGGCATCCTCGTCGCCCTGGCGATCCTGTTCATCACCTTCGGTTCGATGCTGGCGGCCGGGATGCCGCTGCTAACCGCTGTCTTCGGCGTGGTCGGCAGCATGATGGCGATCTTGGGCCTGTCCTCAGTGGTCGGAATCTCCGAGAACGCCCCCACCCTGGCGATCATGCTCGGTCTTGCGGTCGGCATCGACTACGCGCTGTTCATCGTCTCGCGTCACCGGTCGCAGCTCGCGGTGGGCATGCCCGTCAGGGAATCGGTGGCGAGGGCCACCGCGACCGCGGGCAGCGCGGTCGTGTTCGCAGGGGCGACCGTACTCGTCGCCCTGGCCGGGCTGTCGGTCGCCGGTGTGCCGATGCTGACCTCCATGGGCCTGGCCTCGGCGGGCGCCGTCGCGATGGCCGTGATCATGGCGCTGACACTGCTGCCCGCCCTGCTGGCCGCCTTCGGGCGCAGGCTCATTCCCAAGCCGGGCTCACGGGCGGCCCGTACCGCCCGCCCGGACAAGGCGACCATGGGCACGAGGTGGGTGGGCGGTGTTCTGCGGCACCCGGTGCGCAGCCTGATCGTCGTGACCGTCGGGCTCCTGGCGATCGCCGCCCCCGCTGTGCAACTGGAGACGGCCCTGACCGACGACGGGTCGTGGTCGAAGTCGACGTCCACCCGCCAGGCGTACGACACGATCAGCGGTGCCTTCGGCCCCGGCGCCAACGGCCCGCTGATTGTCCTGGTCGAGGGCGACAACGCCACGGCCACAGCCACGGCAGTGGAGAAGAAACTCCATGACGTACAAGGCATCGCGGACATCAGCGGGATCGAAATCGCGAAGGACCGGGCGGCCGCACGTATCCAGGTCACCCCGACCACCAGCCCGCGCAGTCAGGCCACCAGCGATCTGGTCTCCCGTCTGAACACGGCCACCGCGCCCATCGCCCGGCAGGACGGCAGCTATGTTGCTGTCACCGGCCAGACCGCCGTCAGTATCGATGTCTCCACCAAGCTCAGCGGCGCGCTGATCCCGTTCGCAGTCGTCGTCGTGGGCCTGTCCCTGCTGCTGTTGATGATCGCCTTCCGGTCCATCGCCATCCCCGTCAAGGCCACCGTCGGATTCCTGCTCTCGGTCGGCGCGGCCTTCGGCGCGACCGTCGCCGTCTTCCAGTGGGGGTGGCTGTCCGGACTGCTGGGCGTGCCCAGTCTCGGTCCGGTCGCCAGCTTCGCCCCCATCATCGTCATGGCAGTGCTCTTCGGCCTGGCCATGGACTACGAGGTGTTCCTCGTTTCCGCGATGCGCGAGGACTACGGCCATCGCAAGGACGCCCTCCGTGCGATCGCCGTCGGAGCACGCAACGCCTCACGGGTGGTCACCTCCGCCGCCCTGATCATGATCACGGTCTTCGTCGCCTTCTTGTTCGGCGAGGACCCCGACGTCATGCCGATCGCCTTCGCACTCGCTTTCGGCGTCCTGGTCGACGCGTTCCTGGTCCGGATGACCCTCGTGCCCGCGGTCCTCGCTCTGCTCGGCGACCGCGCCTGGCGGATCCCGCGCCGCCTGGACCGCATCCTGCCGCACCTGGACGTCGAAGGCGACAACGTCAAGCTCGACCAGGCGCCCGCGACAGCACTCGACGGGCCCCATCGGGAGAGCGAGTCCGTGGCACGGTGAACAATTCCGCCGATATTGGGGAGCGGGAGGCCGCCGTCCCAACTCAAGGAGCACAGATGAGTGTCAGGGATGTCCCTGCCGACGCCGGCCAAGGCCCCGACAGCGTCCTGGTCATCGACGACGACCCTGGTATCCGGCAGTTGCTGATCTCCGCACTCACTTTCGCCGGATTCACCGTGGACGTGGCGGGCGACCTGACCGAGGCGCTGGCCCAGGTCGCCCGCCGCTCGCCCGACGTCATCGTCCTGGACGTCATGCTCCCCGGGGCGGACGGCTTCGAGATCCTTCAGCTTCTGCGGGAACAGGGCATCACGGTCCCCGTGCTGTTCCTCACCGCACGTGACGCGGTGGAGGACCGGGTTCGCGGCCTGCGCCTGGGCGGCGACGACTACGTCACCAAGCCGTTCAGCGTCGTCGAGGTCGGCGCCCGCCTCCAGGCACTGCTCCGCCGGGCCCGAGGCGGCCCGCCCACCGCGGAGGAGTCGACACTGTGCTGCGCCGACCTGGAGATCGACGACCTGCGCCACGAGGTGCGCCGCGGCGGCGACGTCATCGACCTGTCGCCCACCGAGTACCGGCTCCTGCACCACCTCATGTCCCACCAGGGCCAGGTGCTGTCCCGATCGCAGATCCTCGAAGCCGTTTGGCAGTACGACTTCGGCGGCGACTCGGTCGTCGTCGAACGGTTCGTCTCCAACCTCCGCCGCAAGATCGACCACGGCCGCACCCCGCTGCTGCACACCGTGCGCGGCGTCGGCTACACCCTCCGACAGCAGGCCGCCCGATGAACCTCGCCGGCCTCCACGGCCGCCTGCACTTGTCCCGCGCCAGCGTCCGACTGCGCATCCTGGCCGGACTCGCCATCCTGCTCGTGGCCGGGCTGACGGCCAGCTCGGCGACCAGCGCGCTGCTGCTGGAGGACTTCCTCCACAAACGCTACGCCCGCACCCTGCAGGACACCGCTGCCCGTATGCGGGCCGTCATCGCGCAGGGCCCCCAGGTCGCCAACGGCGACCAGCTCTCCGCTCTGGTGGGCCCGCCGCTGGGCAGCATCGCTGTCGACGGGCACGGCCGGATCCTGCTGTCCACCGGAGCGGCCGACCTCGCCCCCCAAGCGCTGGTACGCGTCACCGCCGCCGTCCCCGTGGGTCGCGTCGTCGCTTACGACAACGTCGAGGGCCTGGACGACCTCAGCGCCATCCGCATCCCCAGCCCCGGCATCACCCTGGAGAAGGCGGGCGAATCAGTGAAGCCGGCCGCGTTCATCCTGGCCATCGACACCTCCGTCGACGACTCCACCACCGACGCCCTGATCGCCCGCCAACTGGCCATCGTCGCCGGCGCTCTGGTCCTGCTGCTCGCCCTCGCCGTCCTCGTGCTACGGCTGGGCATGCGGCCGCTGGCCAAGATGGCCGACAGCGCCGACGCCATCGCCGAAGGACACCTGACCGAACGCCTTCCCACTCGCGGAAACCGCAGCGAGACCGACCAGTTGGCCGAAGCTGTCAACCGGGCCTTCGACGCGCAGGCCCGCGCTGAGGCCACCGTCCGCTCGCTGGCCGCGGACACCTCGCACGAACTGCGCACTCCGCTGTCCACCATCTCCGGCTGGCTCGACCTGCACCGCCAGGGCGGACTCACCGGGCCGCGGCTGGAGACCGCCCTCGGCCACATCGAGAACGAGGTCGGCCGCATGCGGTTGCTGGTCGAGGACCTCTCGCTGCTCGCCCGCCTCGACGCCGGCAGGCCCATCGAGCAGGACCCTCTCGATCTGACCGCGCTGGCCGCCAGTGTGGTGGAGGACGCGCAGGTCATCTACCCCGACCGCAGCATCACGCTGACCGCCGGTGGACCCGCCCAGGTAACCGGCGATACAGCCCGCCTTCAGCAGGTGCTGCGCAACCTCGTCGGCAACGCTGTCCAGCACACCCCGGCACAGACCGCCGTGCAGGTCGCCGTCACCACCACCTTCGGACGCGTCCAGGTCGAGGTGGCCGACGACGGCCCCGGCATCGCACCCCAGGACCTGCCGCGCGTCTTCGAGCGCTTCTGGCGTGCCGAGGCCAGCCGCAGCCGCGCCTACGGCGGTTCCGGCCTGGGCCTGGCCATCGTGGAGGCGATCATCCATGCCCACCACGGTCAGGTCTCGGTGGAGTCCGCCGTGGGCGTCGGCACCACCGTCACCGTCCGACTCAACGCGCAGCGCACCGGTACCGCGCCGCGGGACTGACCATCAACCTCCGCCTGGCGGCGCGTCCATCAGTGGATTTTCGCTGCACTACGGCGTGCTCGTCTCCACGATGTTGCGGCCCTCGTAGTCCTCGGCACCGAAGCCGATGGGTCGCCTGGGGTGTATGCGGCGGTGGGCGCTCGAGGATGCTTGCCGGTGTAATCGCGGAATCAGCGGCCCACGCTGCGAGAGTGGCGTCGACGCACCCGAGCGCGGCCGCGATCAGCGAATGCGGCGCGGATCGGCGGCGTCAGACGCATCCGTCCCGAGTCGCCGCGCGATCTCCGGTCGAAGCAGCGGATACCAGCGAGCGTTCTTCTCGTGGTGCGCCGCGGCACGAGCAGAGTGGTTGGCGAGAAGCGTGACCAGCTTGTGCCCTCGGTCCGCGTCGTCGGTGTAGCGACGAGTGATGGTGCCGACTGCATGCCGCAACGATTCCCAGACGGATTCACCATTGGGCCTACGCTTCAGTGCCTCGAGAAGTTCGTCGCCGAAGACGCCTATCTTGTCGATGTCGTACAAGCCGTCCTCCCGAAACGGATGTCGTGCGTGCTGGCCTGCGCGTTGACGTCGTGCGCGCATCCACGTTTGTCGGCGACGGCTCAAAAGTGGTTCTGGCTCACTTTCCGGATGTTGTTGGTGATCTTCACTCGGTGGGGTGAAGTCTGCTGGCTGCACATGAGTTGATGTTCTTGTGATGCTGCTCTGGTGGGAGCGGCGCGGTTTCGGCGGTCGGAGGGGTGGCCGCGGTGGCGATGGGTTCGAGGTCAGGGCGGGTGATTCCGCCGTTGACGGTGTGGATGGCGCTGGCGAGTAATCCGCGGGGCACGGCCGCCATGTGGGCGCGCGATCGGCTGGACGCCCTGTTCACGGATGGCGACTTCGCCGAGTGGTATCCGGTTGACGGACGGCGTGGACTGTCGCCGGCTCAGCTGGCGCTGGTGTCGGTGCTGCAGTACGTGGAGAACCTCACCGACCGGCAGGCGGCGGACGCGGTGCGCTGTCGTCTGGACTGGAAGTACTGTCTCGGCCTCGAACTGCATGATCAGGGGTTCGACTTCACGGTGCTGAGCGAGTTCCGTGACCGGGTGGCCGAAGGCGACCGAGCGGACCGGCTATTGGCGCTGATCGTGGACCGGCTCGTTGAGGCGGGGCTGGTCCGGCGACGAGGACGGATCCGGACCGATTCCACACACGTACTGGCCGCGGTTCGGCGCCTGAACCGGGGTGAGCTGGTCGCCGAGACCCTGCGGTGTGCCCTGGAAGAACTCGCCCTGCAGGGCGAGCGGTGGCGGCCGATCTCGTCACCTCTGACTGGGCGGACCGCTATGGCCGACCGGTTCGCTATGACCGGCTTCCGCGTGGTGGCGAGGCGTTGATCGCCTGGGTGTTACAGGTGGGTAAGGACGGGATGCACATCCTGCGGGGCCGTCTATCGCGCCGATGCCCCTCCTGCTCTGCGGGAGTTGAGGTCGGTGCAGGTCCTGCGGCAGGTCTGGGTCCAGCAGTACTGGCACGACGAGTCCGGTCAACTGCGTTGGCGGGCAGCGAAGCCGACCCGCGACCGGGCCAGCCGGAGGGCGACCGGGCAGAGGAACACCGGCAAGTCTTCAGCTGACGGCCGGCCGGATCCCGCCTCGGCACGGGTGGACTGCACCTCGATCTCCGCGAAGGCGACCGGATGCTCTGGTACACCACGCCGAGCTGGATGATGTGGAACGCCCTGGTCGCCGGCCTGCTCGTCGGTACGACGATCGTCTGCCTCGACGGGAACCCCGGACACCCGGCCACCGACGCGCTGTTCCAGCACGCCGCGCGGCTGCGCGTCACCCTGCTCGGCACCAGCCCCGCCTACGTCGCGGCCTGCCGGAAGGCCGGCGTCGACCTCTCCCGGCACGATCTCTCGTTGTTCAGTCACGAGTTGGGCCGGGACCGCACCACGGTGGTCGGCGCGAAGGACCGGTCGTCGGCTCGTCGACTCCGCCCTGGACTCCGCGCCGGACCGCTCGCGGATCTACGACGCTCCGTCCTGTCGCCGCGCTCATGCCGGGCGCGGCGCGGGTTCTTTCGAGGACCGGTGCCGGAGCTCGGGGGTGATCCACGCGCTTCCCCGTCGGACGCCGGGATCGCTCCGGTCCCAGAGGCCGGAGCGTTCGTGACGTCGGGGCGGTACCGCACACGAAGGGCGCGACGGACCGTCAGACAACCGTCAAGCGCAGCGCGGGCCGGCCGTCAAGTGGGCCGGTGAGGATCGCTGTTGTCACTTCCACTATCTGAAAGGGATTGAGTCATGGCTACGCTCCTGTACCGGCTGGGCGCCTTCGGCGCTCAACGATGGCGGACGATGACGGTCGGCTGGCTGTTCGTCCTCGGGGCCGCCGTCGGCCTGGGAGTGGAGTTCCACGGATCGTTCCAGAACAGCGGATCCATCCCCGGCTCCCCGGCCCAGACCGCGCTGACGAGCATGGACCGGCACTGGCCGGACCCGAACGGCATCGGTGATCCGGACGCGAGGCGCTCGGGCGGGTCCCGCGCTCGATCCGCGTGGACGAAAGTCTGCTGACGGGCGATCACCCAGCCGAACACCGAAGGATCCCGCGGCCGCGGGTCGCCTTCCAGCGGATCACGTCCGTTGCCCGACGGCCGACAGACGTGATCCGCCACCGCACGGCCGAGCGCGTCTTCGGTATCGGCCAGGCCACACCATCGTCCCCCTGTGGACGTCACCGCTCGCTGTGTGCCCTTCTTACCAGCGACTGTGCAGAGAGAACGGATCATCATGCGTATTGCAGCGCCCGGCGCTCGGACATCTGCCGCCGCGTCCGCGGGACGGCTCGCCGCCAAGGTCCCGGAAATCACGGCCCTGTTCTGGGTCGTCAAGATCCTCACCACCGGGATGGGCGAGACCTTCTCGGATTTCCTTGTCGGCCACCTGAATCCGGGACTCGTCCTGGGCTCGGGCGCGACCGCGTTGGCGATCGCGTTGATCGTCCAGTTCCGCAGCGACCGCTACCACCTCTGGATCTACTGGTCGGCCGTGACCATGGTGGCCGTCTTCGGCACCATGGTGGCCGACGCCCTCACCTTCCTGGTCGGGCTTTCGTACCCGGTGACGACGGTGGGGTTCTCGATCGTGCTGGCCGTCATCTTCGTCCGGTGGTACGCCCGGGAGAAGACCCTGGATGTGCACAGCATCACCACGCCGCGCCGGGAACGCTTCTACTGGTCGATGGTGACGACCACCTTCGTCCTCGGCACCGTCGCCGGCGATCTGACAGCCGACATGCTGCACCTGGGGTACCTGGGTTCGACCGTGGTGTTCGCCATCGCCATCGCAGTCCCGGCCGCCGCGCACCGCTGGGCGGAGCTGGGCACCGTCACCGCGTTCTGGTCGGCCTACGTCATCACCCGCCCGCTCGGCGCGTCGATCACCGACTGGCTGTCCTCGTCCCGTCAGGACGGCCTGGGCCTGGGGGCCGGGTGGGTCAGCCTCGGCGCGACGATCGTCATCGTCGCGCTGCTCGGACTGCTGACGACGCGCGGCGACCGCCCGGCCGCCGGCCTGCGCTCCGACGCCGTCCGCCCCGGCGAGGCGGACGCCTCGCTGTAGGTGTCCATCGTGGTGGTGACGACGTGCCGTCGCGGTCGGTCGCGCGCCGGAAGGGACTCGGCATGGAGATGGCCGCGCCGCAGGAGCCGATCAGGCCGGGCGGCGGGCACGGGCCGACGCCTCGGTTGCTGGGGGAGGTCGGTGGAGCCGATATCGCCCGGCGTCGCCGCCGGCACCCGTCATACGGTGGCGGCTGGCGGCGGAGGCGGGGCAGGCGCCGGGGCGGGAGTCAGGCTCACGTCGGCGCCCTGGCGGCTCACCGGGGGAGACCGTCGCCTGGCGTGTCTCTCCCTCCGCTCCGCCTGTACTGCTTCGAACAGCGGTCGCGTGCTGAAGTCGACGTGCCGGCTGAGCGCCGCGACGGCACCCGGTACCCCGGGTGATGACCTACTCGCAGACGATCTTGCGCTCCGCGGCGGCACCGGGGGTCTGGACTTCACCGTGGCGCCGGCGCAGAACTGCTCCGGGCGCGTGGTACGGCCCGTCGGCGCGTGATCGTCCGGTTCGTCCGGCCGGTGGGTCCCCCTTTTTTCGCCCTGTCACGGCGGCGTGCTGGTGGGCGCGGACGATGGTGGAGTCGATCTGGACGAGCCGGTCGACATCGCCGGCCGCGTCCGCGCGGGCCTGGATCTGCTGGAGAGCTCGGGTGAACACACCATCCAGGGCGTAGCGGCGGAAGCGCGTGTAGACCGTCTGCCATGAGCCATAACGTTCCGGCAGGTCGCGCCAGGAGATCCCGGTGCGGATCCCGTTGACAACTTGCCGATCCTCCATGCGCGGACGACCTGTCGCGGCCCGCGGTATGAGGGGAGCGAGTAACTCCCACTCCTGATCGGTGAGTTCATGGCGAGGTATCACCTCACCATGATCCACCACCCGATGATCTTTGAAGACGGACCCTAGTCGGCGGAACCGTCGAACCGGGTGAGACCTTCGCGGAGGCCGCAGTCCGTGAGCTCCACGAGGAAGCCGGCCTGCTGGCGGTTCCTGATGAAGTGCAGGTGCTGGGCACTCTCTTGGGCCGGGTTGGCGATGTCGTCCGGGTGACGATTTCTGTCCTCGTCACCCGCTGGTCTGGCGTCCCGCACCAACGCGAGAAGGTCATTGGGTCCTGGCGGTTCTGGCCCTTGACGGCGCTACCCCAGCCGCTGTTTGTACCAAGCGCGCAGTGCCTGACTGCTTGGAACCCCGACCTTCCGCTCGACCATCCACCCGCTGTCTTCGTGGCCTCCTCGGACGTCGTCGGCAGAGAGAACGGCCGCTCGACCCCCCCCGGGACCATGTGACCCTGGATCCGCTCGGGATCGTAGGGCACCACACACACCGTCACCGGAACTTCCCGGCCGCTCGGCTGCCCGCGGTGCGTCACCGGTGCAGGGACTCGGCGACGGCCGGGTCCTCGAGCACGGTGACGCACCAGGCGAAGTGCTCGTCACCGCCGCCCGGCGCGAAGGCGTCGCTCGTGGCCATCGCATAGGCGGCCCGGTACAGCAGGAGGTCGTCGAGCGCGTAGCCGAACTCGTCGGCGAACCGCGTGGTGAGCTGCCGGGTGATCTCCGGGGCGTGCTCGGTGCCCGCCGGGAAGATGGCCGCGGCCACGGCGGCGTCGAACCGGGGGTCCCCGCCCGTGGACAGGAAGCCGTAGTCCACGAGGGCGAGCGGCCGCAGGTCGTCGTCCACCAGCACGGTCTCCGGGAAGACGTCACCGTGGACGACCGCCTCGTCGGTACGGGGCAGCGAGCGCAGCTTCCGAAGCAGCCGGGCGCGCGTGTCGTCGAAGTCGCGGACATGCGTGGAGAGCTGGTCCGCGCACCGGCTGACCCGCCGGTCCACCAGGTCCGCCAGGGCGGATCCGAACGTGGCGTGGTCTTCCCACAGCGGGCGTTCCTCGTCCAGCACCGGAAGGTGCTTGACCTCGTCGACGTCATGGGCGTCCGCGAGGGCGCGCAGCACGCCGACCAGGCAGTCGACCGCTTCGGGCAGCACCTCGTCCGGGTCGTCGGTGCGGATCCTGCCCGCCAAGGGCTCGCCGGTCAGCTCCCGCTCCACGGTCATGGGGACACCGTCGATGTCCTCGACGGCGAGGATCTCCGGGGCGCCGAACGGCAGGTGCGCCGCGGCATCGGCGTAGAAACGCTGCATCCGCCGCAGTTCGGATCCCCGTCGGCGCTCCCACACCTTGGCCACCGTTCCGTCCCCGAGTCGGTAGACGGCTCCCTCCACCGCCGCCTCGACGGGCCCGGCGTCGGGATATCCGGCGTCGACGAAATGTCGTACGCGCCGGGCCGTGGTGTCCCGTATCGCATCGGACATCTCGTGCCTCCTTCCGCCCCCGGCGTGAACGACCGGCCGGTCGGCGGGGCCGACGCCGGGACCATCTCCCACGGTAGGCCCCTCGCCCGCACGACACCCGGTGACGGAGGGCTGCCGGGCGCCGTGCGGTCCGCCACGCGTATACAGCGGAACAGTGCCGGCGGATCCTGCGTATCCGGAGCCGGCAGTGGCTGTTCCTTCGTACACTGGCGGCCGTCGCCCGCCGACGGCCGCGTCCGGCCACTGCTCGGCGACCCGCCGACGGGCAACCACGCACTGCGGCGTCCGTCGGCCGCAGCCCCCTACCGCTAATCCGGCCGTGCCCCGCCCGGGACGCAGGGCCGAACTCGACCTTGCAGGATCGTGGGCGGAGCGCGAGGCGGCCCTTGACCAGGGCGCACGGCGAAGGGCCGCCCGGGGCCCCGCAGCCCTGTCGTAGCAGGGCGTTCCCACCTTACTGATCATTTCAGAATGAGTTTGGCTCACAGGCTTGGCAGTGGGCTGGCGGGCGGCAGAGTTCTGCGGGTGTCGGATGATCTTGTGCCTAATGATTTGTGGGATCGTGTCGCTCCGCTGCTTCCGCCTCGGCCGCCGCGGCGTCGGCGGTACCCGGGTCGGCTGCCGGCGGATGACCGTGCGGCTCTGCGCGGGATCGTCTACGTGCTGCGCACGGGCGTGACCTGGGCACACGTGCCGACCGAGACGATCGGCTGCAGTGGGGTGACGTGCTGGCGGCGCCTGTGTGACTGGACCGAGGCCGGTGTCGGGCCCGCCTGCACGAGATCCTCCTCACGGAACTCCGCAAGGCCGGACTGTTGGACATGGAGGACGCCGCGGTCGACGGCTCGCACCTCCGGGCCCTCGAAGGGGGCTCACACCGGACCTTCGCCGGTCGACCGCGGCCGCCGGGGCAGCAAGCACCATGTGATCACCGACCGGCACGGCACGCCCCTTGCGGTGTCGGTGACGAGCGGAAACCGTCACGACGTCACCCAGCTCATGCCCCTGCTGGACGCGATCCCCCGCATCCGCGGCCTGGTGGGCAGGCCACGTCACCGACCACGGCGGCTGTTCGCCGACCGCGGCTACGACTACGACAAGTACCGTCGTCTGCTCCGCGCTCGCGGCATCACGCCGAAGATCGCCCGCAAGGGCACCGCCCACGGATCCGGCCTGGGCAAGACCAGGTGGGTTGTCGAGCGAACCTTCGCCTGGCTCCACCAGTTCAAACGTCTGCGGATCCGCTACGAGATACGAGCCGACCTCCACCTCGGACTACTCCAACTCGCCTGCAGCATCATCTGCTGGAGACGACTCCGAACCTCATTCTGAAATGATCAGTTACTGATCTTTTCGTAAGTTCGGTGGGTGTGTTGGGTGGATGGTCAGGCCGGTGTGGGTGAGAAAGGACCATGGCAGTTGTGGGTTGTGGTTGATGCGGTGGATGCCTTGTTCGGTGGCGTCGGCGACATCGGCGAGATGGTCGCCGGCGAGGTTGGCGAGTTCACGTTTCTTGAGCGAGGACCACAGCAGTTCCACCGGGTTCAGCTCGGGAGCATAGGCCGGTAATCGCTCCAGAGTGAGCCAGTCCTGCTCGGCGACCCAGGCGCGCATCCCCCGGCTCCAATGGGCCGACAGGCCGTCCCAGACCAGCACCACTCGCTCGCCGCGGTAGAACACCTTCATCTGCTCCAGGACCTCGATGAGGGCGGTGGTGTTGTAGCTGCCGGGCTTGAGGTGGAAGCACAGGCGAGCCCCGCGATCGGGATCGGTGGAGTGGTAGCCCAAGGCCCCGGCCATCGACGCACGCTTCCAGTTCAGGCGGTGCCGCAGCAGCGGAGTCCGCCCACGGGGCGAGTAGGTGCGGCGGATCTGAGGCAGCAGGGAGACACCTGATTCGTCGAGGAACACGATCCAGGCACGTGTGTTCACGGCCCCTTTTTGATGCGCGGCCACTCGTGCGCGATCCAGCGGGCGATCTCGGACTCGTCCCGCTCGACCGCCCTCCGCTCGGGCCGTTGCAGACTCCACCCGAGTCGGCCGGTCAGCAGTCGCCACACCGACGCCCTCGACAACGCCACCCCCGTTATCTGCTCCACGACGGCGCCGACTCGCTCCAGGGTCCACAGGTCGGCCTCGAAACCATGAGCCTGAGCTCCTCGCGCCAACGCGGCCCGGACGGTCTCGACCTGGGCGTCGTCCAGCTTGGGCGGGCGACCGGTGGCCGCACGCCGCCGCAGGGCCGAAACGCCGCCTTCCTCCCACACCCGACGCCAACGCCGGACACTCTCGGCACACACACCCACCGCCCGCGCGATCTCCGCATTCGAGGCGCCCTCCTCGAACAACTCGACCGCTCGCACACGCCGTGCCTCCGCCAACTGAGGCCGCGACAAAGGAGGAAGAGACGACCTGACAGCCGAAGGTGAGGGTTGATAAGCCACCCCGAAAGCCTCCCACTCGCAAGGCCAACACACCCACCGAACTTACGAAAAGATCAGTAGGGCTCGCAGATCAATAACCCGTGGCTTTGATCTTCGGTTAGGTGAGGTCTGGGGTAAGGAAGGCCGCGATGTCGGCAGGTGTGCGGAAGCGGGCGGTGGATGGGTCGACGTGGTGACCGTGTGCTTCCAGGAGCGGCCGGACTTCCTGGCATGCTCGGCTGATGGTCATGGCCGTGACTCCGGGGAGCTGGCCCAGGAGGTCCATGGTGGCGAGTTTGCGCAGGTGGAGCACGGTGGCCAGGATCCGGTCCGCTGGTGTGAGCTTGGCTTTGGCGCCTGTGCCGGCGGCCACCAGGCGCTCGTGACCGCGACGGGTACGGAGGATCCGCTCACGCTGTAGCTCCATCTCGGGGAGGAGTACGTCGGTCAGTTCGCCGAACTGCTGATGGGACATGCCGGTGAGTTCGGGGTGCCGCAGGCAATGTGCAGTCACAGGTGGCGGGTTGGGCACTGGCGGCTGGTCCGTCGTGCTGATGACCTTGGATTCTTCCAGTGATGGTTGCGGATGAAGGGTGTAGTTCCAGTCGCCGTGGAAGCGGTGCCGGGTGATCGGCAGAGCGGCGAGTTCGGCGTCGGTGACCTGGACACCCGTGGGATAGCGGTTGGTGTCGAGCTCGTTATGCCTGTGGCGACCGGCTAAGCGGATCCGGTGAAGTTGGTTGCGTAGGGGGTAGCCGTCCCTTGGTTCAAGAGCAGTCATAGCAGTGGGTCTGAAACCCGGGGACTGGGTCCCACATCCGTGACGTTAAGACCCCCGGCACCCCTCACCTCACCCTCGTTCCCACTTCCTGGGTCCGTTTCTCCGCCTACGCGGCTAACCTGGGGGCGTGACGGCGCAACCGGTAAGTGGCAAGCCTGGCGTGCGAGTTGAGACCGTAGAGCTCAACGGACACGGTGCCCGGCAGATCGGCAACAGGTCACGCCAGTCTGCATCGCTGGCCGATCGTTCAGACGAACTGCGCGAGGCCATCCTGCAGGCGTCGACCATCGCGCAGGACTCCCTGGCCGAGGTTCCCGAGCGGCACGGTTGGTCCGTCACCGGTATGGAGGTCACCTTCGGGATCACCCTGGCCGCCGAGGCCGGTGTCATTCTCTCTCGACGGCGTCGGCGGAGGCGTCCTTCGAGGTGACACTCACGGTGGAGCGGACCGCAGGGGCGGGATGACCGGCCACTGGGTACGGATCGCGGAGGCGGGCGTGCATCTGGGTGCCGGCCTCCAGGTCACGCAGGTCTACGTGCTGACGGCTTTGCACTGCCTGAGGGACATGTCATCCGAGGGCGCCGTCCTGGAACTCACCCTGTCCGACGGGCAGGCGTTGACCGGCCGGGTGTGCGACGAGGACAGTGACGTGGATTTGGCCGTCATCGTGATCGAGAGGGCAAGCCGGTACCGGCTGCCACTGCCGCCGCCCATGGACTGGCCGCGGCCGTCGGTGCGCTGGCAGGGAATGTACGAGCCGCCCGGCCGGGTGGCGAAGCTCAGCGGGATCGTGTCGCACGCTCCAATCGAGTACCGCAGTGCGTCGGGCGGTGTGTTTACCGGGCTCCAGCTGACGGCCGAGCAGGACCTGAGGGACTTCTCGGGGTACTCGGGCAGCCCTGTGGACACCGACCCGGTCGAAGAGACGGAAGAACGGCCCGTAGTGGGCATCCTCATGGAGCAGGTGTACGAACATGAGGACCCGAACAGGGGGAGCAACGTCCTCATCGCCGCCTCGGTCAGGTACGCGATGGGGCTGTTCCCGTCGTACTTCGGTGACGGCCGGCCACGCGACGGAGCCCCCGCCCGGCGGGCTCCGTGCCCCGACGACGGGGACCCCGCGGAGCCGACCGCGCGGAAGGCCGCGCGAGAGGCCGAGGTCGTCCTAACCGCGCTCAAGGAGTGGGAGCAGTCCGAACTCATCTCGTCGGCGCGGGCCGAGGAGGAACGAGGGCACACGCTGCGGCAGTTCCGCGAACGCGCCCTGGGGGACGATGCGGATGACTGATACCACATCACCATGGGAGGGCAGGCTCCAGACCGCCGTGGCCGCGGTGGAAGGGGCCGGACCCGCTCTGGCGTCGCTGCAGACCGTCGTCGACGAGATGAGCCGCGACGACCAGCTGCTGAGCACCCCGGCCGCGGCGAGCGAGATGTCCTACTTCCTGTCCTTGCTGCGTGACCTGGGGGCAAACGCACAGGAGCAGCACGACCAAGCCGTGGGCCAGGTCTACCAGTGGGTGCGGAAGAGTCTGGTCCCGCACGAGCACCGGTGCGCGGTATACAACCGGGTCGCCACCGTACTTGCCGAGAGCGGGCAGCCGGCCATGGCCCGTAAGGCCCTCATCGCGGCGTACCAGTCTGCCGTTACCGGACTGGAAAGGGCATACACGCTGGCCCAGTTCGCCCTGCTGAAGGCCCGCAGCGGCCACTGGGGACCGGCTCGGCTGGATGCCCAGGCAGCCCTCCGGTTGCATGCCCGGGAGGCCGCCCGGTCGGCCGCGGAGGCCGATGGCTCGGCCGCGTGGCTGGACGTACGCATGCGCGCCGCCCGGGCCCTGTTCCTCGCCGACTTCGCCAGCGGACAGCTGGACCGGAGCCGGGCCGCGGACCATGTGCGGGACCTCAAGGGCATTTGCGATCTCCAGATCCACCGATGGGGCAGCGGTCACCCCCGGGCACTGGAAGCCCTCATGGTCATGACCGAGGCGCAGCACTCGGAGGCCTGGGTACGAGGCGATACGGCGGCCATGGATGGGCTGACGGAGACCCTCGCCGTGGTGGCCCAGCGATCCGCGACGCTGCTGGGGGCACGTCATCCCCAAGCAAAGGCCGCCCGTGCCGCGCTTCTCCAGGCCCACCAGGCCACCGCGGATGTACGCACGGACCGATGGCGGCAGGAGCGGGAGCAGATACGGGAACGCGCACGAGAGCGAGATCGGGAGCAGACCAGGGCGGAGACGGCGCGCAACGAGCCGAGGCCGCCGCCGCAGGCACCCGAGCAGGGCGACACGGGCCAGGACACCGAGGCACTCCTTCAACGGGTGCTCACCATCGCGCGGGGCAGGGAGAGGGACAGCAGCTGGACGCCGCACGACCCGTTCGAGTCCCTGAGGGAGATGATCACCGCTGCCCGTGTGGTGCTCTGGGACCTCGACGGGCCGATCTGCCGTCTGTTCGCGGGCCACCACGCGGCGCTGGTCGCCGACGAACTGTTGCGATGGCTGGAGGCACGGGGGCTGCACGGTCTGCTGACGGAGTCGGAACGGGAGTCGCTCGACCCTCACGTTGTCCTGAGTGCAGTGGACCTTCGGCACCCGGGCAGTGACCTGGTGGCGGAACTGGAGGAGCGGCTCACCCAGGAGGAGCTGAAGGCCATGCCCTCGGCGATGCCCACCGCGTACGCGGACCCGCTGATCCGTACCTGGACCGCGCTCGGCGTCCGGCAGGCCGTCGCTACCAACAACTCCCCACGGGTGGTCCGCAAGTACTTGGAACAACGAGGCCTGGACTCCTGCTTCGTCCCTCACATCTACGGCCGTACGCAGGACCTGCACCTGCTCAAGCCGGATCCGCACGCCGTCAACCGGGCACTGAGCGCGCTGGGTGCCGAGGCTTCGTCCGCGTTGATGATCGGCGACAGTCCCGTGGACTACAGGGCGGCCCACGCGGCCGGGATCCCCTTCCTCGGGTACGCGCGCAACGAACGTAAGCTGAAGCTGTTGAGGGACGCCGGAGCCGGTCACCTCGTCGAGTCGTTGGAACAGGTGCTCCAAATTCTCCGTGTACGGCGCCCCTGAGAACTCGGTCGCGTGCCTCCTCTCCTTTGCCAGTGCCCGGCAGGTGTGCAGGCCGGGAGGCTCGCGGCACGATGTTGAGCAGGCGCGCGCACCGCTGCAGCGGGCGGAGACCCACTTCGCCGACATGCGCATCAGCCGCCCGAACACGGTCCGCGCACGCAGCGCCCTCGACGGCGCAGTGCATCAAGAACCTTCTCCGTCCGATGCGCCGGCCGCACGCGCCGCCCGGATCGCAGCGCAGTCCCGTGAACGCTCCAGGGCGACCGCGCCCGCCGCACCACGCACCAACCCCGCCGCGGATCAGGTTCGCCAGGCCCACGACTCCTCCGTGCAGCAGCAGCCGGGCGTACGCCCAGCCTGACCGCCCAGACGCGGCGGGGCCCCTTGGGTCGCGGGACACGCGCCGCCCGCACTGCGCGGGTCCTGCTGAACGGCGACCGCGCGGTAGAGCAACGCCGCGCCCTGGCCGCATTCATGGACGACTGGGGCGCGGGCGGGCGGGGGATCGACGTCTCAGCGCTGGCCGATTCCCCGGAGGCTGCACGCGGGTGCTGCCGCTGGAGCTGTGCGCAGTGACGCGAGTGGAGAGCGCCAGCCGCTCCGCCTGGGAACTGCCCTGCCCTCCCAAGGCGCGGGCCTTGGATGACGACTGATTTCCGTCCCCGGGGACATCTCACTGGCCCCGGGCATCCGCGTGCCCGACCACCTGCGATGCTGGCGGCCGCGTCGGCGGTGCTCTGCCTTCAGCCGGCGCCGTTGAAGCGGCTGCTGCGCGGGCAGCGCTTCGGCAGCCCGGCGGATACCGTCGATGCTGCTCTGCCGTGTCAGGACGACGGGGTTGGGGGCGGCCCTTTCGCATGCGCCCTGGTACGGGCCGCCCCGACAACCCAACCGCGCGCCGGCCGGCGGCGGTGAGGAGACGCCTCCGGTGCTCGCGCGGGAGTTCCTGCCGCGCTAGGCACCTTGCGTGCACCGGGGGATGGGCGCCTGGTTCCCGCCTCAGTCGGACAGTGAGCGCCCGCAGGCGGTCGCACGGGCGAGGACCGAGAAGGCGGGCTCCCCGCCCCGCAGGCGCTCCTTGACGCGCCTGCCGTCGAGGGACACGTTCATCGCGGACAGGGCGATGCCCGCTGTGCGGCAGTCCCGGGCGATGGCGGCGCCGTCCACTCCAACGGCGCCGATCCATGCCTCCATCTCCTGCGGCCACAGTCCCAACCGGACCCAGGCCTGCGCCCGGCTCCGCAACTCGGGCCCGCGCAGGTTCACGGCCTGGCGGCTGAGCATGGTGAAGGCCAGGGCTTGAAGCGAGCGACGGTCCTCGCGGCGGGCTGTGCGCTGCCGGGCTGCCGCCGCGGAGCGGGCGGTGCGCCGACGGACGGCAGCCAGGTCGGCCGCCAGGTTAAGGCCTTCGCGGGCGGCGATGGCTTCCGCGGTGTCGGCCGGTGCGCCGGTGTCGGCAGGGGCGAGGTAGTCGTAGGCGGCCTGCAGCGCGGGGTCGGTGAACCGGGGACGGGTCATGACCGGGCTCTTCAAGGGTGCGGGCATGACGAAGGCCCCGATGCCGAGAGGCATCGGGGCCTTCGAGGAATGCGGCTGTAGGTGAGGGGGGACAGTCCGTGCGCGCTGCTCTCAGCGGAGCAGGCAGGCGATGAGGCGAGCTCGGTGGCGGCGAGCAGCGTTGGTTGCGTGCCGCGTTGGCCGACTTGTAGCGATGGAGTACTCCGGCCTGTTCCTGCGTCGGCGTGGGTGCCTTACTCCCGGCCAGCTGTATGTGTTCGATGGCTGAGAGATTGCACCGTCGCTTGCCGAGGCGGCGGGCGCGGGGTCGAGTCCACCGAGTGTCCGGCCGCCGGCCTTACGGGGTTTCCCACCTTGAGGGCCGCACCGGCCCCGGAGCGACGCCCCTGGGACCCCCTTCGCCGACTGCGTGCCACCCGTCATAAGCGCCCTCAAACCCCCAGGCCGCCGCGCAATTCCGCCACTTCTGGCGCGCGAGCGACCCCAGTTCCCCCCTGTGCGACTAGGGTCCGTCTTCAAAGATCATCGGGTGGTGGATCATGGTGGGGTGATACGTCGCCATGAACTGGGGATCCACCGGCCGGACGAACCGGACGATCACGCCCTCGGCCGATCCCGAGGCGGACTGACCACCAAGATCCACCTCGCCTGCGACGGCAAGG
>NZ_JBEYXB010000034.1:0-74047 GCF_040644935.1 Streptomyces sp. NPDC046915 | reverse complement strand
GTTTTTTTTTTTTTTTTTTTTTTGGGGGGGGGGGGGGGGGGGGGGGGGGGGTGGGGGGGGGGGGGGGGGGGGGGGGGGGGCCCGCCCCCCCGGGGGCCCCCGACGACCGTCGGGAGGGTGCGATCCGCCCTTCCGGCCCCACCCCCAACACCCCCATATATGGGGCTGGGAAGCTGCCTGGGAAGCGGCAGCAAGGCGAGAGAGGCATGTCATGGGAAGGTATGTGGTCCGCAGGCTGGGCCAGTTGATCGTCGTCACGCTCGGCGCGACGATGATCCTGTTCGCCTGCCTGTTCGTTCTGCCCGGGGACCCGGTCGGGCAGATCGCGGGCAGTGACAAGGCGCGCGACCCGGCCGTGATCGCGCAGCTGCACAAGCAGTACGGGCTGGACAAGCCCCTGGTGGTGCAGTACGGCAACTACGTGGGCAAACTTGTCACCGGCGACCTCGGTACGGACTACACGCAGCAGCGACCGGTCACCGAGATTCTCGTCCCGAAGCTGGAGAACACGGCGAAGCTGGCGGTGTTCGCCATCGTGGTCGACGTCGTCATCGGTCTGGCCGTCGGCATTCTCGCGGCGATGAAGAGGTACTCGGTCTGGGACGTGTCGGCCACCTTCCTCACCACCATGGCCATCGGCGTCCCGTCGATCGTGCTCGGCATGATCATTCAGCGCGTCTTCGTCATCGAGCTCAACTGGTTCCCGCTGATCGCCGACGGCAGCTTCAAGTCGATGGTGCTGCCCGGTGTCACGCTGGCGATCATCGACGCGGCCCTCGTCGCCCAGCTGGCCCGCAGCAGTATGCTCGAAGTGCTGCGCGCCGACTACGTCAAGACCGCCGTGGCCAAGGGACTTCCCAGCCGGACGGTGCTCTTGCGGCACATTCTGCGCAACTCCGTCATTCCCGTGGTCACCTACATCGGTATCTCCTTCGGCACGCTGCTCGGTGGTGCGATCATCACGGAGACGATCTTCAACTGGAACGGCATCGGTCTCGCGCTGATCCAGGCGATCCAGCAGAACAACAACCCCATCATCACGGGAGTGGTGACGATCAGTGTGGCGATCTTCGTCGTGCTGAACCTCGTCGTCGACCTGCTGTACGCCGCCCTCGACCCGCGTATCCGCCTCGCCTGACCGGCAGGGTCGTTTCCCACTAGGAGTCACACCATGACCGAACTCGTCACGGGCACGGGAGGGCCGGTCCAGACGGATCCCGCCGCGGCCAAGCAGGGCGCCGAACCCAGTGTCGCCCGGGTCAGCCAGTGGTCCGACATCCGGCACCGCTTCTTCGCCAACAAGCTCGCCGTCGTCGGACTGGCGATCATCGTCGTCCTGGTTCTCATCGCCTTGCTGGCCCCCGTGCTGGCGCCCTTCGACCCGCTGAAGCAGGACCTCAACGCGACGCTCCAGTCGCCGGGCGGCAAGCATCTGCTCGGCACCGACGCGCTGGGCCGGGACCAGCTGTCCCGCCTCATCTACGGCAGTCGCATCGCGGTGATCGTGGGTCTCGCCTCGATCCTCCTCGCGGTGGTCATCGGTGTCGTCCTCGGCGCCATGTCCGGCTACTTCGGCGGCTGGGTGGACACCGTGATCATGCGTGTCGCGGACATCTTCTTCGCGTTCCCGCTGCTCATCGGTGCCATCGTCATCATCCTGCTGATGGGCCGCGGCGTGATGCCGGTGGTCCTCTCGCTCGGCATCTTCTCCTGGGCCGTCTTCGCCCGACTGCTGCGCAGTCAGATCCTCTCCGTGCGCGAGATGGACTATGTGCACGCGGCGAAGGCACTCGGCGCGAGCCAGGGCCGGATCATCCGCAAGCACATCCTGCCCAACTCCATCACCTCGGTGATGGTGTACGGCACGAGCAACGTCGGTATCGCGATCGTCGCCGAGGCGTCGCTGTCCTACCTGGGCGTCGGTGTGGAACCGCAGGTCGCGGAGTGGGGGAACATGATCTCCGCCGGCCGCGGCTTCATGGGCGTCAAGGACTACATGTGGACCTACCCGAGCATAGCCATCGTCGTCACCGCGCTGGGCTTCATCCTGTTCGGCAACGGTCTGCGCGACGCGCTCGACCCGAAGCTCCGGTGAGGCACCGCCGTGAGTCGACCCCCTCAGAAGCAACACGAAGGTGATGGCATGACCAGCCTGGAGATGGCACCCGCGAACACCGGGTCGGACGGGACCGCGCCGCTGCTCGAAGTCCGCGACCTGCACGTGGAGTTCAAGATCCGGGACGCCGTGACCAAGGCCGTCAACGGTGTCAACTACAGCGTCAAGGCCGGCGAGACGCTCGCCGTGCTCGGTGAGTCGGGCTCCGGCAAGTCCGTCACCGCGCAGGCGATCATGGGCATCCTGGACAGCCCGCCCGGACGGATCAGCAAGGGCCAGATCTTCTTCCAGGGCCAGGACATCCTGGCGCTGCCGGAGAACGAGCGCCGCCGGCTGCGCGGCGCCAAGATGGCCATGATCTTCCAGGACGCCCTGTCCTCGCTCAACCCCGTGCTCTCCGTGGGCTACCAGCTCGGCGAGATGTTCCGGGCGCACCAGGGCATGTCCAAGAAGGACGCCAAGGCCAAGGCCATCGAGCTGATGGACCGGGTGCGCATCCCCGCCGCCAAGGAGCGCGTCGGCGACTACCCGCACCAGTTCTCCGGCGGTATGCGCCAGCGCATCATGATCGCCATGGCGCTGGCCCTGGAGCCCGAACTGATCATCGCGGACGAGCCCACCACGGCCCTCGACGTGACGGTCCAGGCCCAGGTCATGGACCTGCTCGCCGAGCTTCAGCGCGAGTACAACATGGGCCTGATCCTCATCACCCACGACCTGGGTGTGGTCGCCGACGTGGCGGACAAGATCGCCGTCATGTACGCCGGCCGGATCGTCGAGACGGCGCCCGTGCACGAGCTGTACAAGCGGCCCGCGCACCCCTACACCCGGGGCCTGCTGGACTCGATCCCGCGCCTGGACCAGAAGGGGCACGAGCTCTACGCGATCAAGGGCCTGCCGCCCAACCTGCAGCAGATCCCGGCGGGTTGCGCCTTCAACCCGCGCTGCGCCAAGGCGCAGGACATATGCCGCACCGATGTCCCGGCGCTCGTTCCGGTGACCGAGGAGGACGGTACGGAACTGGTCGGCCGCGGCTCCGCGTGCCACTTCTGGAAGGAGACGATCCGTGGCTGAGCTCAAGAAGGACGACGGGGCCGACGTCACGCCCAACGTCTCCGACGTCGAGGTGGTGGACGCGGCGACCGAGGACGAGGCGGTGGCCGCCGTCGAGGCGCCCGTCGATCGGGGCGAACCGATCCTTCAGGTGCGCAACCTGGTCAAGCACTTCCCGCTGACCCAGGGCATCCTGTTCAAGCGCCAGATCGGCGCCGTCCGCGCCGTCGACGGCGTCTCCTTCGACCTGCACCAGGGCGAGACCCTGGGCATCGTGGGCGAGTCCGGCTGCGGCAAGTCGACGGTGGCCAAGCTCCTGATGAACCTGGAGCAGGTGACCGCCGGCGAGATCTTCTACAAGGGCCAGGACATCACCAAGCTGTCCGGCCGTGCGCTGAAGGCGGTGCGCCGGAACATCCAGATGGTGTTCCAGGACCCGTACACCTCCCTCAACCCCCGTATGACGGTGGGCGACATCATCGGTGAGCCCTTCGACATCCACCCCGAGGTGGCTCCGAAGGGCGACCGGCGCCGCAAGGTGCAGGAGCTGCTGGACGTCGTCGGTCTCAACCCCGAGTACATCAACCGCTACCCGCACCAGTTCTCCGGCGGTCAGCGCCAGCGCATCGGCATCGCCCGCGGCCTCGCGCTCAACCCGGAGGTCATCATCTGCGACGAGCCGGTGTCCGCGCTGGACGTGTCGGTGCAGGCGCAGGTCATCAACCTGATGGAGCGACTCCAGGACGAGTTCAACCTGTCCTACATCTTCATCGCGCACGACCTGTCGATCGTCCGGCACATCTCCGACCGGGTGGGCGTGATGTACCTGGGCAAGATGGCCGAGATCGGCACCGACGAGCAGATCTACGAGCACCCGACGCACCCCTACACCCAGGCGCTGCTGTCGGCGGTCCCGGTGCCGGACCCGGAGGCCCGCGAGAACCGCGAGCGGATCATCCTCACCGGCGACGTGCCGTCCCCGGCCAACCCGCCCTCGGGCTGCCGCTTCCGCACCCGCTGCTGGAAGGCGCAGGACAAGTGCGCCAAGGAGGTCCCGCTGCTGGCGATCCCCGAGCCGTTCGCGGGCGTGGACACGCCGGCGGCCCACGAGTCGGCCTGCCACTTCGCCGAGGAGAAGGACGTCGTCGGCGCGGCGTGACACCGATCGGCCGATGAACCCGGGGCGCCCCGGCGAGTACTGCCACTCGCCGGGGCGCCCTTTCGAATCGACAAGCACCGGGGCGAGATGATTCACCACGTCGAACTGTGGGTTCCCGACCTCCCGCGCGCGGAGCGCGAATGGGGCTGGCTCCTCGCCCGGCTCGGTTACCACCCGTACCAGGAATGGCAGCACGGTCGCAGCTGGCGTCAGGGGCCTTCGTACCTCGTCGTCGAGCAGTCGCCGGCGATGACCGGCACCCGCCACGACCGGATGCGCCCAGGACTCAACCACCTCGCCTTCCACGCCGGAAGCCGCGCCGACGTCGACACGCTGGCGGCGGAGGCACCCGCCCACGGCTGGACACCGCTCTTCGCCGAGCGATACCCCCATGCCGGTGGCCCGCAGCACTACGCGGCCTATCTGACGAACACGGACGGCTTTGAAGCGGAGCTGGTGGCCGCCGAGACGCCCCCGGACACCGAGACGCCCCCGCCCGCCGTCTCCTAGCGGCCCGCGGCCGGGCCCAGGCCGCCTGCGTCTCCCCGCGCCGGCGGCGGAGGCGCTCGCCCAAGGGTGGGTGCCGCTCTTCGCCGACCGGTATCCCCATGCCGGTGGCCCGTAGCACTACGCGGCCTATCTGACGAACACGGACGGCTTTGAGGCCGAGCTGGTGGCCGCCGACACGCCCTCGGACACCGAGACGCCCCCGCCCGCCGTCACGTAGCCGCCCGTGTCCGTGCCCAATGGCAGGCCACCTGTGCCTCTCCGCCCCCGTTCAGCACTTCCGGGTCCCGGGTCCGGCATGCATCCGCGATGCCCGCCCGGTCCGCCTCGCCGCCCGCCAAGACCTGGCAGCGGACGTGGAAACGGCAGCCCGAGGGGACGCGGGACGGGTCCGGAGGCTCGCCGGTCAGGATCACCGGGTCGGTGCGGGACTCCGGGAGGACCGACAGCAGCGCCTGGGTGTACGGATGCCGGGGCGCCGTCAGGACCTGCTCGACCCCGCCCGTCTCCACGATGCGCCCCAGATACATCACCGCGACCCGGTCGGCGATGTTCCACGCCAGCCCGAGATCGTGCGTCACCACCAGGGCGGACAGGTCCAGTTCGGCGCGCAGGCGCAGCAGCAGGGCGAGCACCTCACCGCGCACCGAGGCGTCCAGCGAGGCCACCGGCTCGTCGGCGACGAGGAGTTCGGGCTCCAGCACGAGCGCGCCCGCGATCACCACGCGCTGGCGCTGGCCCCCGGACAGCTCGTGCGGGTAACGCAGGAAGAAACGCTCGGGCGGACGCAGACCGCAGCGGGAGAGGGCCGAGGCGACAGCGGCCCGTTCATCTCCGGCGTGGCCGTGGATGCGCAGGCCCTCGGCCACCGCGTCGTACACCGTGTGCCGCGGGTTCAGTGAGCCGCTCGGATCCTGGAGCACCAGTTGTGCGCGCTTGCGGTACGCCTTCAAGGCCCGTGAGGAGTACTCCAACGGCTTTCCGCGGAAGCTGATGCTCCCGCCCGCCGGGCGTACGAGCCCGAGCAGGGAGCGCGCCAGCGTCGTCTTGCCGCAGCCCGACTCGCCGACCAGCGCCACGATCTCCCCGGCGCCGATGTCCAGTTCGACGCCGTCCACGACCCGGGCCGGGCGGGCGCCGTGGCGTCCGGGGAAGGTCACGTGCAGCCCCTGTGCGCTCAGCAGGGGGCCGGATGCGGGCGTCGTCATGAGGTCTCCCTCGCCTCGTCCTCCGCGTGTACGCAGGCGGCCCGGTGCCCCGGCCCCGCGCCCCGCAGTGCCTGGTCCTGCGTGGCGCAGACGTCCAGGGCCACCGGGCAGCGCGGATGGAAGGCGCAGCCGGACGGCACGGCCGACGGGTCGGGCGGGTCACCGGCCAGCCCACGCGGGGCGAACCGGGAGGCCGGCTCGCCGATGCGCGGGAACGCCGCCGACAGCGCCTTGCCGTAGGGGTGCCGGGCGTCCTCGTAGATCCGCCGGGCCGGGCCCTCCTCCACCACCCGGCCGGCGTACATCACCGCCAGCCGGTCGCAGGTGTCGGCGAGCACCGCCAGATCATGGCTGACCATCATCAGTGCCAGGTCCTGTTCGGCGACGAGCCGCTGGATCAGCCGCAGGATCTGCGCCTGGATCATCACGTCCAGCGCCGTGGTCGGCTCGTCGGCGACGACCAGCCGCGGGTCGCAGGCCAGCGCCATCGCGATCATGACGCGTTGCCGCTGGCCCCCGGACAGCTCGTGCGGATACGCCGCCGCCCGCGCCACCGGAAGCCCCACGTGCTCCAGGAGCTCGCCCGCCCTCCGCCGGGCCGCGGCCGCGGTCGCCCCCTGGTGCAGCAGGACCGGCTCGGCGATCTGGTCGCCGACGCGGTGCACCGGGTTGAGCGAGTGCATCGCCCCCTGGAAGACGATCGAGGCTCCCGCCCAGCGGACCGCCCGGACCCGGCCCCACCGCATCGCCAGGACGTCCTCGCCCTCCAGCAGGACCTCCCCGGTCACCCGGGTCCCGGCGGGCAGCAGCCTGAGCAGCGCGAGCGCCAGCGTGGACTTGCCGCAGCCGGATTCGCCGGCGATGCCGAGCTTGTGACCGGCGTCGAGCGACAGATCCACGCCCCGCACCGCGGCCGCTCCGCCCGGATACGTCACTTCGAGGTTCCGCACCTCCAGCAGGGTCAACGGGCCAGCCCCAGACGTGGGTTGAGTACGGCCTCCACCGTGCGCCCGCACAGGGTGAACGCCAGGGCGACACACGCGATCGCGATGCCCGGCGGCACCAGGTACCACCAGTCGCCCGAACTGACGGCGCCCGCCTCGCGCGCGTCCTGGAGCAGCCCGCCCCATGACACCACCGAAGGATCGCCGAGGCCGAGGAAGGCCAGGGTCGCCTCGGCCAGGACGGAGGAGGAGACCATCAGGGTGGTCTGGGCGAGGACCAGCGGCATCACGTTCGGCAGCACGTGCCGGGACATGACGTGCCAGTGGCCGCCGCCGAGCGCGTGCGCGCGCTCGATGTACGGCCGGGACTCCACCGCCAGCGTCTGCGCGCGCACCAGCCGGGCCGTGGTGGGCCACGTGGTGACGCCGATCGCCAGGACGACCGTGCCGAGGGAGCGGGACAGCACGGTGGCGAGCGCGATCGCGAGCACCAGCGTCGGCATCACCAGGAACCAGTCCGTGATCCGCATCAGCACGGTGGAGCAGGCACCGCGGAAGTGCCCGGCCGTGATCCCGACCACGGCGCCGATCGCCACCGACAGGACGGCGGCGAGCAGCCCGACCAGCAACGACACCCGTGACCCCCACACCACCAGCCCGAGCAGGTTCCGGCCGAACCGGTCGGTGCCCAGCGGGAACTCACCGCTCGGACTCTCCATGGGCCGGCCCGGCGCCCCCGTCACGCTCGTCACGTCCGAGCCGACCGTCAGCGGCGCGGTCAGCGCGACGAGGGCGAACAGGGCGAGCGCGGCCAGGCCCAGCAGCCCGGCGCGGTGGGTGCGGTACAGGGCCCAGAACCGTGCGGCCGAGCGGCGGCGGCGCTGCCAGGCGAGAGTGCGGGGGCCGGCCCGCGAGACCGGGTCAGTGGCTTCGGTCGTCATCGGACCACCCTGGGGTCGAGCAGCGGATAGAGGATGTCGGCGAGGGTGTTCGTGATGATCACCGCCGAGGCGAAGACCAGGAACAGGCCCTGGACCAGCGGCAGATCGGGCACGCTCAGCGCCTGGTAGAAGAGACCGCCGAGGCCGGGCCAGGAGAAGACGGTCTCGACCAGGATCACACCGGCGACGGTCCGGCCGAGGTTGACGAAGACCAGCGTCACGGTCGGCAGCAGCGCGTTCGGCACGGCATGCCGGCGCCGGACCAGGTCGTCGCGGAGCCCCTTGGCGCGTGCGGTGGTCAGATAGTCGCTGCCCATCTCGTCCAGCAGCGCCGAGCGGGTGACCAGCAGGGTCTGCCCGTACTCGACCGCGACCAGGGTGATCACCGGCAGGACGAGGTGGTGGGCGACGTCGACGGCGTACGCGAAGCCCTCCTTGCCGCCCGACTCCATGCCGCCGGTCGGGAAGAGGCCGGGGATCGGGCCGACGCCCACCGAGAACACGATGATGAGGACCAGCCCCAGCCAGAACGACGGCACGGAGTACAGGGTCAGCGCCAGGCCGGTGTTCAGCCGGTCACCGAGACGGCCGTGGCGCCAGGCGGAGCGGGTGCCGAGGAAGAAGCCGAGCGCGGTGTAGAGGACGAACGCGGTGCCGGTGAGCAGCAGGGTGTTCGGCAGCGCCTCGCTGATCTTGTCGACGACGGGTGCCCGGAACTGGTACGACGTGCCGAGATCGCCGCTGAGCGCGCTGCCGCAGTAGTGCGTGAACTGCTCCCACAGCGGCAGGTCGAGCCCGAACTCCTTGCGGTAGGCGGCCAGTTGCTCCGCCGATACCGGACGGCCGCCCGTCATGGTCTTGACCGGGTCGCCCGGGATGAGCCGGAACAGGAAGAACCCGGTCACGAGGACGGCGAGCAGGGAGACGGCCGCGCCCCCCATCCGGCCGGCCCCGTACCGCAGATACCCGGTGGCGCTCGTTCCGCTCATCCGGCTCATCGGCTACTCGCGGTCCTCTGCGGTGGCGCGGCGCCGCCTCGCGAGGAGCAGCCCGGTGCCGCCGAGGACCACCACACCCGCGACGACCCCGATGACGAGGCCCGTCGAGCCGCCGCCGTCCGAGGACCCGTCGGAGGCGGCGGGCACCGCGGACCACCAGCTCCAGTAGCCGTCCTGACCGTAGATGTTGCCCGCCTTCTCGGGCATCGTGGTGATCGACTTGATCTGGTCGGTGCGATAGGCCTCGACCGCGTTCGGATACGCGAGGACGTTCATGTACCCGAGGTCGTAGAGCCGCGACTCCATCTGCTTGACGAGGTCCGCCCTCTTGGCGGGGTCGTACTCGGCGAGCTGCCGCGCGTACAGCCCGTCGTAGGTCTTGTCGCAGATGAAGTTGTCCGTCGCGCCGGTGTCCTTCGGGGTCGGGGGCAGGGCGGCGCAGGTGTGGATGGACAGGACGTAGTCCGGGTCGGGGTTGACGGACCAGCCGTCGAAGGCGAGGTCGTACTTGCCCGCGAGCCATGGGTCGGTGACGTTGTCCAGGCAGTCGAGCGTCACGCCGATGCCGAGCTTGCCCCACCACTCCTTGAGGTACTGGCCGACCGCCTTGTCGTTGGGGTCGGTGGCGTGGCACAGGAGGCGGTAGTTCAGCGGCTTGCCGTTCTCGCCGGTCCGCTTGCCGTCGGCGTTCTTCCGGTAGCCCGCCTCGTCCAGGAGCTGGGCCGCCTTCGCCGGGTCGTAGGCGAGCTCCTGGCTCGCCGACGGCTTCCAGAAGTACGACGAGAAGCGCGGCGGGATGTAGCCCTGGCCCTCGACCGCGTGGCCCTGGAAGACCTTGTCGACGATGGCCTTGCGGTCGACGGCCATGAACAGGGCGTGCCGTACCCGCTCGTCCAGCAGCGAAGGGTCGCCGTCGCCGAACTTCCGGCCGTTCTTCGCCTGTGCGCCCGGGTTGGTGGCGAGGGCGTAGAAGCGGCGGCCGGGGGCGTCGTTGACGTGGATGTTCTTCTCGCCCTTGAGGGAGGCCGCCTGGGCCGGTGTCAGGGAGGGGGAACCCGCGACGAAGGAGACCTCTCCCTTGCGCAGGGCGGCCACCGCCGCGTCCTGGTCCTTGTAGTACTTGACCTCCAGCTCGTCGAACTTCGGAGCCCCGCGCCAGTAGCTCTTGTTGGCCTTCAGCCGGACGTAGCTGTCGGGCTTGTAGTCGGTGAGGACGAAGGGCCCGTCGCCGACGACGGGGAAGCTCTTGTCGTTGTTGAACTTCGAGAAGTCCTTGACCTTCTCCCAGATGTGCTGGGGCACGATGGGCACGTCCAGGGCGGTCATCGTGGCCTGGGGTTTCTTCAGTTCGATGACCAGCTGGGTCGGGCTGGGGGCCGTCACCTTGCGGAAGTTGGTGACGAAGCTGCCGTTCGCGGTGGCGGCCCCCTCGTCGGTCATCATCTTGTTGAACGTCCAGGCCGCGTCCTCGGCGGTGACCTTCTGTCCGTCCGACCACTTCGCGTCGGAACGGATCGTGTACGTCCAGGTGAGCTTGTCGGCCGACGGCGACCACTTCGTCGCCAGGCCCGGGACCGCGTGGGCGTCACCGGGGTCGTAGGCGGTGAGGTACTCGTACGTCAGCCTCAGGACGCTCGTGCTGAGCAGACGCACGGCCAGGAAGGGGCTCAGCGAGTCGACGCTCTGCGCCACGGCGATGGTGAGGACCTTTTTGCCCTGGGCGGCCTGCGCCCGCTGCGGAGCCGGGTTGAGCGGAGTCGTGAGCGTCGCCGTGACGGCCAGGGCGAGGGCGCCGCCGGCGGCGGCGAGACGGGTGAGACGCAGTCGCGGGGTTCTCGGGTGCGGACGGGTTCTGCCGGGCCGGTCTGGTGTACTCATCGATCGTGACCTCGCGTCATCACTCGCGCGGAAACGGCTTGTCGGGCTTCGGGAGCCGGGAGTTGCCTGGTGACACCGGGTGGGTGATGAGAGTGTCTATCAGCGGTGGTCTGTGCCCGTCAACGGCGCCTGAAGCCGGTGTGGCCTGCGGAAACGCTGAATTGATGTGCCGTCAGTCCAAACATTGGTCCATACCGGTGAAGGGGGTCTGGTCGAACGCTGGCGGCGGTCGGTGAACGGATCCGGCCACCGTTATGATCTCGGGGCTGCGGAGCGTCAACGGCTTCCGGTCCCAGTCGCCGAACTGCTCCAGTACGCCGAGTCCCGCCTCGCGCAGACGGCGTGACAGGGTGTCGGGCGGCGTGAACCGGAGGGTGGAGCGGCTGAGCCGGCGGAAGTCCCAGCCCTCGCCCTCGAACGTCTCCTCGAAGGTCACGCGGTCGCCGACGAGGGGTCCCTCGACCTCGCGCCACACCCGCACGGCACGGCCGTCGGTGTCGCTGACGCGGTCCACGCGGTCCGGCGTCCACCGGGTCCAGGCGCGGGCGGCCGGATTCCGCGTCTCGAACACGAACCGGCCGCGGTCGGCGAGAGCGGCCCGGACGGAGCCCAGA
Source organism: Streptomyces sp. NPDC046915 (assembly GCF_040644935.1). Classification (NCBI taxonomy): domain Bacteria; kingdom Bacillati; phylum Actinomycetota; class Actinomycetes; order Kitasatosporales; family Streptomycetaceae; genus Streptomyces; species Streptomyces sp. NPDC046915. The sequence goes on along the minus strand of NZ_JBEYXB010000034.1, from coordinate 62,629 downwards.
ACGAGCCGCAACTCCTCTTCGGTGAGGAGCACTTGGAAGGCGTGACCGGTCATCACGACGAGGTCGAACTCACCGCCCCACGGCTGTGTCCGCACATCCCCGAGCACCCATTCGACCCCGGGTTCCCGACGGCGGGCCTGTACGAGCATCGCCGCGGCCGGATCCAGCCCCGTGAGCCGACCGCGGTGGCCGTCCCTGCGGGCCCGTGCAAGCAACCGGCCCGTACCGCACCCCACATCGAGCACGGACCGAGCGGACATCACCAGGCCGAGGTAGAAGTCGTCGCCCGGACCCCATGGATTGAGGGCGTCGTACAGAGAGGCGAGCGAAAGTTGCGCGAACGAGCGATCGACCACCGGGGCAGTGTGCCACACGTGGGCGAACCGGCCCCCTCGCCGCTCGTTCGGGTGCACTCTCTCGCGTACGGGCCGCCCGGGTGTGCGTAATGCCCTGTTTATAGCGATATTGGCCCATAAGATATCGGAGGTCAGACGCTGGCGCCGCAGCGCAGGCATGCGCATTCCCGAGGAGGCACTGCATGCGTGGAACCACGTACGCCCGACGGCTCGCCTGCGCGCTGGCGGTGGCGCTCGCCGCGACGGCCTGCGGGGTCCGCGGGAGTGCGGGCAGCGGGGCCGGCGGCTCGGTGCTCTCCTCCTCCTGGGGCGATCCGCAGAACCCGCTGGAGCCGGCGAACACCAACGAGGTGCAGGGCGGCAAGGTCCTCGACATGATCTTCCGGGGCCTGAAGAAGTACGACCCGAGGACCGGCGCGGCCAAGGACATGCTCGCCGAGAAGATCGACACCGCGGACTCCCAGAACTTCACGATCACCATCAAGGACGGCTGGACCTTCTCCAACGGGGAGAAGGTGACCGCCAAGTCCTTCGTCGACGCCTGGAACTACGGCGCGAGCCTGAGGAACCACCAGCGGAACGCGTACTTCTACGGCTACATCCAGGGCTACGACAAGGTCCACCCGCAAAGCGGCTCACAGAGCGCCGGCACGCTCTCCGGCCTGAAGGTCGTCGACGACCGGACCTTCACCGTCAAGCTGGCCCAGAAGTTCTCCAGCTTCCCCGACACCCTGGGCTACCCGGCGTTCGCCCCGCTGCCCCGGGCGTTCTTCTCCGACCACGCGGCCTGGCTGGAGAAGCCGGTGGGCAACGGACCGTACGCCGTCGACTCGTACGTCAGGGGCTCGCAGATGGCCCTGCGGAAATGGGCCGGCTACCCCGGCCCGGACAAGGCGCGGAACGACGGCGTGACCCTCAAGGTCTACACCGACAACGACACCGCCTACACCGACCTGCTGGCCGGCAACCTCGACCTGGTCGACGACGTCCCCGCCTCGCAGCTCAAGAACGTCAAGAGCGACCTGGGCGACCGCTACATCAACACCCCGGCCGGCATCATCCAGACCCTCGCCTTCCCCTACTACGACAAGGACTGGGACACGAGCGGCGCGGAGAAGGTCCGCAAGGGCCTGTCCATGGCGATCAACCGCAAGCAGATCACCGACACCATCTTCCTGAACACCCGCATCCCGGCCACCGACTGGACCTCACCGGTGCTCGGCACGGAGGGCGGCTTCAAGGACGGGCTGTGCGGGGCCGCCTGCGACTACAACCCGGGCGAGGCCAAGAAGCTGGTGCAGGAGGGCGGCGGGCTCCCGGGCGGGCAGGTCAAGATCACCTACAACGCCGACACCGGCTCGCACAGGATGTGGGTGGACGCCGTGTGCAACTCCATCAACAACGCGCTCGGCAACGACAAGGCCTGCGTCGGCAACCCGGTCGGCACCTTCGCCGACTTCCGCAACCGGATCACCCAGCACAAGATGTCCGGCCCGTTCCGCGCCGGCTGGCAGATGGACTACCCGCTCATCCAGAACTTCCTCCAGCCGCTCTACTACACCGGTGCCTCCTCCAACGACGGCCAGTGGTCCAACCAGGACTTCGACAAGCTCGTCGACCAGGCCAACGCCCAGACCGACACCACCAAGGCGGTGCCCACCTTCCAGCAGGCCGAGGAGGTCGTCCGGGACCACATGGCCGCCATCCCCCTGTGGTACCAGAACGGCAGCGCGGGCTACTCCGAGCGGCTCTCCGACGTGGCCCTGAACCCCTTCAGCGTCCCCGTCTACAACGAGATCAAGGTCGGCTGATCCGCCATGGGGCGCTACGTCCTCAGGCGTCTGCTCCAGATGATCCCGGTGTTCTTCGGGGCCACGCTGCTGATCTTCCTGATGGTGAACGTGATGGGCGACCCCATCGCGGGACTGTGCGGCGAACGGCAGTGCGACCCGGCGACGGCCGCCCAGCTGAAGCAGGAGTTCGGCCTCGACAAGCCGCTCTGGCAGCAATACCTGACCTACATGGGGAACGTCTTCACCGGCGACTTCGGGACGGCGTTCAACGGCCAGCCGGTCACCGAGCTGATGTCGACCGCGTTCCCCGTCACCGTCCGGCTGACCATCGTGGCGATCGTCATCGAGATCGTCATCGGCATCACCCTGGGCGTGGTCACCGGGCTGCGCCGCGGCCGGCCCGTCGACACCGGGGTGCTGCTGGCGACCCTGGTGGTCATCTCCGTGCCCGTGTTCGTCACCGGTCTGCTGCTCCAGCTCCTGCTCGGCGTGGCGTGGGGATGGATCAAACCGTCGGTGCCGCCGGAGGCCACCTTCGGCGAGCTGCTCGTGCCCGGACTGGTCCTGGCCTCCGTCTCGCTCGCCTACGTCACCCGGCTGACCCGCACCTCCATCGCCGAGAACAAGCGGTCCGACTACGTCCGCACGGCGATCGCCAAGGGGCTGCCCAGGCACCGCGTGATCACCCGGCACCTGCTGCGCAACTCGCTCATCCCCGTGGTCACCTTCATCGGCACCGACATCGGCGCCCTGATGGGCGGCGCGATCGTCACCGAGCGGATCTTCAACATCCACGGCGTCGGCTACCAGCTCTACCAGGGCATCCTGCGCCAGAACACCCAGACGGTCGTCGGCTTCGTGACCGTCCTCGTGCTGGTCTTCCTGATCGCCAACCTGCTCGTCGACCTCCTCTACGCCGTACTCGACCCGAGGATCCGCTATGCCTGAGCAGTCGTACGAGCCCGAGGGCGCCATCGCGGGCACCGGCGCGGGCGGCGCGATGGACCTGGCGGCGAGCGAGGCGACGACGCTGGAGCGCACGCCGGGCGGCCCGGAGGGCACGGGACCACAGGACAAGCCCCGTTCGCTCTGGTCCGACGCCTGGCGGGACCTGCGCCGCAACCCCGTCTTCCTCCTCTCCGGGCTCGTCATCGTCTTCCTCGTCGTCATCTCCCTGTGGCCCTCGCTCATCGCCTCCGGCAGCCCGCTCCAGTGCGACCTCGCCAAGGCCCAGGAGGGCTCCCAGCCGGGCGCCCCCTTCGGGTACGACGGCCAGGGCTGCAACGTCTACACACGGACCGTCTACGGCGCCCGTACCTCCGTCACGGTCGGCGTCTGCGCCACGCTGGGGGTGGCGCTCCTCGGCTCCGTGCTGGGCGCGCTCGCGGGCTTCTTCGGCGGGGCGTGGGACTCGCTGCTCTCCCGCCTCACCGACATCTTCTTCGCGATCCCGGTCGTGCTCGGCGGCCTCGTCCTGCTCTCCGTGGTGACGAGCAACACCGTCTGGCCGGTCATCGGGTTCATGGTGCTGCTCGGCTGGCCGCAGATCTCCCGCATCGCCCGCGGCGCCGTCATCACCGCCAAGCAGAACGACTACGTCCAGGCCGCCCGCGCCCTCGGCGCCTCCGGCCCGCGGATCCTGCTGCGCCACATCGCGCCCAACGCGGTCGCCCCGGTGATCGTCGTGGCCACCATCGCGCTCGGCACCTACATCGCGCTGGAGGCGACCCTGTCGTATCTGGGCGTCGGCCTGAAGCCGCCCAGCGTCTCCTGGGGCATCGACATCTCCGCCGCCTCCCCCTACATCCGCAACGCCCCCCACGCCCTCCTCTGGCCCTCCGGCGCCCTCGCGATCACAGTCCTGGCCTTCATCATGCTCGGCGACGCGGTACGCGACGCCCTCGACCCGAAACTGAGGTGAGCCGCGGTGCTGCTGGAAGTGCCGGATGTGTACGGGGGGTTCCGAGCGGGGGACGGGGATGCCGGCTGCGGGGTGGGCGCGGAGCCGGCGTCGGCGGTGCCGGGCCGGGGGAGGTCTGTGCCGCGGTCCTGCTGTGCGTCGGCGGCCATCGGCCAAGACCGCCGGCCCCGCCGCAGTCGCGCGGGCCTCCGCCCCGGCGCCGGCCGGCGACAGGGCGGCCGTGGCGTGACCCGCCGCGCCGGTCCGGCCTCCGGCGGGTTGGGCGGCGCGGCGAGCGGTGACCTCGACCAGTCGAAGCCGAGGTGAGCCGCCGTGCTGCTGGAAGTGCGGGACCTGTACGTGGAGTTCCGGATGCGGGACGGGGTCGCCCGGGCCGTGAACGGGGTGAGTTACGGGGTGGACGCGGGGGAGACGCTCGCGGTGCTCGGGGAGTCCGGCTCGGGGAAGTCGGTCACCGCCCAGGCGGTCATGGGGATCCTCGACATGCCGCCGGGGCGGATCACCGGCGGGGAGATCCTCTTCCGGGGCCAGGACCTGCTGAAGCTGAAGGAGGAGGAGCGCAGGAAGGTCCGCGGCGCCGGGATGGCCATGATCTTCCAGGACGCGCTGTCCTCGCTGAACCCGGTGCTCTCCGTGGGCGACCAGCTCGGCGAGATGTTCGTGGTCCACCGGGGGATGTCGAAGAAGGACGCGCGGGCCAGGGCGGTCGAGCTCATGGACCGGGTACGCATCCCGGCCGCCGCCCAGCGTGTGCGCGACTACCCGCACCAGTTCTCCGGCGGCATGCGCCAGCGCATCATGATCGCCATGGCGCTGGCCCTCGAGCCGGCGCTCATCATCGCCGACGAGCCCACCACCGCCCTCGACGTCACCGTCCAGGCCCAGGTGATGGACCTGCTCGCGGAGTTGCAGCGCGAGTACCACATGGGACTGATCCTGATCACCCACGACCTGGGGGTCGTCGCGGACGTGGCGGACCGGATCGCCGTGATGTACGCGGGGCGGATCGTGGAATCGGCGCCGGTCCACGACATCTACAAGTGCGCGGCTCACCCCTACACCCGCGGCCTGCTGGACTCCATCCCGCGCCTGGACCTCAAGGGCCGGGAGCTCTACGCCATCAAGGGCCTGCCGCCCAACCTCATGCACATCCCGCCCGGCTGTGCCTTCCACCCGCGCTGCCCGATGGCCCGCGACGTGTGCCGGACCGACGAGCCGCCGCTGTACGAGGTCGACGCGGACCGGGCGAGCGCCTGCCACTTCTGGAGGGAGTGTCTGCATGGCAGCCTCGACGACTGAGCCGATCCTGGAGGTCAGCGGGCTCGTCAAGCACTACCCGCTGACCCGGGGAATCCTGTTCAAGAAGCAGATCGGCGCGGTGAAGGCCGTCGACGGCGTCGACTTCGGCCTGGCCAGGGGCGAGACGCTGGGCATCGTCGGCGAGTCCGGCTGCGGCAAGTCGACGGTCGCCAAGCTGCTGTGCAACCTCGAACGGCCGACGGCGGGTTCGATCCGCTTCAAGGGCGAGGAGATCACCCGGCTGTCCGGCCGGGCCCTGAAGGCCGTACGCCGCAACATCCAGATGGTCTTCCAGGACCCCTACACCTCCCTCAACCCCCGGATGACGGTCGGCGACATCATCGGCGAGCCGTACGAGATCCACCCCGAGGCGGCCCCGAAGGGCGACCGGCGCCGCAAGGTGCAGGAACTGCTCGACGTCGTCGGCCTCGACCCCGAGTACGTCAACCGCTACCCGCACCAGTTCTCCGGCGGCCAGCGCCAACGCATCGGCATCGCACGGGGGTTGGCCCTCCGCCCGGAGGTGATCGTCGCCGACGAACCGGTGTCGGCCCTGGACGTCTCGATCCAGGCCCAGGTGATCAACCTCCTGGACCGGCTCCAGACGGAATTCAAGCTCTCCTACGTCTTCATCGCGCACGACCTGTCGATCGTGCGGCACATCTCCGACCGGGTCGGGGTGATGTACCTCGGCCGGATCGTGGAGATCGGCACGGAGACGGAGATCTACGACCACCCGACGCACCCCTACACCCAGGCTCTGCTGTCCGCCGTGCCCGTCCCCGACCCCGACGCCCGCGAACACCGAGAACGGATCATCCTCTCGGGTGAAGTTCCGTCCCCCACCGACATCCCGTCCGGCTGCCGTTTCCGCACCCGCTGCTGGAAGGCCCGGGAGCGCTGCGCACTGGAGGTGCCGGCCCTCGCTGTCCCGGAGGCGTTCCGCCTGGAGACCGGCCCGGCGGCGCACGACTCGGCGTGCCATTTCGCGGAGGAGAAGCAGGTCGTGCCGGTCGAGGAGCGCAACGGCAACGGGCCGGGGTGACAAGGAGCACCCCGGCCCGTTCACGGCACCCGCACGGCCGTACGCTGTTCAGCCTCGCGCGTCCGTATATCGGTACCGCTTCCGTGAAGTTGCCTCCGTGTTAACGAAGTTCGTGGTTGTTTGCACCGCTATGCACGCGGCTGTGCCAGCGAACGCCTGAGGAAGTCCACCTGGAGCAGCAGCAGGTTCTCCGCGACCTGTTCCTGCGGGGTCATGTGCGTGACGCCGGACAGCGGGAGCACCTCGTGCGGGCGGCCGGCGGCGAGCAGGGCCGAGGAGAGCCGCAGGGCGTGCGCGACCACCACGTTGTCGTCGGCCAGCCCGTGCACGATCATCAGCGGGCGGTGCGGGTCGGCGGGGGCGGACAGGCCCTCGTCGGTGACGAGGCTGCTCTTCTCGTACGCCGCCGGGTCGGTGGCCGGGTCGCCCAGGTACCGCTCGGTGTAGTGGGTGTCGTACAGCCGCCAGTCGGTCACCGGCGCACCCGCGATGCCCGCGTGGAAGACGTCCGGGCGGCGCAGCACGGCCAGGCCGGCCAGGTAGCCGCCGTACGACCAGCCCCGGATCGCCACCCGGGTCAGGTCGAGGGGGTACTCCCGCGCGAGGTCCTGGAGCGCGTCGATCTGGTCGTCCAGGGTGAGGGCGAAGTCCCGGTGGATGGCCTTCTCCCAGGCGGGGGAGCGGCCCGGGGTGCCCCGGCCGTCGGCCACGACCACCGCGAAACCCTGGTCGGCGAACCACTGGGAGGTGAGATGGGCGTTGTGCGCGGCGACCACGCGCTGGCCGTGCGGTCCCCCGTAAGGGTCGAGCAGTACCGGAAGGCGAGCGCCCCCGTCAGTGTCCCCGGGGTAGTCCGTAGGCATAAGCACGGCGCACGGAATTCGACGTGCGCCCCCCTGGGTGAGTGTCACGCGCGGGGACAAACCGGGATCTTCGGCGTACGACGTGACGGTCGCCGCTTGTTTTCCGTCCCGCAGCACCCGGACACGGGCGCCCGGGTGGTCCAGTGTGGCTGAGACCAGCACCGTCACGCCCCCGGCGCGCACCGCCGAATGCACGCCGGGCTCCTGCGACACGCGCTCCACACCCAGCTCGTTGACCCGGTAGACGTGCACCTCACCGGTCTCCGGCGCCTCCGCCTCCTCGCCCGCGGAGGCCGAGACCAGCACGTCGTCGGCGGTCACGTCCAGCACCGCACGGATGTGCAACTGCGCCCCGGTCAGCGGCCGCTCGCCCACCGTCAGCACCCGCGCCCCGCCCTCGTCCGCGATCCGGACAAGCTGTCCGGAGGGGCTCCAGCACGGCACCCCGGGGAAAAGTTCAAGCCATGTTGGATCTTCATCGGCATGGACCATTCGCGTCGCCCCCGACTCCGGATCCACGGCCAGGAACAGCTGGCTGCGCTGGTCCCGCGCCTGCACCAGGAGCAGCGGTGCCCCCGCTTCTGACCAGTGCACACGCGCCAGATACGGGTAGCGCACCCGATCCCATACGACCTCCGTGCGCGCGCCGTCGAGACCGATCACGAACAGCCGTACGTCCGCGTTTCCGGTCCCCGCCGCCGGGTAGGCGACGTGGTTCGGCTCACTCTCCGGATGGGCCGGGTCGGCGATCCACCACCGCCCCACCGGCGTGTCGTCCGCGCGCGCCACGAGCAGCCGGTCCGACCGCGGGGACCACCAGAAGCCACGCGAACGAGACATCTCCTCGGCCGCGATGAACTCGGCCAGCCCGTAGGTGACGCCCTCCGACTCCGGCTCCGCCAGCGCCCGGTCGCCCTCACCCTCGGCACCCACCACCCGCAGGGCGCCCCCGACGACATACGCCACGTGCCGTCCGTCGGGCGCCGGCCGCGGATCGATCACCGGCCCCGGAACGGGCAGTTCACGCGCGGTCCCGGCCCGCAGCTCCGCCGCGAAAAGCCGCCCTGACAAGGTGAAAGACGCCAACTCGACGGCCGCGTCGGTGGCGTAGCCGACGATGCCGGCGCCGCCCTCACGGCTGCGCTCGCGGCGTGCTCGCTCCTCGGGCGAGAGCTGTTCCGAGGCGCCTTGCAGCAGAGCGCGCGGGTCGGCCGCCACGCGCTCCCCGCCGTCCACCACATCGATGACCCACAGGGAGTTCGCCCGGTCCGTACCGGAGTGCGAGCGCAGGAACGCGACACGCGAACCGTCGGGCGCCACGGTGAATGAGCGCGGCGCGCCGAGGGTGAACCGCTGGGTGCGGGCGTGCCGTCGGGGGAAGGAGACAGGCTCGGTCGTCATGCCTTGACCATATTGGCCATGCGCCCCCTTGTGCGGCCGTGCGCCCAGCGATGCGCAAGGGCGGATAGTTATGATCACTACCGCCATGTGGGTATGAACCTGCTGGCTTGCGTATGGAATTGCTGGACCGATCTACAACCCCCATAGTCCGTCCCACCCCCCGCGTCCCTGGATCTTTGGAGGTGAGCCGCCGTGGCACTCTCGATTTCGGCGGTGGTGCTGCTGGCGATCATCGTCTTCCTGCTGGTCAAGAAGTCAGGCCTGAAGGGCGGTCATGCGCTCGTCTGCGTCCTCCTCGGCTTCTACCTGGCCTCCTCGACGGTCGCCCCGACGATCAGCGAGCTGACGACCAACGTGGCCAGCATGATCGGGAGCATCAAGTTCTGACGGGGCCACCCGCTTCTCCCCCGTGCTGGAGCGCCCTTTACTCGGGTCGTGGAAGCACGACAATGCCGAAGAAGCGGGCGGCCCCTACGGTCACTCGCAAACGCCGGACACGAAAAACGCCCATGCCTCCGGCGCCAGCGCGAGCTGGGGGCCGGCGGTGTGCTTGGAGTCGCGGACCTGCACAGAGCGGGGTGCCATCGCGATCTCGACGCAGGAGTCGCCGTCAGGACCACTGCTGTAGCTGCTCTTGAACCACGCCAGTTCGGAGGCGTCGCCGACAGTGGGCTTGCGGATCATGCTTCTCCCAGCAGTTGTTCGATGACGGCTAGTGACTCCGTAGGGGGAAGAGCCTGCGCCCGGATGGTGCCATACCGAAGCTCAAGGATCCGCAATTCCCTCAGATTTTCGACCGGGCGGCCGTTGAACGCGCCATCGGAGCGCCCGACCCCCGTTCCATCCTGGAACCTCAGCAGTTCGATTCTTCCGCTCATTCCAGGATGCGGCCCGCTGTCCATCGGCATCACCTGAAGCGTGACGTTGCTCAGCTGCCCCACGTCAAGCAAGCGCTCGAACTGCTGCCGCCGCACCATTGTGCCTCCAACCCTGCGGCGCAGCGTGGCCTCTTCCAGGACGAAGCTGAGAGCGGGTGCGGGCGACCGTTCGAAGACGGATCGCCGGGACATGCGAGCGCCCACCCGTCGCTCCAAATCCTGAGGCGTATAAGCGGGCTGCCAGCACTCCAGCAGGGCTCGGGCGTACTCCGGTGTCTGCAACAGGCCGTGGATGTTGCTGGTTTCGTACACGCGGATCTCGACGGCCTGGGCTTCCAAGTCCGCCAAGGCCCGCACCTTCTTCGGGTACCGGACCTTCTCCACGTCCTCCTTCATCGCCGCGAGCAGCCCACCCGCCCCCAACACCTCGTCCGCCTTGTCCAGATACTCGGGCCGGGGGATCCGCTTCCCACCCTCGATCTTGTAGACCAGGTCCTCCCCGTAGCCGACCGCAGCCCCGAACTCGCCGGCCCGCAAGCCCGCTGCCTCCCGCCGCAGCTTCAACTGCCGCCCCACCGTGGCGATCACGGCCACGCCCCAGTCGTCGTCCGGGTCCACCTCCCAGCCCGGTTCGTCCGCCTCGGTCCTGAGCAGTACCGCCTCGCCGTCCACCGACATCCGCGCCCCTCTCCCGTAACGCCTGGTGCTCGCGCGCCCTACCCGTACGCCCGCAGCCGACAGTCCGGAAGCCGCCGGGCAACCAGCGGAGGGTCACCGTACGCAACTGCGTAGTCACGCATCACGGTATGCGTCACCAGCCACTCTGAGTGACGTGAATCAGGAAATCGGCGGCCTCCAGCGGCGGCACCCGGTCGACGCGGCGGAGGTGGCGGCCGGGGACGCGGGGTCGGGGGCGAGGAACTCGTAGGCTGGGCCCATGACGGAACTGCCCGATCGGCGTCTGCTGCTGGTGCACGCGCACCCGGACGACGAGTCGATCAACAACGGCGCGACCATGGCCGCGTACGCGGCCCGGGGTGCCCGGGTGACGTTGGTCACCTGCACGCTCGGGGAACGCGGTGAGGTCATTCCGCCCGAGCTGCGGCATCTGACCGGTGCCGCCCTCGGTGAGTACCGGCTGCGTGAGCTGGCCGCCGCGATGGGTGAGCTGGGCGTCGCGGACTTCCGGCTGCTCGGCGGCGCGGGGCGCTACGGGGACTCCGGGATGATGGGCATTCCGGACAATGACGACCCCGCTTGTTTCTGGCGGGCCGATCTCGACGAGGCCGCCGGACATCTCGTCCAGGTGATCCTCGAGGTCCGCCCCCAGGTCCTCGTCACCTACGACGAGAACGGGGGGTACGGCCACCCCGACCACATCCAGGCCCACCGCGTCGCCATGAGGGCCGTGGAGCTGGCCGCCGAGGCGGGCCGGCGGGTCCCCAAGGTCTACTGGAACCGGGTTCCGCGTCCCGTCGCCGAGGCCGCCTTCGGCCGGCTGGCCGATGATCTGCCCGGTCTGCCCTTCGCGAAGGCCGCTGCCGTGGACGACGTGCCCGGCGTGGTCGAGGAGGAGCGGATCACCACCGCGATCGACGGCAGTGCCCACGCCGCCGCCAAGGCCGCCGCGATGCGCGCGCACGCCACCCAGATCGAGGTCGCCGAGCCCTACTTCGCGCTCTCCAACGAGCTGGCGCAGCCCCTGTTCACCACCGAGTACTACGAGTTGGTGAGCGGTGAGCGACCGGACGCCGTCGGGCAATCCGGGCGCGAGACCGATCTGTTCGCCGGGATCGAGGAGACGTCATGAGCGGGGCAGACCGGGGCTCGATGCTCGCGCAGCCGTTGCGGCGTCCCTCGGGCGGACGGATCGCCGCCCTTCTGGGGCTGTTCGTGCTCGGTGTGGTGGTCGCCATGGCCGGGGCCCTGGTGCAGGCCGGCTGGTTCCCGGGCGGGCTGCTGCTCGCCCTGGCGGGCGCCGCCGGGCTGTTCCTCGGAGGGGCGTACGCGATGGGCAGTCGCGCCGGGGCGGTCGCGCCGGTGGTCGGCTGGATCGTTACCGTCATCTTCCTCACCGCCAGCCGTCCCGAAGGGGATTTCCTGTTCGGCGCGGGTGGCGGTTCCTATCTGTTCCTGCTCGGCGGCATGGCCCTCGCTGTGATCTGCGCCACCCTTGCGCCCGGACGGCAACCTGGGGCCGGTGCCGCCCGACTTGGCAAGTGACGTACCACTTCGCCATGCGGCGCGCGTGCGAGTCCGGTGTGGGTTTCCCCAGCGGTCGTGGGATAAGCGCCAGAAGTGGCCAGTATGGTGGTGCGCGCCGCCGAGTCGCCCGAGAGAGGTCGTAACGCGGGCGGCGGAGCCAACCGGGAGAACCTGCCTTGAGTCGTGAAACTGACACTCCGTCCTCCGGGCCCAACGGGCGCGGCGGAGCCGCATACCCCTCGGGCACGCCGCCGTACGGGACCCCCATGGTTTCCGACGACGGTGCGGACGCGGGCCGTTCGGCCGCGCAGCCGGAGGAACGCAAGACCGAGACCACGCTGACGACCCGCATCCGGATCAACATCCCCGGATCGCGGCCCATCCCGCCGGTCGTGATGCGCACGCCCGTCGCGACGGACACCGAGAGCGTGGCCGACGACGCGGGCGCGGACCCGCAGCCCGCGGCCCCCACCGCGACCTCCACGGGCACCGTGGAGCCCCCCGCCGAGCCCGCCGCGCCGGGCGAGGAGAAGACCAGCGACTGGTTCGCGCCCCGCAAGTCCGGCGCGCCCAAGGGCGGTCCGGGCGGCGGCGGCACGAACGGCGCCGGTCTGCCCGGCGGTTCCGCCGCGGGTGCCGCCGCGACGCCGGGCGCCGCCACGACGCCGGGCGCGGGAGCCGCGGGCGGTACGCGTCCGAACGGTTCCGGGGCTTCGGGCGCCACGCGTCCGGGTGGCTCCGGCACCTCGGGCGGTACGCGTCCGGGCGCGGGGCGTCCCGGTGGTGTGGTCGGCTCTATGAGCGTGCCGGGCGCGTCCCGGTCCGGCGGGACGAACGGCGCGGGCCTTCCCGGCGCCACCGGCGGTCCCGTCGCCCCCGGGCACGGCGGCGGCACCGGATCGTTCGACGTCACCGAGGCGCTGGCCGCGGGCCCACTGGGCAACGGCAACGGCAAGGGCAACGGTCCCCGCCCCGGCGGCGACGAGCCACGCCGCGACGAACTGCCGTACTTCGCGGACAACGGCCGCGGCGGTCCGAACACCCAGGGCGGCCCGGCCGGGCCCGGCGGCCCCAGCAACTTCAACGGCCAGGGCGGCCGAGGCGGCGCCGGCGGACCGCAGGGCCCCGCGGGCCCCACCAGTGGCCCGGTCACCGGCGACGGCCCGCTGGCCCTGCCCGTCGGCGCCGCCCCGGGCGGTCCGAGTGCTCCGGGTGGACCGGCCGGACCGGGTGGCCTTGGCGACATCGGTCTGGACCCCGGTATGGCGTTCGACGCCCCGGGCGGTTTCGGCGGCCCTGGCGCCACCGGCGCCCCCGGTGCCCCCCGTACGCGTCCCGGCACGGGCCCGGTCCCGGGCCGCGGTCCCGGCGGCGGCCTGAGCGACGACACCGCCGTCCTCACCCCGCAGAAGCCCGCCCCCGAGGGCACCCCCGGCTACGCTTCCCCGGCGGACAACGTCTCCGGGCACACCGTCACCAGCGGCATCCCGGTCGTCCCGCCGGGCTCGGGGTCCCCGTTCGGGCCGGGCACGCCTGCCGACGGGCCGCTGGCGCACACGCCGCCCAAGCTGCCCGAGCCGGTCGCGCAGAACGTGCCGGAGACCAAGCCCAAGAAGGCCAAGAAGAAGGGCCGCAGCAAGCTGGTGCTGCTCGGCGGCGGTGTGGTCATGGTCGCCGGTGTCGCCTACGGCGCCGGGCTGCTGATGAACCACTCCGACGTGCCCAAGGGCACCACCGTGCTCGGCGTCGAGATCGGCGGCGGCACCCGTGACGAAGCCGTCAAGAAGCTCGACGACGCCTTCGGCGACCGGGTGAACAAGCCGCTGAAGCTGTCGGTGGGCGGCAAGACGGTCTCCCTCACGCCGGACCAGGCGGGCCTCCAGTTCGACTTCCAGTCCACGGTCGGCTCGGCGGCGAAGAGCGACTACAACCCCGTCTCCGTGATCGGGTCGCTCTTCGGCCAGAAGCGGGTCGTCGAGCCCGCGATGCCGGTCGACGAGGAGAAGCTCCAGGCGGCCCTGGAGGGCGTCGGCGGCGGCTCCGGCTCGGTCACCGAGGGCACGATCGAGTTCAAGTCCGGCAAGGCCGTCGCGGTCTACGGCAAGGCCGGCAAGGCCGTCGACGCCGCCCGGTCCACGGAGGCCGTCAAGGAGGCCTACCGCACGGCGGTGGAGACCGGCACCGGCACTCCGGTGACCGTGCCGACGACCACCAAGCAGCCGACGGTCTCCAACGCCGAGGTCGACCGCGAGATGAAGAAGTTCGCGGAGCCGGCGATGTCGGCCAACGCGACGGTGCAGACGGACGCCGCGCACTCGGTCCCGATGAGCCCGCAGAACTCGCTGTGGAAATTCCTCAGGGTGACGCCGGTCAACGGCAAGCTGGTCGACAAGCCCGACCTGGCCGCCCTGAAGAAGCTGTACGGCCAGACGTTCGACGGCGTGCTGATCACCCGGGCCAACGGCAAGAAGACCCCCCTCACGCCGGAAGAGGTCTACATCAACCTGCGCACCGCGCTGATGAGCAAGACCAACCGGATCGCGGTCATCGACACGAATCCGAGCTGAGCGGGCCCGACGCGGAGGGGGCGCCCGGTGATCACCGGGCGCCCCCTCTTGTCATGTCATGCCCTTCGCATGACATCTGTCATCCGGCACTCAGGACCGCCGACACTGACGACGACCCGGGCCCTGAAGCCAGCATGTACGTCATGACAACGACAGCGGCGACCACCACCCCGGTGGTCGGGTTCGATCAGGTGAGCAAGACGTACGGGAGCACACGGGCCGTGGACGGGCTCTCGCTCCAGCTCCACCCGGGCGAGACCGTGGCCCTGCTGGGCCCGAACGGTGCCGGCAAGTCCACCACCCTCGACCTGCTGCTCGGCCTCAAGCAGGCCGACGGCGGCACGGTGAGCGTCTTCGGCACCAGCCCGCGCGAGGCGATCGTCGCCGGACGCGTGGGCGCCATGCTCCAGAGCGGCGGGCTGATGGACGAGGTCACCGTCGCCGAGCTGGTCAAGCTCGCCTGCGATCTGCACCCGAAGCCGTACAAGGTCGCCGACGTGCTCGCCCGCGCGGGCATCGCCCAGATCGCCGACCGCAAGGTCAACAAGCTCTCCGGCGGCCAGGCCCAGCGCGTCCGCTTCGCCCTCGCCACGGCCGGCGACAGCGACCTGATCGTCCTGGACGAGCCGACCACCGGCATGGACGTCTCCGCCCGCCAGGCCTTCTGGGCCACCATGCGCGAGCAGGCCGACCAGGGGCGGACCGTGCTGTTCGCCACGCACTACCTCGAAGAGGCCGACGCCATCGCCGACCGCGTGCTCGTCCTGCACCGGGGCCGGCTGCTGGCCGACGGCACCGCCGCCGAGATCAAGGCCAAGGCGGGAGCCCGCCGCGTCTCCTTCGACCTGGAGGGCGAGATCGACGAGACCGCGCTGCGCGGCCTGCCGTTCCTCGCCACGATCGGCATATCGGGCCAGACGGTCCGCATCCAGTCCACCGACGCCGACGCCACCGTGCACGCCCTGTACGGCCTCGGTGTCTACCCCCGCAACCTCGAAGTCGCCGGGCTCGGGCTCGAGCAGGCCTTCGTCGCCATCACGGAGGCCGAGGAGGCCAAGGAGGTCACGCAGTCGTGAACAGTCTCATCAAGCTGGAGCTCGCGCGCTCCCTGCGCAACCGCAAGTTCCTGTTCTTCTCGGTGATCTACCCCTCGGCCCTGTTCCTGCTCATCGCGGGCAACGCCGACAGCCACACCAAGATCGACGGCACCGGTCTGACCGTGCCGACCTACATGATGGTCTCCATGGCGTCCTTCGGCGCCCTGACCGCCGTCCTCATGGGCAACAGCGAGCGCATCGCCAAGGAGCGCGAGAGCGGCTGGGTACGGCAGCTGCGGCTGACCACGCTGCCCGGGCGCGGTTACGTGCTCGCCAAGACCGCGAGCGCCGCCGTGGTCAGCCTGCCGTCCATCGTCATCGTGTTCGTCGTCGCCGCGGCCGTGAAGGACGTACGCCTCGACGCCTGGCAGTGGCTGGCGCTCACCGGCTCCATCTGGGCCGGCAGCCTGGTCTTCGCCGCGCTCGGCGTGGCCATCGGCTACCTCGCCACCGGGGACGCGGTCCGCCCGATCACGATGATCACCTACTTCGGCCTGTCGATGCTCGGCGGCCTGTGGATGCCCTCGACGACCTTCCCGCAGTGGCTCCAGGACATCGCCAAGTGGCTCCCCACGCACGCGTACGCTGCTCTGGGACGGGCGATCGAGCAGAGTCAGGCCCCGCATGCCCAGGACATCGCCATCCTCGCCGTGTTCTTCCTCCTCTTCGCGGGCAGCGCGGCCTGGCTGTACCGGAAGGACACGCTGAAGGCGTGAGCGTCATGATGGAAGACCTGCGGGCCGCCGACGAGGCCCGGACAGAGCGGCTGATGCGCATGGGGGAGGCGCCCCGCAACAGGAGCGAGCTCGTGCGCAAACTGGTGTGGATCGTGCCCTGGCTGTTCTTCCTCGCCGGCCCGGTGAGCGACCTGACCGGGGGCCACCACACCACCGGCGCCACCGTGGCCGGCTGGGCGGGGTTCGTCTCCTTCACCGGGATCTATCTGGCCGTGGTCTTCCGCAACATGGGGCGCCCCTTCCGCGGCCCGTTGGTCGGGGCCCTGGTGGCCGTGCTCTTCGCACTGGCCGTCGTCCTGTCCCTCACGCTGGGTGACAACTGGCTCGGCCTGTTCGTGTACGTCTCGGTCACCTGCGGGGCGACCCTCCCGCTGCGCGTGGCGTACTGGACGATCCCGACGACCACCGTCGCGATGATCCTGGTCGGGCTGCACGTCGGTCAGGAGACGGCCTGGGGCCTGTTCCTCGTCGTGCTGCTCGTCGGCTACTCCATGAGCGGCGTACGCCAACTCGTCCACACGACCGTGGAGTTGCGCAAGGCCCGGGCCACCGTCGCCCAGCTCGCCGCCAACGAGGAACGGCTCCGCCTCGCCCGTGACCTGCACGACCTGCTCGGCCACTCGCTCTCCCTGATCACGCTCAAGAGCGAACTGGCGGGCCGTATGCTCCCCGACCACCCCGACAAGGCGGCCCAGCAGGTCGCCGACATCGAACAGGTCAGCCGTCAGGCCCTGGTCGACGTCCGCGAGGCGGTCACCGGCTACCGCCGCCCCCGGCTGGCCGCCGAACTCGCCGGCGCCCAGGTCGCCCTGACCGCCGCCGGGGTCGCCGCCGAGGTGCCCGCCGAACCGGACCTCGCCGGCGTCCCCGAGGAGGCCGAGGCCACCCTCGCCTGGGCGCTGCGCGAGGCGGTCACCAACGTCGTGCGGCACAGCGGCGCCGGCCGCTGCACGGTGGAGGTGCTGCGCCGCCAGACCCTGGACGGCCCCGTCCTCGAACTCGCCGTCGAGGACGACGGATCGGGCGGCTCCGGCAAGGGTCCCGGCAACGGCCTGACCGGTCTGACCGAACGTCTGGAGAAGGTCGGCGGCACCCTGGAGGCGGGCCGCGTCAGGCTCGGTTTCCGGCTGGTCGCCCGCGTGCCCACGGCCACCGCGGCCGACGTAGGATCCGGTGCATGAGCAGTACGATCAAGGTCCTCCTCGCCGAGGACCAGTCGATGGTCCGGGAGGCGCTGGCCGCCCTGCTCGGCCTCGAGGACGACATCGACGTCGTCGTCCAGGTGTCACGCGGGGACGAGGTGCTGGCCGCCGCCCGCGAGCACGGCGTGGACGTCGCCCTGCTCGACATAGAGATGCCGGGCTGCACCGGTATCGAGGCCGCCGCGCAGGTCCACAAGGAGCTGCCCGCGGTCAAGCTGGTCGTGCTCACCACCTTCGGCCGCCCCGGCTATCTGCGCAGCGCCATGGAGGCGGGCGCCGACGCCTTCCTCGTCAAGGACGCCCCCGCGTCCCAACTCGCCGAAGCCGTACGCAAGGTGCTGGCCGGCGAGCGCGTCATCGACCCCGTACTCGCCGCGGCGGCCCTGGCCGAGGGCGCCAACCCCCTCACCGACCGCGAACGCGAGGTCCTCCGCGCCGCCGCCGACGGCTCCACCAACGCCGAACTGGCGGCCGCCCTGCACCTGTCCCAGGGGACGGTACGCAACTACCTCTCGACGGCGATCCAGAAGCTCGCGGTCAGAAACCGGGCGGAGGCGGTACGGATCGCGAGGGAGAAGGGCTGGCTCTGACCCCGTGACCCGCGGCACTAGTTGAGCATCGCCCGGGCCGCGTGGGCCTGCCGTCGTACCCGGTCCGCGGTCGCCTCGTCGACCACCTCCACCAGCTCGGCGTACGCGTCGAGTTCGGACGCGCCCCCGACGAAGTCCCCGCGCTGCACGAGCAGCTGCGCCCGGTCGTAGCGCAACCGGGCCGGATGGTGCGGCAGCAGCAGTGACAGCTCCACGCCCCACAGCGCCACGTCCGACCGCTCGGGCCGGGCCGCGGCCCACGCCCGGACGTTGTTCAGGATCCGCACCATCACGTCCAGCGGATCGGCCGGCTCCAGCATCTCCGGGACCGGCGGAGCCCCCGTAGCCCCGACGACGAGCAACTCCGTGTCCGACCCCGTCAGCACCCGTCCCCCGTCGAACGGATCGGCGAGCACCTGCTCCGCCGCCGCACCGAACCCCACCACGAAGTGCCCGGGCAGCGCGACCCCGTACACCGGCGCGCCGGCCCGCCGGGCGACCTCCATCCACACCACCGACAGCAGGATCGGCAGCCCGCGCCGCCGCCGCAGCACCTCGTGCAGCAGCGACGACTCCAGCCGCTGGTAGTCCGCGGCGCAGCCCCGGAACCCGTACCGGTCGCCGAGCAGATCACAGAGCGCCGTGGCCCACGCGTGCGGCCCGCCGGGCCGGAACGGCAGCTCGCCCGCGAGCCGGTCCAGCTCCATCTGCGCGGCGTCGATGCCGGCCTCGTCGAGGGAGCCGTCCGCCTGCGCGGCGAGCAGCAGACACAGCGCCGACAGGTCGGGCCGCTCGGACCGTGCCTCCTCGGCGAACCGCTGGCGCAGCTCGGCGGAGCGTTCCGGGGGTGGGGGGCAAGGGGGACGCATGACCGGCACCTGCCCCTCAGACGGACCGGTAGTGGTGGTAGGCGTGGTGCGCCGAGAAGCCCATACCGGCGTACAGCGCCCGCGCCCCCTCGTTGTCCGTCTCGACCTGGAGCCAGGCCGCCGAGGCGCCCTCGTCCAGGGCCCGGCGGGCGAGGGCGGCCATCACGACGCCGGCCAGCCCGCGACGCCGCTCGGCCGGGTCGACCTCGACCGCGGCGAACCCGGCCCACCGCCCGTCCACGACACACCGGCCGATGGCGAGCGGCTCGCCGCCCCCCTCCCGGGGGACGGTCGCGAACCACACCGACGGCCCTCCCCCACTCTCGGCTTCGCCCGAGCGGGGGGACCCGCATCCCAACACCGTCAGGGCCACCTCACTCACCCCTTTGCGCTGATACCGCGCCAGCCACGCCTCGTCCGCCGTCCGGGCCAGCAGCACCCCGGTGCCCTCGGCCCGGTCGGCGACCGGTGCCAGCGCGCCGATCCACAGCTCGGCGGTCACCTCGCGCTCCCAGCCGCGCCGCTCCAGCTCCGCGCAGAGCAGCTCCTGTGTGCCCTCGGCGCCGGTCGCGGTCTGGATGTACGCGGGGAGTCCGCGCTCGCCGTACCAGCGTCGTACGGCCGCGAGGGCTTCGTCGAGAGGCAGCCCGGGATCGCCGAGCGGCAGCACACTGTTGGCCCTCCGCGTGAACCCGCCGGCGGCCCGCAGCTCCCACTCGCCCAGCCGCTCGCTCTCCACCGGCCGCCACGCCCGGGACGCGACGTGCGCGAGTTCCGCGTAGGAGGCCGCGGGGCCGCGCCGACGCGCCGGAGCGGCCGGCACCACCTTGCCCGCCACCAGCGCGGATTCCGGGATCCGGACACTCCGGCCGTCCCGCTGTGTGATCAGCAGCACGCCGTTGTCCCATGATGTGAGAACACCCACCGTGTCGGTGAACTTCTCTGTCGGCGCTTCAACCTCGCTCAAGCGTCGCACCGAGACCCGTTTTCCCACGTCAGCAGCGGTGATGCGGACTTCGAAGCGCCCGGCGGCCGAGATTTCCACAGGTCAGTTCACCCCTCCTGTTCGGATCATGCCCAAGAACGGAGATACTAGGGGCGGGCATCGACGACGCCGCGCTCCCGCGCGCCAGGCGGCGGAGCCTGAGGAGGCCCGCCGGCGCCCTATCGAGGAGGAACGACAGCGTGACCTACGTCATCGCGCAGCCTTGTGTCGACGTCAAGGACAAGGCGTGCATCGAGGAGTGCCCGGTCGACTGCATCTACGAGGGCCAGCGGTCCTTGTACATCCACCCGGACGAATGCGTCGACTGTGGTGCCTGTGAGCCGGTCTGCCCGGTCGAGGCGATCTTCTACGAGGACGACACTCCGGAGGAGTGGAAGGACTACTACAAGGCGAACGTCGAGTTCTTCGACGAGCTCGGCTCCCCTGGCGGTGCCAGCAAGCTGGGTCTGATCGAGCGGGACCACCCCTTCATCGCCGCGCTGCCGCCGCAGGGCGAGTAACCCCGTAAGCGGCCCGCATCCGCGCCGCCTCGGTCCCGTACGGCCTGATCGCCCCGATCACGGCCCTACGGGACCGAGGCGTTTGCCGTACCGAAGAAAGTGAGCCAGACCCGTGTCCGCAGTCTCCGACCGCCTCCCGACCTTCCCCTGGGACAAGCTGGAGCCCTACAAGAAGACGGCCGCCGCGCACCCCGACGGCATCGTCGACCTGTCCGTGGGCACCCCGGTCGACCCGGTCCCCGAGATCGTCCAGAAGGCCCTGATCGCCGCGGCCGACTCCCCGGGCTATCCGACGGTCTGGGGCACCCCGGCGCTGCGCGACGCCATCACGGGCTGGCTGGAGCGCCGTCTCGGCGCCCGCGAGGTCACCCACCGCCACGTCCTGCCGATCGTGGGCTCCAAGGAGCTGGTGGCCTGGCTCCCGACCCAGCTGGGCCTCGGCCCCGGCGACAAGGTCGCCTTCCCCCGTCTGGCCTACCCGACCTACGAGGTCGGCGCCCGGCTCGCCCGAGCGGAGTACGAGGCCTACACGCTGACACCAGGCGCTGACGCGCCGGGCCCCACCGAGCTGGACCCCGAGGGCCTGAAGCTCCTCTGGCTGAACTCGCCGTCCAACCCCACCGGCCAGGTGCTGGCCAAGGACGAGCTGACCCGGATCGTCGCCTGGGCCCGTGAGCACGGCGTGCTGCTGGTGTCCGACGAGTGCTACCTGGAGCTGGGCTGGGAGGCCGACCCGGTCTCGGTGCTGCACCCGGACGTGAACGGCGGCTCCTACGAGGGCATCGTGGCCGTCCACTCGCTCTCCAAGCGCTCCAACCTGGCGGGCTACCGCGCGGCCTTCCTGGCCGGCGATCCGGCCGTCCTGGGCCCGCTCCTGGAGATCCGCAAGCACGGCGGCATGATGACCTCCGCGCCCACCCAGGCGGCGGCCGTGGCCGCGCTGGGCGACGACACCCATGTGCACGAGCAGCGCGAGCGCTACGCCGCCCGCCGCACCGCCCTGCGTGACGCCCTCCTCGCCCACGGCTTCCGCATCGAACACAGCGAGGCCAGCCTCTACCTGTGGGCCACCCGCGACGAGTCCTGCTGGTCCACGGTCGCCCACCTGGCCGAGCGGGGCATCCTCGTCGCGCCGGGCGACTTCTACGGTCCGGCGGGTGAGAAGTACGTCCGCGTGGCGTTCACGGCCACGGACGAGCGCGTGGCGGCGGCGGTACGAAGGCTGGCCGAGTAGCCGGCCCGGCCGCGCCGCCGACGTACGCACGCGAAGGCGGCGGGGCCCAGGACGTTCCCTGGGACCCCGCCGCCGGAGGCGAGTCGCGGCCGGGCTCAGCCGCCCAGCGCCACACCCTTGGTGGCCGGCAGCGAGGACGTCGGCAGTCCGCCCTTGGTCGGCAGTCCCTTCGTCGGCAGCCCACCCTTGGTCGGCAGTCCGCCCTTGGCGAGAGCGTCCGTGGGCAGCCCGCCCTTCGTGGCCGATGCGGCAGTGTCACCGAGGACACCGCCGGCGGCTCCCGCCAAGTCCCCGGCGGTCTTCTGCGCGGCCGGCGTCGCCTGCTTCAGGGCCTTGCCGCCGGTCTTGCCCGCGGCCGGCACCGCCTTCTTGACCGCCTGGCTGCCGGACTCACCCGCGACCCCGGTGACGTGCTGCGTGGTGCTGTCGACGGCGTTGCCGGCGTTGGCCCCGTCCAATGCGGTCAGCCCGCCGAGGTTCGGCGTGGTGGCGGGCAGGCTCGTGGCCGCGCCGGCAGAGCCGGCCGCACCGACCCCGGCGGCCGCTCCCGCTGCGACGAGCAGCGCGGCACGGGCGATCCGGCGGGTCAGGGGGAGGGACATGATGCTCCTTCGACGGGAGGGAACTGATCGTCCGGACTCGGACGCAGTGACTACCGCACGAGTCCCCTGAAGGTTGCGGAGGCCGAAGGTAAAGAATTGGCAACGCATCGCATTATCTGCTGTGGGTGAAAACGGGCAAAAAGTACTCGTCCGGGCATCCCGCAGAATCCTTACGGCCCTGATGCCCCAAGGGATCGAGGGCCCCCGAAGGCGACCGCGAAAACCTGCGCACCCCGCATTCCCGACCCGTGCCGCGTAACCCCGGCGAGTGAGTGCCCGTACTACTGCCCGGTCACGATCCGCACGGCACTCGCGGACGCCTCGGCCCCCTTGGTGCCCGTCGACTCGGTGCTGCGCCACTGGCTGTCCGTGCTCCCGGCGGCCCACTGCCGCCCGGCGTACGACACCTGTTCGATGTGCAGGGCGGAGGAGTTGGCCACCGCCCAGTGCGCCAGCTGCCAGCCGCGCTCCGTCTCGGTCCGCTTCGTCCGCGGCTTCGTCCGCGTGTCGCCCGTCGGCGCGTCGTCGGCGGGCACCGGCACGGTCACGGTCCGCCCGTGGGCCTCGGCGGTCACGCTCGGGGACGGCGTCGCCGGCTTCCTGCCGCTCACCTCGGCGCCGGCCTCCTCGAAGGCGTCGCGCCCGAAGTCCCGTACCAGCGCGGCCCGTACCGCGTCCGGGCCGGTGGCCGCGAGCTGGGTCTCAGGCCGCCCGTCGCAGGTCAGCGTGGCCGCGGCCGTCCCGGTCAGGGCGGCGGCGAGCAGGGTGGCGTCCGGCTCGTGCTTGGCGTACGCCTCCGGGAAGCCGCTGCGCTGCACGCGCTGCGCGGCCACGGTGAGCGGCAGCTTCGTGTAGCCGGGGACCTTGTCCAGATGCTCGTAGAAGATGCCCGCCGCGTACGTCGGGTCCATGATCTGCTTCCCGGTGCCCCAGCCCTGCGAGGGCCGTTGCTGGAACAGGCCCAGCGAATCCCGGTCGCCGTGCTCGATGTTGCGCAGCCCTGACTCCTGGAGCGCGGTCGCCAGCGCGATGGCCACCGCTCTCTCGGGCATGTCGCGCCCGGTGCCGACGGCGGCGATCGTCGCCGCGTTCACCGCCTGTTCGGGGGTGAACTGGTACGACGCCCCGTCCTCCTCGGACGAGACGACCTTGCAGCCCGGACTGCTGCCTGCGGTGATGTACTGCACCACGAGGTAGCCGGTGACGGCCAGCAGTACCAAGAAGGCCGCCCCGAAACGGAAGAGGCGGCCGCGGCGTTTGGGAGTGGGGGGCGGCTCTGACACGCGTTGAGGGTACTGGAGCCCGCCGCGGTCCCCACCCGGGGTGCCCGATGGCAGGTTAGGGTCGACGACATGGCCGACAGCACCCTTGACCTGACTGTGGACGCCGCCGAGCTCACCGCGCGGCTGGTCGACTTCCCCTCGGAGAGCGGCACCGAGAAGCCGCTCGCGGACGCGATCGAGGCCGCGCTGCGGGCCCTGCCGCATCTGACGGTCGACCGGTACGGCAACAACGTGATCGCCCGTACGGACCTCGGCCGGCCGGAGCGGGTGATCCTGGCGGGCCACATCGACACGGTTCCGATCGCCGGCAACGTGCCCTCCCGGCTGGACGACGACGGTGTCCTGTGGGGCTGCGGCACCTGCGACATGAAGTCGGGCGTCGCGGTCCAGCTCCGCATCGCGGCGACGGTCCCGGCCCCCAACCGCGACCTCACCTTCGTCTTCTACGACAACGAGGAGGTCGCCGCCGACCTGAACGGCCTCAAGCACGTGTCTCAGGCCCACCCGGAGTGGCTCGCGGGCGACTTCGCGGTGCTGCTGGAGCCGTCGGACGGGCAGGTCGAGGGCGGCTGCCAGGGCACCCTGCGGGTCCTGCTCAGGACCAAGGGGGAGCGGGCCCACTCCGCGCGCGGCTGGATGGGCTCCAACGCGATCCACGCGGCGGCCCCCATCCTGGCCCGCCTGGCCTCCTACGAGCCGCGCTACCCGGTCATCGACGGCCTGGAGTACCGCGAGGGCCTGAACGCGGTGGGCATCGGCGGCGGTGTGGCCGGCAACGTCATCCCCGACGAGTGCGTGGTCACGGTCAACTTCCGCTTCGCGCCCGACCGTACGGAGGAGGAGGCCGTGGCGCACGTCCGCGAGGTCTTCGCCGGCTGCGGTGTCGAGGAGTTCGTGGTGGACGACCTCAGCGGCGGGGCGCTGCCGGGGCTGTCCCACCCGGCGGCGGTGGAGTTCATCGAGGCGGTGGGCGGCACCCCGCAGCCCAAGTACGGCTGGACGGACGTCTCCCGCTTCTCGGCCCTGGGTGTCCCCGCGGTCAACTACGGTCCCGGAAATCCGCATTTGGCACACAAACGGGATGAAAGGGTCGAAACATCCAAGATCCTTTTGGCCGAGGAACGCCTGCGGGGCTGGCTCACCCGGTGACGGCCCGCGACGGCGTTCGTGGCGGACATGCTCACGTCCCCCGTCCGTAACCCCCGGCGATCTAGGCTGAGGCGGAACGACCCTGCAAGTGGAGGGAGCGCACATGGCTACTGGCAACCCCGAGGGCAAGAAGCAGCCACCGGAGGAGCAGCGGCTGGGGCCGGTTCTGAGGCGGCGCGGCCAGGTGACCGCGAGCACGACGGACCAGCGGCTGCTGGACGAGCGCGCCCCCACCGACTGGGTGCACACCGACCCGTGGCGGGTCCTGCGCATCCAGTCGGAGTTCATCGAGGGCTTCGGCACCCTCGCTGAACTCCCGCCTGCCATCAGTGTGTTCGGCTCGGCGCGGACGCCCGTCGACTCACCCGAGTACGACGCCGGAGTACGCCTCGGCCGCGGCCTGGTCCAGGCGGGCTGGGCGGTCATCACGGGTGGCGGCCCGGGAGCCATGGAGGCGGCCAACAAGGGTGCCAGCGAGGCGGGAGGGACCTCGGTCGGCCTCGGCATCGAGCTGCCCTTCGAGCAGGGCCTCAACCCCTACGTCGACATCGGGCTCAACTTCCGGTACTTCTTCGTCCGCAAGATGATGTTCGTCAAGTACGCCCAGGGCTTCGTGGTCCTCCCCGGCGGCCTCGGCACCCTCGACGAACTCTTCGAGGCCCTCACCCTCGTCCAGACCCAGAAGGTCACCCGCTTCCCCATCGTCCTCTTCGGCAGCGACTACTGGGGCGGCCTCGTCTCCTGGCTCCGGAAGACCGTCGTGGCCCAGGGCAAGGCAGCGGAGAAGGACCTGCTCCTCTTCCACGTCACGGACGAGGTGGACGAGGCGGTAGCCCTGGTGTCGAAGGAGGCGGGCCGCTAGCACGGGCCGCTCGCGCGGGGCGGGGTCCTCTTGTCAGCCCGTCCGGCGTTTGAGGACGAGGCCGTTCAGGCCGATGGGGGGGGGTCCAGGGGGCGCAGCCCCCTGGCGGGGTCGAAGGGGCGGAGCCCCTGGGGACGGGAAGGGCAGGGGCGGCGGGGGCGAGGAAAGGCTAGGCCAGCCCCCGCCGGGTCGCCGCCGGCGGGCGGTGGCCCGCGATGGACGCCACCATGTCCAGCACCTGCCGCGTCTCCGCCACCTCGTGCACCCGGTACACCTGCGCCCCCAGCCACGCCGACACGGCGGTGGTCGCCAGCGTCCCCACCACCCGCTCCTTGACCGGCCGGTCCAGCGTCTCCCCGACGAAGTCCTTGTTCGACAGCGACACCAGCACGGGCCAGCCCGTGTCGACCATCTCCCCGAGCCGCCGCGTCGCCTCCAGGCTGTGCCGGGTGTTCTTCCCGAAGTCATGCCCGGGATCGATCAGCACCGACTCCCGCGGCACCCCGAGCGCGACCGCCCGCTCGGCCAGCCCCACCGTCACCCGCAGAATGTCCGCCATGACGTCGTCGTACGTCACCCGATGCGGCCGGGTACGCGGCTCGGCACCCCCCGCATGCGTACACACCAGCCCCACCCCGTACCGCGCGGCGACCTCGGCCAGCCCCGGATCCACCCCGCCCCACGCGTCGTTCAGCAGATCCGCCCCGGCCTCGCAGACCGCCTCCCCGACCTCGGCCCGCCAGGTGTCCACGCTGATGATCACGTCCGGGAAGCGACGCCGTACCTCCGCCACGAAGCCGACCGTCCGCCGTGCCTCCTCCCGCGCCGACACCTCCTCGCCGGGCCCGGCCTTCACCCCGCCGATGTCGATGATCGCGGCTCCCTCGGCCACCGCCCCCTCCACGCGCGCGAGAGCCGGCTCGTCCCGGAACGTGGCCCCCCGGTCGTAGAAGGAGTCCGGGGTCCGGTTGACGATCGCCATGATCACCCGCTCGTGCGGCCCGAATTCCCGCCTGCCCAGCCTGAGCATCCCCTGTGACCTCTCCTAGTACATACCGGTCAACGGCCGCCTGCGACCCTAACTGTCAGCCTCGCATGGCACGATCGGACCAAGACACTTCAGTAGTCGGTGTTCGACACCGAGCACACCGAGCGTGGGGACCCACAGCGATGGTTATGTTCTTGTTCCTGGTCGTCGCGCTCGCCGTCGTGGTCGCCGCGGTGACACTCGCCGTGGTGGGCGGCGGCGAGAGCGGTCCGCTGCCCGAGGCCGCGCCGGAACGCCTGGACGACCGGTTGCCGCCGGACCGCCCGGTCGGCCGCGCGGACGTGGAGAGTCTCCGTTTCCCGCTCGCCCCCCGCGGCTACCGCATGGCCGACGTGGACGACGCGCTCGGCCGCCTCGGCGCCGAACTCTCCGAGCGGGACTCCCGTATCGCCGACCTGGAGTCCGCGCTGGCCGGCGCCCGGGCCGCGGCCCACGCCGCGGCCGACAAGCCCGCGCAGGAGGGACAGCAGTGAGTGACGGCACCGCCCTCGCCGGCCCGGACGGCGTACTGCGCTGCCCCTGGGCCCTGTCCACCGCGGAGTACGTGACGTACCACGACGAGGAGTGGGGCCGCCCGGTCCACGGCGACGACGCCCTCTACGAGCGCCTCAGTCTGGAGGCCTTCCAGTCGGGCCTGTCCTGGATCACGATCCTGCGCCGCCGCCCCGGCTTCCGTGCCGCGTTCGCCGACTTCAAGATCGCCGCGGTGGCCGCCTTCACCGACGAGGACCGCGAACGCCTCCTCGCCGACGCCGGCATCATCCGCAACCGAGCCAAGATCGACGCGACGCTCGCCAACGCGCGCGTGCTCGCCGACTGGTCCCCGGGCGAGCTGGACGAGCTGATCTGGTCCCACGCTCCGGACCCGGCCGACCGCCCCGTCCCGAAGACCCTGTCCGACGTCCCGCCGGTCACCCCGGAGTCCACGGCCCTGTCCAAGGCGCTGAAGCAGCGGGGCCTGCGCTTCGTCGGCCCGACGACGGCGTACGCCCTGATGCAGGCGTGCGGGCTGGTGGACGACCACCTTCAGGAGTGCGCGGCGAGACGGGCCTGAGCGGCTGGGCGATCCCGCCGGGACCGCCCAGGCCCGGGGAACTCACCGGCCCAGGTACTTCGGCCTCTCCTTGTTCACGAAGGCCTGCACCGCGATCGCGTGGTCCTCGGACCGGCCGGCCCGCGTCTGGAGCTCGTCCTCCTTCTCGAGGGTCTCCTCGAGAGAGTGGGTGAGCCCGTAGGCCACGGCCTCCTTGAGCGCCGAGTACGCCACGGTCGGCCCCTCCGCCAGCGCCCGCGCCACCTTCTCCGCCTCGGCCCGCAGCTCACCGGCGGGCACGAGACGGTTGGCGATCCCCAGCTCGTACGCCTCCTGCGCGGAGATGCTGCGTGGGAAGAGCAGCAGGTCGGCCGCCCGGCCCGGGCCGACGACCCGCGGCAGGGTCCAGGAGATGCCGGAGTCGGCGGTCAGGGCCACGCCCGCGAAGGACGTGTTGAAGGCCGCCGTGTCCGCGACCACCCGGTAGTCGGCCGCGAGCGCGAAGCCGAAGCCCGCCCCCGCCGCGACCCCGTTGACCGCCGCGACCACCGGCTTGGGTGCGCCGGCCAGGGCCCGCACGATCGGGTTGTAGTGCTCCCGCACGGTGCTCATCGTCTGCCCCGACCCGGTCTCCCGGTCGGCGGCCAGCAGCCCGATGTGCTCCTTGAGGTCCTGCCCCACGCAGAACGCCCGGTCCCCGGCCGCGGTCAGCAGCACCGCCCGTACGGCGTCGTCGGAGACCGCCGCCTGTGCCGCGTCCCGGAGGGCGACCTTGGTCGCGATGTTCAGCGCGTTCATCGCCTCGGGGCGGTTCAGCGTGATCGTCGCGAGCCCGTCGCTGACCTCGTAGAGCACGGTGTCGGCCATGGCGTATCCCCTTCGGTGTCGCGGCTGGGACGTACCGATCGGTACGTCCCGTGTCTGAAGGACAGCATGGCCGAGATCATCGTCGGCGTATCGGAGCGGACGTGTGACCTGCGTCAAAGAATCCCGTTACGGATCCGGTCGGCGGATGTCCGTGCGGCTGCGCAGTATCGCAGTCACATCGCCGAATTGAGTGGTTTTGCTCGCGCGCGTTGCCCAAGCGATGCCTACTGATGTTGGTCATCGGGTCGTGAGATGCGGGATAATGGCTTGGAAGCAATGTGTTCGACGCCGGTGTCGCGTGTCCTGCCGGACCGCGCGTGCCCTCCCAGGGCCGTCGGCTGACGATGAGCTGGGTTTCAGGAAGGGGAACGAGCATGGCGGCCATGAAGCCGCGGACGGGTGACGGCCCGCTCGAGGTGACCAAGGAGGGGCGGGGCATCGTCATGCGCGTTCCGCTCGAAGGCGGCGGTCGGCTCGTCGTCGAGCTGACCCCCGACGAGGCCGAGGCGCTCGGCGACGCCCTGAAGAAGGTCGTCGTCTGACGCGCCAGCGACCCTGTCCTTACGGCTGCCCCGACACCGCCCCGGTGCCGGGGCAGCCGCGTTCCCGGATCTGCCCCGCCCCTCGCGTACCCGCGCGCACGGCCTTCACGCCTCCCGGGTGACCGGAGGGCCCGCACTATCCCGCGTGCGGGCTGCTCACCGATTGACCGCTCACCGATTGACCGCTCACCGTTTGACCGCGCACAGCAGCCCGTCGCCCACCGGCAGTAAGGACGGCACGAGTTCCTGGCTCTCCCGGACCGTGCGCAGCAGCTCCCGCAGGCGCAGCACCTCGGTGGGCTGCGGTCCCGAGTCCACCGTCCGGCCGTTGCCGAAGACGCCCTCGAAGACCACCACGCCGCCCGGACGCAGCAGACGCAACGATTCAGCGAGGTAGTCGAGGTACTCGAGGCGGTCACCGTCGCAGAAGACCAGGTCGTAGCCGGCGTCCGCGAGGCGGGGCAGTACGTCCAGGGCGCGGCCGGGGATGAAGCGGGCGCGGTTGCTGGCGAAGCCGCAGGCACGGAACGCCTGCCGGGCGAACTGCTGGTGCTCCGGCTCCGGGTCCACGGTGGTCAGCACGCCGTCGGGCCGCATCCCGTGCAGCAGATGGATCCCGGAGACGCCGGTACCGGTCCCGATCTCCGCCACCGCCTTGGCGGCCACGGTGGCGGCGAGCAACCGTAGCGCGGCGCCCGTGCCGGGCGACACCGAGCGCAGCCCAGCCTCCCGGGCCCGGTCGCGGGCCCAGTGCAGCGCGTCGTCCTCGGCGACAAAGGCGTCGGCGAACGCCCAGCTCGTCTGCCGGTTGCCGGTAATGGCCCTCTCCTGTCCCATGGTTGCCTGGGCGTGACTGTATCCGTTGCCCCGGGAACCCGCAGATGGGACCGGGCGTTTAACAGGTTGAGCGAGTGGCGGGGGACCCGACGGGGGGTAAGAGGTGGATCGGAGCGACGAGCAAGTGCTGACGCAGCCGTATGAGCCGTATCAGCACAGATCAAATTCTCGTAAAACCGCTTATCCGGAGCTAACGGACGAGGTGGCTATGGTAGGGACTCCACTGGACACCACCAGAGCCGACAGGGGAGGTGCGGCCGCGCCTGTGGATCGGGGCGGAGTGCTACGGCGCTTCCTCGGATCGGCGGGCAGGCCGAAATCCGTGAACGACACCGCTGCCGACCACGGCCACACGGCCGACGTCGCCCAGACCGCGACCTTCTCCACCGACGCGGACGGGCAGGCGTGGACTCCGCCCACCTGGGAGGAGATCGTCAGCACGCACAGCGGCCGGGTCTACCGGCTGGCGTACCGTCTCACGGGCAACCAGCACGACGCCGAGGACCTCACCCAGGAGGTCTTCGTCCGCGTCTTCCGTTCCCTGTCGACGTACTCGCCGGGCACCTTCGAGGGCTGGCTGCACCGCATCACCACCAACCTCTTCCTGGACATGGTCCGGCGCAAGCAGCGCATCCGCTTCGACGCCCTCGGCGAGGACGCGGCCGAGCGGCTGCCCAGCAAGGAGCCGACCCCGCAGCAGGCCTTCAACGACGCGCACTTCGACGCGGACGTTCAGCAGGCCCTGGACACCCTCGCGCCGGAGTTCCGTGCCGCGGTCGTCCTGTGCGACATCGAAGGACTGTCGTACGAGGAGATCGCCGCGACCCTCGGCGTGAAGCTCGGCACGGTCCGCTCCCGCATCCACCGCGGCCGCTCCCAGCTCCGCAAGGCCCTCGCGCACCGCTCGCCCCAGGCCCGAGCGGCCGAGCGGCGCTCCTTCGTGGCCCGCGTCCCCGTCCTGGGGGGAGGGAGCGCGACCGCGTGAGTGGATCACGGCCGAAACCTGCCGAGGGACAACTGGCAGAGCAGCACCTGGGAGACCGACTCTCCGCCCTGGTCGACGGAGAGCTCGGTCATGAGTCGCGTGATCGTGTCCTGGCCCACCTGGCCACCTGCACCCGGTGCAAGGCGGAGGCGGACGCCCAGCGCCGACTGAAGAACGTGTTCGCGGAGGCGGCCCCTCCACCGCCCTCCGAGAGCTTCCTGGCGCGCCTCCAGGGGCTGCCCGGGGGAGGTGACCCGGACGGCGGTGGTACGCCGCTGGGCGGGGGCGGATTCCCCGGAGGGTCCTCCGGCGCCGGAGTCTTCGGCGTGAGCCGGGGCGAATCGTTCGAGTTCGGTTACGTCCCCGCCCACCCGCACACCTCCGACCCCGCCGACCGCGGTTTCCGCATCCACCCCGTCGGCCGCCCGGACACCGACCGCTCCGCCTCGCGCGGGCGTCGGTTCGCGTTCGTCGCCGCCGGGGCGGTGTCGCTGGCCGCGGTCGCGCTCGGCGGGGTGACCGCCGGCTTCCCCGCAGACCCGACCGCGGACGCCCGCGGCGGATCCGGCACCGGCGGCAGTGTGGCCCCGGCCCGCACGGCGGGCACGGGAGCGACATCGGTACCCGAGAACCAGCGCCGCCGGAACGCGCCGCTGCTGGCGCAGAGCACACGGCTGGCGACGCCGACGGCGCCGACTTCGGTGTCCGCGCCGCTGCTGCCCGGGCAACCGTCGCCCACCGCCGGCCGGCACCAGGAGGTCACGCTCACCACGCCGGTGGTGGTCGGCGCGGCCGTCATGTCCCCGTTGATACGTCCGCTCGCTCCGGCCCCGCCCTTCGCTCTCACCTCGTGGTCCTCGGCCCCCGAGGTCGCCGGCCCCGGCCTCGTCGCCGTGCCGGTCCCGGGTACGACGTCCACGCCCTCCCCGTTCCCCTCTTCACGCCCCGCTTCGCGCTTCGCTCCCTGACCGGCCTCTGCGCCCCGGCCCGCACACCTGGTTGAATCCTGTGTGGGCCGTGCCCGCGGTGGAGGCCGGGGCGCGGTACCGACGATCCGCGGCCACCATCGACGAGCCGGGCCGCGGCGAGCCGTGGGGAGAACATGAACGAGGGCAACGGGGTCCGGCCGGGGGACACCGAGGAGGGCGAGCCCACGCCGGGCGGAGGGCCGGCCGACGGCGACTTCGAACTGGCACGGCCCGCGACGGCCTCCGGTGGTCCGGCCGGGGAGGACTTCGAAGCGGTCGGCCCGTCGACTCCGGGTGCCGGTGAGCCGGAGGGCGGTGAGCCGGAGACGGTGACCGGGGCCGAGGCGCCCGTGGCGGCTGCCCAGGTCCCCCCGCCGGCCGATCGCCCCAAGCCCCTGCACGACCCGGACCCGTACAGCACCCCGCCGTACGGCCGGCCGGGCCCCTGGGCGCCCGCCCCGCCGGTCCAGCACCCGGCGACCACACCGGCCCACGGCACGGCGTTCCCGGCGCCCGCGGAGCAGCCGCTACCCGCACCCCCGGCGAGCGCCCGGCTCCAGCCCCCGGACACCGAGCCCGCCGCACCGGTTCCCGCCGACGACCCGGCCACCCCACCGCCCGCCGACCCGTGGCACCGCTACGACCCCTGGGCAGCCCAGGCGCCGGCCCCGTCCTCGGCACCGGCCCACGCCCCGCTCCAGCAGACCGGTGCGGCCGTGCCCACGGTGCGGCAGCGGCGCAGGCGGGCCAGGCGGATCCTCGTGGTCGGGGCGCTGGCGCTCGCGGTGGTCTCCGGGGGCGTCGGCGGTGCCGTGGGCGCGTATCTGGAGCGCGAGGGCGGGACGGGGACCGTACGGCTGCCGCAGGCCGGGAAGGAGCCCGCCGGGCGCCCCGCGGACAGTGTGGCGGGGATCGCCGCCCGCGCGCTGCCCAGTGTCGTCACGCTGCATGTGAAGGGCAGCGACGAGCAGGACACCGGCACCGGCTTCGTCCTCGACGCGCGGGGCCACATCCTCACCAACAACCACGTCGTCGAGCCCGCCGCGGCCGACGGCGCCATCACGGTGACCTTCAGCGGCGGCGACACCGCCAAGGCGCGGATCATCGGCCGGGACACCGGCTACGACCTGGCGGTCGTCCAGGTCAGCGGCGTACGCGGGCTCACGCCCCTGCCCCTCGGCAACTCCGACAACGTCCGGGTGGGCGACCCCGTCGTCGCCATCGGCGCCCCCTTCGACCTCGCGGGCACCGTCACCTCCGGCATCATCAGCGCCACCGAACGGCCCATCACGGCGGGCGGCGAGCAGGGAGACGGCAGCGACGTGTCGTACGTCGACGCGCTCCAGACCGACGCCCCGATCAACCCCGGCAACTCCGGCGGGCCCCTGCTCGACTCCCGGGCCCGGGTCGTCGGCATCAACTCGGCCATCCGCTCCGCCGACAGCGGCGCGGACTCCGGCGACGGCCAGGCCGGCTCCATAGGCCTCGGCTTCGCCATCCCCGTCAACCAGGCCCGACGCGTCGCCGAGGAGCTGATCAACACGGGGAAGGCGACCCACCCGGTGATCGGCGTCACCCTCGACATGGACTACGCCGGCGACGGTGCCCGCATCGGCACCAAGGGCGGGAACGGCGGCCCCGCGGTCACCGTGGGCGGCCCCGGTGACCGGGCCGGCCTCGACGCGGGCGACGTCATCACCGCGGTCGACGGCAAGGCCGTCCACTCCGGCGACGAGCTGATCGTCAGGACCCGCGCGCACCGTCCCGGCGACCATCTGCGTCTCACCGTCCGGCGCGACAGCCGTACGCGGGAGGTCTCCCTCGTACTGGGGTCGTCCGACAGCAACTGACAGAAACCTCATAGCAAGGGCCCGACCCGTGGCCCGACTAGGCAAACAACCCGGAAAACCGGCCGTCCGCACCCGGTCGGACGCCCTGGGACAGTACCGGTCGGACTGGTCCGCCGGGTACCGTGGATCCGGCCCGGACCACGGAAGACCCGCACGGCAGACCGCTGAGGGCCGAGGACCGAGGACATCGCGAGGAGCTTCAGGTGTTCAATGACATAGGACCACTCGAGCTGGTGACGATCGTTGTGCTCGCCGTGCTCGTCTTCGGTCCGGACAAGCTCCCGAAAGTCATCCAGGACGTCATGCGCACGGTCCGGAAGATCCGTGAGTTCTCCGAGAGTGCCAAGGAGGACATCCGGCACGAACTGGGCCCCGAGTTCAAGGACTTCGAGTTCGAGGACCTCAACCCCAAGACGTTCGTCCGCAAGCACCTGGACAGCGACGAACTGGGGCTCAAGGAGATCCGTAACGGCTTCGACCTGAAGAAGGAGATGGTCGAGGTCACCGACGCGGTCAACAGCCGCGAGACCGAGGCCTCGTCGTCCTCGTCCTCCTCCTCGTCCTCGTCCTCGTCGGCATCGTCCTCCTCCTCGTCCGGTGGCCGTCTCGACATGACGAAGAAGCCGGAGGACCCCGCCAAGGACGACCGCCCGCCGTTCGACGCGGACGCCACCTGAGTCTCGTACGCCTGCGCGGTTCGTGACGCGTCTCACTACTCCGCGCGTGCCCGCGCACGGCGTGAACCCCCCGCCTGGCGCCCTACGCGCCGGGCGGCTCCCCATCCGCGCTCAGCGGTGTGGATATGCTGCCGAGTTGTTGTGCGGACCGGGCGAGTACGTCCGAAGGGGGGCGGGCCGCCCCGGTCCGACGAGAGCTAGGAGGCGTCCGGGCACATGGAGACGACAAGTCGGTCAGTCGCGCAGGCGCCGGCCGCGGAGGGCGGACAACGTTTCGCCTCCGCCCGGCGCACGGTCGACGGTTACCTGTTGGCGCCCTTCCCCTGGTACGGCCTCGACGAGGCGTTCACGGGGCCGCGCCGGCTGATGCAGGTCGGTATGGCGGCCGACGGCGCCGTCGAGCACGGGTCGATCGGGCACGGCGACGAACCCTCGGTACGCAACGAGCACGTCGCCGCGGCCGGGGACGAGTCGAGGGAGAAGTTCGCGGTCGTGGTCACCGTCGCCGCGAATCCGTCCCGGAGGAGCGCCGACGGTACGGGGCTGCTGGAGGCCACCTCGGTCTCCTCGGCGGCCTGGCTGGCCGGAGTGGGCCTGCTGTCCGTCACCTGGCCCGGCCAGATGGACCACAGCCTGCGCGACGACTGGCTGGAGCAGCAGACGGAGACGGCGTGGGCCCTGGCCGACGACCTCTCCGGCCCCGAGTGGTCCACCCTGTCCCTGCCCGTGGACGGCGTGCCCACGCCCTTCCACTACCGGGAGTCGGAGTTCGGCTGGGTACTCGCCGGCTCCACCGAGGCGGGGGTCCACCTGGGCGCGTACGGCAGGGGCATGAGCGCGTACGGCCTGGGCTTCGCCGTGGTCAAGGACATCGCGGCGTACGCCTGAGCACGCCGTTCCCCGGCAAGGCATACGACGAGGGGCCGCCGTCCCTGGAAGACGGCGGCCCCTCGTCGTATGAGCCCTGGATCGTCGTACGAGCCCTAGAACTTGTTCTTCGGCGTGATCCCCAGGGACAGCCCCGAGAGTCCCCGCTGCCTGCCCCCCAGCTTCCCCGCGATCGACCGCAGTGCGGAGCCCGCCGGGGAGTCCGGGTCGGTGAGGACGACCGGCTTGCCCTCGTCGCCGCCCTCGCGGAGGCGGACGTCGATGGGGATGCTGCCGAGGACCGGGACGGTCGCACCCGTGGTGCGGGTGAGGCCGTCGGCGACCCGCTGGCCGCCGCCCGTGCCGAAGACGTCGACCATCTCGCCGCAGTGCGGGCAGGGCAGCCCGGACATGTTCTCGACGACGCCGACGATCTTCTGGTGGGTCTGCACGGCGATGGAGCCCGCGCGCTCGGCGACCTCGGCCGCCGCCTGCTGCGGGGTCGTGACGACGAGGATCTCGGCGTTGGGAACCAGCTGGGCCACCGAGATGGCGATGTCGCCGGTGCCGGGCGGCAGGTCCAGCAGCAGGACGTCGAGGTCGCCCCAGTAGACGTCCGCGAGGAACTGCTGGAGGGCGCGGTGGAGCATCGGGCCGCGCCAGACGACCGGCGCGTTGCCCGGGGTGAACATGCCGATGGAGATGACCTTCACGCCGTTCGCGGACGGCGGCATGATCATGTTCTCGACCTGGGTGGGGCGGCCGTCGG
The DNA here is from genome assembly GCF_040644935.1 of Streptomyces sp. NPDC046915. Taxonomy (NCBI): domain Bacteria; kingdom Bacillati; phylum Actinomycetota; class Actinomycetes; order Kitasatosporales; family Streptomycetaceae; genus Streptomyces; species Streptomyces sp. NPDC046915. Next base: position 26,727 of record NZ_JBEYXB010000034.1, on the reverse strand, counting down.
CACCCAGCATGCGCGGCACCGAGTGGCCGTAGATGTCGGCGTCGACCACGCCGACCTTGAGGCCGTCGGCCGCCATCGCCGCCGCGAGGTTCACCGTCACCGAGGACTTGCCCACGCCGCCCTTGCCGGAGGCGACCGCGTAGACACGGGTCAGGCTGCCGGGCTTGGCGAAGGGGACCTCGCGCTCGGTCTGGCCGCCGCGCAGGGAGGCAGCCAGCTCGCGCCGCTGCTCGTCGCTCATCACGTCGAGCGTGACGTCGACGCGGGTGACGCCCTCGACCCGCGAGACCGCCTCGGTGACGCGCTGCGTGATCGTCTCGCGCATCGGGCAGCCGGAGACCGTCAGGTACACCGTGACCGCGACCGCCCCGTCCGCGCCGAGCTCCACCGATTTGACCATCCCCAGCTCGGTGATGGGTCGGTTGATCTCGGGGTCGTTCACCGTCGCCAGTGCCTCGCGCACCGCGTCTTCCGTAGCCATAAGGACGATGGTACGGCGCCCGGAGGGGCCTGCGGGTAGCCCCTCAGCGGTCGTCTGCGTCACGTCCGGGCGACCGTTCCGACCGCTCTGCCGGGAATACGACATGCCCGTCGTGGCGGCGCCGGTCCTCGATCTCCTTCACCAGGTCCTGGAGCTCGGAGCGCATCCAGTCCCGGGTCGCCACCTCGCCCAGGCCCGTCCGCAGCGCGGCGATCTCACGCGTCAGGTACTCGGTGTCCGCGATCGACCGCTCGTTCTGCTTGCGGTCCTGTTCGAGATTGACCCGGTCGCGGTCGTCCTGCCGGTTCTGCGCGAGCAGGATCAGCGGGGCGGCGTAGGAGGCCTGGAGCGACAGCATCAGGGTCAGGAAGATGAACGGGTACTGGTCGAACCGCAGGGCCCCCGGCGCGGCGATGTTCCACACCACCCACAGGATGATGACGACCGTCATCCAGACGATGAAGCGTCCCGTGCCCAGGAAGCGGGCGATCCTCTCCGACAGCCGTCCGAAGGCCTCCGGATCCCATTCGGGCAGGATCCGGCGCCGGGGCGGGCGCGGCTGGTCGAGGCGGGGGGCACGCGGCCGGGTGGCGGCGGTGGCCCCCGCCGGGGTGCGCTCACGGACGCCGGTCTCCCGCTCAGGAACCATGCGCTTCCACCTCCTCGTCCAGGTGGAACTCCGTCTCCCGCCAGTCGTCCGGCAGCATGTGGTCCAGCACGTCGTCCACGGTGACCGCCCCCAGCAGCGCCCCGGCCTCGTCGACGACGGGCGCCGCGACCATGTCGTACGTGGCGAAGAACCCGGCGACGACGGGCAGCGCGGCGTCCGGGCCGAGCGTCTGGAGGTCGTCGTCGACGAGCGAGCTGACCAGGGTGTACGGGGGGTCGCGCAGCAGACGCTGGAAGTGGACCGTGCCGAGGTACTTGCCGGTCGGGGTCTCGTCGGGCGGCCGGCAGACGTAGACCTGGGCGGCCAGGGCGGGGGACAGGTCGCGGTTGCGGACCCGGGCGAGCGCGTCGGCGACCGTGGCGTCCGGCCGCAGCACGATCGGCTCGGTGGTCATCAGACCGCCCGCGGTGTGCTCCTCGTACGACATCAGGCGCCGCATGTCGGCCGCGTCGCCGGGCTGCATCAGGCTCAGCAGCCGCTCCTTGTCCTCCTCGGGCAGTTCGGCGAGCAGGTCGGCCGCGTCGTCGGGGTCCATGGCCTCCAGGACGTCCGCCGCGCGCTCCTCCTTCAGCTTGCCGAGGATCTCGATCTGGTCGTCCTCCGGCAGCTCCTCCAGGACGTCGGCGAGCCGGTCGTCGTCCAGGGCGGCGGCGACCTCGGCGCGCCGCTTGGCGGAGAGGTGGTGCAGCACGTTGGCCAGGTCGGCGGGGCGCAGCTGCTCGAAGGTGGCGAGCAGGCTCTCGGCGCCCTGCCCCTGCTCCTCCAGGGAGAACCCGGTGACGGCGGACCACTCCACGGTCAGCGTCTCGCCCTTCGCCCGCCGGAAGGCGCCGCCCTTTCTGCCCTTGCGCACGAAGACCCGGTCGACCTCCCAGTCGCGGCGGGCCGGCAGCTGCTGCACCGACAGGTCCAGGACGGTCACCTCCTCGTCGGTCTCGACGAGCTTGACGCGCCGGTCGAGCAGTTCCCCGAAGACGAGGCGCTCGGTGGGCCGCTGTTCGAAGCGGCGGACGTTGAGCACGCCGGTGGAGATGATCTGTCCGGACTCGATGCTCGTCACCCGGGTCATGGGCAGGAAGATGCGGCGCCGGGTGGTCAGTTCGACGACCAGCCCGAGCAGCCTCGGGGGGCGTCGCCCGACGCGGAGCATGACGACCAGTTCGCGGACGCGGCCCACCTGGTCGCCGGTCGGATCGAAGACGGGGACACCGGCGAGGTGCGAGACGAAGATGCGGGGGACGCCGGCTGCCATGGCTGTGCTTCCTTTTCGTACGGCGTGCTCCGGGCTGTGGCGCTGGATGCGCTCTTGAGGGGTCCTCGCACTATGCCCGCCCGGGTCGCGCGGCCTGGCACCGCACCTCGCCGCGTTGCCGAAAAGCCCAGGTAGCTCCGCTACCAGGACTCTCCGGCGCCTTGCGATGCACGACACCAGACCACGCGACCTGCTCGGGCGCTCATAGTGCAAGGACCCCGTGTTCCGAATTGCCCGCTCGGTGGGGTTCAGGCTAGCCCGTCCCGATGACGGGCGCGCTGGTGAGCGGTCCGGACGGACTGGCTCCGCTCGTGGTCCGCCGCCCCGGTACGCTGCCGTACGCCGCTCAGGATCCGTCAGAAAGGCAGCCCCACCTGTGACTGCGATTCCCCAGGGCCGTACTCGCCGGGCCGCGCTGCTGAGCGCGACGTGCGCATTGGTCGTGACAGGGGCGGCACTCACGGGATGCAGCAGCGAGGATCCGGACGCCGGCACGAACGGGGTCGGCAAACTGGCACCGGACAAGATCCAGTCGCAGACGCGCACGGCGGCCCGGTCCGCGAGGGCGGTGCGGCTGTCGGGGACCGTGGCCACCAGCGGGCGCACGTACACGCTGGACATGCGCCTGAAGGAGGACGGCGGCACGGGCTCGGTCACCTCGAAGGGGGCGACCTTCCGGCTGCTGCGGGTCGGCGAGCAGCTGTATCTGAAGGCCGGCGCGGACTTCTGGAACCACGCCGACGGCAGCGACGGGAACGCGGCGGCCGCGGGCAAGCTCGACGGCAAGTACGTCAAGGTGCCTACGGGCGACCCCGCGTACAAGAAGTTCAGCGGCTTCACGGACATGGACCTCCTCCTCGACGGTCTGCTGACCCTGCACGGCGAGCTGGCCAGGGACGGCCATTACGAGCAGTCCGGCGTCCGCACCATCCGCATCACCGGCGACAAGGGCTCCGGCGGCACGCTGGACGTCTCCCTGGAGGGCAAGCCGTATCCGCTCCGCCTGGTCCGCGCCGGCGACGCGGGGACGCTCCGCTTCTCGGACTGGGGCAAGGACTTCTCCGTCTCCGAACCGGCAAAGGGAGACACGGTGGACTACGGCAAGCAGCTGCCGACGTCATAGGGGAGTCGCGGGACCGCCGGGCGGGCGGCGTGGCCGGCCTGTTCGGCCAGTGGGGCCGGCGGTCGCACGAACTGGTCGGTCCGGTCGGCCCCCGGTCGAAAGAATCCGCCGCGCCGGCGCTCGGCCACGACGGCGGTCGTCGGCGGTGCCGAACCGCGTTCAGCCCCGCTGCTTCCCCTTGCGCCCCTTCGCGAGCAACCGCGGCAGCCCCGCCGGGATCGGCCGGCGCGTCGTCGCCGGGGACGGCACCGGCGGCTCGGCCAGGCTGCCCTCGGGCAACGGCCGCGACGGCCCCGTCGGCACCAGCCGGAGCACCCGGCACTCGCTGAGCCAGCGCCGCGTCATCGCCTCCCCGTCGGGCGCGTTCAGCCGCTTGCCCTTCAGCTCGGCGACCGCCGCCTCCCACGCCTCGGAGCCGGGCGCGAGCTCGGACACGGTGGCCGCCCAGGTGACCAGCCGACCGCCCTTGTCCTTGCTGCGCACGGTGACCTCGGCCGAGCCGCCGTCGGCCAGCCCGGGCAGCGGCTGCTCCCCGGGCCCGTCGCCGACCAGGCACACCGCGCCCTCGTGCCACACGTGCCACAGCGCACGCGCGGCGGGGACGCCGGCGCCCTTGACCCAGACGAGGCCGGACTTCTTGGTGGCCTCCTCGACGAGGGCCTGGTCGAGCAGCTCGGGAGTTGTCATGGCGCCCAGCCTATCCAGGCGTCCCTACAGCCAGCCGTTGCGCTTCAGCGTGCGGTGGATGCCCACGCAGATCACCATGGTGATGCCCATGATCACCGGGTAGCCGTACTTCCAGTGGGTCTCCGGCATGAACTTGAAGTTCATGCCGTACACCCCGCACACCATCGTCGGCACCGCGATGATCGCGGCCCAGGCGGTGATCTTGCGCATGTCCTCGTTCTGCGCGACGGACGCCTGCGCGAGGTTGGCCTGGAGGATGGAGTTCAGCAGTTCGTCGAAGCCCAGCACCTGCTCCTGGACCCGGGCGAGGTGGTCGGCGACGTCCCGGAAGTACTTCTGGATGTCGGGGTCGATCAGCCGCATCGGCCGCTCGCTCAGCAGCTGGAGGGGCCGCAGCAGGGGCGACACCGCGCGCTTGAACTCCAGTACCTCGCGCTTGAGTTGGTAGATCCGCGCCGAGTCCACACCACGGGACACCCCGCCCTTGCGGCCGGGCGAGAAGACCTCGGTCTCCACCTCGTCGATGTCGTCCTGCACGGCGTCGGCCACCGCGATGTACCCGTCGACGACGTGGTCGGCGATGGCGTGCAGCACCGCCGAGGGGCCCTTGGCGAGCAGCTCGGGGTCGTCCTGGAGCCGGTGCCTGAGCGCCCGCAGCGAGCCCTGCCCGCCGTGCCGGACGGTGATGAAGAAGTCCCGGCCGGTGAAGCACATGACCTCACCGGTCTCCACGACCTCGCTGTCGCCGGTGAGCCGGTCGTGCTCGACGTAGTGGATGGTCTTGAAGACGGTGAAGAGCGAGTCGTCGTACCGCTCCAGCTTCGGCCGCTGGTGGGCCTGCACGGCGTCCTCGACGGCCAGCGGGTGCAGCCCGAACTCACCGGCGATACCGGCGAATTCGGCCTCGGTCGGCTCGTGCAGGCCGATCCACACGAAGCCCCCGTCGCGCCGCACCTGGCGCATCGCCTCCTGCGGGGTCAGCGACTTGCCGAAGTCCACGCGGGCGCCGTCGCGGTAGACGGCGCAGTCGACGACGGCCGACGGGGTGGCGGGGTCACGGGTGGTGTCGTAGGCGCCGGTGTCCTTGCGCAGCGAGACACGGGAGGGGCGGACGACGGCGCGCAGATCGCGAATCATCGACATGGGCAGGCTCCTTCGCGGGCGAGCAACGAAAGACCGCCGGGGGCGGGTGGAACTACCCGGAATGAGGACGTTTTCACTGCGGATGTTTGGCACGTCCACAAAGCGGGGAGCACCGCACCGTCACGGTGGCGGTTTCGCTACTGATTCAGAACTGATGCAGATCAGGCGAAAATCAGGCAAAGCGAAACGAAGTGCTCTTCCGAACGACGACCGAACGACGACGCGAACGTGAAGGCGGCAGCCAGCCAGGAGACAATCAGCAGCCGGAAGAGCGAGTGGTACTGCACGGTCGACTTCGATCCATGACAGCCCCACCTCCTCCGGCCGGTCCCTCGTAAGGGAGTCTCGTCGGCGTCGGGACTCGATAGCGACGCTTCTGCGTGCTGCCCCGAACCACCGGCTCAGAATACCAGCCGCCCGAAGTGTCAAGGCGCCGCTTTGCCCGCTACTGACGAGTTCTATGCTCACCGCATGGTTGATGTTCTGCCTCTCGTCGAGGCCCGGTTGAGTACCGCGCTGGGAGAACCGGGCGCGCGCGCCGCGGTCACCTTCCTCGGCACGGACCGCATCGAGGTGCTCCGCTTCCAGGAGGGGGACGTCGTCCGCTACGCCACGCTCGGCATGTCCGCGCACCCCATGGCGGACCCCACGGCGATGCTCGCCGACCCCGTCGAGGGCCCCCGCGCCGAACTGTTCCTGTCCGTCCGCGCCGGCCTGGCGGAAACCGACAAGGTGCTGCGCCCGCTGGCCGTGCTCGCCGCGTCCCCGCAGGTGGAGGGCGTGGTGGTGGCCCCAGGTGCCTCCCTGGACGTGGGTGAACCGCTGTGGCCCGGCGCTCCCTTCACCTCGGTGCTGGTCGGTGAGCCGGGTGGCCTGGTCGAGGATCTGGAGCTCGACGAGCCGATGGACCCCGTACGGTTCCTGCCGCTGCTGCCGATGACCCCGAACGAGGCCGCCTGGAAGCGGGTGCACGGTGCGCAGGCCCTCCAGGAGCGCTGGCTGACGAACGGGACGGACCTGAGGGATCCCTCTCGCAGGTCCGTCCCGCTGGAGTGAGCAAGCTCACCAAGCGCCGCTCGGGCGGGGTCAGTTGGCGAAGACGGTGACTCCGTCCTCGACGGCGTGGGGGGTCTGAAGTTCCTCCGCCTCGTGGGTGAGGGCGTTGCGCCGTACGAGGACCACCAGCGCGCCCAGCACCGCGGTGACCGCCGCGACCACGAACGGGACGTGGATGTCGGTCCACTCCTCGATCTTCGGCGCGAAGTAGGGCGCCGCCGCGGCGGCGAACCACCGCACGAAGTTGTAGCCCGCGCTCGCCACCGGCCGCGGCGCGTCCGACACGCCCAGGGCCAGCTCGGTGTAGACCGTGTTGTTCACGCCGATGAAGGCGCCGGACAGGATCGTGCAGACGACCGCCGTGGTGTGGTCGCCGTAGCCGAGGACGAGCACGTCGGCCGCGAGCAGCAGCAGAGAGCCGCCGAGCACCTTCAGCGAGCCGAACCGCGCCTGCATGCGCGGCGCCACGATCACCGAGAAGACGGCGAGGAGCAGGCCCCAGGCGAAGAACACGGCACCCGAGCGGTACGGGGTCATGTCCAGCACGAACGGGGTGAAGGCCAGCACGGTGAAGAACGTGTAGTTGTAGAAGAACGCCGAGGCCGCCGCCGAGGCCAGGCCGCCGTGGCCCAGTGCCTTGACGGGGTCCAGGACCGAGGTCTTGCGGGCGGGCTTCGGCTGCTCCTTCAGGAACGCCGTGATGCACAGGAAGCCGATCGCCATCAGCGTGGCCGTGCCGAAGAACGGGTAGCGCCAGCTGATGTTGCCGAGCACCGCGCCCAGCAGCGGCCCGCAGGCCATGCCGAGGCCGAGGGCGGACTCGTAGAGCAGGATCGCCGCGGCGCTTCCTCCCGCCCGTCGCCCGCCACCACCCTTGTTCGACGCGCTACGCGCGGCCCCTATTGGATTCGCCGCGCCGACGATGACCGCGAGGGCCGTCGACACGAACAGGGCGTTGCCCAGCCCCCAGCCGGCCCGGAAGCCGACCAGTTCGGCGACCGAGCCCGAGGTGCCGGCGAGCCCGGCGAAGACCACCACGAAGGCGAGGCCGAGCAGCAGGGTCCTGCGGCCGCCGATCCGGCTGGAGACGAAGCCGGTGAGCAGCATCGCGACGGCGGTGATCAGGAAGTACGAGGTGAAGAGCAGCGAGACCTGGCTGGGGGTGGCGTCGAGGCCGCGGGCGATGGACGGCAGGATCGGGTCGACCAGGCCGATGCCCATGAAGGCGACGACGGACGCGCCGGCCGTCGCCCAGACCGCCTTGGGCTGCCGCAGGAGGCCGCCGGCTCCCGCATCGAAGGTGTCCATGCCCTCTCTCCCGTCCACTGAGGTAGTTGGTATATACACACGATACGTTAGAGTGGCTAACTAATGCAAGATGCACCTAGTTCTTCCCGGTCAAGTGTCGCCTCCGGACGGGTGATCGTCCTTGACGTGGCGCGGCGGGGGTAGGACCGTGGAGCCCTATGAGGGGCGAACCCAGTTGCCCGAAGTGTGGTGGCCGGGTCAGGGCTCCCGGTCTCTTCGCCGACTCCTGGCAGTGCGATGTGCACGGGGCGGTGCATCCGCTTCAGCCCGTGATCCCGCCCAGCGTCGAGGCGCTCAGCGTGGTCGTGCACCGCACCCAGGTGCCGGTGTGGATGCCGTGGCCGCTGCCGGTCGGCTGGCTGTTCACCGGCGTGCGGTACGCGGGTGACGACCGCAGCGGCGGCCGGGCCACCGCCGTGGCCTGCTCCGGCCCCGGCCCGCTCGGCGGCGTGGGGGAGCTGATCCTGGTCGCCGAGGAACTCGGCGTCGGCCTCGGCGCGCGCTACGCGGGCATCGACGCCCCGGACCCGGGGCCGTACATGAACGTCGAGAAACCACCCCAGGCCAAGGTCCTCGCCGCCGGCCGTCCCACCCCGCTCTGGCATGTCTACCGCACCCCCGACGACCGTGCCGTCTTCGCGGGCGAGGCGCTCGGACTGTGGGTGTGGGCGGTGGTGTGGCCGGAGACGACCGGGCTGCTGATGTACGACGAGCTGGTGCTCACGGACCTGCGGGACGCCGGGGCGGAGCTGGACCTGGTGCCGTGCGGCGCGCTGTCCCCGCGGCTGTTGGAACCCTGAGAGCCGGCTGTAGGGGGTGCAGCGGGGCTGCGGGTGTGACAAGGCATCCGCTTGGTCCCGCTATTCTTAGGTGTCCCCTTCCGTACCGTCCCCGCCTGGAGTCCGCGTCGTGCGCATCGATCTGCACTGCCACTCCACGGCCTCCGACGGCACGGACACCCCGGCCGAACTGGTGAAGAACGCCGCCGCGGCCGGTCTGGACGTCGTCGCGCTGACCGACCACGACACCACCCGCGGGTACGCCGAGGCGATCGGCGCGCTGCCCGAGGGCCTCACCCTGGTCACCGGCGCGGAGCTGTCCTGTCGTGTCGACGGCGTCTCCATGCACATGCTGGCCTACCTCTTCGACCCCGAGGAGCCCGCCCTGCTCGCCGAGCGCGAGCTGGTCCGGGACGACCGGGTGCCCCGGGCCAAGGGCATGATCGCCAAGCTGAACGAGCTGGGCGTGCCGGTCACCTGGGAGCAGGTGAAGCGCATCGCCGGGGACGGCTCGGTCGGGCGCCCGCACGTGGCTTCCGCGCTCGTCGAGCTGGGTGTCGTGCCCACGGTGAGCGACGCGTTCACCGAGCAGTGGCTCGCCGACGGCGGCCGGGCCTTCATGGAGAAGCACGAGACCGACCCCTTCGAGGCGATCCGGCTGGTCAAGGGCGCGGGCGGAGTCTGCGTCTTCGCGCACCCGGCCGCCGCCAAGCGGGGCCGCACGGTGCCCGAGGCCCGCATCGCCGAGCTGGCCGCGGCCGGCCTGGACGGCATCGAGGTCGACCACATGGACCACGACGCCGACGCCAGGGCGCGGCTGCGCGGGCTGGCCCGGGAGCTGGGGCTGCTGGCCACGGGGTCCTCGGACTACCACGGCAGCCGGAAGACCGTGGCGCTGGGCGAGTACACGACGGATCCCGAGGTGTACGGGGAGATCACGCGGCGGGCCACCGGGGCGTTCCCGGTGCCGGGGACCGGCGGAGCCTGAGTTTCCGGTCCTCCCGTCCCGCACGCCCATCTTCGTACCGCTTCTTCGTACCTCTTCCAGCAAGGCCTGTTGCTCACCCATGTTCGACGTCGCTGTCTTCGGCTCCCTGTTCCTCACCCTTTTTGTCATCATGGATCCCCCGGGGATCACCCCGATCTTCCTGGCCCTGACCGCCGGACGCCCCGCCAAGGTGCAGAAGCGGATGGCTTTCCAGGCGGTCTGCGTGGCCGGCGGGGTCATCGCCGTGTTCGGTGTCCTCGGCCACCAGATCCTCGACTACCTGCACGTCTCCGTCCCCGCGCTGATGATCGCGGGCGGGCTGCTGCTCCTGCTGATCGCGCTCGACCTGCTCACCGGCAAGACCGACGAGCCCAAGCAGACCAAGGACGTCAACGTCGCCCTCGTACCGCTCGGCATGCCGCTGCTGGCGGGCCCGGGGGCCATCGTGTCGGTGATCCTGGCCGTGCAGAAGGCCGGCAGCGTCGCCACACAGGTGTCGGTGTGGACCGCGATCCTCGCCATCCACGTCGTGCTGTGGCTCGTGATGCGCTACTCGCTGCTGATCATCCGGGTCATCAAGGACGGTGGCGTCGTCCTGGTGACGCGGCTCGCGGGCATGATGCTGTCCGCGATCGCCGTGCAGCAGATCATCAACGGCGTCACGCAGGTGATCAAGGGCGCCTGACCGCCGGGTGCGCCCGCCGCGCGCGCCCGCCAAGCGCAGAGCCCCCGTACGGCACCGATGCCGTACGGGGGCTCTGAAGCTTCCGCGGTACTACGCGTCTGTTATGAGACCGGGGTCTCGGCCGGTCGGATCCACAGTCGCTGCCCTATGGCGGCGGCCTGCTGCACGATCCGGTTGACGGAGGCGGCGTCCACGACGGTGCTGTCCACGGTGCTGCCGTCGACCTCGTCGAGTCGCATGATCTCGAAGCGCATGGCTTCTCCCTTCGTCTGGTCATCCTCCTGCGGAGAACTACTGGTGTCGTCGTGACATACGTATTCAACGGGCTGCGTGTTACAAACATTCCCTACGCTAAGGAAATTTTTCGAACGTCTAACTACTGACCGGTAAGGAGTATTCGGGAGACTGACCGGGACCGGTTGTGTTCGCAGCGTGACCGCCGGGACAATGGAGTCGATGAACGACGACCTCGCGGCCCTGCAAGCCCGCATCGACCGCACGAACGAGCTGCTCCAGCGCATGCTCGCCGAAGTGGCGAAGACGCCCTCGACCCATGCGATCTTCGTCGACGCGGGGTACCTCTACGCTGCCGCGGGCCGCCTGGTGGCCGGGACCGAGGACCGTCGGGCCTTCGACCTCGACGCCGAGGGCCTCATCGACGCGCTGATCGACCGCGCCCGCACCATCTTCGCGGACAGCAGGCTGCTGCGGGTCTACTGGTACGACGGCGCCCGGCGCCGCATCCACACCGCCGAGCAGCAGTCCATCGCGGAACTGCCCGACGTCAAGGTGCGCCTGGGCAACCTCAACGCCAACAACCAGCAGAAGGGCGTCGATTCACTCATCCGCTCCGACCTGGAGTCCCTCGCCCGCCACCGCGCGATCAGCGACGCGGCCCTCCTCGGCGGCGACGAGGACCTGGTGTCGGCGGTGGAGGCGGCGCAGGGGTACGGCGCCCGCGTCCACCTCTGGGGCATCGAGGCCCCCGAAGGCCGCAACCAGGCCGAGCCGCTGCTCTGGGAGGTCGACAGCCAGCGCACCTTCGACCTCGAGTTCTTCAAGCCGTACGTCTCCCGGCGCACGGCCCTCGCCTACGACGCGTCGGCGGCGGCCCGGCCCTCCCGCGAGGACGTCCGCTTCGTCGGCGCCCAGATCGCGGCGAAGTGGCTCGCCGCCCGAGGCCGGGACGCCCTGGTGGAACTGCTGCCCGGCCACCCCTACCTGCCCGGCTCCGTCGACCAGGACCTCCTCGTCGAGGCCGAGGGCATCCTCCAGTACTCCCTGCGCGGCCAGGCGGACCTGCGCCGCGCCCTGCGGGACGGGTTCTGGGAGCACCTCCAGACGCAGTACTAGGGCCTGGCGCAGGGCCTAGGGCCTGGGCAGGTGGCCGTCGTCCCAGAAGTCGGCGATCGCGCGGGCGGTCGCCGGCGGCTGGTCGGTGTTGGGCGAGTGCAGGGCGCCTTCTATGACCGTGCGGCGGGCGCGGAGCCGTACGGCCATCTCGTCGAGGAGCGGCACCGGCCAGGTGTCGTCGACCGCGCCGGAGAGCACGTGGAAGGGCAGCGGCACGGCCGCCAGTTCGGCGACCCGGTCCGGCTCCGTGCACAACTGCCGTCCGGTGGCGATGAGCTGGGCGGGCCTGTTGCCCAGCCAGCGGCGCCGCAGGTCGTCCCGGTCGTCGAGACCGCTGTCGAGCTCGCCGGTGTCGGCCTCCTCGGGCAGCTCCATCGCCTGGATGGCCTCCCACACCTCGGCCATCGTCATCACGGTGAGCGCGTCGCGCAGCAGCTTCACGCGCTGCTGCTGGCCGACGGAGATCTGGGCCGGTCCTGAGGCCATCAGGGTCAGCGAGCGAAAGGGCGAGTGGTCGGCGAGGACGGCGGCGCGGGAGATCTGCCCGCCCAGGGAGTGCCCCAGCAGATGCACCGGCGTGCCCAGCGCCTCGGCCTGCGCCAGCAGGTCCTTCGCCAACTCCTCCTGCGCGTACGGGGATTCGTCGTGCTCGGGCCCGCCCGACTCGAACTGGCCACGGCCGTCGACGGCGACGGTCCGGTAGCCGCGCTCCGCGAGCGGCACCTGCAACGCGTTGAAGTCCTCCTTGCTGCCCGTGAATCCGGGCACCAGCAGGGCGACCCCCTTGGGCTCGGCACCGGCGGCCACGGGCGCGTCGACGACTGCGAACTCACCGCGCGCGGTGCGCAGTCGGTAGGCGCGGGCGCCGGGGGGCGGGGCGAAGGTGGGAGGCCTGCTCATGAGCAGAGGCTATCGGGAGCGGAAGAAGGGTGGAACGCCGACGGCCCGGCCCACACGAGGTGGGCCGGGCCGTCGGGTACCAGGTACCGGATGCCGGATCAGGCTTCCGGAGCTTCGACGGTGGCCGTGGCGGTCGCCGCGGTCGCCGCCGTCTTGCGGGTGCGGCGCGGCTTGGCCTCCGTGGCCTCGGCCGGGTCGACCGCCACCTCGGCCGCCTTGCGCGTACGGCGGCGCGGCTTGACCTCCGGCTCCTCGCCACCGGCCTGCGCCGGGATCTCGGCGACGGCCTTGCGGGTGCGGCGCGCCCTGGGCTTGGCCTCCGTGGCCTCGGCGGTGTCGACCGCGGCCTCGGCGGTTGCCGCCGTCTTGCGGGTGCGGCGTGCCTTGGGCTTGGCCTCGACCTCGGCTTCCACCTCTGCCGGGGCTTCGGTGGCGGTGGCCGCGGTGGCCGCGGTGGCCGCGGTCTTGCGGGTGCGGCGGGGCTTGGCCTCCGTGGCCTCGGCCGTGTCGACCGCGGCCTCGGCGGGGGCCGTCGCCTTGCGGGTGCGGCGTGCCTTGGGCTTGGCCTCGACCTCGGCTTCCACCTCTGCCGGGGCTTCGGTGGCGGTGGCCGCGGTGGCCGCGGTCTTGCGGGTGCGGCGGGGCTTGGCCTCCGTGGCCTCGGCCGTGTCGACCGCGGCCTCGGCGGGAGCCGCCACCTTGCGGGTGCGGGTCCGACGGGGCTTGACCTCGGTGGCTTCGGCGGTGTCGACCGCGGCCTCGGCGGGGGCCGCCACCTTGCGGGTGCGGGTCCGGCGCGGCTTCTCCTCCGGCGTCTCCACGACGGGGGTCACCTCGGCCTCGACCGCGGGCGCTGCCTCGGCCGGGGCGACGACCGGTTCCGCCGCCTTGCGGGTGCGGCGGCGGCGCGGCTTCTCGGCGGCGTCGGCCGTGGCCTCACCCTCCGCCGTCGCCACGACGGCCTCCGCGGCCGGCGCGACCTCGGTCACCACGGTCTCGGCGGCCGTGACGGCCGGGGCCGCCTCCGCCGAAGCCCCGCCGCGCGTACGGCGACGGCGGCGCAGCGTCCGGGGCGCGGTGGTCTCCTCCGCCGAGACCGTCTCGGCGGCCGGCGACGCGGCGTCCAGCGGGGCACCACCGCGCGTGCGGCGGCGACTGCGCGGCGAACGCGCCGGACGCTCGCGCTCGGCGGTACGGGCGTCACCGCCACGGGAGTCGCCACGGGAGTCGCCCCGGCCACCCCGGCCACCGCGACCGCGTGCACCGCGGCCACCGGTCTCGCCGAGGTCCTCCAGCTCCTCCGCGTCCAGCCCGGCGCGCGTACGCTCCGAGCGCGGCAGGGTGCCCTTGGTGCCCTCGGGGATGGAGAGGTCCGAGAACAGGTGCGGAGAGCTCGAGTAGGTCTCCACCGGGTCGTTGAAGTCCAGCTCCAGCGCCTTGTTGATCAGCTGCCAGCGCGGGATGTCGTCCCAGTCGACGAACGTGATCGCCGTACCCTTCGCGCCCGCGCGGCCCGTACGGCCGACCCGGTGCAGGTACGTCTTCTCGTCCTCGGGGGACTGGTAGTTGATGACGTGGGTGACGCCCTCGACGTCGATGCCGCGCGCGGCCACGTCGGTGCAGACCAGGACGTCGACCTTGCCGTTGCGGAAGGCGCGCAGCGCCTGCTCGCGGGCGCCCTGGCCGAGGTCGCCGTGGACCGCGCCGGAGGCGAACCCGCGGCGCTGGAGCTGCTCGGCGATGTCGGCCGCGGTGCGCTTGGTGCGGCAGAAGATCATCGCCAGACCGCGGCCGTCGGCCTGGAGGATGCGGGCGACCATCTCCGGCTTGTCCATGTTGTGGGCGCGGTACACGAACTGCTTGATGTTCGCGACCGTCGCGCCCTCGTCGTCCGGCGCGGTGGCGCGGATGTGCGTGGGCCGCGACATGTAGCGGCGCGCGAGGCCGATGACCGCGCCCGGCATGGTGGCCGAGAACAGCATGGTCTGGCGCTTGACCGGCAGCATGTCGATGATCTTCTCGACGTCGGGCAGGAAGCCCAGGTCGAGCATCTCGTCGGCCTCGTCGAGGACCAGGCACTTGACGTGCTTCAGGTTCAGCTTCTTCTGGCCGGCCAGGTCGAGCAGCCGGCCCGGGGTGCCGACGACCACGTCGACGCCCTTCTTCAGGGCCTCGACCTGGGGCTCGTAGGCCCGGCCGCCGTAGATCGCGGTGACGCGCACGTTGCGCACCTTGCCCGCGGTCAGCAGGTCGTTGGTGACCTGCGTGCACAGCTCGCGCGTGGGGACGACGACGAGCGCCTGCGGGGCGTCGGTGAGGGCCTCGGGCTGGGCGCGGCCCGCCTCCACGTCGGCGGGGACGGTCACGCGCTCGAGGAGCGGAAGGCCAAAGCCCAGCGTCTTGCCGGTGCCGGTCTTGGCCTGGCCGATGACGTCCGTGCCCGAGAGGGCGACCGGGAGCGTCATCTCCTGGATGGGGAAGGGAGTGGTGATGCCGACGGCCTCCAGGGCCTCGGCGGTCTCGGGAAGGATTCCGAGTTCTCGAAACGTCGTAGTCAGGGTGCTGCCTCTTCTGTGTGTGCGGCGCGAGGCGAGCGCGGGGGTCGTGTCGGACCATGCCGGGGGACGTCGGCTGCCGTACGGACAAACCGCTCGGGCAAGCCGTATGGCACGGGACCTCTGCCGACGCTCTAGCGCTCGTACCGCTGAGGGTGTCCCTCCGGTCGTCGTACACACGGTGGCGTACGGCCGGGGAGGGCTGTCGGGTCGGAGCCGATCGGGCCACCGACCGGGCATCCTCATGCGTGCGCCCTGTCGCGGTACGTCGAGCAGTGTCGACCCACCTAGCAGGCGCATTACCACCATACCCCGGAATCGTGCACATGTGATGGCCGATTTGGTCACGTAGTCGTCGTCACAGTGGTTGACCAGGGGCTTCATCCAGGCGGCGAGCGGGCTATTGTGCGCTTCATGACGAGCTCTGACAAGCCTGACAACGCCACCGCCGAACACACCGGCGTCGCCGCCCAGGACTGGGCCAAGGCCTCCGGCGACCCGCAGTACCGCGCCGCGGTCGTGGACCTGCTCGGCGCGCTCGCCTACGGGGAACTCGCGGCGTTCGAGCGCCTCGCGGAGGACGCCAAGCTGGCGCCCACGCTGGCGGACAAGGCGGAGCTGGCGAAGATGGCGTCCGCGGAGTTCCACCACTTCGAGCGGCTGCGGGACCGGCTCACCGAGATCGGCGCGGAACCGACCCTCGCCATGGAGCCGTTCGTCGCGGCGCTCGACGGCTTCCACAAGCAGACCGCGCCCTCGGACTGGCTGGAGGGCCTGGTCAAGGCGTACGTCGGCGACTCGATCGCCAGCGACTTCTACCGGGAGGTCGCGGCCCGCCTCGACTCCGACACCCGCGAGCTGGTGCTGGCCGTCCTCGACGACACCGGGCACGCCGGCTTCGCGGTGGAGAAGGTGCGCGCCGCCATCGACGCGGACCCGCGCGTCGGCGGCCGGCTCGCGCTGTGGGCGCGGCGTCTGATGGGCGAGGCCCTGTCGCAGTCCCAGCGGGTCGTCGCCGACCGGGACGCCCTGTCCACGATGCTCGTCGGTGGTGTGGCGGACGGCTTCGACCTCGCCGAGGTCGGCAGGATGTTCTCCCGCATCACCGAGGCCCACACCAAGCGGATGGCCGCGCTGGGCCTGGCGGCGTAGTACTTCGTGCGGCGCGGGGGCGGCTGCCCCTACGCCGTCGCTGATCGTCGGCGCAGGCGGCCGGCCGGGCGCAGCAGGAGCGACAGCGACGCCGCGGAGACGGCCGCCGCGCCGAGCAGGCTCGGCAGTACGCTGCCCGAGCCCAGCGCGCTGTGGGTGACGAAGTCACCGAAGAGAGCCCCGGCGACGCCCGTGCCGAACACCAGGGCGCGGGCGGGCAGCCGGTGGGCGAGCCGGTGCACCGCGGCCCAGGCCAGCGCCAGCCCCAGCAAGGCGGAGCCGAGAGCTTCCAGGATCATTGCGGGTCCCTCCCACGTGGCCTGCTGCGCTTCACGGTCGTAGCCCGTCATACCCGTGACCTGCGGAATGCAATCCTCCCCTGTGGACGACTTGTGCTCCCTTTGTGAGCGGGTCGGAGCGGGTCCGGACGCGGGAAGGGGCCCGGCGGCGAACAGCCGCCGGGCCCCTTCCCGGTGCGTGCGTAGGACGTCTCCCGTGTACGGACTACAGCGGGCCGAAACCCACCTTCCGGACGGAAGGCTCGCCGAGCTCGACGTACGCCAAGCGGTCCGACGGGACCAGGACCTTGCGGCCCTTCTCGTCCTCGAGGCTCAGCAGCTGCGTCTTTCCGGCCAGCGCCTCGGCCACCACGCGCTCGACCTCCTCCGCGCTCTGACCGCTCTCCAGAACGATCTCGCGGGGCGCGTGCTGCACGCCGATCTTGACCTCCACGGCTATGTCCCTCCGACGGTCAGTGAGTGCGCGACGTTCCGCGCCGTACCCAGCACACATTAGCCCGGTGAGGGGACGTACATGTTCAGCGCGAGAACGCCAGGAGCGAACAGCGGGCGGAACAAATCTCTCCCGCCCGCCACGCGCGTGTGTGTGCTCAGTGGTGCTCGGTGCCGTGCAGCGGGAAGCCCGCGATGCCCCGCCAGGCCAGCGAGGCCAGCAGCTGCACCGCCTGGTCGCGCGGGACGCTGCGGTCGCTGTGCAGCCAGGAGCGCGCCACCACCTGGGCGAGCCCGCCGAGGCCGGAGGCCAGCAGCATCGACTCGGCCCGCGACAGGCCCGTGTCCTCGGCGATCACTTCGCAGATCGCCTCGGCGCACTCGTTCGTGACCTTGTCGACGCGCTCGCGCACCGCGGGCTCGTTCGTCAGGTCCGACTCGAAGACCAGGCGGAAGGCGCCGCCGTCGTCCTCCACGTACGCGAAGTAGGCGTCCATCGTCGCCCGCACGCGCTGCTTGTTGTCGTTCGTCGACGCGAGCGCGTTCCGTACGGACTGGATCAGCGCCTCGCAGTGCTGGTCCAGCAGGGCGAGGTAGAGGTCCAGCTTGCCCGGGAAGTGCTGGTAGAGCACCGGCTTGCTGACGCCGGCGCGCTCGGCGATGTCGTCCATGGCGGCCGCGTGGTAGCCCTGGGCCACGAAGACTTCCTGGGCGGCACCCAGGAGCTGGTTCCGGCGGGCACGGCGCGGCAGGCGAGTGCCCCGCGGGCGTGCCGCCTCTGTCTGCTCGATGGCTGTCACGCCGCCTCCCAAAATCACGTCCACATGCGGTGTGCGCCGCGCGGCCATCGTACTTTTCGGTAACCGTGCTGTGCGCGGTGAGAGCGCAGAATTTCACGTACCGGACGACAGCGAAAGCCGTACGGACAGCCATAAAACCGGGCAGATCGTCGCCTGCCCGGTCGGAGATGACCGGCCGGAGGTCAGCGATAGTCGTCCTCGTCGAGGGAGACGACCCGTGCCTGTTCGATGAGGTCGGCCTCGTTCGCGCGGTCCGGGTCCACTCCTGTGAGGGGGTCGTCGTGGTCCGGGGCGAGGTCCGCGTGCTGCTCGGCGGCGTCCACCTCGGGAGCCTCGACGTCGATCTCCGTCAGGTCGTCCTCGGTCTCGAGTTCCTGAAACGTCTCGGGATCGCTGGGGTCATAGGCCATGGTGGGCTCCCTTCCTACGAACGTCCCTGGAAGCATCAGGGGCCACATTCGGGTGCCCTTTGTATGAGCGTAGGAGACACCCGATGCGGACGCTATGCCATCTGCCCCCGATCGTTGTGCGGCTCGTCAGCCGACTCACCAGTGGGGAACGTTCCATTCTGTGACGGCGAACACATGAACCACTGCGTGATCGTCTCGTAACATTGCCGCATGTCTTCGACCGAGTTGCCGTCCGTGCCGGCCGCGAGCGTCCTTCCAAGGGTGTCGCCCGTGAGGGTCGCGGAGGGCGAGCGGCTCAGGTCGGTGGGTCTGCCGGGGGTCACGCTGACGATCCGGTCGAGACCACCCGCGCGCGAGGGGCTGCCGCCCGCGCTGTACGTGCACGGTCTCGGCGGTTCCTCGCAGAACTGGTCGGCGCTGATGGTCGAGCTCGACGGTGTCGTCGACGGCGAGGCGGTCGACCTGCCGGGCTTCGGGGACTCCCCGCCGCCGGACGACGGCGACTACTCCGTGACCGGACACGCGCGCGCGGTCATCCGCTATCTCGACGCGTCCGGCCGCCGCCCGGTCCACCTCTTCGGCAACTCCCTGGGCGGCGCGGTCACCACGCGCGTGGCCGCCGTGCGGCCCGATCTCGTCCGCACCCTCACGCTGGTCTCGCCCGCGCTTCCCGAACTGCGCGTGCAGCGGACGGCGGTGCCGACGGCGCTGCTGGGCGTGCCCGGTGTGGCCGCGCTCTTCACCCGCGTCACCAAGGAGTGGTCGGCCGAGCAGCGCGTCCGGGGTGTCACGGCCCTGTGCTACGGCGACCCCGGGCGGGTGTCGCCGGAGGCGTTCGGGCACGCCGTGGAGGAACTGGAGCGGCGGCTGCGGCTGCCGTACTTCTGGGACGCCATGACGCGCTCCGCGCGCGGGATCGTCAACGCCTACACGCTCGGCGGCCAGCACGGCCTCTGGCGCCAGGCCGAACGCGTCCTCGCCCCGACGCTCCTGATCTACGGCGGCCGTGACCAGCTGGTCGGCTACCGCATGGCCCGGAAGGCGGCCCGTGCCTTCCGCGACTCCCGTCTGCTGTCCCTGCCGGACGCGGGACACGTGGCGATGATGGAGTACCCGGACACGGTGGCCGGGGCCTTCCGGGAACTTCTCACCGAGGTGGGCGAGTTGGTACTCGAAGGCGGGCCGGCCGCCGCCGGTGCGGACGGCTCCGCCGCCAAGGGTGCGGGGGGCTGAGGGGCGACGTGGGACGCCACAGCCGCCGCGGGAAGGCACCCAAGGGTGACCCCGGCTCCGCGGCCACAACCGCACAGACCTCCGGCGAGAGCCGCACCGAGCAGGGCGCTGCCCGGGACGGGCGGGAGCCGGGCGCCGCGCCGGGAGCGGCTCCGGGAGTGATGCCGGGCGGCCGGCCGGGTGCCGGGCCCGTACCGGTGCCGGGACAGCGCCGGGCGCCGCTGGGCGGGGGACCGGGGTACGGCGTGCCGCGTGGCCCCGGCGGGGCGCCCGCTCAGGGCACGCCCGCTCGGGGTGTACCTCGTATGCCTGACGGCACTCCGGCGCGCGGTGTGCCGCGTATGCAGGACGGCACTCCGGCGCGTGGTATGCCACGTATGCAGGACGGTACTCAGACGCGTGACGTGCCCCGGGCGCAGGACGGCACTCCGGCCGGCGGCGTGCCCCGTTTCCCCGGTGGTCCGGCCGGCCGCGGCGCACCCCAGGCCCGTGGCGGCCACCCCGAGCAGCGGGAACCCGGCGGTGGCTGGGGCGAGTTCGCGGGCCGCGGTGAAGACGGCCGGGACGCGCGCTCCGGTGGGGCCGGGCCTCAGACCGCCGTGCCGCGGCAGCGGCGGAAGGTTCCCGGCGGGCCCCGCAAGGAGTACCTGGACGCCTTCGACGGCGGGCTCGACGAGGACGACGACGTCTTCGCGTCCCGGCCGGGAGCGGGCACGCGGCGCACGGAGTCGCTCGTCCCCGCGCCGGCCCGGGAACCCGAGACCGCCGGAGCGGACGACGACGCGCCCCCGGCCGGTGATCCCGCGCAGCCCAGGCGGAGCAGGGGGCGGACCTTCACCGGTATCGCGGCGGCCGCCGTCACCACCGTGCTGGCCGTGATCGTGGCCGGGCAGGTCACCGACGGCCAGGACGGCACCGACACGCAGTCCCGGTCCGCCACCGACGGGTCCGGCGACTCCGCCTCGCGCGGGGACGGCCGGCCGGCGCCTTCCGGATCCGCGAATGTGGCGCCACTGACGTACGACCAGAAGATGGCCGAGAAGTACGCGCTCAGCGCCACCCTGAAGGGCTCGGGGAAGTTCGAGGCGGTCCCCGGTGCGGCCAAGGCGCCCGGCAAGGGGCGCAAGTACACCTACCGTGTGGACATCGAGCAGGGGCTCGGCCTGGACGGTGAGCTCTTCGCCGAGGCGGTGCAGAAGACGCTCAACGACGAGCGCAGCTGGGCCCACGACGGGGCCCGTACCTTCGAGCGCGTCGACTCCGGCAAGCCCGACTTCGTCATCACCCTCGCCAGCCCCGGCACCACCGCCACCTGGTGCGCCAAGTCCGGCCTGGACACCACGGAGGACAACGTCTCCTGCGACTCGGCCGCCACCGAACGCGTGATGATCAACGCCTATCGCTGGGCACAGGGCTCGAAGACGTACGGCGACGAGATCCACGCCTACCGCCAGATGCTCATCAACCACGAGGTCGGCCACCGGCTCGGCTACGGCCATGTCACCTGCGACAAGGACGGCGAGCTGGCCCCGGTGATGCAGCAGCAGACCAAGTTCCTGAACCACAACGGCATCCACTGTCTGCCCAACCCCTGGCCCTTTCCCAGGAGTTGACAGGCAGCGCTTACCTCACATTGACATGCGCCGAAAGTTCGTTCATATTTCTGCGCATGTGGTCTAGTCATTCCGTCGACAGCAGCGCCGCCATCGAGCTGGCGCTCTTCGGCGTGACCGCGCTCTGCGTGGCCGACATCCACTGTCGCTGACGCCGCCTCCTGGCGTTCGCGTCGCGATCTTCACCGCTTTCTCCGTGATGTGATCACGGCTTTTTCGACGACCCGGCGCCGGGGCAGACGTCTGTTCATTTTCGTCTCACTCCTCGTCCATCTGTCTCATCATCCGAGAAGACTCGAGAGACAGCCGGCAAACCAACCGAGAGGTCGTCACTCCGATGCGTCAACCGTCCCTCAGAGCGCGCCGCGTGGCCGCGGTATCCGTCAGCCTGGTCGTGGCAGCGGGCGCCGCCGCCTGCGGGCCGAAGGACAACGATGCCAAGGCCTCCGGTGGCGACTCCACGCCCCACAAGGGCGGCACCCTCACGGTCCTGAACTCCGAGGCGCAGACGGACTTCGACCCCGCCCGCCTGTACACCTCCGGCGGCGGCAACGTCCCCTCCCTCGTCTTCCGCACGCTCACCACCCGCAACCGCGAGAACGGCGCGGCCGGCGCCAAGGTCGTCCCCGACCTGGCCACCGACACCGGGCGCCCCAGCAAGGACGCGACCGTGTGGACGTACACCCTGAAGAAGGGCCTCAAGTACGAGGACGGCACCCCAATCACCTCGGCCGACATCAAGTACGGCATCGAGCGCTCCTTCGCCCCCGAACTCTCCGGCGGCGCCCCCTACCTGCGGGACTGGCTGGTCGGCGCCGCCGGCTACCAGGGGCCGTACAAGGACAAGAAGGGCCTGTCGGCGATCGAGACGCCGGACAGCCGGACCATCGTCTTCCATCTGGACAAGCCCGAGGGCGAGTTCCCCTACCTGGCCACCCAGACGCAGTTCACGCCCGTCCCCAAGAGCAAGGACACCGGCACCAAGTACGAGGAGCACCCCCTCTCCTCGGGACCGTACAAGGTCGTCGAGAACGAGAACGACGGCGAGCACCTGCTCCTGGAGCGCAACACGTACTGGTCGTCGGCGACGGACCCGGAGCGCAAGGCCTACCCGGACAAGGTGGACGTACGCTCCGGGCTCGACTCCTCGGTGATCAACCAGCGGCTGGCCGCGTCCCAGGGTGCGGACGCCGCCGCGGTCACCACCGACACCAACCTCGGCCCGGCCGAACTCGCCAAGGTGACCGGCGACAGGGAACTGGCCGCGCGCGTGGGCACCGGCCACTTCGGCTACACGAACTACCTCGCGTTCAATCCGACGGTCAAGCCGTTCGACAACGCAAAGGTGCGCCAGGCGATCTCGTACGCGATCGACCGGTCGTCCGTCGTCAACGCGGCGGGCGGTTCCGCGCTCGCCGAGCCCGCGACCACCTACCTGCCGAACCAGAAGTCCTTCGGCTACACGCCGTACGACCTCTTCCCGGCCGGGAAGACGGGCAACGCGGCGAAGGCCAAGGAACTGCTGAAGGAGGCCGGTTACAAGAACGGGCTCACGGTGACGCTCACCCACTCCAACAGCAAGGACTTCGAGACCAGCCCGGAGATCGCGACCGCCGTCCAGGACGCGCTCAAGAAGGCCGGCATCACGGTCAAGCTCCAGGGCCTGGAGGACAACGACTACCGGGACAAGATCCACAGCGTGAAGACCGAGCCCGGCCTCTTCCTCGCCCACTGGGGTGCCGACTGGCCCTCCGGTGGTCCCTTCCTCGCCCCGATCTTCGACGGCCGGCAGATCGTCAAGGACGGCGCGAACTTCAACACCGGCCTGCTGAACGACAAGTCGGTCAACGCCGAGATCGACGCGATCAACAAGTTGACGGACCTGGACGCCGCCGCCAAGCGGTGGGGTGCGCTGGACAAGAAGATCGGCGAGCAGGCGCTGACCGTGCCGCTCTTCCACCCCGTCTACAAGCGCCTGGTCGGCAAGGACATCAAGAACGTCGTGATCAGCGACTGGACCGGTGTCCTGGACATCTCCCAGGCCGCGGTGAAGTAGCGCCGTGAGCGAGGCACTTGTCGCCGTCGGGACCGCCGGGACGGACACCTCCGTCCCGGCGGTCTCGGGGGCCCGTCAGTTCTGGCGGCGGCTGCGCGAGCAGCGCGCCGCCCTCGTCGCGGCCGTCGTCGTCGCGCTGCTCGTCCTGGTCGCGCTCGCCGCGCCGCTGCTCACCGCGATCGAGGGCCAGGACCCGACCACGTACCACCCGTCCCTGATCGACTCCGCGCGCGGGGGTGTGCCCATCGGCTCGTTCGGCGGGGCCGGCGGCGACCACTGGCTGGGCGTGGAACCGCAGACCGGACGCGACCTGTTCGCGCGGCTGGTGTACGGGGCTCGGGTCTCCCTCGGGGTCGCGCTGGCCGCGACGGTGGTGCAGGTCGCCCTCGGTGTCACGATCGGCATCGCCTCCGCGCTCGGCACCCGGTGGGTTGATCAACTGTTGAGCCGGGCCACCGACGTCATCGTCTCCATGCCACTGATGATCATGTCGCTGTCCCTGCTCGCGGTCGTCCCCGCCGGCTTCCCGCGGCCGGTCCTCGTCACCCTGGTCATCGGCCTCATCGCCTGGGGCAACATCGCGAAGATCACACGCGCCCAGACACTCACCCTGAAGGGGCTCGACTACGTCTCCGCCGCCCGGCTGAGCGGCTGGGGCACCTGGCGCGTCGCCCGCCGGGAACTCCTGCCGGGCCTCGCCGCACCCGTCATCACCTACGCGGCGCTGCTCGTCCCCACGAACATCTCCATCGAGGCGGCCCTGTCCTTCCTCGGCGTCGGCGTGAAGCCGCCGACGCCCTCCTGGGGACAGATGCTCACCGCCGCCGACGTCTGGTACCAGGCGGCACCGCAGTACCTGCTGCTGCCCGCCGGCGCGCTGTTCCTCACCGTCCTCGCCCTCACCGTCCTCGGCGACGGCGTGCGCACGGCACTCGACCCGCGCGCGGCCTCGCGGCTGCGCGTCGGCACCGGCCGCAAGCGGGAGGCCAAGGCATGAACGGCTTCGGAGGATTCGTCCTGCGCCGCACCGCCGGCGCCCTGGTCACCCTGTTCGTCCTCTCGGTGATCGTCTACGTCGTCTTCTACGTCACCCCCGGCAACGTCGCCCAGATCACCTGCGGCCCGCGCTGCTCGCCGGAGCAGGTGCACCAGGTCGCCCAGCAGCTGAAGCTCGACGACCCGCTGTACGTGCGCTACTGGCACTTCCTGCTGGGAATCGTCGCGGGCCAGGACTACTCGACCGGAACGTCCGTGGCGCACTGCCCGGCGCCCTGCCTCGGGCTCTCGTACCGCAGCGACCAGCAGGTCACCGACATCATCCTGGCGAAGCTCCCGGTCAGCCTGTCGCTCGTGCTCGGCGCGATGGTGCTGTGGCTCGTCCTCGGGGTCGGCACCGGTGTCCTCTCCGCGTGGCGGCGCGGCCGGCTCACCGAACGGGTGCTGACCGCCCTGACCCTGGCCGGCTGGGCCACGCCGGTCTTCGTCATCGGCCTGATCCTGATGATCGTCGTCTGCGGCCAACTCCAGCTGCTGCCCTTCCCGCAGTACGTGAAGTTCACCGACGACCCCGAGCAGTGGACGTGGAACCTGCTGCTGCCCTGGCTCTCGCTGGCCCTGATCGAGGCCGCCGGGTTCGCGCGCCTCACCAGGGCGGCCATGCTGGAGACCCTCGCCGAGGACCACATCCGCACCTTCCGCGCGTACGGCGTGGGGGAGCGCTCGATCGTCGGACGGCACGCGCTGCGCGGCGCGCTGGCGCCCGTCATCGCGCTGAACGCCAACAACTTCGGCTCGGCCGTCGGCGGCGCGGTCCTCACCGAGACCCTGTTCGGCCTGCCCGGCATCGGCCAGGAGCTGGTGCACGCGGTGAACGTCGTCGACCTGCCGGTGGTCGTCGGCATGGTCCTGGTCGTCGGCTTCTTCGTGGTCCTCGCCAACGCCGCCGCGGACGTGCTGTACGCGGTGGCCGACCGACGGGTGGTGCTCGCATGAGCCTGGTGGAAGTGACGGACCTGAGCGTCGAGTTCGGGTCCCTCAGGGCCGTGGACGGGCTGTCGTTCCGCCTGGAGCCCGGCGCCGCCCTCGCCCTGGTCGGCGAGTCCGGCTCCGGCAAGTCCACGGTCGCCGGCGCCCTGCTGGGCCTGCACCGGGGCACGGGAGCCCGGGTCGCCGGCTCGGTCCACGTCGCCGGCACCGACGTGCACGGCGCCTCCGACGAGGAACTCCGGCGGCTGCGCGGGGCGAAGGCCGCCATGGTCTTCCAGGACCCGCTGTCCTCGCTCGACCCGTACTACGCCATCGGCGACCAGATCGCCGAGGTGCACCGCGTGCACACGCGCGTGTCGCGACGGGTGGCACGCGCGCGTGCCGCCGAGGTCCTCGACCGGGTGGGCATTCCGGACGCGGTACGGCGGTCCCGCTCGCGCCCGCACGAGTTCAGCGGCGGCATGCGCCAGCGCGCCCTGATCGCCATGGCGCTGGCGTGCGAGCCGGAACTGCTCATCGCCGACGAGCCGACCACCGCGCTGGACGTGACCGTGCAGGCCCAGATCCTCGACCTGCTGCACACTCTGCGCGAGGAGACCGGCCTGGGGCTCCTCCTCGTCACCCACGACGTCGGCGTGGCCGCCGAGAGTGTCGACGAGGTGCTGGTCATGCGGCACGGCAAGGCGGTCGAGCACGGGCCGGCCGGCACCGTCCTGGGGACGCCCCGCGAGCCGTACACCCGGGAGCTGCTCGGCGCGGTGCCGCGTGTGGACGCGCCGCGTGCCGCCTCGGGGGCGACCGAGGAGGTGGTCCTGGAGGCGACCGGCCTCCGGCGCGCGTTCGGGCGCGGCAAGGGGGCGGTCACGGCCGTCGACGACGTGTCGCTGACCGTCCGCCGGGGCGAGACCCTCGGCATCGTGGGCGAGAGCGGCAGCGGCAAGACGACGCTCGGGCGCATGCTGGTCGGGCTGCTGGAGCCGACGGCGGGCGGGGTCAGCTTCGAGGGCCGCGCGGTGCGCGGCGTGAACCCGGCCGTGCAGATGGTCTTCCAGGACCCCGTCTCCTCCCTCAACCCCCGCCGCAGCGTGGGCGAGTCCATCGCAGACCCGCTCCGCGCGCGGGGCGAAAGGGATGAGGAGCGCATCCGGGGGCGCGTGACGGAACTGCTGGAGCGCGTGGGACTCGAAGCGGCGCACTACGGCCGCTACCCGCACGAGTTCAGCGGCGGACAGCGCCAGCGCGTGGGCATCGCGCGGGCGCTCGCGGCCGACCCGCGCGTCATCGTCTGCGACGAGCCCGTCTCGGCCCTCGACGTCACCACGCAGGCCCAGGTGGTGGCCCTGCTCGGCGAGTTGCAGCGTGAACTCGGACTCGCACTGGTATTCGTCGCGCACGACCTCGCCGTCGTACGACAGGTGAGCGACCGGGTCGCGGTGATGCGCCGCGGACGGGTCGTGGAGTCCGGGCCCGCCGACGAGGTGTACGACAACCCGCGGGAGCCGTACACCAGGCAACTGCTGGCCGCCGTACCCGCTCTGGACCCCCGGGTCGCGGCCGAGCGGCGGGCCGCCCGCCGGGAGCTCGCGGCGGCATGACCGTACGCGTCCGCGTGATCTCATAGCGCGACGGAACGCGACCCGCACGGGAAAGTTACGACCGTTCACCCCTTTTGGTGGGGGGCGGCGCCACACCACCGGGCCCCCCCACCCCGGGCCGCCCACCGGCTGCCCCCCCCCCGCCCCCCGCCCCCCCCCCCCGCCCCCCCC
>NZ_JBEYXB010000033.1:0-80951 GCF_040644935.1 Streptomyces sp. NPDC046915 | reverse complement strand
GCACGCTGCGCCGCTGATCGCAAAGCCCGGCCCGGGCCAGCGAACGCGGAACCGGGCCAGGGCGGAGTGTGTTGCGAGCGGCGGTCTGCAGGGCACCACGCTTCAGGCCACGGCGGGGGTGACAAGGGGGGAGGTAAGCCGGTAGGCCCGGACGCGCACCACCACCAGGCGGCACACCACCTGAGTGACGGCCATCAGCAGCAGCGCGGCGGTCCAGGCGGCGGTGCCGGTGATCAGGTTGTCACGGCTGAACTGCGCAATGGTGTGAGCGCCGCTGTGCTCGGCCCAGTACACGAAGGCCGAGCGCGCGCCCATGCCGAGCACCCACAGCAGGGCGGCCAGCCACCCGGCTTTGGAGTACGCGGCGCCGTCCTCGGTCAGGCTGACACGGGTGGCCAGTCCACTGGCCAGTCCGAGCACCATGCCCATCGTGACGCCGACGAGGTCCAGCTGAACGTCGTGGCCCTGGGTCGGGAAGGAATGCAGGTAGTGCGCGGCCGCGGCGCTGACGGACACCAGCGGCAGCAGGAGCGTGCGGGGCGTCAGACGGCCGCCGCGCATCTGCGGAATCACCAGAAGGATCAGGGCGGCGGAGATGAGATAGTCAGTCGTCGTCATGGGGAAGAGCTTGCCGCCCACGGCGCCGCACGGCCTCGACCCGCGGGTTGACTCCTGGGTTGATACCTGACGTCAACCCACGGGTTGACGCACCAGACCGCCCGGGTCGCGCCAGCCCGTGGCCGAGCGGGTAGAGCTCGCGGGCCGGGTCGTCCGCCCGTGGAACCGGCACCGGGAGCCGTCCCTGTGGCCGTACCGTCCCCGCGATCACCCGTGCGGAGGCGCGCAGTTCGGCCTCGGTACAGGACTAGGTGGCCAGGCGGACTGCCACCACGACGATCAACCGGCCCGTCGCCGCCAGCCGGTCCGCCAGGGCGCGCTACGCAATCGCCGCGGTGACGTTGTACGTCGCCAGCAGCACCGCGTCCGTCTCCCCGGCCACTGCCACCGGGGGCCGCCGTCTCGGCCGACGGGTCCGTGCCCGTGGACAGGACCGTTGCCGGTGAAGCCGAGTCCGGCGAGGACGGCGGTGGGCGAGCCCCTGGTGCCCGAGGGGAAGGTCGGGTCGGCGCCCGCGACCAGCGGCCGGGGTGGGTGCGGGGCGAGAGGGGGAGCAGCCGGCCTTCGTCGGCGATCAGTGTCGTCGACCGCCAGTGAATCCGTAGTACCGACCGGTCGAGCCGCGACTCAACGAGTTCGTCGTCCCGTACAGCCTTCAGCGCGGCGTTCCAGGCCACGTCCGGCTCGGGCGGATCGAGGAGCTGGTCAATACCGGCCGCGAGGGGCGAGTACCGGCACCAGGTCGTCGGCGTACCACGAGCGGACGCCCGCCCTTGGTTGAAGGCGTCGGTGAACCACGGTCCCGTCGTGGCCGAGGCTTTCGCGCAGGATACTGGTCACGATGGGGCGGGGGAGGGTGGCCTGGTCGCCTGAGGCGTCGAGGGACAGGATCAGAAGGTGCCCGGTCATCACGCAGTGGACGCCGGCCCCGGCCGCCGCCCGGTTGGCTACGGCGTCCAACGCCTCCCACACCTCGCAGCTGTGGGTGATGACCTCCCAGCGGTGAGTCGTCCATGCCCGGCGGATCAGCCCAGCGGGTGGGCCGGGTCGTAGACCGGCCGCGCCGGCAGCAGAGTCGCGAATTGGTCCCAGAGCGGTTCGGTCAGCCATAAGAGAAGCGCAGGCACGGGTCTCCCAGTGATCACAGAGCGCCGCAACTCCGTGATCACCGCAGTGCCAACTGAGGCCGTCCCACTCGATCAGAACGGGTACGGCGTGCGGGAGAGGAGTTCCCCAGGCCAGGGCCTCGCGGGCGCCGCGCGGCGGGGCGCCAGGGGCCGGGCCGTGCACGTGGGGGACCTACCGCGGCCACTCAGACCTCCTCATCGCCCAGCCTTCAGTGCAGTCGGCCCGTACGGGGCCGTCGAGGCAGCCGCCCGCATGGCCCTGCCACGACATGGCATGGGTCGCGTGCGCGGGGCAATCGGCCGCTGGTGGAAGCAGCCGTGGCGCGAGGCGATTGCGGGCTCTGGGCCGGGGCGTCACTTCAGTTCCATGAGGAGATCGCTGCAGCCGCGTTCCATGACGTGCAGGAACAGGTCACCACGGCGGGTGGGGCGATAGGACCGGCTGAATCCTCTTGAGCCCGTACTGGCGTCTGTGGAGTTCATCGTGAAGAGCCTGCAGTCCTCCAACGGGATGAGTCCGTAGTACGGAGACGCACCACTGCCGCCCATGTTGGTGAGCAAGTCTGGATAGGGCTGCGGGAGTTCCACGTCATGCTCGGCAGAAAGGCGACTTCCTGACCTTTGGTGAGGCGGGGGCCGAGACGAAATTCGTGCCGCTCCTCCCCAAAGGAGTGGCTTCGGTTGGGCGCGTAGGGGATGCGTGCCAGCTTGCGGCGCAACCGCGGGATGCGGGAGTCCATGCGAGCTCTTCTCACGTGTCGCCCGCAATCTATCGCACGGCACCGGAGCTCATCCTGCGAGCAGGACTCGCTTCCTCAGCAGCTGGAAGCCGGCCCGGCCGAACATCTGGCGCTTGGGTATCTTGATCCGATTGACGTGCCCTTCGACGACGCCAGAACTCCAGGGCAGAGTGAGGCCGGCGATTACGGCGTTGCGGTCGATGCCTGCGGCGAGGGTGTGGAGGCTGGGGAGGTCGCCCTGCCGGACGGCGTCGAGCCAGTCGGGCAGGCACTCGCCCTTGCGCTCGGTGAGCATGGTCGCGAAGGAGTAGACGTGCCTGGTGAGGGCGTCGAGTTCGAAGCAGTGCGTCCGGACGCCACGAGCTGGAGTTGGTCGGTCTCGGTGAGGGTGTCCGGACGGCGGAGGATCCATCCGGCGACGGTCTGGGGTGAGGGTAGGTAAGTGACATGCTGCCCGTTTCGCGCTTGCAGTTGGGGCTGTCGGGCTGATGGTGGCCGCTTTGGGGGGCTATGGCCGTGGCTGGGTGAACAACCCCTGCTCGGGCTCGATCAGGATCCCGCGTTCGGCCAGCCGCTTGAGCTTCAGTCGGACGTTGTTGACGTTGTTGGGCGCGATCTCCAGATCCATCGCCTCTTAGAGGGCGTTCTCTTTCCGAACCTCGTGTGCGGATTCTGCTGGTCAGACATGGGATTGCGGCTGTCACGGAAGCCTCGACTCGTTGCTGGTCGAGTTGCCGTGGGGGGTGTCGGATGCCGTCGATGCGGGCGGTTCTGGAAGCGCGGCGGAAGGCCGCGGTGGTGCGGGTGGAGCAGCTCGAAGCCGAACTCAAGCGGGTGCGGGCGGACTTGGCGGACGCCGAAGAGGTCCTCAGACGCCGGGTGATCGGGCTCGAGCAGTATCTGGAGGCACTGGCCGAGGAGGAAGCACCTGCCATGGCGGTCGGCGGTCCGTTGCAGAGCCGGTAGGCCCGCGCCGTGCGGTGCCGCATCGGGAGAACGCGGCCGGGGTCGCGGACCTGTCGGTGGACTACCAGGCGGTGATGGCCGCCGCGGCGGAGGCCGGAGACGACGGGCTGGGCGCCCGGCGGGTGGCCGTGGTGCTCGGCTGGGACAGTGCCTCTGCCTCACGCGTCGAGGGAGCGAGAGCACGGTTGAAGAGGCTGGTGGAACGTGGCTGGCTGGTGGAGACGAAGCCCGGAAGGTTCACCCTGCCGGCAGGGCGGCAGGCCGATGAGCTCGTGCGGCCAGGCGGCGGTTCATGAGTGCGATCATCGACCACCGGATGACGGCTTCGCTCGTGTCGGTGCGTCGTTCGTAGTCCCGGACCAGGCGCCGACTTCGTAGAAGCCAGGCGAAGGACCGCTCGACGACCCAGCGGCGAGGCAGTGCCTGGAAGCCTCGGACGTCCTCACGCCGGCGGACGATGTCGAGGACCAGCCCGAGATGCTGGCTGGTCCAGTCGGTGAGGTGGCCGGTGTAGCCGCCGTCGGCCCAGACCCGCGCCAGCCTCCGGAAGCGGCCGGTTGCCGGCGGCAGGAGGATCCGGGCGCCGTCCCGGTCGGTCACGGACGCCGGTGTGACCAGCACGTCCAGGAGAAGCCCGAGCGTGTCGGTCAGCAGGTGCCGCTTGCGCCCGTTGATCTTCTTGCCTGCGTCGAACCCGCGTGAGGCGTGGGCGACGGTCGCGTCCGCTTTCACCGACTGCGAGTCCACCACAGCCCCACTTGGCTCCGGGTCACGGCCTTCCGCCTGGCGGACCGCCTGGTGCAGCCGGTCGTGTAATTCGGCCGTCAGCCCTGTGTCCCGCCAGCGGGCGAAGAAGGCGTAGACCCGTGGCCAGGGCGGGAAGTCGGACGGCATCGCCCGCCACTTGATGCCGTTGTCGACGAGGTAGCGCACCGCGTCGATCATCTGCCGGTGGCAGTAGCCCTCCGGCCGGCCGCCGCGGCCCGCCATCCATCCCGGAACAGGCAGCAGATTCTTCACCACAGCCCACTCCGCGTCGCTCATGTCCGAGCCGTAGCGGGGCCAGCGATCTGGCCGGTCGCAGGCGTTCCCGAACCTGTGGGCGAGGCAGTCACACGCAGGAGTGGACGAACTGGACCGGGCAACCACGACCACGCGACACTTCGACAACGGGGCCTCTTGATTCTCGCTGGACTCGACAACCGCGAGCTACCAAGAGGCCCCTCTTCCATGCCCCGACATCGGCCGACTCACCCGATCCAGGAAGCTGCTCGAACCCAGCCGACCACGTAAGCGGATAGAGAACAGGCAGTCGGGCCTCTGAGTTGGGAGGGCTCCTTGCGCGGTGTTCCAGCACGCCTATCAACGAGAGGAACTCCGTATGGAAGAGAGTAACGCGAAACGCCAGCCCAAGCACCTGTCCCGCCGGGCCCGTGACCTGCGTAAATGGATCAGCCAGCAGGGACGGAACGTCCCGGGCGAGTTCCTGCAGGGCGCCGCCTACAAGCTTGGCAGTGGCGCAGTGACCCTGATCACGCTGTGGTGGGAAACCCGACGCGGAACTGCCTGCGGGCCCGCACTCGCGCGGGCCCGCAGCTGAACGCCGTGCACAGCCAGGTTCCGGCCGTCATTCCGCCGGGACAACGCGGCGCCGCGCCCACCAGGACAGTCGCGGGGCGGTGGCCGCGCGGACGGCCCGCCCGAACGCTTCCAGGGCCGCCTCCAGGCGCTCGGTGTTCTCCACGTCCCCACAGGCGTTGAGCAGTTGCTCGGTGGCGGAAGCGACGGCCGGGGCGGGGGAGCGCATCAGCGGGGCCGCGGCTGCGGCGACCCGAGTGAGTGGTTCCCGTACGGCGGCCGCGTTCTGCTTGCTCGCCCGGCGGTCCCGGCTCAGCAGTTCCGCCGCCTGCCCCATGCCTACCAGCCCGCTCTGCACGTCCGTGCCGCCGGCGATCCGGGCCCGGGCCGCGCCGCCGAAGTACGCGAGGGTGGCCAGCAGGAACGACCGTGCCCGCTCAGCCGGGCCTTCCCACAGCAGGCGGTTGGCGGCGGCCGCGCCCTGCAGTTCGGCCACCGCCACAGTCATGGCGTCGGCCTGCACCCGCAGAGCGCCGATCTCCTCCTGCTGGTCCTGGCGGTTGCGGGCGCGGTTGGTCAGCCACGAGGCGAGGACGGCGATGACCGCCCCGGATACGAGCGAGCTGGCCAGCTCGATCAAACTTTCCATGACCGAAGCCTGGCCGCTCACCCGCCGGAGGCGGCAGGCCCGTTGCCTACCTGACGCACATCCCGCACACAGCTGTTGCCCCAGGTCACCCTGGAGAGTGAATGTCAGGTCAGCCGCCGCCGCGTACGGCGCGGCGCGCGATGAACTCCAGGATGCTGTCGGCGACCGCAAGGTAGTTCTGGCTGGTCCGGTCGGCGTCGGCGACTGCGTCGAAGCCGTAGACCAGGCGCGCCGGTGTTCACTCTCACCATCGCGGGGCAGTGTCGCGCTTATGTCGCACGCTCGGGCGGGCCCCGGCGAGCCCATGCGGCAGCCGGTCAGGAGCCCTGCTCGAAGCCGCGGTCAATGCCCTTCAGCATCGGCTCCAGCTCCTGGACTGCGCCGCACAGCGAGCACAGCCGGACACCCGTCTTCTCGGCAGCGTCCAAGGCCTGGCTCACCGTCAGGACGGGCGAGTCCGGGGGTGCCTCATCGCAGTCGGGGACGTGCAGGACGCCGCGATCGGACCCGCGCCAGCCGTCCAAGCTCTGGAGCACCCAACCGGTCGGGCGGCGCGGCCCGAGGATCTCCCGTTCGATCGGCGGCGGCGCAAGGCGGGTGGTGGGAACGGCGTCGTACACGACGTCGGTGACGGGCTCCACATGGTCGGGGGCCTTCACCCACACCGTGTACCAGGAGGCCTCTACACCGCCCTCAAACTGGTGAAGAGGCAGTATTCGATGATCGCGCTATTCCTCTCTCAGACGGCGAAGCGATGGCGACGTAGCCGGGTACCGGTCAGAACAGATAGCCCGAATCTTCATCGCTGCCGCAGTCTTCGGCCAACTCGCCGCCGACCTCGAGGGTGGCTGCGATCGCCGTGTGGAAGTCCTTGCGAAGCTTCGGCAGGGTGCGGTCGCAGAGGGCGACGGTCTCTGTCCAGCCGCCCTGCGGCATGTCGAGGCGGGAGACCCCCTGAGCAAGGTCGAGCAGGAGCCATCGGTCCAAGACGTGCTGCTCGGCTCGCATGGCGTGATAGCCGGGCAACGGACTGATCAGCACCTGCTTCCAGCCGTTGCGCTCGTGATCTCGAATCCGTCCGCTGCCTTCGTTGCAGATGCCGACCTTCGCGGCACCCAATGCGATGTGGACCATCAAGTACATGAAGGCGGGCAGACTCGGCTTGAAGCCATACCGGACACAGTGGATGCAGGAAGCCCGACGGCGCTGAATGACCTTGTCCAATACGGCGTCGACCTGCTTGCCGCAGGCGATGTGCTCTGCCTTCCAGACGGCTTTGACACTCCCAGGAAAGGGGGCGAGCGGTTTCAGGCCAGCCTCCTTCATGATCTCCACGGCGACGTCAGGATCTGTAGCGCGCTGAGCGCAGTACCGGCAGGGGTACTTCGTCTTGCGGGCGTTGCACAGCGTTGGGTCAACGATCTTTTTGCACGCGGTGCAGCGGCTGCGCCACTTCACGTTCGATCCCCGGTAGGGGACGAGGGCTTCGAGGCCGAGGGCGAGGAGTTCCGCGCGGGCGTCTGCGTCGGGGATCTCCCGGCTTCCGGAGCAGTAGTCGCAGGCTCCGTTGCCGGCGTAGACGACGCTGGAGTACCACACGTCAATCTCGTGTAAGCAGGTAAGGCACAGGCAACGCCAAGTGCCCTGCGTGCCGGGAAAATCCTCCAACGGTTCGACATTTGCCTCACGGATCTGCGCCTCCGCGACGTCGGCTGGCACGGCACGTTTGAGGGCTGCCGCAGCAGAGCTCTTGCGTTGCCCGCACGTGAAGCAGGGGCCTTGCCCCTTGGTGATGACGCTGCTGTAGCTGGACCTCGTGGGGTTTTTGCACGTCACGCAGATGGCCGGCCAGGGCTTGTCCGCGCCAGGGTAAGGGGCTTTGAGGATCAGGCCGCGCGCGGACATCTCTGCCGCGCGGGCGATGGGGTCGATCTTTGCCACGTTGCCTCTGTTGAGTTGAAAGATGCCTCACGCCATGTGGACAGGGCGGGAGCATACGCAGTCCCACTGACAACGAAGAGGTTGCGGCCAAATCAGCTGAATCTCCTGTTTAACTGGCGGAGAGGCAGTATTCCAAGGGTGCGCTATTCGAGGGCTGTGGCCATCCGGTCGCGCTGCCGGACGGCATAGCCGGAGTCGTCCTGCGGCCACCAGGCCGGCACGCTCTGCTCGACGGGTCTGTAGTGTGCGGCAATGACAGGAAGCGAGCGGCTCGCGGAGCAGTTGGACTGGTACTGGCGCAAGAACCTGCGGCCACGGCTGGAGGGTCTTACCGATGAGGAGTACTTCTGGGAGCCGGTGCGCGGCTGCTGGAGCATCCGCCCACGTGGCACGTCGGCCGCACCGATGTCGGCAGGTTCTGGGGAGTGGACGATGGACTCCGCGTCCCCTGCCCCGGTGCCGGCGCCGGTGACCACGATTGCCTGGCGGCTGGCGCACATCATCGTCTCGTGCCTGGGCTATCGGGTCGGATGGTACTTCGGCGGCCAGGACGTCGACTCCCAGACATTCGCCTACGCGGGGACCGCTGACGAGGCGCTGAAACAGCTCGATGAGATGTATGGGAGATGGAACGCGGGGGTCCGCGAGCTCTCGGACGATGAGCTGGAGAATCCGCCCACGGTGGGTCCCGAGCGGTTTCCCATGGAGAACAGGGTCCTGCACGTCAACAGGGAGCTGATCCATCACGGCGCCGAGATTTCCCTGCTGCGCGACCTCTACCGCTGGCAGAACGGAGCCGTACCGCGCCGAATATGAGTTCCCGGTAACCGGCGATCGACATGAGCTGCGGAAACATGGCTCGCGGACTCGTTGAGCGGGTCGTGCGTCAAGCGAGCCTGTTTGACCCTCGCCCACCCCGCTGAATCCGAACTTACTCCGTGGCCAGACGGGCTGCGAGGTATGTACTCCAGTCGTCCTTGGCGTAGTTCGCCCATCGCTGAGCCGTGGCCGGGTGTATGCCGAAGAGATCGGCGACCACGATGGGTGGGAGGCTGGTGACTGCTTCGATCATGGCCGTGTTGCGGGCGGAGAGGACGGGCAGCCCGAGCTGCTTCAGCAGGTTGTGCGTGCCGATCACGTTGCGTGGCCTTCCTGGCGCCTTGCCGGGGAAGAGGTAGCCGTTTTCGTTGCCGAACTGCTGGCGCATCCGTGAGTCGGTCGCGGGCTGGGCAATCTGCTCCTCGATGAGGACAGCGAGCTTCGGCGGCAGCAGCACGGGGTGGCGGTCGAGGGTGAGGTAGGCGCCCTTCTCATCGCGATGGAAGCGGTCGGTGGTCAGTTCGACGATGCGGGAGACAGGGAGGGCATAGAGCCTGATCAGGGCGCCGATGATGCGTGCTTCCCGGGGGAGGGTGTCGTCGTTGAGGCAGCGCCGGAGCTGGTCATGGAGGTCTTGTTCGTCCAGGAACCCGGAATCGTTCTTTTTGGACGGTCGGGTGATGGCGAGCTTGCCGGTGAGCCGTCGGGCAACCGCCCACTGGATGAACGTGACGACCGTCCGGTGCAGGCAGGAGTGGTCGACGAGCCAACGTTCGAGGTTGTTCTGCGTGGTGTCCTGCAGATCGATGTCGTGCGCGTCCAGCCAGGACATGAAGTCGATGGCAGCCTTGATGTCTCTGGTATCGCCCTTGGCGGCGAGGGTGGTGTAACGGCCCCGGGCCGCACCGCCCACCGACCTCACCGTCCGTGCCGCCGTGGAACGCGCCTGGGCCGACATGGCACGGCCGCTATGGGGGGTGGAGACACTCCTGACGCAGGCCGTCGGACGATGCTCTGTGCTGTCCACCACCATGCGCGCCGGCGTGGTGAGCGGGACCGTGGCCGCACCCGACAGGGAGGCCCTACTGCTGGTCCGGGAACCGGCCTTCTGGCACGTCGAGTTCGGCCGGCAGGTAAGCCGGTACCTGCAGTATCACGTGGGTCTGTCCCTCGACGTGGACCTGCGAGACGGCCGCCCCCGGCCGCCGCTGCCCCGACGTCAGGTCTCCGGCCCGCAGGAGGAACGGTTCGCTCTTCCGCGGCTGCAGAGCGATGAGTACATAACCGCGCTGAGTGCGACGCTGGACATGATCTGCCGATGCGGCGGTCATACCCACCCGCGAGAGTGCTGGCAGGCGCGCAGCACCGGGACGCCGCAGGACCCCACGACGGGGAGCACCTCGGCCCGGTAGACGGCCGATCTGCGCCGACTTGGTGAGCGCGGCCCTTGTCCGGGCCCAACTACGACGACACCGCCCGCGGCGCGGCTAGGAGCATCTCGTAGGTGATGTCGGCTGAGTGCAGCCTGGCCCTCTGGTGTCCTGAACACCCTTCCTGAACACAACGCCCCAGGCAGGGAAGGACAGATGTGGCTTCCCGGGCGAGGTGTTCAGGAACCGATCGGTTAATGGACGCCCTCTCCCAACGGGCAGTCAGCTGCCATGCTGAGTGTCCCGTGCCACTGGATCTTGACCGTTTGCCATCGGACTTTGACGGACGCGAGTTTGTGTCATCGGAGTTTGATCACCGCAGGTCAGCGACTCAGCGCATCTTCGGTGCGCGCCGGGGGCGTGGTAAAACCCGTGGCGTGCTGGAGGTGCTTCTGTCTGCCCTGACGGCCATCTGCACGGGTGCAGCCTGTCGTCACCGTTGCGTCACAAGTAGTCGCCGCATGGAACCTGCCGCTCTCCCGCCCTGTCTGCACTCACGTACCACGACCACGCGTACCGCGGGGCAACAACCGACGACCGAAACCCGCGGACGAGACGACTCAGGGGGACGACAGCATGCGTCACAGCAACGGCATTCGCAGGGCGGCTCTGGCGACGACGGTGGTCACGGCCGTCGCGGCGGCGGTGACCGGCATCCTGCCCGGCACCGCCATGGCGGCGAGCACCACCACCTCCACCCCGCCGCCCGCCTGCCCGGCCTCCGCCCTCCAGGTCAGCGCCTGGCAGGCCGTCCACCGGCCCGTCGGGACCGGGACCGGGGCGGCGGTCGTGCAGTTCACCAACGTCTCCCGGAGGACGTGCGTTCTGAAGGGCCATCCGACGGTCGCGGGCGCCGGCAACGGCTCCCCCGCCCACAACACCCCGCTCAAGGTCACCCCCACCGGCAGGGCGGCCACCGTGACGGTCCGGCCGCACGGCAAGGCGTGGGTGAAGCTGACCTTCGTCCAGGTCCAGGGGGAGGCCGACGGCTACTGCGTGTCGGGCAAGGACCCGGTGACGTATCCGACGATGGTCATCGGGCTGCCGCACTCCGGGAAGCATCAGGTCGCCCTGAACGACGGGGTGTGGGCCGAGTGCGACAACAAGGTGACCGTCACCCCGGTCTCGGCGGTCAAGCCTTCCTGACCCCCCGTCCCCAACAAATCGAGCAGCTTGCATGACGATCGCAAGGCTCTGACCTACACGTTTACGAGGAACTGCACATAAGTGCAGGTGAGCGACTCAGCGCATCTTCGGTGCGCTGAGTCGCTGACCTGCGGTGATCAAACTCCGATGACACAAACTCGCGTCCGTCAAAGTCCGATGGCAAACGGTCAAGATCCAGTGGCACGGGACAGTGGGTGCTGAGCAGCCGCTCTCGCGTCTGGACGCGCTGCGTTTCGCCCGGCGCGTCGTCGAGCAGCAGGCCGTCCGGCAGTTGCGGCTCATCGACCGGTGGATCGCCGATGAGGAACGCCGCGAGACGGAACGGCGCAAGGGTGAGGAGATGCGGCTGGCCCCGCCGGACTGGTTGATCCAGTACGGCCTCAACCGCTCGAATGTGGACGCCGTGCACACCGGTTACTGCTGGGCGGCGGCCAAGAGCGGCCGATGCCGTCCGGCCACCCGGCAGCAGGCGATCGATGCCCTGCGTCGGCAGGTACCGCCCTGCATCCACTGCCGACCCGACACAGCCCTCGGCATCCTGGACTGAGACGAGGAAGCCCCGTCCCCAGCGTGCTGGCCAGGGCTGAACCCGCAGCAAGACCCGGCGGCTGCTGCCCCGAGGCGGCTCAGGGCTGCTCGGGCGGCGTCTCCTGCCAGTACCAACCGTGGGCTGCCATGCACTCCTTCGTGAACTCCATCAGCTGACTGACGAGGAGAAGGCACAGCAGGCGGCCCGGACGCGCGCCAAGATCATGGAGGGCCTCGCCCGCGCGGAGCGGGCCCTGTTCACCCGTCCCGCGCCGAAATCCGCGCGAGCCCAGATGAAATTCCTCCGCAAGCGGGAGAAGGGCTCCACTAAGAGCCTGGCGGAGCGCTTGGGCGTCTCCCGCAAAACGGTGCAGCACTACCTCTCGGGTGCCTCCACCAAGCCGCACAAGCGCCTCCAGGAGGCCCTGGTCCAGGAGACACAGTCGGAGTGGCAACCGCAGGTCAGGACACAGGCGAGGCAGCGCGCGACCACCTCGGGCGGGTTCGTCATCAGGTTCCGGGCCACCCTCGGCTTCACCGCGAACGGGTCCTCGGACGACAGCCGGGTTCGGGACCTCAGCATCGCCGTGTCACCCTCCCATGCGGCCCTCATCCTGGCGGCACAGGAGCAAGGTGCGACGGACACCGACCTGCACGAGGCGGTCGCGGAGGCCATCGCGGACGCCTATTTCCGTCAAGCCGGTGGCGGTTGCGCGAGCCTGGAGGTGGAATTCAAGGACGTTCAGTGGCTCAGCATAGAGTTTTAGCCGCACGAAATTCACGACTGCGATCAACTTGTCTGTTGAGCCGAAGCACGATGGTTGTCACATAGGCACGCTGGTTGTCACCGACGGTGTTGTGGGCGGTTGAGCCTGAGCGCGACAGGTCGACGACTGTGATCATCCGTGTTCGGCCTCCTAAGTTCCGGGTGTCACGTCACCTTGGGGGAACCCGGCGGTCATGAACGTCGCGACAGGGGTACGGCCATGAAGGACACCGAGGCAGCAACCCGGAGATCGTACTGGCTGGAGACGGCACCGCCCGGCGAGCCCGCCCCGCCGCCGGCCGGTGACCTCTCTGTGGAGGTGGCCGTGGTCGGCGGTGGCATCGCCGGGCTCAGTACCGCCTGGGAGCTGGTACGGCAGGGGCGTGAGGTGGCGGTGCTGGAGGCGGCCCGGCTGGCCGCCGGGGTGACCGGCCACACCACGGCCAAGCTGACCGCCCTGCACACCCTCGTCTACGACCATCTGCGCCGCACCCGAGGCCCCGAGGGCGCGCGGCTCTACGCGCTGTCGCAGAGCGAGGCGATCCGGCATGCCGCCGAGGTCGTGGGGGAGCTGGGTATCGATTGCGAGTGGGAGGAAGCGGCGGCCTACACATACGCGCAGAACCCGGGGCGGGTGGAGGAGCTGCGCGCGGAAGCGCGGGCGGCGCGGGAGGCGGGTCTACCGGCCGAGTTCGTGACGGAGACGGAGCTGCCCTTCTCGGTGGCAGGTGCGGTCCGGGTGAGTGGGCAGGCGCAGTTCCATCCCCGCAAGTATCTGCTGGCGCTGGTGGACGACCTGCGTCGGCGCGGCGGTGCGGTGTACGAGGGGACGAGGGTCGTGGGTCTTACCGAGGGCAAGCCCTGCGTGCTGGAGACGGGCGCGGGTGTGTCGGTGCGTGCCGAGGAGGTCGTGGTCGCCACCCACTACCCGATCTTCGACCGGGCTCTGCTGTTCACCCGGCTCTCCCCGCGCCGCGAGCTGGTCGTGGCCGGGACCATCGACGAGGACCTGGCCCCGCGCGACATGTACATCACGCCGGAGCAGGGCACCCGGTCCGTCCGCAGCGCGCCCTACGGCGACGGCAAACGCCTGCTGATCGTCACCGGCGAACACTTTACGCCCGGTACCGCCGACGTCGAAAAGCGCTTCGCCCGGCTCTCCGAGTGGGCCGACGATCACTTTTCCGGGCTGACGTTCACCCACCGCTGGGCCACCCAGGACAACGACTCCACTGACTCTGTTCCCCTGGTCGGGCCGCTTCACCCCGGTAGCCGTCACACCTACGTGGCCACCGGGTTCGGCGGCTGGGGCCTGAGCGGCGGCATCATGGCGGGCCGCCTGATCAGCGATCTCGCCAGCGGTCGCGAGGCCGAGTGGGCCGGTTTGTACGATCCTCGGCGTCTGGGCCCGGTGGTCCGTGAGGGTGTCTCCTTCCTGAAGCACCAGGCTCAGGTCGCCCGGCACTTCATCGGCGACCGGCTGCCGGCTCTGAGCGGGCCCCGGCCGGAGGACATCGCACCCGGCGACGGTGCCGTGGTGCGGCTCGGCGGACACCAGTGCGCCGTCCACCGCGACGCGAGCGGGCAGCTCCAGGCCGTGTCCGCCGCCTGCACCCATCTCGGCTGTCTCGTCGCCTTCAACCGTGCCGAAAAGGCTTGGGAATGCCCATGCCACGGTTCCCGCTTCGCCCCGGACGGCCGGATCCTCCAGGGGCCCGCCGTGAAGCCGCTGGAGAAGCGTGACCTGTGAGGCGTGGCGAGATTTCCCGGCCCGGAGGGAGGGACGTCCGGTCGGCGCACCAGCGATACCCAGCAGCCTCATCGGCATCGGAGTACTCGTGAAAGCAACGCTGCACGGTTCCATGCCGAGCA
Source organism: Streptomyces sp. NPDC046915 (assembly GCF_040644935.1). Classification (NCBI taxonomy): domain Bacteria; kingdom Bacillati; phylum Actinomycetota; class Actinomycetes; order Kitasatosporales; family Streptomycetaceae; genus Streptomyces; species Streptomyces sp. NPDC046915. The sequence continues at coordinate 66,750 of NZ_JBEYXB010000033.1, read as the reverse complement.
CGTCGAGGCGGACGCCGCGCACGAACAGGGCGTACGCCATGACGTCGTAGGCGGCCTCCTGGAGAACGAGCCGACGTGGTCTTCGGGATCCGCGCGACCAGCTGTCTGGAGGACCGCCTGCCGCCAGGCTGCTCACCGCCTGGCGTGCGGGAGACACGGCGCTGCGCGGACAGGCGCCGTGACTCTCTCGCAGATGCATCGCTTCACCGCCCGAGGGCGTTCTCCAACTGCTTCTTCGTCATCGTCGAGCGGCCCTCGATGTTGCGCTTCTTGGCCTCTTCGTACAGCTGGTCCTTGGTGGGTCCTCCCGCGCCGCTGTGCGAGCGCTGCCCACCACGCTGGGACGCCGGCTTCGTGTCACGGGTCGTGGTCTTGCTCGCGGTCTTCGACTCGCCCGACCTGGCCCGCTCCTTGTTGACCGTGCGTGCCGCGATCTCCTTGGCCCGCTTCGTCGACTCACCGCGGTCCTGGGCACTCTCCTTGACATGTTCGTACTGGCGCTCCCGCTTGGAGCTCGATCCGGCCGGCATGGCGCCGCTCCTCTCTCGTACGGGCCCGGTCACAGATGCTCGGGTGTTCATCCCGCCCGCCGGGTTCCCCCGAAGGCACGGCAGAAGCACGCTCCTCAGGTGTTTGCGCAGCCCGCAGGGCATGTGCCACCGGGGCAGGGGAACCCGGCGCGCATGGTCCCGAACCACGCAGAAGCCCCGGTCCTCGACGCGCTCGCCCGCTATCACGATGCCGACGAACTGGGGTTCACACCGCCGGGTCACAAGCAGGCACGCGGAGCGGATCCGCGCGCCCGTGCGGTTCTGGGCGATGCCGTCTTCTTCGGTGACGTCCTGGCCAGCGGGGGCCTGGACGACCGGCTGACCCGTGACCGCGTACTGGAGCGGGCCGAGAACCTCATGGCCGACGCGGTGCACGCGGACCGCACCTTCTTCTCCACGTGCGGCAGTTCCCTGTCGGTGAAGGCCGCCATGCTGGCGGTGACCTGCCCGGGCAACCGGCTCCTCGTCGGGCGTGACGCGCACAAGTCCGTGGTGGCCGGGCTCATCCTCTCCGGTGTCGAACCGGTGTGGGTGGAGCCTCAATGGGACGCCTCCCGGCACCTCGCCCATCCCCCGTCCGCCGCTGCCTACGACCAGGCGTTCGCCGAGCATCCGGACGCCGACGGCGCCCTGGTCACCAGCCCCACGCCGTATGGGTCCGCAGCCGACCTCGGAGGCATCGCCGAGGCCTGCCACCACCGGGGAAAGCCCCTGATCGTGGACGAGGCGTGGGGAGCACACCTGCCCTTCCACGACGACCTGCCGACGTGGGCCATGGACGCGGGCGCCGACATCTGCGTGACCAGCATCCACAAGATGGGCAGCGGCCTGGAGCAGGGTTCCGTCTTCCATCTCCAGGGCGACCTCATCGATCCCGCCGAACTGGCCTCGCGGGCCGACCTCCTCGGCACGACCAGCCCGAACGTCCTGCTCTACGCCGGTATCGACGCCTGGCGCCGACAGATGGTCGAGCAGGGTCACGAACTCATCGGCCGGGCACTGGAGCTGGCCGGGCGCACTCGCGAGGCCATCGAGGCCATCGATGGCTTCCATGTCAACGACGCGCGGGACTTCTGCGGTCCCGGCCTCGCGCATGACTTCGATCCCCTCCCGGTCGACACCGACATCACCCAGCTCGGCACCACCGGCTACCGCGCCGCCGACTGGCTGCGCGCCCGCCATCACATCGACGCCCACCTCTTCGACCACCGGCGCGTCAGCGCGCAGCTCACCCACGCCGACGACGAAGACACCACCGCGCGCCTTCTCACGGCCCTGCGCGACCTTGCCAGCCATGCCGCCGAACTGGGCGACGCTCCTCAGGTCGCGGTCCCGTCCCAGGTCGATCTGCGGATGGACCAGGGTTGCCTGCCCCGTGACGCCTACTTCGCCCGGCACGAGAAGATCCCCACGGCCGAGGCTCCGGGCAGGATCGCCGCGGAGATGATCACCCCCTACCCGCCCGGCATCCCCGCCGTTCTGCCCGGCGAACGACTGACCGAGCCGGTGCTGAAGTACCTGGTCACGGGAGTCGAGGCCGGCATGTTCCTGCCGGATGCGGCCGACCAGCGGCTGGAGACCGTGCGGGTCGTCGCGGAACCCGGCTGACGTCGCCTCTGCGGCCCCGGGTATTTGGGTGCGAGGAGAATGAACGTGGTGGACGCCGGATCGAACACCACTCGACTCATGGTCGCCGACACGAGGGCCGGCGTACCCCTGCCGGTGCATACCTCGAAGGGCGATCGGCGGCGGGAAGGGCGCCGAGGCCACCCTGGAAGGGGCGGGCGTGTCCGCCGACGCGCCCGGCGTCATCGTCGCTGACAGCGGAATGGAGACCCTGCAGCAGGTCAGCGCCCTCCTGGGCGCACACCGCGTCTGGGAACGCTTCCCCGCGCAGGTCTGACCTTCGCAGCGCGGGCGCTGACAGGCAGCGGACGTGGGTGCTGACACGCAGCATCCGCCATCGCGGGCGCGTGGTGGCTCGTGCGCCCGCAGTCGGCGGGTCTCGCAGCGCTCAGGCGCGAGGCGAGAGGACGGACGTCCGTCTTGGCGGGGCCGCAGCGCCCCGGCCGGGTACTCGTCCGACGCCGCCGCTTGTGAGCGGAAGGAAGCGAGGTGCAGAAAGCCATGTCGACACCGATGTCGGGCACCCGCCCGCAGATCCGCAGGGTCCGCACGGACCTGCTCGGGATCTACCTCAACGACCACCTGGCCGGTGCCGCGGCCGGGACCGGACGCGCCCTGTTCATGGCCCGGTCACATCGCGACCCGCCGTTCACCGAACCGCTGCAGGCTCTCGCGGGTGAGATCGCCGAGGACCGTGCGAGTCTGCTGCGGGTCATGCGCGGCCTCGGTGTGCCCACGCGCCGGTACAAGATCGCAGCAGCCGCCACGGCCGAGCGGCTGGGGCGTCTCAAGAGCAACGGGCGCCTCTACCGGCGGTCCCCGCTGACCTTGGTGATCGAACTTGAGTTCCTCCGGCTGGGGGTGAAGGGCAAGGAACTCGGCTGGCGCACGCTGCGCTCCCTGGCCGAGGCGGACGGCCGCCTCGACGAGCAGGAACTTGACGGGCTGATCGCGCGGGCCGAACGGCAGATGAGCACGCTGGAGGAACTGCGCGTCACGGCGGTCCGGAACGTGTTGCTCACCGGCTGACGCGCCGGAAGGGCGGCGCCACCGGCTCGGCCTGACTGACGGACGTTGGGCAGTCCGGGCCGGTGCCCGGGGTTCGGCGGCGCGTCGCAGGTCTGCCGGGCGCGGAGCGGCGGGAAGGCCTGCCTCGGCTCCTGCCAGGCATCCGGTCCGCCGCGTCTGCCGCGCGCCTGGGCTCGGATGCCGGCTGTGCGCATGACCCCTCACGGCGCTGAACAAACCAAAGGCCAAAGCAACGCGTTGAGTGAGCGTCACTGCATGACTGCGGTGCATCAGATGCCAGGGAGGGGGAAGCGTGCATGACGCGCACATGCCCTTCATTCCCCGGAAGTAACTCCCCTTTTGTGTGCTTGTAGGGGTGATGTAAGGGCATCCGGTGGTCAGGAGGTTGATAGCGATGGTTCCCCTGCTTCTGGTTCTTCTTCTGGCTCTGATCCTCTTCGGTGCGGGCTTTGCACTGAAGGCGCTGTGGTGGATCGCGGTGGTCGTGCTGATCGTGTGGCTGCTCGGCTTCGTCGTCCGGTCCGCGGACGGCGCAGGCGGCAAGGGTCGCTGGTACCGCTGGTAGACACAGATCCTCAGCGTGAGGAGCGCTACCTGTAGCGGAGATTGACGTGGGGCCCGGCCTGATACTGACAGGCCGGGCCCCACGTCATGCAAGAAGGCGCATCCCGCTCCGATAGAGCGGATAGATCGGGCATGCCGGGCGCGTCAAGGGGGTACGTGTGGCGTGCACCGGCCCCGCAGAAGTAGCAGTGGAACCCTGTGCCTCCTGATTTCTGCGGGGCTGCTGCACCAGCTCCCGCCCGTTGAGCGCCCGTCACGCGACGAAAACGAAACTGTCCACCGCCGTAAGAGTCCGGCGAGGTGGCCTGGTGCTGCACGAGGCCACTGCAGCAGTGCGCTACTTGAACCAGTAGCGGACGCCGTGGTGGTGGGAGCGGGTGCCCTGCGAGTGCCGTGAGTACGACAGGGAAGCGTCCTTGCACTTCGCGGTCTCGTACTTGTCCGCGGGCCTCTTGTGGTGCGTCCACCCGCATGCGCCGGTGGTGTGGTGGATGCAGTGGTGAGCGGTGTTGGTCGACGGCAGTGTCGCCGCGGAAGCGGCCGGTGCGCTGAAGAAGACACCAGTGACGGCGACGGCAACGGCTGAGGCAGCAAGACGAGCGCGCAGAGGATCCCCCTGTGAGGCTGAGCAAGTGCAGCGGACTCCTAAAGCGGTTCCCACCGCCTAGTGTCTCGTGATCCTGATTGCGTTACTTCGCGTTGTTATTGGCGAGTTTCTTCAGGCTGGTCTGGACGAGTCGGACCTTGACGAGGATCTCGTCGGTGGTGGCGGTCCAGGTGAAGGGCTTCGCGTTCTCGTTCCAGGAGTTGATGTAGTCGCGGATCTGTTTGACCAGGACGTTGACGCTTGCGAACGTGCCGCGGCGGATGGACTGCCGGGTGATGATCCCGAACCAGATCTCGATCTGGTTCAACCACGAGGACCCGACGGGGGTGAAATGGAAGTGGACGTGCGGGTTCTTCGCCAGCCACGTCTTCACGTCCGGGGTGGTGTGCGTGGAGAGGTTGTCCAGGACGATATGGATTTCCTTCCCCGTATGCGGCCTGACGGCCTTCTTCAGGAACGCCAGGAAGGTCGCGCCGTTCAGGTTCGGCCTGCACTCGCCCAGCACTTCACCGGTCGTGACGTTCAGCGCGGCGAACAGGTTCGTGGTGCCGTGCCGCACATAGTCGTGGGTGCGCTTCTCCGTGGCCGCGAAAGTCACCGGCAGCACGGGCTGGGTCCGGTCCAGGGCCTGCACCTGCCTCTTCTCGTCGATCGACAGCACCACGGCGCCGCCGGGCGGGGCCAGGTACAAACCGACGACATCGGCGACCTTGTCCGCGAACGCCGGGTCTTTCGAGATCTTGAAGGTGCCCGAGCGGTGCGGCTTCAGATTCTCCTCACGCCAGATGCGGGCGACGTAATGCCACGACACCGAGATGCCCTCCCGTCGCTTCAGATGGTCGGCGAGTGTCCGCGTCGACCAGTGCGACAGACCGGATTCCGCCGGCGGGGACATCCTCGTCAAAGCGATCACCCGGGCCCGCACCTGCGGCGGCACCTGGGTACGCGGCCCGCCGCGACGCTTCTCCTCCAGACCAGCAAGGGCCCGCTCGGCATAACGGGCCTTGCAGCGGTCCACCGTCAGCGGCGCCACACCGGCGAGCTCGGCGATGTCCTTGCGCCGGCGCCCTTCGCCGGACCACAACACGATCCGTGCGCGAAGCGCGACGACAGCCGGAACATCCCGCGACCCGGCCAACTCCCGCAGTTCTGCCATCTGTTCAGAGGTGAGATCCATACCAGACTGTAGGCCCTCAATTGGAATGTCCCGTTCAGCTGTGGCGACCTGGGTGTTTGTGGTTTGTCTCATTTGTGGGCCACGGCATCGTGTCTCGCGAACTTGGCCTTTCGGGGCCGGTCGAGGGCTGGGCGGACTAGCCGGTGAGGCCGTTGCGGTAGGCGTGGATGACGAGTTGGACGCGGTCGCGGGCATCGAGTTTGGTCAGCAGCCGGGCGACGTGGGTCTTCACCGTGCCCGCGCCGATGTACAGCCGTTCGGCGATCTCGGCGTTGGTGAGTCCTTCCGCGACGAGCAGCAGCACTTCGCGTTCACGGGTGGTGACGGCCTCGGGCAGTTGCGGCGGTTCCTGACCGTGTGGTGGCTGTGTCGGCCTGTTGACGTATGCCGCGATGAGTCGTTTGGTGACGCGCGGCGCGAGCAGTGCCTCGCCCTGGGCGACGGTGCGGACGGCGGACAGCAGGTCGAGGGGCGGTGCGTCCTTCAGGAGGAAGCCGCTGGCCCCGGCGCGCAGTGCGCCGAAGACGTACTCGTCCAGGTCGAAGGTGGTGAGCATCAGGACACGTGCGTGGCCGGCGGCGGTGATACGGCGGGTGGCTTCGATGCCGTCCATCTCGGGCATCCGAATGTCCATCAGGACGACGTCGGGCCGGTGTTCGGCGGCTGCTGCGACGGCGTCCCGGCCCGTTGCGACGCTGCCGATCGACGTGAGGTCCCAGGCGGTGTCCACGATTCCGGCCAGGCCGATGCGGATCAGCTGCTGGTCGTCGGCGACCAGGACCCGGATGGTCACGGCCGCTCCCGCGCTGCGGCGGTGGGCTGGGGCCCGTCCACGGGGATGCTGGCCCGCACCCGGAAGCCGCCGGTCGCGGCCGGTCCTGCCAGCAGGGTGCCGCCGTAGAGGGCGAGGCGCTCCTGCATCCCGGTCAACCCGCGCCCGGTGCGGCTCGGGGCCGGCCGGATGCTGCCGTCGTCGGTCACCGTGAGGGTGAGCTCGCCGGGACCGTACGCGACGGTGACCTGCGCGGTGCTCGCGTCGGCGTGCTTGACCACGTTGGTCAGCGCCTCCTGGACGATCCGGTACGCGGCTGCCTCCAGCCCCGGGGGCAGCGGTCTGGCGCGCCCCGTGACGGCGAGGCCGATCCGCAGGCCGGGGCGCCGGGTCCGTTCGACGAGACGGTCCAGGTCGGCGAGTCGGGGGGCGGGGGCCAGGGCCGGGTTGTCGGTGCCGTCCCCGTCATCCCCGTCATCATGCAGCACACCGAGCATGCGGCGCAGTTCGACGAGGGTCTCCCGGCCGGTGGTCTCGATCGCCTCCAGCGCGTTGCGCGCGTCCTGGGGACGGTCGTCGAGCACCAGGCGGCCGTAGCCCGCCTGGACGGAGATCACGCTCATCGAGTGGGCGATGCCGTCGTGCAGTTCGCGGGCGATGCGCAGCCGCTCCGCCGCTGCCTCGCGATCGGCGCGGTCCTGTTCCTGACGCAGCAGCATATGCAGATACCGGCGCCGCTGACCGACCGCGAAGCCCACCGCCCAGGCGACGCCGAAGAGCAGCGCGAACGGCACCACGGCCCCGGTGTGTTCGAACCTGGGCAGGCCGGTGGAGACCGCCATCACCAGGGCGGCGGCCAGGGCGACTCCGGCAGTGCGGGCCGGGCGCAGGGAGGTGACGCAGAAGAGCGCGAAGGCGAGCGGCACTCCGCCCCAGAAGATCGCCTGCGGATGCCACGGCGCCAGTCCGCACACCGCCAGCGACAGGACTGCGAGACCCTCCGGCCAGTAGGGCCGCAGCAACTCCGGGGCCGCACGCGACTTCCGTTCCACGACCGGAGCGTATGCGCCTCCTGGCTCCGCCCGCATCGTCCGCGGGACCTATGCCGTACGGCAGACCCGGCCCCGAAAAGTCCTGCCCGCAGGCAGACGAATCGCCTCCCCCGCCCCGGCACCGTAATGCACGTGATTCGATGCGAACACCTCACCAAACGCTTCGGCCGCAAGGCCGCCGTCGACGACCTCAGCTTCGAGGTCCTGCCCGCCCGTGTGACCGGCTTCCTCGGCCCCAACGGAGCGGGGAAGTCAACCACCATCCGGGCCGTCCTCGGCCTGGACACCCCGAACGCCGGCCGCGCCCTGGTCGACGGCGTGCCCTACCGCCAGGCCGAACAGCCGCTGCGCCGGGTAGGTGCCCTCCTGGACGCCGGGGCCGTCCACCGAGGCCTTACGGCGCACGCGCATCTGGCCGCGCTCGCCGCCACCAACCACATCCGGCGCGGCCGGATCGAGGAGGTACTCGCCCTCACCGGCCTCACCGACGTCGCCCGCCGCAGGATCGGCACCTACTCGCTCGGCATGAAGCAGCGCCTGGGCATCGCCGCCGCCCTGCTCGGCGACCCGCCGGTGCTCATCTTCGACGAGCCTGCCAACGGCCTGGACCCGGAAGGCATCAGGTGGATCCGGGCCCTCATGCGGTCGCTGGCCGCCGAAGGACGCACCGTCCTGGTCTCCAGCCACCTGATGAGCGAGATGGCCCTAACCGTCGACCATCTTCTCGTCATCGGACGAGGACATCTGCTCGCCGATGTCCCGATCACCGACTTCGTTCCCGCCGGGGCCTCGCTGGAGGACGCCTACCTCGGCCTCACCGAATCTGCCGTGGAATACCGCACCGAAGGGACGGGCCACTGATGCCCACCGCACTGACAGGCGCCATGGCCGCCGAGGTCATAAAGCTGCGTTCCCTCCGCTCGACCTGGATCACCGCCCTCATCGCCGTGGCGTTCGGCCTGGCGCTGAGCGTCATGGACGTGGCGCACACCGCCAGCGCGTGGCCGCACCTGGCGACGGCCGACCGGGCCCAGTTCGACCCGGTGGGCGACTCGCTCTCCGGCTTCGCCTTCGCCGTCCTCGCCTTCGGCGTCCTCGGCGTGCTGGGCGTCAGCAGCGAGTACACCACCGGACTGATCCGCACGACGCTGACCGCGACACCCCGGCGCGCGCTCGCCTACACCGCCAAGACCCTCGTCATCGGCGGATTCGCCCTGCTGCTGGGCGAACTGACCGCGTTCACCAGTTTCTTCATCGGGCAGGCGGTCCTGGCCAGGCGGCACCTGGACGTCGGCCTGGGCACGCCGGGCGTGCTGCGCGCCGTGCCCTGTGCCGGGCTTTACCTGTTCGTCGTCACCGTCGTGGGCTACGGCCTCGGGGCTGTCATCCGGCACACCGCCGGAGCCATCGCCGCGCTCTTCGCCCTGGTCTACCTCGGCTACGGCGCAGCCAAAGCCGTCGAAGGTTGGTCCTACCTGCCCAGCAAACTCATGCTCAGCAACGCCGCGGACGCCCTCGGCCAACTCCACCCACACCCCCTCCACCCGGAACGCACCCCCACCCTCCCCTTCGCCCTCTTCGACCTCGCCCTCTACCTCGCACTCGCCCTCACCTGCGGAGCCTGGCGCTTCACTCGCGACGCCTCATAGACGCTCCATCCGATCCGCGGCCGACGTTGATGAGAGCCGAATTCCCGAAGCCTCATCAACGTTTCCGGCCCTCACTGCAGACCGTCCCCAGCGGGACCCAGAGCGTGGCAGCGGCGCAGAGCAGGATGAGCAGCCTGACACGTAAACGATCAAAACAGAGTGCGTCTCATCGCTCTGTCCCTTGGGCCAGACAAAGGCCATCGTCAATGAGAAAGGGACATGCGAAATGGGAGCCTGCACAGACTCAACGATCACAGACGCCCCAGGTGCCACAAACAGAATCACAAGACACTAGGTTCGGAAAGAGAACGACCTCTAAGGCTGCACGTGGCAGCAGTTGCCGGCCCCCTCGTTCGGGCCGTCCGGGGCGACAGCCCACCGCCGGTTCACCGAGTGGACGAAGGCCCGCGTGTGGGCCAGGCTGCACCGCCTGGTCCTCGACGAACTCGGCTCGCGTGGCGACCTGGACTGGTCTCGCGGACGCCCACTTGCCGCAGCGGCCTGACTACCGACCTGTGAGCTCAACTGCGAGCCGACAGGTTGGCGCAGACACGGTGGAATGCGGACAGCGGATGCGGCGCGCGCGTGACCGTGCGGCCCACGACCACATGTGAGGCTCCGTCCGCGACGGCGGCCCGCGGTGTGCCGGGGCGGGCATGTTCGGCAGCAGACTCGCCGGCCAAGGCAACTCCGGGGGTGACGATCAGGGCCTCGCTTCCCAACGCCCTGCGCAGGGCTGAGACTTCCCGCGGTGAGGCGATCACGCCGTGGCATCCGGCCCGCTTGGCCAGGCTGGCCAATCGCAGCACTTGGCCCTCGGTGGGGCCGGAAACGCCGATGTCGACGAGGTCGGCGTCGGTCATGCTGGTGACGACGGTGAGGGCAAGGACACGAAGGTCGGGATAGTCGCGGGCCGCATCGACCGCGGCGGCCATGATCCCGGTCCCGCCCATACTATGCACCGTCACCATGGAGACGCCGAGTGCGCCTGCCGCGCGGACTGCACCGGCGACAGAGTTCGGGATCTCGAAGAGCTTGAGGTCCAGGAACACCTCATTGCCCTGGGCAACGAGGTGTTCCACGAACTGGGGTCCGACCGCGGTGAGGAGCTCCAGGCCGACCTTGTAGAAGCGGCACTCGTCACGGAGTTGATCGACGACAGTTTGAGCGGCTGGACGGTTGTCACAGTCCAGCGCGACGATGATCTGACGGGTCGGGTCCATGACGCCATTGTGATCTCGCAGCGTCGACCGCTTCACACCGCCCCATTCTCCATGGCCTGCACCACCCTGGAACAGGACCTCGGCGACACCGTGAACGTTTCCGGTCGCAGCGCTAGTGCCGCATCAGACAACGTTCGCCCTGTCGGCATCCCTGCCCGGGCCAGGGTGGAGTCCTTCGTGATACGTTCCTGCCGCCGTGCACTGCTGCGAACTGAGGAGGTGAGACCGATCAACGCTTTGACAGGTCGGGCCTCCCTCCCTCGCATGGCCTAGGGAGCGCCCGCAGAGGCATCCCGAAAGGCATGAACCGCTATGCGCTTCATATCTGAGACGTCGTCCGACGGCGTCCGCGAACAGCTCTTCACCCTCGGCGACATTCCTGGCGTGTTGTGGACGCCAGAAGGTGCCGTCGCCACTCGTCCGCTCGTCTTGATGGGACACGGTGGCGGGCAGCACAAGAAGGCCCCTGACATCCTGGCTCGTGTACGCAGCTTCGTGACCGAATGCGGTTTCGCGGTCGTGGCGGTCGACGTTCCCGCCCATGGCGACCGGCCGAAGGTTGAGGAGTACGACCGGATCGCGACTGAGAACCAGGCTCGCGTGGAAGCCGGTGGAGAGCTGGCCCCGCTGATCGCCGGCTTCCAGGCGCTCGTGGCCCGCCAGACCGTGCCGGAATGGCGGGCGGTCCTGGACGCGGTTCAGCAACTCGAGCACGTAGGCGCCGGCCCGGTGGGTTACTGGGGGGTTTCGCTGGGATGCGGACTCGGTGTTCCGTTCGTCGCTGCCGAACCGCGGGTCCGCGCGGCGGTACTGGGCTTGGGTGGGGTGCTGGCGTCGGCCGAGGCCGCCGCGCGGATCACCGTCCCAGTGGAGTTCCTGGTGCAGTGGGACGATGAGCGAGTGCCGCGGGTTCAGAGCTTGGCGTTGTTCGACGCCTTGGCCTCGGCCGAGAAAACGTTGCACGCCAACCCCGGCAAGCACGGGGAGATCCCGGCATTCGAGCTGGAGAGCACGCTGAGGTTCTTCGCCCGGCACCTCGGCTGATACCGCCGCCTGCGGTCCGCGACGCGCCGATCGGGAACCGGATCCCGATCGGCGCGTTCACTGAAACTGGTCGGCGTGCCGACAGAGTTCAGGTTCGACACATCGACGATGACGAGGGACAGCGCCTGCTGCGGATCATCCGCAGAGGCACCGGGTCAGTGGTGACATGGCGGCGACGGCCGTTGCTGACCGGCAGAAACGGCCGAAGCCGTTCCCATTCCATGTCCGTCAAATCGCCCCGCCCCATGCCCACACCAACGATTCGGGCACGATGCAGTCACATGATCGCCCGGACAAGTCCTAGTTCAGAGAAGAGCAGCAATCCGTCCAGCGGCCCGCCCACCAGTTCGGCGTAGCACCGTCCCGGCTTCGCACCTGGGTGGTTGTGGTCGGCTCCGTAGATCCGGCCGCGCATCAGCTGTGGGCGCCCAGCCGGCGGTCAGGCCAGCAGGCGTCGTTCCTTGGCGGCGGCCACCGCGCCGGCGCGGGTTTCCACGCCCAGCTTGTTGTAGATACGCCCGAGGTGGGTTTTGACCGTGGCCTCGCTGATGAAGAGGGCTCGGGCGATCTCTCGGTTGCCCAGGCCGTTGACGAGTTGTTCGAGGATCTCCTGTTCGCGCGTGGAGAGGGTGGGGCGCGGGCTGCGCAGACGGGTCAGGAGGCGGTCGGCCACGGGGACCGACAAGGCGGTGCGGCCCGCTGCCGCGTTGCGGATCGCTGTGAACAGTTCGTCTGGTTGTTCGGCCTTGAGGAGGTAGCCGGTCGCGCCGGCTTCGATGGCGCGGGTGATGTCGGCGTCGGTGTCGAACATGGTGAGCACCAGGACCCGGGGGACGGCCGCACCGGCTTGGGTCAGGTGCCGGGTGGCCGTCACGCCGTCCATGCCGCCGTCGAGCTGGAGGTCCATGAGGACGACGTCAGGGCTCAGGCGGGCGGTCATGGCGAGCGCCTCCTCGCCGGTCGCCGCCTCGCCGACCACTGCGATGCCGTCGGCGCTGGCCAGGAGGGCGCGCAGGCCGGCGCGTACGACGGCGTGGTCGTCGCACAGCAGCAGCCGGACGGAGGGTGCGGACTCCGGCGTGGTCACAGGGCGGGCTCCTCGGACGGGGCGGGGACGGACGGGGGTGTGGAGGTCAAGGGTGCCAGGGGGACGGCCACCGACACGACGGTGCCCTCGCCAGGGGCGGACTCCACGGTGAGGGTGCCGCCCGACTGCCGGGCCCGGATCCGCATGGCCGGCAGCCCGTGCCCCCGTTCCCGGTCCGGTTCCGGGGCCGGTCGGCCAGTCGGGGTGGAGGTACTGCGGGGGCGGTCCACGTCGAAGCCGCGGCCGTTGTCCGCGATGTCGAGTGAGACCTGGTCGTCCAGGAAGGTCAGGGTCAGCGCGGTCCGGGTCGCCGCCGCGTGTTCGCGTATGTTGGCCAGCGCTCCCTGGGCGATGCGCAGGAGCGCCCCCTCGACCCGTTCCGGCAGTCGGCCCGGGTCGCCGTCGAGCCGGAGCTCCACGGTCAGGCCCGGGCGGCTCTCCCGCTGGGCGAGTGCGGCGAGCGCACCGGGCAGCGTGTGTTCGGCGAGGTCGGCCGGTGCCAGGCCGTGGACGAAGCGGCGTGCCTCCGCGAGGTTGCAGGAGGTGATCCCGGTCGCCTCGCGAAGGTGAGCGCGGGCCGCGTCCGGGTCCGTCCGCCAGACACGTTCGGCGGCCTGAAGCAGCATCTGCTGGCTGGACAGGCCCTGCGCGAGGGTGTCGTGGATCTCCGCGGCCAGGCGCTGGCGTTCCGCGAGGACTCCGGCCCGCCGTTCGGTTGCCGCGAGCTCGTGCCGGGTGCGCACCAGATCGCCGATCAGGACGCGTTGCCGGGCTCCTTGGCGCTGCAGATGGACCAGTACGGCGGTGGCGACGGCGGCGACGGCCGGTGGGGCGACGATCATGTTCGGATTGAGCGGGCCGTCCGCCACCCGTACTTCGGCAGCGACGACCAGCGCGGTGAGGAGGGCCGCGAGCGGCACGGCCAGTCGCTGGGGCAGCGCGTGCAGGCCGGCGAACAGCAGCGGCATCGCGCACCAGGTGGCGCTCGGCGCGAGGACCAGGAGGACGATCCAGACCGCGGACACCGTGGCGAGCCAGACCAGATGGCGAGTGGTGGGTGCCGAGCCGGGGCGGGGCGCCGGGGCCAGAAGGCGTCCGAGGACGTAGAGCAGGCAGAAGAGCGCGAACATCGCCATCACCCATCCGGACCATGATGCGCCCCGGTCGTGGGTGAGATACCGGGCGACCGAGGAGCCGAGCAGCAGGGAGAACGCAATGTGCACGGTCGCGGTTAGCCAGCGCTCGTCCGGGTCGGTGTGGTTCATCCTCCGTGTCTAACACGGTGCCGACGGGACCGATTCAACCAATCGGCTGACATACGGGCCACCCGATCCTCTTGCGGACCGGATCCTGTTGGCCGAACGGGACACCCCGCTTCCCCGCGGAGGCTTGTGGCACGGCTCGCAGCCTCGGAAACCAGGAAGCAGGGGAGCACCACATGCCCGGCAAGAACCTCACCGTCAATCGCGCCGCTCTCGGCCACCGCATCGGCTATGCCCTGCGCCACCCCGACCGGGTGCCCCGTCACCTGGTGCGCGCCACCCGCGACATGTGGCTGCGCCACCGTCACAGCGACCACATCTCCTACTACCGGGCCGTGATGCGTTCCGACACCCGGGCCGACGCGGACGCGGCGGTCGGCAGCCGTAGCCGGGAGCGGTGGCTCGCACTCGGGGCGATGCAGTTCGACTATCTGATCAGCCACGGCCTGCGGCCCGAGCACCGCATGCTGGAGATCGGGTGCGGGAACCTGCGGGGAGGCTGGCGGTTCATCCGGCATCTGGACGCCGGGCACTACCACGGCATCGACATCTCGCCCGACATCCTCGTCGCCGCGCAGGACACCATCGTGGAGATGGGGCTCCAGCAGCGGCTCCCCACGCTGGCCCCGGTGCGCGATCTGACCCTGCGGTTCCTGCCCGACGCCCATTTCGACGTGGTGCACGCGCACAGCGTCTTCTCGCACTCGCCGCTGCCGGTCATCGAGGAGTGCCTGGCCCATGTCGGCCGGGTGCTCGCACCGGGCGGCTGGTTCGACTTCACCTTCGACCGCACCGAGGGCGAGGAGCACCACGTGCTACGTGAGGACTTCTACTACCGCACCGAGACCCTCATCGCCCTGGCCGAGCGGCACGGCCTGCGCGCCCGCTTCATGGACGACTGGGAGAAACTGCCACACGGCCAGTCCAAGATCCGTATCACCCACGGGGACGCAAGTTAGGGCCGGAAGGGCTTCTGCCGACGCCGGACCGTCCCTGCGCCGTCACGATGTCCGCGTACTCAGGGCTTGGACGGGGTACTGGTCTTCGACCCGAAGCTGAAGTCCTCGCGCCTGCACTGGCTGGTCACCGGACCGGTGCAGGCGTCACCGGGCATCGTGGGCGGCGAGGTCGAGAAGGCCCAGCCGGCGCGGTCGCGGCAGACGACCCTCACCTCGGGGTGTTCGCGCAGCCAGACGGCGAAGGTGTGCGCGGTTCGGTCCCGGCCGCCGGGGATGTCAACGGTGACGGATACGCCGATCTCGTGGTGGGAGACCCGGACGAGCCGGACAGGGCCGGAGTGGACGGTGCGCTCGGCGGCCGGGTGCTGCTCTGGTACGGCTCGGCGCACGGCATCGCGCGGGAGGCGAAACCGGTGCAGCTGACCCAGAACACCCCTGGTGTTCCTGGTGCGAGCGAGAAGGAGGACAGATTCGGCGGTGCCCTCACGGTGGCCGACCTGAACCGTGACGGGCTGGCGGACCTCGTGGTCGGCTCTCCGATGGAGGACACGGACCGCAGGAACGCCGGTCAGGTGACGGTCATCCCCGGCCGCCGCACCGGGGCCCTGGGCGGCGGTGCCTACGCCTTCACTGAGGACACCGCCCACATCCCCGGAGTCGGCGAGAGCGAGGACGCATTCGGCACCACCGTCGCCGTCGGCGACATCAACAAGGACGGCAAACCGGAACTCTTCATCAGCGCCGCGGAGAAGAACAGCTCCACCGGCGCCGTCTGGGTCCTCCCGGGCGGCACCGACGGCCCCACCGCCAAGGACAGCCGCATGATCACCGCCCCGTCCGTCGGCTTCCCGCAGAAGGACAACACCCTCCTGGGGGGCAACGGACTCCTCGGAGTCATCTGAACGGCACGCGTTCACACGCGGTGCCGGCCACCCGCCCCTTGCGTACCGGTCCGCACCGCGTGCCCTTGCGGTGCTGTGCCGGAAGGCCGCGGCCGCGGACAGGCTGCGCCGGCCACCGCGGCGAGCACCGCCACTGACCCCTCGGCCGACGCCCGGCGGCGACCGGTGAATGAGCGTGCGCTGGTGCGGCGCCCGAGGGCCTCCGGACGCCGCACCACGAGATGTTGCAGGATGGCCGCCCCTCACATGACCAGGGAACGGCAGGCAATGTCGGGGTTCGGTCTACTTGAACCAGTAGCGGACGCCGTGGTGGTGGGAGCAGGTGCCCTGCGAGTGCCGTGAGTACGACAGGGAAGCGTCCTTGCACTTCGCGGTCTCGTACTTGTCCGCGGGCCCCTTGTGGTGCGTCCACCCGCATACCCCGGTGGTGTGGTGGATGCAGTGGTGAGCGGTGTTGGTCGACGGCAGTGTCGCCGCGGAAGCGGCCGGCGCGCTGAAGAAGACACCAGCGACGGCGACGGCAACGGCTGAGGCAGCAAGACGAGCGCGCAAAGGCTCCCCCTGTGAGGCTGAGCAAGTGCAGCGGAATCCTGAAGCGGTTCCCACCGCCAACCGGCCAGACTGTGCACCCTTTTACCCTGCTTTCGGTGGTCCACTGCACCAGCCCCGGCCCTCATCGACATGCACCCTCCCCCGTCTTGCAGCTGCACGCACCAGACCCCGCTCGGGTCGGCCACGAGGTGCCACATCTCGCAGCCAGGCTGATTCAAACGATGGCCAGTGCTGCGCCGCGGAAGTTCCGCCGATGAGTTTCCGGCGGTTGTGCGGTCTACCCGTCGACGAAGGGAGCGCACCATGCGCGAGATCATCGTTTGCACGTTCCTGACGCTGGACGGCGTCATGCAGGCGCCGGGGGGTCCGGACGAGGACGCTGAGAGTGGCTTCGAGCACGGCGGCTGGCAGAAGCCGGTGTCGGACGACGAGGTCGGCACGGTCATCGCCGGTTGGTACGAGCACTGCGACGCGATGCTGCTCGGCCGCAAGACGTACGAGATCTTCGCGTCGTACTGGCCGACCGCCGATCCCGACAACCCGTTCACCGATCGGATGAACAGCATGCACAAGTACGTGGCGTCTCGGACCCTGACCTCCGTCGAGTGGCAGAACTCCACGCTGCTGGAGGGCGACATCGTCGATGCCGTACGCAAGCTGAAAGCGTCCGAAGGCGGCAACATCAACGTCGTCGGCAGCGGCGACCTCGCCCAGACCCTCATGCAGCACGGCCTCGTCGACGAGTACCGGCTGACCATCCACCCGATGATCATCGGCACCGGCAAGCGGCTGTTCGCCGACGGAGCGATCCCCACTGCGCTGGAGCCGGTCAGCGTCTCGACGACGAAGGGCGGCACCATCGTCGGCGTCTACCGGCCGAACGGTAAGCCCAGCTACGACAGCTACTAAGCAGTTTCGTTTGGATCACCGAGCGGACCACAGAAAGATGCCGGCGACGTGGAGTCCGGCCAGGTAGATGGTCGCGGCGGGCGTGCCTGTACGCCCAGCTTGATGCGCCCAACGAGCCGTCGTTCGACGACTACGAGCCCGGTTCGCACGCCCCGGAAAGCGACTGACCCGCACCTGAGCGGTGTGTTGTGCGGGACCGGGCTCCGCGCTGCCCGGCCGCTGGGACGTCCGGGGGCGTCTGGAAGGGACGGCGGGGCGGTGCCCGGGCCGGACCAATCCGGTCCGTCGCGCGGCAAGCCCATTCTGGGTTCGGCTCGTGGCTGTTTTCCGGTCAGTGAAGCTCGGGACCGCTGCCGGTCAGCGGTCTCCCCACGGTCTCCTTGAGGTGTGATGTGGGTCGAGGTCGGCACCGTGCTCGGTGAGCAGTAGGGCGATGTCGTCGGCCCGGTAGGGGGAGCCGCGGGCATTGTGCAGGATCCGGTCGGCGAGTTCGTCCAGTGAGCCCGCACGAGTGTGTGCCAGTGATGCTCGCAGGCGGTCGATCCCCACGTCGATGTCGATGCCGGGTTCCTCCACCAGCCCGTCGGTGTAGAGGGCGAGAACGGATCCCGGTGGGAGGGCGATGCGGGTTTGGGCATAGGCGCTCGCATGATCCACGCCCAGGACCGGGCCGACATCCAGGTCAAGGACGTCGGTCGTGCCGTCGGGGCGGCGGAGCAGAGGAGGAGGGTGGCCAGCGGTGACGGCGCAGGCGTGCCGGCCGTGGGGCTCGAGGTGGATGTAGCAGCAGCTGGCCAGTAGGTTGGAGTCGAGGTCGATCAGGGTTCGGTTGACGCCGGCCATCATGTCGCCGGGCGTATCGCCCGCAGCTGCGAAAGCCCGTACCGCACTACGCAACTGGGCCATGGTGGCCGCGGCAGCGATGCTGTGCCCCTCCACGTCGCCCATGACGAGACGGGCCCCGCTGTGGCTGGGGATGACGTCGTACCAGTCGCCACCGATGTCCATACCGCTGGTGGCGGGCAGATAGCGTGCGACGGTGCGGATACCCGGGACGGTTGGCAGCCGGTGCGGCAGGAGCGCCTGCTGCAGGCCGTGCGCGACAGCGAACTCCGAGTCGTAGAGCCGTGCTCGCTCCAGGGCCTGAGCGATCAGCCCGGCGAGTGCAGTGAGGACGCCACGGTCCTTCTCGGTGAAGTGATGGATCTCGTCGAAGCCGAGGACGCAGGTGCCCACCGGGCGGCCGGAGGCGAACAGCGGTAGATATGCCCAGGAGCTCACCTCGCCCATGGGGATTCCCGGGTAGCCCCGGGCGAGGTCCTGCTGCGACTCGATGAAGAGCGGAGCTCCGGACGTCAGGGTCTCCGTTCCCGGCAGCCGGGCGTGCAGCGGAACGCCCTCCAGCCAGTCGAGGAATTTCTCGTGCCGGCCGGTGTGATGGAGTAGGTGCATCGTTCCGCTGTGGACCTCATAGATCGCCATCTGCTGGCCCCCGAAGGCCGGCAGGAGCTGGTCGGAGACGACGTCGCACACGTGGCGCGTGGTGACTGCCTCGGTCAGCGCGCTGCTCAGCTGCAGGACGTGGTACATGGCGCCCAGACGGGCCGGTGCGGCGGCGGGTACTGCAGTGACCGGGGGGGCGGGCACCGCAGCGGCCACTGGGGCACAGGTGGCGGGCACCACCCAGCCGGTCACCCCGTCCGCGCGCGGGTGGAGGGAGAAGGCGAGCCACTGGTCGGGCGAGCGGCTGGCCAGGAAGGACGACGGCGTCTGCGAGATCATCGCGGACCGGTACCGGTATTCGACGCCGGGGTCGGACAGCCACGGCAGCACGTCCCAGAGGAACCGGCCCAGTACCTCGTCGGCGGAAACGTCCAGCAGCCGCAGGGCGCTGTGGTTGGCGTATGTGACCCGTCCGTCCGGGGCGAGGGAGAACAGCCCGTCGGGCAGCCGTTCGACCGCTGCGACGGCCACAGTGCCGGCCCGGGCATCCACGACCGCGCCGACCAGTCGCGTGCCGGGGCGCGGGTCGTCGGCTTCTGGTGCGCGGCCCCACAGCTCGACCGCGCGATAGCCTCCGCGGCCGTCGCTGTGATCTCGAACGCGCATCCGGTGCGCGATGATCCGGCCCTCGTCCGCCGCGTCCCGGGCGCAGGCCCGAAAAGCTGCTCGGTCACCGGGGTGCAGGCACGAAGCAAGCGTTTCGACTCGTCCGTCGAAAGCATCGGGGTCGAGACCGAAGATCGCGCACAGCGCGTCGTCCATGCTGAAGGTGCCGGAGCCGACGTCCCAGTCGAACAACCCGACCCGCACGGCTGCTGCCGACGGAGCCGGGGTCTCTACCGGAACCGTCCTCGGGCCACACTCCACGGGATCGCCGGTACGCTCACGCATTGCGGCCAGACAGTTACCCAGCCGACTGGCGACACTCCGCAGGTGGCGGCGCTGGGCCTTGGACAGCCCTTCGCTGCCCGGTGATGCCGGCCACACGATCGCCAGCGAACCGAAGCGCTCCCCACCCGCCTCCATCGGCACCGAGCAGGAGCCGAAGGCATACGGCAGGGCCACCGCGAGTTGGGGATACCGCCGCATCGTCTCATCCGCGTTCGCCAGGTGGACCGTGCGCCCGGACTTGTATGCCACGGCGACCGGGATAGGACTGCTCACCGAAATGAGGCGCCAGCTGCCCAGCAGGGAAGGTGGCACCCCACACGTCGCAGCGAGCACGATCGACCGACGGTCGCGGGAGCGGAGGAAGATGCTCCCCGCGTAGGCGTTCGTTCCTTGGACGGCTTCTACTACGGCCGCGGCGAGCAGGTCCTCGCGCTCGGCCGCCTGGCCGACGGTCGTCCCGCGCATGCATCCAGTGTGCGCAGGTCAGGTCTCCGGCGGCCAAGGTTGGACCATGCCTGTTTCGGCCCTCGGCGGTCAGTGCCCGCGCGTCCCGTCCTGCGCGCAGGGGCGACAGACCAGCTGGCGTCGGCACATCGAACGAGGTGCGCCGGGTGCGATTCCCACATCGTTGGCGGCCCATGCTGGTCGCGCAGCCGCCGTCGCGGAGCTATCCGAAGCGTCTGTGAACGATCCGGCGGCGGCTGCCAGCGGCCAGTTATTTCCCCACTGGCGGCCACTTCAAGGACGCCGGAGCCGCACCGGTGACCCGAGCATCCGGCAAGAGCGTTTCTGTCAAGGCTCACCGGATCAAGAACCAGCGCTTCCCTCACCGCCTCAAGGGGCGCCATAGCCCACTACGACCGCAGATGCACCAACGGCGACCGACACATCTCAGCCCTGCGCAATCTCTTCAATCGCCAATGCCACGAAGTTAGAGGCGGGTGCAGTTCGTCAAGGGGTTCTCTTGATGAGGTGGCTAGGGCTGGTCGGTAGCCAGTCGGTGGCGAGCGTGTAGGTAGCGTTTGCGATCTTGTCGAGGAGCCCTTCGCGGGTCCAGCGACCGAGCTGCACGTAGAAGCTGTCGTAGCTGGTGATGCCGAGTTCGTTCGCCAGGTCGCGGGCGTGCCAGATCCGATCAGGGGTCGTTCGCATGATCTGCAAGACCTTGTTGCGTTGCCCGCCGTGTCCGGCGGCTGCGGTCGACGGGGGCTGGGCTCGAAGCGCTAGTGCAAGACGGGTGACGTTCTGGCTGTTCAGAGGGTGTCCGCTGGTCAGGTGTGCCGGGTAACGGGAGGTGGGGCACTTAACCTTGCGGGCGCTGGTGCGAGCCCGTCTGGGCGGTAGGAGGCTCGCCCTGATTGCTGTCGCCATGCCCTTGGTGCTGGCTTGTTGCTGCTGCGGCAGGATGTGATCGGCTCGGATGACTTCGTCACGGGCGGCCTGAAGGGCGATGGTGAAGCTGGCTCGGTCCGGGTCGATGCCAGGCAGCGACTCGACGGCGTCGGCCATGGCCATCCGCAGCACTTGGTAGAGGGTGAGCAGGGCCCAGACCTCCTGTTCGAGGCCGCGTGGGTCCTGCGAGCGCAGAACCCGTCCGGTCAGCATCGTGTGCCGCAGCGCGTAGTAGGCGGTCTCGATCTCCCAACGCTCGTGGTAGACGCGGACGAGAGCATCGGCGGGGTCGTGGCGGTGGTCAGTGAGTGTCGTCGCGAGCAGGTACCGCCCGGTGACTGTCTTGCCTCCGTTGGTGGTGACGGTGATGTCCGCGTCGATGATGCGTACGTGCACGTGGCGAAAGCGGGTGAGGTATGTGCCGTCGGGCAGGACGGCCAGTACCGCAGGGCGCCTGCGGGCGGACAGTCTGACCAGGAACTGGGCGACGGTGTCGGCGACCTGTCCCAGGAACTCGTCGCCGTCGTAGGCGCGGTCGGCCAGGAGCAGCATCTGGGTGGTCAGCTTCGGCAGCAGCCGGGTTGCCTGGACGATCTCGCCGGCTTTGGACCGGCCGAAAACTGCGCCGAGTAGACCGCGGGTGCCGGTCTCGCAGAGCACGGTCAGTCGCAAGGAGGGGTAGCCGGACATGCCCCAGTGGTGCCGGACCTTGCCAAGCAGGGCCCGGATCCGAGGCAGATGAGGCGCTTTGAGGGAATTGCAGCCGTCGAAGGCCACAGTCCGCCAGTGCCGGTAGGACACGCCCGGTGTTGAAGGTCGTGCCAGCGGCACCGCGAGTACGTGGAAAAGCATCTCCAGCGGCTTCGGCCCCAGCCGTCTGCGCAGGTGGCGCAGGGCTGCCTCCGAAGGGGTGTGTAGGTCGAGGCCCGCAAGGCCGGCGACGAGCTTGTCCCACACGCGTTGGTAACCAAGTCCTGGAAACAGTCCCAACGCCAGTACGAAGTAGATCCCGACGCGGGACGGTAAGGCACGCACGCGCTGCTGCAGGGTTCCGGTCTGCTCGAGCACGTCGTCGACGAGCTCAAAGGGCAGGAACTGGGTCAACCCGCCGAGGTGTCCGGGAGCGAAAGCTCCCTCGGCAACAGTCGTGGTGCGTGTCAAGGTGCAGGTGGCAGACTGGCTCGACAACGGGATCCTCTGAACAGGAGAAGTCTTGGTCGGCTTTCCTCCTACCAGGGGATCCCTTCCCAAGCGCCCATCCCACGAAGGCTCTTGACGGCACGGGAACAGGGCTAACTGCGTGGCATTGTAGGTGGCCGAGGCCCGGTGGACTGCCAGGCCGGTGAGGTAGGCAACTGGCTGGCCGTGGGCAGCGAGCAGACCGACCAGCAGGGCAGCGCCGCCATGATTGAGGTCCACGGCCCACAGCACATCGTCCGACAAGGCCATCACGTCGCTGATCAGCGCCAGCAACTCAGTTTCGTCGTTCATGATCCGGGGGGACAGTAATCTCTCGCCCTGCGCGTTGATCACCACGGTGTGGTGATGCACCTTGCCGATGTCCACCCCGGCCCAGATCCTGGCCACGGTCCCCTCCCGACAACTCGTCGTACGTCGAACCCGCAGACGACCTCGCCGACGTTGTCCTACAGCAGCGATCGAGTCGCATCTCCCAATTGGCGGTCGAGTCGTCGCGGGGCCCGGGCGGCCAAGTCCCGTAAGCCATCCAGCGGCTCAACCTTTACAGCCATACCCGGAGCCCCCGGGCCCCGATCGTACGAGTGACCAGATCAGGCCCGCGTTTTGAAGGTAGGACAACCTCTAGTCCGCTCCCTTCTCGTCCCGGTGATGGTCACGCTCCTGGGCGACCGGGTCTGGTGGCCAAGCCGCCGCCGCAGCCATCAGTCGCAGGTGCCGCAGTAGCTCACGCAACGGCCCTGCCCACGCGCTCCAAGAAGCCGGCCCGACGAGCGGCGACCGACTCGAACAGGCGTTGGGCGGCCGTTCCTGGGGCTCCGGGCGCTGCCCGACCAGCATCACGACATCGACGGCGGTCTCGCGACTGGCACGACTCCTGGACCAGTCGGCGCTGGACGACGTCCTGCCCGCCGCGCGGGAACTCGGCAAGAGCGTGGTGGCGGTGGGCGTGTTCAACTCGGGGTTGCTCTCCCGAGACCGGCCCGTAGAAGGCATGAAGTACGACTACCGGGACGCCCCGCCAGCTCTGGTCGTCCGTGCTCGGGCGATCGCCGAGGTGTGCGCGGCACATGGGACCACCCTGCCGGCCGCCGCGATCGCCTTCCCGCACACGCACCCCAGTATCATCAACATCACCCTGGGCATGCGGAATCCGGAACAGGTCGTACGAAACGTGGAACTCCATGATCAGCACGTCCCCGACGGTCTCTGGGACGATCTCCGCGCTCAGGGGCTGATCAGGTCGGACGTGTTCACGGAGCACGGTCGGGGGAGGGGTGTGCGGTGTCTCTGACGGACAAGGCCATTGAGCAGATCCGTGAGCTGATCACAACCGGTGCCCTTCCTCCGGGCTCGAAGCTCCCCCCGGAGCCGGACCTGGCAGCACAGCTCGGCCTGTCCCGCAACCTCGCCCGCGAAGCGGTCAAGGCGCTGGCCGTCGCGCGGGTTCTGGAGGTCCGGCGGGGCGACGGCACGTATGTGACCAGCCTGCAGCCGAGCCTGCTGCTGGAGGGGCTCGGCGGCGCGGTGGAGCTGCTGCAGGGCGACTCGGTCGCCCTGCGGGACCTCATGGAGGTACGGCGGCTCCTCGAACCCATGGCCACGGCCCTTGCCGCCACGCGGATTTCTGATGAGCAGTTGGCCGAGGTGAAGCGGCACCTGGACGCCATGCGTGAGGCCCGCGACGACGTCGAACGGCTCAACGCCCACGACGCCGCCTTCCACCGTGCCGTCGTCTCGGCCACGGGCAACGAAACCCTCCTCACCCTCCTGGAAGGGATCTCCGGCCGCACCCTGCGCGCCCGTATCTGGCGCGGTCTGGTCGACGACAAGGCCGCGGGCCGCACCCTCGCCGAGCATGAGGCGATCTTCAACGCCCTGTCCACCCGTGACGCCACCCTCAGCCAGGCTGCGGCACTGCTGCACGTGAGCAACACCGAGCAGTGGCTGAGGGGACACCTGCGCTCAGGCGAACCCCTCCCCTTCGGGACGACAGCGGAGAAGTGACGGACGGGCGCCGCCTGCCCACGCCCTCGTTCGCCTGCGCTCACCTGTCCGTACGGTGACGTCCTTCGGTGTCGGACGCAGGGACGAGTGCGTCCGATCAGGTGCGGGAACTCGTCGTCGTGAAGCGGCTGGGCGGGCCCGATCCGCCTGGTGCCGGCCTCCGCGGGATCGAGCAGGATGCGCAAGGCCCGCTTCGTGGTCGGTCTCCACTCACGGGTCGACACAGCGCGGTTGGGGCGGTCGCCCCTCGCTGACCATTCGGGATGGCACGCTTCCGCAGCCGTCCATTCGGCGTGTTGAGCAGGTAGCAGGGCTCGTGCGCCGCCGCCATGGCGCCCAGCGCCCCTTGTGCGTAGTACGGGATCTCGGCGTACGAAGATCACCGTACGTCGTCGTCGTGCCGAGCGTGGGACGCCGTCAGGCACGCGAGTTCGTCGTGTGTACCCCCAAGCCCTGTGGCGGCTTGCGGTTAAGACGTTAATCACTCAATGTACCGGGCGACGGCGGCCGGCCCGCTGCACCGACGGACGCTCCTGGCCTCGGCGGCCGGCCGACCTCCGGTGGGAATGGCCACTGTGGTGCTGAACGGGCGGGTGTTCACCGGAACCCATGGCAGCGCACGAGCGCAGGCGGTGGCCATCAGCAGCGACGGACGAGTTCCGCTTCCACGACTGGCTGTCCCCGCCGTCGTCGGTCCACAGCCTCCACTGCTGGTTGGTACCGCCGCCCCAGCGCCACTGGATGACGGCGCCCCCGTCGACGGTCGAGGCGTCGCTGACATCCAGTATCTTGCCGCTCAGCCGGACGGTGCCGAGATCCGCGCTGAAGGGCCGGTCGTAGACCTTCGAGTTGCGGATTCACGCCCAGACACCCGGGGGCAGCCCGGTCACCGTCACCCGCACATACCGTGCCTGAGCGCGGAAGGCCGAGACCTGCACCTGACTGGTGCTGGTGGTGGCAGTCAGGTCGGCCAGGATGGTCCAGCCCGCGTTGTCGGTGGAACCCTCGATCCGGTAGCAGTTCGTGGCCGGGGATTCCCAGGCGATACGGGTTCCGGCGCGCACTGGGTGGAGATGTCGACCGTCGGACCGGACGCGGTACGCGAACTCGCCGACCGGCTCGGCGACCGCGGTGTTGGCCTTGGAGGTCTCCTCGCTGCCGGCCGTGGCCGTCCTGCCGACGGCGATGTCGGCCGGCTGCACGGAGCGGTCCAGCGTGACCCCGACGACGCTGTCCTCGGGGATGCGGGTGCGGTTGATGTGTGTGGAACGGTCCGCATCGGAGAACGTCCTGTGGACGCGATCGCCGAACCCGCCCGGCTCAGCGCGCCCGGCGGTTGACTCTCGCCTGCCGGCCGGTGCGTGCGGCGGCTGTGCTGGAGCGCAGCGAGACCGGGGGGGTCAACAGGATGTGCCGAGGCGGGGTGTCCGGCGCGGTGATGCGTTCCACCAGCAGGGAGACGGCTTTTTCGCCCATTTCCAGGGCAGGTACGTCCGCTGCCGTGAGCGGCGGGCGGAAGTCTTCGGCCCAGGTATTGGCCGCCACTCCGGTGATGGAGAAGTCGTACGGCACTTGGAGGCCGGTGTCCGCCAGCGCGCGCTGGATCCCGGGCAGGGCGGCCTCGTTGATGGTGGTGACAGCGGTGAGGTCCGGATGGCTGCGCAGGAGCGCCTCGACACATGCCTGACCTGAGCGGGCGTCGTCCCCGCAAGGCACTTCGGTGCCGTCGAGGCCGCGTTCCGCCACGGCGGCCTCGAAACCTGCTCTGGCCCTGCACGCAGGGCCGTAACCGGCCGAGACGAGTTCCGGGGAACGAGTGATCAGAGCCACTCGGCGGTGCCCCAGATCGGCGAGGTGTCGCACGCAGTGCTGGACCAAGCCGGCGTAATCGACGTCGATCCACGACATCTGCTGGTCGCCGGCCGTGCGTCCGATGCCGACGAAGGGCAGCCCGGCGTCCTGTAGGCGCCCCACACGAGGGTCCTCCAGGCGGATCTCCATCAGGATGACACCGTCCACGCGGCTCTCCGAGACCAACCGCTCGAAAGAGCGGTCGTGATCCCCGCCGGAAGGGGACAGCAGCACATCCAGGTCGACCCGGGCGGCGGCGTCGACCACGCTGGCCACGAAGTCCAGCTGCATGTGCGTGAGTCTGTTGCCGGCCGGCGGGATGGCGAGACCGATCGTCCGGGTCCGGCCCTCCTTCAGAGCTCGCGCGGTCGCGTTGGGGCGATACCCCAATTCGTCGATGACGTCTTGGATACGTCTCCGGGTCTCGCTCGCGACGGGTCGTTTGCCGCTGAGCGCGTAGGACACCGTGCTGCGTGACACGCCGGCGCGCCGAGCGATCTCCCCGATGTTCATTCAGCTCCCCAAGAACCCACCCGCGGTCGACATGATAGCTCGCGGGAATCGGTTCGCCGGCGGGCGCCGGATGTGACGGCTGGGAGGCGGCGGTGGCGCGCGGTGACACGCCGGGGCGGCGGCCGCATGCCGCCCCGGCGGGGGGTGCGGGCCCTCACTGGTTCAGCTCAGGGTCCATCGCTGGTTGGACGCGCCGTCACAGGTCCACAGTTGTACGAGGGTGCCGTTGGTGGTGCCGGCGCCGGTGACGTCCAGGCACAGACCGGACTGGGCGCTGGTGACGGTGCCGTTGGAGTTCAGCGTCCACTGCTGGTTGCTCTGGCCGTTGCAGGTCCAGGTGACGACCTTGGTGCCGGGGCTGGTGCCCCGGCCGGAGGCGTCCAGGCACAGCCGGCTGCCGCCGGAGTAGACGGTGAGCTCGTGGGAGGCGGACTGGGACCAGGTCTGGTTCGCCGCGCCGGTGCAGTCCCGGATCTGCGTCTGCGTGCCCGGTGTCGTGGACGCGCCCGGCACCTCCAGGCATCTGCCCGCACCTACCGCACGCAGCGCACCCGTACCGCTGGGGGGAGTGGTGGTCGGGGGCACGAACGGGCACTTGCCGTGATAGATCGAGATGCCGGCGGGGTCGGCCAGGGCCGGGCAGAGGAACTGGGTGTAGCGGGTGTCCTCGTCGACGAAGGTCTTGAGCCAGGGGATCAGGACCTTCATCTCGGTGTTGTTGGGGTGGGTGTAGTAGACGTGGTCGGCTCCGGCGATCTGGAGGAAGGCGCTCTGCGTGGCGGCGGGCATGGTGGCGTACAGGCCGTCGAGGTAGGAAGGGGTGACGACGGTGTCTTTCTGCCCCCCGATGACCATGGTGGGCACCTGGTCGGTGGCCAGGTTCTGTGAGGGGGAGAAGGGCGCGAGGGCGATGGCGGCCTTCAGCGACGGCCGTCGTTCGGAGGCGTTGACGACCCCGCCCCCGCCCATCGAGTGGCCGATGACCGCGAGCCGTCCGGGGTCGACCCGGTCACGCACGGGGCTTCGCTGGGTGAGATAGTCCAGCGCTGCCAGCAGTTGGGTGCCTCGGGCGGTGTCGTAGTCGGTGCGGCTGTTGGTCTCGACCCCGATCACGACGAAACCGAAGGACGACAGCCATGGCCCCATCCATGCCTCTTCGTCGGCGAAACGGGCGGTGTAGCCGGGGACGATCGCGACGGCGCCCCAGGTGCCCAGACTGGTGTCGGTGGGATAGTAGATCGTGCCGCCGTTGAATCCGTTGCCGGGTGGCACGCTGACCGACGCGGTGGTGAAGGGGCCGCTGGTGGCGGCGACACTCGCCACGGTGGGATCAGGGCCGCGCTGGTGGGGCTTGCCGACGGCCGACGCCGGTTGGATGGTCACGAGCATCGCAGCGATGAGCCCCGCGACGATTGCGGCCGCAACCGTCGTGACGGACCGTGCGCGCAAGCCGGGCTGCTTCCGGCCGGACGGTAAGCCTTCGGCTCCCCGCCGTGAAAGTGCGCTTCTTGCCATCAGTAACCTCCTTGGTGCAACCAGGCTTCGACAGCCGGCCCAGACGCCCGCACACGGCGACCACCGCCGTGCGGGCAAGGGGTGATCGGATCCTCGTGGCTGGTGCGGTCCGGCGCTCACTCGTACTCGGCCGCGACGACACCGGGCGTTCCGCGGCGCTCCCGGCGGTATCCCGTGGTAGTCGGCGGCGCGCAGCGCGAATCCGGAGGCCGGGATCGAGCGGGACCTCGTCGACGGCCGTCCGAGCGCTGGGGCCCACGCGGTGCCCGTCGTCGAACCGGTTGCCTGTGGCGTGGCCGCCTCGCACCTCGCTGACGCCGTCAGCATGGTCGCCGTCGTATGCAGAGCAATGGCAGCCGTGGCCGGGCGGTCAGGTCTCGTCTCATCGCGTCATCCCTCGAGATCGGCGCAACTTCGCTACGGCTGTGTGGCGCAAGGGTGCTCGGTCTGTGGAGGTGGGCCGCGCGTACGGCGTCGCAGCCACCCCGGGGGAGCTCGTAACGGATGGTGCTGTTCTCGCGTCCTGGTGCCCGGCGGTGCGTGCAGCCGGTCTGTGCGCCCCGGCGGGTCGGAGGGGGGCGGACGAAGGGTGCCCGAGTGCCACGAGTCGTGGGGGAACGGCCTCGGGCTGCCGGGAACCGTCCCGCGTCTCACGTACCACCGGACGGTGTGGAGCGAATCGATTCCACGCAAGCGCTTCGACGGGATGGTACGACCAGCGGAGTGTGGGGTCAATGGCGTGACACGCGGCGAAGGCGGCACCGATGCGCGGGCCGAGACGCCGCCGCTTCGGCCAGTGCCTACCGCACCGGCCCTCCGTCATATGGGGTTTGCCAGCTGCATGCCTGCTCACCGACATGATGGACAGGCACCCGGCGAGCTGGGCCCGGCCGTCAGACACCCCCGCGCGCCCCGTACGGCGGGAGGCCACGCCGCCATCCGTAGGCCTCCACCCCTTGAATTGTTCGAGCGGCCGATCGGTCCCGAACCGCGGGAATCAGCCGTCGAACCGATTCCGCGACAAGGTTCGCAACAGGAGCCTCCGCGCCCTTGACACCCTGTGAAGCCGGGAGCACCGTCTCCCCCCGAAACCTCTCTGCAATCTCGCTGTAAGTACGGCACCTCCAAGCGCTTGCGGATTGTCAGCGCCACCAACACGACCCGATCGGGTTGCGTCGGCACGGTAGGGAGATCGGATGCGAACCACACGTACAAGACGCCACCTGCTGTCCGGGCGCGGCGGCGTGCGACGGTTACTCGCGGCCCGGCGCCGTGGCGGGCCGGACGACGTGCCGTACCGGGCACACGTCCCTCTGCTGGTACGCTCACCCGGCTCCCGGCCGAAAGCGTTCGCCAGTGCGGGGGCCGCGGCCGTGCTCGTGGCCGGCACGCTGGCCGGCGCCACGGCCACCGCGGGTACGGCCACGGCGGGTACGGCCCGTGCCGACACGTCCGGGCCGTGCGACATCTACGCCGCAGGCGGTACGCCCTGCGTGGCGGCGCACAGCACGACACGAGCGTTGTACGCCTCGTACAACGGGCCGCTCTACCAGGTCCGGCGTGCCTCGGACAACACCATCCGGAACATCGGCGTCCTTAGCGCGGGCGGGTACGCCGACGCGGCCGCCCAGGACTCGTTCTGCTCGGGGACCACCTGCCTGATCACGATCATCTACGACCAGTCCGGCCGCGGCAACAACCTCACCCAGGCGCCCGGGGGCGGTGCCGCGGGAGGCCCCGACAATCTCGCGAACGCGACCGCCGCACCCACCACGGTGGGCGGCCACAAGGCCTACGGCGTATACGTTGCCCCCGGCACGGGCTACCGCAACAACCGCACCAACGGCATCGCGACCGGGGACAACCCGGAGGGCATGTACGCGATCTTCGACGGCACGCACTACAACGGCGGCTGCTGCTTCGACTACGGCAACGCCGAGACGGACAGCAACGACGACGGCAACGGCACCATGGAGGCCATCTACTTCGGCAACATCAGGGTCTGGGGCTACGGATCGGGCAACGGCCCCTGGATCATGGCCGATCTGGAGAACGGCCTGTTCTCCGGTGTCAACCAGCACTACAACGCAAACGATCCGACCATCAACTACCGTTACACGACCGCCATCATCAAGGGCGGCCCGAACCACTGGGCGATCCGTGGCGGCAACGCGCAGTCCGGAAACCTTTCCACCTTCTACGACGGGGTGCGTCCCAACGTCCCGGGCTACAACCCGATGCGGAAGCAGGGTGCCATCATCCTGGGCACCGGCGGTGACAACAGCAAGGGCGCCCAAGGCACGTTCTACGAAGGTGTGATGACCTCCGGCTACCCGTCGGACGCCACCGAGAACGCGGTGCAGGCCAACATCACCGCGGCCGGATACAGCAACGCCCCTTCCGGCGGGACGAGCATCGGTGCGCTGCATGCGGTGGGCGCGGGCAAGTGCCTGGACGTGCCGAACTCGTCCACCACGGCCGGTACGCAACTGCAGATCTGGGACTGCAGCGGTGGCGACAACCAGAAATGGACCCGCACGTCCTCCAACCAGCTGACCGTCTACAGCGGTGGCAGCCAGATGTGCCTGGACGCGTACAACAACCAGACGTCCGCCGGCACCAAGGTGGTGACCTGGCCGTGCAACAGCGGTGCCAACCAGCAGTGGCAGCTGAACTCCGACGGCACCGTCACCGGCACCCAGTCCGGACTCTGCCTCGACGTCACCGGCGCCTCCACCGCCAACGGCGCCCTGGCGGAACTCTGGCCGTGCAACGGGGGATCCAACCAGAAATGGAGTCTCGACTGACCTGACCGGCTCCAGCCCGTGGCCGGCTCGCCACCGGTCACGGGCACCCGCCAATCTGGCCGACAGCCCAACACGCCAGCGCACACGCGCCGCCACCGGAGGATGACGATGTCCAGAGCCAGAGTGCTCCGCGGCCTCTTGGCCGCCCCAGTAGCTCTGCTCGCCCTACTGGCCGCGAGCCTGGGCGCGGCAGGGCCCGCGGGAGCCGCACCCGCGGAGCGCCGGGCGTCGCCCGCTGCCCTGTACGTGGCGCCGGACGCTGCTCCCGGCGGGAACGGCACCGCCGAGCAGCCGTTCGCGACGATCGACCAGGCGCAGCAGCCCGCCCACCGGCTCTCGGCCGATTCGGACGTCGTGGTCCACCTGGCCGGTGGCACCTACCGGCTGTCCAAGCCGCTGACCTTCGGCTCCGACGACGGCAGCCAGAACGGCCACACCATCACCTACCAGGCGGTGTCCGGACGGCAGCCGGTCGTGAGCGGCGCCCAGCAGGTGTCAAGTTGGCAGGTTCATGATCAGAGTAGCGGCATCTGGTCTGCTCACGTCGGCACCGGTGTGAACACGCGCCAGCTGTACGTGAACGGCAGGGAGGCACCGCGGGCGGCGGTCCAGGTGCCCCGCTCCGCTTTCACCTTCACCCAGACCGGCCTCACCGTCACCGACTCGTCCCTCGACTACCTGGCCGGGCTCTCGGACAAGAGCCACATGGAAGTCGAGAGCGTCAACTCCTTCACCGACCGCTACGCGCCGGTCCAGTCGATCAACGGCAGGACCATCACAATGCAGCAGCCCGCGTGGAACAACAACTCCTGGGGCTACGACACCATCAACTCGCCGTTCGCCGGCGGCACGATGTACCTCGAGAACAACTACGCGTTTCTGAAACAGGCCGGACAGTGGTATCTCGACTCGTCCACCGGTGACCTGTACTACCGGGCCCAGCCGGGGCAGAACCCGAACAGCTTAGACATCGAACTGCCCCGGCTGCAGAGCCTGCTCAGCATCAGCGGCGGCTACGGCTCACCCGCGACCGGCCTGGGTTTCACCGGTATCCGGTTCACGGGGACCTCCTGGCTCGGCCCGAGCGGCTCCGACGGCTACGCGGACCAGCAGAGCGGCGCGCACATCACCGGTGCCTTCGCGATGCCCGCCAACTGGCTCAGTACCTGCAAGTCGGGGTGCACCCAGTTCGAGGCCACCCGCAACCACTGGGCGCAGATGCCCGCGGCCGTGCAGGTCTCCGCCGCCACCGGCATCACCTTCTCCGGTGACACGTTCTCCGAACTCGGACAGGTGGGCCTGGGCGTAGGCAACGACGGCGTCGCCACGGCCTCCGGCACCGGACTCGGCGCGAACGGCATCACCGTCACCGGCAACACGTTCACCGACGATGCCGGCAGCGGCATCCAGGTCGGGGGGATCCAGCCGGACGCGCACCACCCCGGCAACCCGCGGATGACCAACCAGAACATCACCATCAGCAATAACCGGGTCAGCGGGGTGGGCACCGACTACAAGGAGACCGCGGGCATCCTGTCCACCTACGTCACGAACGCGACGATCACCCACAACCAGTGCGACCACCTTCCCTACGACGGGATCGACATCGGCTGGGGCTGGGGCATGAACGACCCGGGCGGCAGTCAGGACTACGTCAACCGAGGCACGTACAACTACCAGCCCATCTACAGCACCCCCACGACGCTGAAGAACAACACCGTCTCCCACAACCTGGTCTTCGACACCAAGAAGGCGATGTTCGACGGCGGCAGCATCTACAGCCTGTCCGCGAATCCCGGCTCGGTGATCTCCGACAACTACATGTACGGCAACAACCACACCACCGCGCTGTACCTGGACGAGGGATCCAGGTACCTGACGGTGTCCCACAACGTGGTGCAGGACGCCGGCAACTGGGCGCTCACCAATGCCAGCGGCAACAACCACACCGACGACAGCACCTTCTCCGGCAACTGGTACAACGGCGGCAACACGTACGTCGCCACCGGGCCCCCGCACAACAACGTCCTCACCGGCAACGTCCAGGTCAGCGGCACCAACTGGCCGCAGGGTGCGAGGCAGGTCATCCAGCAGGCAGGCGTCCAGCCGTCCGGCGGCGACTTCCCTACCGGCTACCACCAGCTGGTGATCAGCAGCGACGGCCTGTGCCTGGACGTGTACGGCAACTCCGGCAGTGCGGACGCCGCGATCGACCAGTGGACGTGCAACGGCCAGAGCAACCAGCAGTTCCAGTTCCTGCCGGTCTCGGGCGGTTACGGCCAGTTGCAGGCCCAGATCTCCGGGCTGGTCGTAGCCGTGTCGGGCGGCTCCACGACCGCCGGTACACCCGACATCGTGCAACAGGCCCCGGGCGGCGGGGACGGCAGTCTGTGGCTGCCGGTGCAGCAGTCCGACGGCTCGTACACCTTCAAGAACCAGAACAGCGGCCTGTGCCTGGACGTCTACGGCGGCAGCAGCAGCCCAGGCCAGCAACTCGACCAATGGACCTGCAAGAACACCGCCGGCAGCAACGAGGACTTCACCCTCCGCTGACCGACTCGCTCCCACACCCCTGTCGCGCACCCGTGAGGAACGCTGATGAAGAAGTACCCGGCACTCTTGGCCGCGGCGCTGACGGCCGCGCTCGGCGTGTGCACCGTATGGCCGGTGGCTGCCGCCCCCGGCACCGGGGCGCCGCCCGCCGCCGGGCAGGCCGCGGCCGCACCCACCGCCTTGCGGCTGATGCCGATGGGCGACTCGATCACCTGGGGTGTCGGCAGCCCCTCGGGGAACGGTTACCGCGGTTTCCTGTGGAACCAGCTGGCGGCCGACGGCCACACCCTGGACTTCGTCGGTTCGGGCCGGGCCGGCACCATGCCGGACCCGGACAACGAAGGCCACTCCGGCTGGCGGATCGACCAGATAGCCGGCATCGCTGACTCCGCGCTGGCACGTTACCGGCCCAACGTGGTGACCCTGGAGATCGGCACCAACGATCTGAACGGCAACTACCAGGTGCCGACCGCCCCCGACCGGCTCCACGGCCTCATCGACCGGATCACCGACGACGTACCCGACGTGACCGTCCTCGTCGGCACCCTGATCGTCTCCACCAGCGGCACCGAGGAGGCCAACCGGCCCGCGTTCAACGCCAGGCTCCCCGGAATCGTCCAGGCCGAGCAGGCTGCCGGCAAGCACGTACTCCTGGTGGACATGAGCGCGCTGACTTCCGCGGACCTCGCCGACTCGCTGCACCCCAACGACAACGGCTACCGCAAGATGGCGGACGCCTTCAGCGCCGGGGTCCGGGCCGCGGACGCGGCAGGCTGGATCAAGCCCCCGCCGGTCTCCACGGGCGGGCAGGTGCGCTCCGGGGTCGAGGGGAAGTGCCTGGACGTCTCCGGCGGCAACAGCGCCAACGGGACCGCCGTGGACATCCGGTCCTGCGACGGCTCCGACGCGCAATCGTGGTCCGCGCGCTCCGACGGCACCCTGCGGGTACTCGGGAAGTGCCTCGACGCGAGCGGCCGCGGTACCGCCAACGGCACCAGGATCCAGATCTGGGACTGCAACGGCGGCACCAACCAGCAGTGGCAGGCGTACGACGGCGGCTACCGCAATCCGGTCTCGGGCCGCTGTCTCGACGACCCCGGCTCGTCCACCACCGACGGCACGCAACTGGTTCTGTGGAACTGCAACGGCGGCGCCAACCAGAAGTGGACCTCTCTACCGGTCACCTGAACCCTCCCCTACCCGGCTTCACCTCAGCACTTCTCGTGACCGGTCCACACCCCCCACCCGAGGAGAATGATCGCCCATGTCCTGGCTCAACAAGGGGCCCGGTGTCCGCAAGGCCCTGACCTCGGCAACCGCGCTGACCGCCGGCACCGTGCTGGCCCTGGCCGGCGCGGCGACGACCGCGGCCCATGCGGCCGCCGGCACGCTGGGCGCGGCCGCGGCCGGCAGCGGCCGCTACTTCGGTACGGCCGTAGCCGCCGGAAGGCTCGGTGACTCGACGTACTCCACGATTCTCGACCGGGAATTCAACATGATCACCCCGGAGAACGAGATGAAGTGGGACACCGTCGAACCGTCCCGCGGCAACTTCAACTTCGGCCCGGCCGACCAGATCGTCGGCCACGCCACCGCGCACGGTCAGCGGATGCGCGGGCACACCCTGGTGTGGCACTCGCAGCTGCCCGGCTGGGTCGGCGGCATCAGGGATGCGAACACCCTGCGCAGTGTGATGGACAACCACATCACCAGCGAGATGACCCACTTCAAGGGCAGGATCTACGCCTGGGACGTGGTCAACGAGGCCTTCGCCGACAACGGCAGCGGTCAGCAGCGCAGTTCGGTGTTCCATGACGTGCTGGGCAACGGATTCATCGAGGAGGCGTTCCGCACCGCGCGGGCCGCCGACCCTTCGGCCAAGCTCTGCTACAACGACTACAACATCGAGAACTGGAGCGACGCCAAGACCCAGGGTGTCTACAACATGGTGCGCGACTTCAAGTCGCGCGGTGTGCCCATCGACTGCGTGGGTTTCCAGAGCCACTTCGGCGCCGGCGGTCCGCCGTCGAGCTTCCAGACCACCCTGTCCAACTTCGCCGCCCTCGGCGTCGACGTCCAGATCACCGAACTCGACATCGCCCAGGCACCGCCCACGGCCTACGCGAACACCGTCAAGGCCTGTATGAACGTCGCCCGCTGCACCGGCATCACCGCCTGGGGCATCCGGGACAGCGACTCCTGGCGCAGCGGGGACAATCCGCTGCTGTTCGACCGCAACGGCAACAAGAAGCCGGCCTACGACGCGGCCCTGTCCGCGCTGGGCGGCAGTGGGGGGAACCCGGGGGAGCCAGGGGGCATCGTCTCGGGCCAGGTCTACGCGCTGAGCGATGTCGCCGCGGGACGGGTGCTGGACGTGCCGGGCGGGCAGACGGGGAACGGTACGCAGTTGCAGGTCTGGGACGCCAACGGTGGTGCCGCGAACCAGCAGTGGCGGGCGAGTCAGAACGGTGATGGTTCGTACACGCTGACGAACATCGCCAGTGGGCGGGTTCTGGACGAGCCGGGCGGCCAGACGGGCAACGGCACGCGGGTGGTGATCTGGGACGCCAATGGCGGCGCCAACCAGCACTGGCGGGCGAGCCGGAACGATGACGGTTCGTACACCCTGACCAACGTCGCCTCCGGCAGGGTGCTGGAGATTCCCGCCGGGCAGAGCGCCAACGGGGCCCCCGTCCAGATCTGGGACGCGGGCGGCGGCGCCAACCAGCACTGGAACCTCAGGTGAGGTAAGGGCGCCGAGCACCCTCCTGTCGCTGGAACCTCGGCGGACCGGAACGAACACCCGCGCCCGGCACGGCGGCCGTCGCCGGACGCGGGTTTCGCCATGCCGTCACAGCGGTCTGACCAGGCAGAAACATGGGATGAATCTAGGTCGGTGGATGGAGAGGAGTCTATTGACAGCTGTGAGTTCCGTGTGGAATCACTATCGACATGGGATGTCTGAGGGTTCTCTGAGAGTCCTCTCGGGCGCCCTGGCCCCCCGGACAGGCACGGCACTCTCTGTCCCCTTCCCCCACATATCCAAGGAACAGAATGCAGCCTTCAACCGCTCCGTCCCGGAGCCCCGCGGCTCCCGGACGACGCTTACCGGCGGCCGCCGCCGTCTCCGTGATGGCACTGCTGGCCATGTTGCTGGCCGCCGCGCCGACATGGTCGGCGTCGGCGTCGGCGGCGCCCCTGGTGAGCTCGGCGTCGGGGCGGTGCCTGGACGTCAAGGGCAACGTCGACACGCCGGGAACGGCGCTGCAGATATGGGACTGCAACGACCAGGCCAACCAGGCCTTCGAGTTCACGTCGGCGGGTGAACTCAGGACGATGAACGGCACCCGGTGCGTGGACGCCTACGACAACCGGACGGCTCCCGGAGCCGCGGTGGTCATCCGGTCGTGCGACGGCCGGCCGACCCAGGTGTGGCGGGAGAACTCCGACGGATCCGTCACCGGTGTGGCGTCCGGACTCTGCCTGGATGTCAACGGGGCGGGAACGGCCAACGGCACCGCGGTGATCCTGTGGACCTGTAACGGCCAGAGCAATCAGAAGTGGAGCACTCCGGCACCTCCGCCTCCGCCACCGCCCGGTGGATCGGGCCCGTGCGACATCTACGCCGCGGGCGGTACGCCGTGCGTGGCCGCGCACAGCACGGTGCGGGCGCTCTACAGTTCGTACCACGGCGCCCTGTACCAGGTCAGGCGCTCCTCGGACAACGCGACCAGGGACATCGGGGTGCTGACACCCGGCGGCGTCGCCGACGCGGCGGCCCAGGACTCCTTCTGCGCGGGCACCACGTGCGTGATCACGGTCGTCCGCGACCAGTCCGGACACGGCAACGACCTGTGGTACCAGGGCTCGGCCCAGGTCCCCGGATCGAGTCAGAGCAGCCCCTCGAAGGCGACCTCCGAGTCGCTGACCGCCGGGGGCAGCAAGGCGTACTCGCTGTACATCAACCCCGGGAACAGCTACTGGCGGGACGGCCACCTAACGGGCGTGCCGACCGGTACCGCGCCCGAAGAGGCGTACATGGTGACCAGCGGCACCCACGTCAACGGCGGCTGCTGCTTCGACTACGGCAACAGCGAGACGACCCGTAAGGCCGACGCCGCCGGGGCGATGGACGCGATCAACTTCGGCACCGAATGCTGGTTCGGCGGCTGCGCCGGCAGCGGTCCCTGGGTGCAGGCCGACCTCGAGTGGGGCCTGTACTCCGGCGGCAGCCAGTCCTGGAACCGCAACCAGCGCGCGTTTCCGAGCAAGTTCGTCACCGCGATGCTGAAGAACAACGGGACGTCGAGGTTCGCCCTCAAGGGCGGCAACGCGCAGTCCGGCGGCCTGACCACCCTGTGGGACGGCGGGCTCCCCGGCGGATACAGCCCGATGAAGAAGCAGGGAGCCATCGTCCTCGGGAGCGGCGGCGACTGCTGCAAACCCGGCGGCGGTGCCAACCTGAGCGCCGGCACCTTCTACGAAGGGGCGATCGTCGCCGGCTACCCCTCCGATGCGACCGACGACGCGGTGCAGGCCAACATCACCGCCGCCGGCTACCGCTGAGCCGCTCTCACCGGTGTTTCGGGCGGTCTTCCGGCCCGTCCGAAGCACCGCCGCGGGACCTTCCCCGCTGTCCATGCGTGTGTTCTCCCCCAACTCGGCCCACCTCGGCCCAGGAGTCGATGAATCATGCCCGTGACCACTGAGAGAGCCAGGCGCCTGCCACCGCTGCGCGCGCTGCTTTCCTTGCGCAAGGCCCTGGCGATCGCCTTCTCGACCGTGCTGCTCGCCGTGGCCGCCCCCCTCCTCGCCCTCGACACGGCGCAGCCCGCCGCCGCGCTGGGCAACGGCCTCGCGCTGACCCCGCAGATGGGTTTCAACGACTGGAACGCGTACGGCTGCAACGTCTCCGAGTCGCTGATCAAGTCCACCGCGCAGGCGATGCACACCAACGGCATGCAGGCGGCGGGCTATTCGTACGTGAACATCGACGACTGCTGGATGACCCACAGTCGCGATTCCGGCGGACGGCTGGTGCCGGACCCGGCCAAGTTCCCCGACGGCATCAAGGGCACCGCGGACTACGTGCACTCGCTGGGGCTGAAGCTGGGGATCTACGAGGACGCGGGCACCGCGACCTGCGCCGGGTACCCGGGCAGCCTCGGGCACGAGACCACGGACGCACAGTCGTTCGCGTCGTGGGGCGTGGACTACCTGAAGTACGACAACTGCAACAACACCGGAGTGCCGGGGCGGACTCGGTACACCGCGATGCGTGACGCCCTGGCCGCCACCGGCCGGCCTATCCTGTTCAGCCTGTGCAACTGGGGCCAGGAGAACGTGTGGACCTGGGGCGCGGGCGTGGGCAACAGCTGGCGCACCACCGGGGACATCACCGCCAGCTTCTCCAGCATGCTGTCGATCTTCCACAGCAACGTGGGACTGGCCTCCTACGCCGGCCCCGGCCACTGGAACGACCCGGACATGCTGGAGGTCGGCAACGGTTCGCTGACGGCCACCGAGAGCCGCAGCGAGTTCAGTCTGTGGGCGGAGATGGCTGCGCCGCTGATCGCCGGCACCAACATCCCTTCGGCCAGTGCGGACACCCTGTCCACGCTCACCAACTCCCGGGTGATCGCGGTCGACCAGGACCCGCTGGGCAAGCAGGGCACGATGGTCTCCTCCTCGGGCGGCCTGGACGTGCTGGCCAAGCCGCTCGCCAACGGGGACGTGTCGGTGGCGCTGTTCAACGAGACGGGCTCGACGGCGAACATCACCACCACCGCGGCCGCCATCGGGAAGACCGGGGCGTCCGCCTACACCCTGACCGACCTGTGGTCGGGGGCGTCCTCGACCACCTCCGGAACGATCAGCGCCTCGGTACCGGCACACGGCACGGTGATGTACCGGGTCGCGGGCGGCACCACCAGCGGTGGCGGCACCAGCGTGACCGGCGAGCTGCACGCGGTGGGTGCCGGCAAGTGCCTGGACGTACCGAACTCGACCACCACCGCCGGCACCCAGGTGGAGATCTGGAGCTGCAACGGCGGGGCCAACCAGATATGGACGCACTCCACCTCCAACCAGCTCACCGTCTACGCCGGCAGCCGCCAGATGTGCCTGGACGCCTACAACAACCAGACCAGCCCCGGGACGACGGTGGAGATCTGGTCGTGCAACGGCCAGACCAACCAGCAGTGGACGCTGAACCCGGGCGGCACGATCACCGGCGTCCAGTCCGGACTGTGCCTGGACGTCACCGGAGGGGCCACGGCCGACGGCACCCTCGCCGAACTGCGGACCTGCAACGGCAGCAGCAGCCAGCGGTGGACCCTGGGATGAGTCCCCCTCCGCGCCTCGGCCGAGCACCGGCCGGGCCCTCCTGCGGTCCTGCCTGCCGCGGACAGCCGGGCGCCTCCGCATCGACCACCCGCAGCTTCGGCGCCGCCGTGGGGGCGGCACCGCCACAGAGGAGGTCCCCATGATCGAACCAGCCGGCCACCACCGGCGACGGCGATGGAAAGCCGTGCTCCTTGTCGCCCTGGCGATGGCCCTGGCCGCGTTCGGCGCGCCGGCGTTCGCCAAACCCTCGCAGCCCGGTACCACCGCCACCGTCCAGCCGGCGGCCCACCGTGCGGCGGACGCGTCGCTCCCGTGCGACATCTACGCCGCGGGCGGCACTCCGTGTGTGACGGCGCACGCTACCACCCGGGCGCTCTTCGCGTCGTACAACGGGCCGCTGTACCAGATCCAGCGGTCCTCCGACCACAGCTACCGCGACATCGGTGTGCTCAGCGCGGGTGGATACGCCGACGCGGCTTCCCAGGTCTCATTCTGCGCGGGCACCTCGTGCACGATCACGAAGATCTACGACCAGACCAGCATGCACAACGACCTGCCGATCTCCTGGGGCGGCTTCTGGAAGGGGCCCGGTCCGAACGGATCCGACGTCGGCGCGGACGCCATGGCCCTGCCGGTGACCGCGGCCGGCCACCAGGTCTTCGGCGTCAAGGTCAAGCAAGGTGTCGGCTACCGGATCGACCACGCGAAGGGTGTGGCCACCGGTTCCCAGCCCGAAGGCGTCTACATGGTGACGTCGTCGAACTTCACGAACCAGTGGTGCTGCTTCGACTACGGCAGCGGTGAGAACTCCCACACCGACACCGGCAACGCCACCATGAACGCCATCTACTGGGGTAACGCCTGCTGGTTCAACGGGTGCACGGGCAACGGTCCCTGGGTCGAGGCCGACCTGGAGAACGGTATGTACCACACCAACACCGGTTCCAACAAAGACCCAGGCAATACCGGTGTGCACTTCCCGTTCGTCAGCGCGTGGCTGAAGAACAACGGCACCAGCAACTTCACCCTCAAATACGGCAACGGCAGCAGCGGCGGCCTGACCACCACCTTCTCCGGCCCCTTGCCGAACGGCTACTCACCGATGAAGCTCGACAGTTCGGTCCTGCTCGGCACCGGAGGCGACAACAGTGTCTCGGGCACCGGCGAGTTCTTCGAAGGCGCCATGACGGCGGGCTACCCCTCCGACGCCACCGAGAACGCCGTGCAGGCCGCCGTCACCGCCGCCGGCTACGGGGTGGGCGGCGGCGGTGGCAACACGACGGGTGCGCTGCGGGCGGTGGGTGCGGGCAGGTGTCTGGAGGTGCCGGGCGCGTCCACGACGCCGGGCACGCAGACGCAGATCCGGGACTGCGCCGGCGCGGCGAACCAGACCTGGTCCAAGACCGCCTCCCAGGAGCTCACCGTGTATTCCGGCGGCAGCCGGCTGTGCCTGGACGCCTCGGGCCGGGGCACGAGCCCCGGCACCAAGGCCATCACCTGGACCTGCAACGGCCAGACCAACCAGCAGTGGAACGTCAACACGGACGGCACCGTCACCAACGCCCAGTCCGGCCTGTGCCTCGACGTCACCGGCGCCGCCACCACCAACGGCACCTCCGTCGAACTGTGGACCTGCAACGGCGGATCCAACCAGCAATGGTCACTGGGCTGACCTTGTGAGAGACCCGCGCTCGACGCCGGGGCGGAATCCGACCGCCGCCCCGGCATGCCACCGCGCCGCGCCGCCTCGAGCAGGGGAGCGGGCCCCGTCCATGACGCGCGCCGCAGCACCGCGGCGCCGAACCGGGAGGAGGATCGGAATGAGGACGAGAGCGAGGCCCGGCCGACTGGCACTGACGGTCGGCATCATCCTGGCGCTCATGCTTCCGCTGCTGTCGACGACCGCGAGCCAGGCCGCCGCGGGCGAGTCGCTGAGCGTGCACCTGGCGTCGACGCGGGAACCGTCGACCGGCGTGGGGGAGGGGTTCCTCTACGGCATCACCCAGGACGGCAGCCAGCCGGCGGACCAGTTCATCCAGCCGCTGGGGATCAACGCCTTCCGCGGCGGCGGATGGTTCTCCGGCGGCTGGATCAGGGACGGCTACCAGTACGGCTCGGCCACCCGGGCCGACCTCGACTCGATCACCGCGCAGGCGAAACGGCTCACCCGGCCGCCCTATCACGCGCAGTACCAGGTGCTGGTGAGCGACATCTACGGCGCGAACGGCGGCCAGCCGTCGAACACGAGGTACCCGTGCGACAACGGGGACTGCTCCAACTGGGTCAGCTTCATCGACTCCACGGTGGGAGCGCTTCAGGCTT
The DNA here is from genome assembly GCF_040644935.1 of Streptomyces sp. NPDC046915. Lineage (NCBI taxonomy): Bacteria > Bacillati > Actinomycetota > Actinomycetes > Kitasatosporales > Streptomycetaceae > Streptomyces > Streptomyces sp. NPDC046915. The sequence continues at coordinate 24,889 of NZ_JBEYXB010000033.1, read as the reverse complement.
CGGGGCTCACGTTCGCCTACGACATCTGGAACGAGCCGGACATCTCCGCCTTCTGGACCCGGGGGGTGAACAGCACCCAGTACTTCCGGATGTGGGACACCGCCTACCGGGAGATCCGGCGCATCGCACCCGAGGCGCAGATCGTGGGGCCGTCACTCGCCTTCAATCCGCAGCACAATCCGGGTGAATGGCAGACCTGGCTCGCGCACGTGAAGGCGGCCGGGACGGTGCCGGACATGATCACCAACCACAACGAGGGCGACGTCGACGACCCGGTCACCGTCGCGCGGACGCTGAACAGCGACCTGACCGCGGCGGGCATCGGCCCGCTGCCGCTGTCCTCGAACGAGTACCAGCCGGCCGACCGGCAGACCGCCGGGGTGACAGCCTGGTACCTGGCGCGGTTCGCGCAGTCCGGGTACACCAACGCGATGCGCGGCAACTGGGTGTGCTGCATGACCCCGAACCTCACCGGAGTCCTCACCCAGAGCGGGGGCAGCTGGCAGCCGACCGGCAACTGGTGGGCGCTTCGGGACTACGCCGACATGGCCGGCACCCTCGTGGACACCTCCGGCCAGGTCGGCTCCACGGCGATCTCGGCCTCCGAAGACTCCGCCGCCAAGCGAGCGGTGGCGGTCATCGGCGACTCGAACGGGTACACCGGCGCCGCGTCCGTGACCTTCGACGGGCTGGCCTCCGTACCCTGGTTGGCGAGCGACGACGGCGTGCACGTCACCGTGCGCCGTATCCCGGACCAGGCGCCGCTCGGCGCCCCGCAGACGGTGTACGACCAGAACGTGAGCGCCTCGGGCGGGTCCATCACCGTGCCGATCACGTTCCAGGGCGCTCACGACGCCTTCTCCGTCTACCTGACACCTGCCTCATCCAGTGGCGGTGGCGGCGGCTTCCCGGACGGCGACCACCAACTCGTGATCGCCTCCGACAACCTGTGCCTGGACGTCTACGGCAACTCGAGCAGCACCGGCGCCGCGATCGACCAGTGGACCTGCAACGGGCAGGCCAACCAGAAGTTCCGGTTCGTGCCCGCCTCCGGCGGCTACGGCGAACTGCGGGCCCAGAACTCCGGCCTGGACGTGGCGGTGGCCGGCGGCTCCACGGCGGCGGGCACCCCGGACATCGTCCAGCAGGCCCCCGGCACCGCGGCGAGCGGCCTCTGGCTGCCGCTGCCGCAGTCCGACGGCTCCTACGCCTTCCAGAACAAGAACAGCGGCCTGTGCCTGGACGTCTACGGCGCCGGCAGCAACCTCGGCCAGCAACTGGACCAGTGGCAGTGCAAGAACACGCCCGCCAGCAACCAGGACTTCACTCCCCGCTGATCGACCTGCGAAAGGAACTCACCGTGTCAGCTTTCAGCCGGTTGTTCCGGCGCCTGCGCGCCTTGACGGCCGTGCTCGCGGGCCTCCTCCTGACCGCAGGCGGTCTCGTGGCCACGGCCGCCGCGCCGGCCCAGGCCGCCACCTCCATCACGATCAACGGCGCGTCCGGTGGCCGCACCTTCGACGGTGTCGGCGCGATCAGCGGCGGGGGCGGCAACAGCAGACTCCTGATCGACTATCCCGAGCCCCAGCGGGGCCAGATCCTGGACTACCTGTTCAAACCCGGCTACGGCGCCTCCCTGCAGATCCTCAAGGCGGAGGTCGGAGGTGACACCAACTCCACCTCGGGTGCCGAGCCCAGCCACCAGCACACCCGGTCCGACCTGAACTGCGACCGGGGCTACGAGTGGTGGCTGATGGAGCAGGCCAAGGCGCGCAACCCGGACATCAAGCTGTACGGGCTCGCCTGGGGGGCGCCCAGCTGGATCGGCGGCGGGAACTTCTGGTCCACCGACATGGTCAACTACCTGCTCTCCTGGCTGGGCTGCGCCAAGCAGCACGGGCTGAGCATCGGCTACCTCGGCGGGTGGAACGAGCGAGGCTACAACATCTCGTGGTACGAGCAGCTGCGCAGCGCGCTCAACAGCAACGGCTACGGCAACGTCAAGATCGTCGCGGCTGACTCCGACTGGAACGTGGCGAACGACGTCAACTCCAACCCGGCGTTCGCCGCCGCGGTGAGCGTCATCGGCACGCACTACCCCTGCGGCTACCGGTCGTCCCAGTCCAACTGCTCGGTGCCGTCGGCCGCCACGTCGTCCGGCAAGACGCTGTGGGCGAGCGAGAACGGCTCGGACGACTACAACGGGGGAGCGCAGGCCGTGGCCCGCGGCATCAACCGCGGATACATCGACGGCCGGATGACCGCGTACCTCAACTGGCCTGTGGTGGCCGCCATCACACCCAACATCCCGTACCCCACCATGGGGCTCGCCCTGGCCTCGCAGCCCTGGTCCGGCCACTACTCGATCGGCAAGAACGCCTGGGTGATGGCACAGACCAGCCAGTTCACCGCCCCGGGGTGGCACTACCTCGACGCCTCCAGCGGCTACATCGGCGGCAACCGGAACAACGGCAGCTACGTCGCACTGAAGTCCACGAACAACTCCGACTGGTCCACGGTCATCGAGACGATGGACGCCGGCGGCGCCCAGACGCTGGACTTCAACGTCACCGGTGGGCTGTCCACCAGGACCGTCCACGTCTGGTCGACCGACGTCCGCTCCGGCGACCCGGCCGACTACTTCGTGCACACCACGGACATCACCCCGTCCGGCAGCGGCTTCAGCCTCACCGTACAGCCCGGCCGCGTGTACACCCTGACCACCACGACCGGTCAGGGCAAGGGCACCGCCACCGGTCCCGCCCAGGGCAAGCTGGCGCTCCCGTACAGCGACTCCTTCGACAGCTACGCCACCGGCACCGAGGCCAAGTACCTCATGGACTGGCAGGGCGCCTTCGAGACGGTGGGCTGCGGCGGTGGCCGCGGCGGCAAGTGCGTGCGCCAGATGAGCCCGCAGAAGCCGATCACCTGGGACGCGCTGACCGATCCGCACGCCTTGCTCGGTGACACCAGCTGGGGCAACTACACCGTCTCCTCGGACGTCATGCTCGAACAGCCCGGATACGCCGAGTTGATCGGCCGTGCGGGCGGGCACGACTACGACCGCACCGGAGGGCTGAACGCCTACCACCTGCGGGTGAGCGACACCGGGGCCTGGTCGATCCTGAACTCGAACACCAACGGCAACGTCTCCACCCTGGCCCGCGGCACGACCGCCGCGCTGGGCACCAACCGGTGGCACACCCTGGCCCTCACCTTGTCGGGCACCACCATCACCGCCGTCGTCGACGGTGCCATGGTCGGTTCTGTGACCGACCGCACCTGGGCCGCCGGACAGATCGGCTACGCGACCAGCCAGGGCGAGACGGCGCAGTTCGACAACCTGTCCATCACTCCCGGCAGTGGCGGCAACGACGGCGGCACGACCGGCGCGATCGTCGGGGCCGGTTCCGGCCGGTGCCTGGACGTGCCGAACCAGTCGCAGACGGCCGGCACCCAGGTGGAGCTGTGGGACTGCAACGGCGGCAGCAACCAGCAGTGGACCAGCACCTCGGCCGGTGAGCTGCGGGTCTACGGCAGCGACTGCCTGGACGCCGCGGGCCAGGGCACCAGCCCCGGCACCAAGGTGGACATCTGGGGCTGCACCGGCGGCGCCAACCAGAAGTGGACGCTCCACGCCGACGGCACGATCACCGGTGACCAGTCCGGCCTGTGCCTGGACGCCACCGGCGCAGGAACGGCCAACGGCACCCTGCTGCAGCTGTGGACCTGCAACGGCAGCAGCAACCAGAAGTGGACACGCGACTGATCCGCTGACCGCCCGACGACCACCGACTCCCGCTCCACCCCGTGAATCCCCAGAGAGGCCCCCATGTCTTCCTCCTCCCTGCCGGTCAGCCGGCGCCGGCTGCTCGCGGCGGCCGGCGCGGCCACGGCCTTCGGTCTGCTGCGGTTCGCCCCCGAGGCCGCCGCCACCGACGGCCCCGGAAGCTACACCGCGAGCTGGTCCTCCGTGGACCAGCACCCCCCGGCCCCGACCTGGTTCCAGGACGCCAAGTTCGGCATCTACTACCACTGGGGCGTCTTCAGCGTTCCCGCGTTCGGCAACGAGTGGTACCCGCGCAACATGTACATCGGCGGCTCGGCCGAGAACAGGCACCACATCGACACCTACGGCGACCCCTCGGTCTGGCCGTACAACAACTTCATCGACGGTGGCCGGGACAAGGCCGGCAACCATGTGCAGTTCGCCCCCAGACTCGCCTCCCAGGGCGGCAACTTCGACCCGGAGGCCTGGGCGCGGCTGTTCAAGGCCGCGGGAGCGAGGTTCGCCGGCCCGGTCGCCGAACACCACGACGGCTTCTCCATGTGGAACAGCCGCGCCAACCCGTGGAACTCGGTCCAGCGCGGCCCCAAGCTCGATCTCGTGGGGCTGCACGCGCAGGCCATCCGCGGGCAGGGGCTGAAGTTCATCACTGCGCTGCACCACGCCTACCACTTCAACGGCTACTACGACCACGTGCCGAACCAGTCGGACCCGACGCTGCGCATCCTCTACGGCCAGCAGGGCTCGGCCGCGGAGAACAAGCTCTGGTACGACAAGCTGATCGAGATCGTCGACGGCTACCAGCCGGACCTGGTCTATCAGGACTTCGACCTGGGCCTGGTCCAGGAGTCCTACCGGCTCCAGTTCCTCGCGCACTACTACAACCAGGCCGTCTCGTGGAACAAAGACGTGGTCGCGACCTACAAGGACGGCTTCGACAACAAGGGCGAGGTCTACGACTTCGAGCGCGGCGGCCCGGCCGGGCTTCTCACCCCCTACTGGCTGACCGACGACAGCATCTCCTCCTCCAGCTGGTGCTACACGGTGGGCATCGGCTACTACTCGACGCAGGCACTGCTCCACTCGCTGATCGACCGGGTCAGCAAGGGCGGCAACATGCTGCTGAACATCGCCCCCATGGCCGACGGCACCATCCCCTCCGGTCAGCAGTCGATCCTGCTCGGGATGGGTGACTGGCTCGGCCGCTTCGGAGAGGCGATCTACGGCACCCGCTCCTGGGTCAGTTACGGCGAGGGCCCCACCAAGATGGGCGGCGGCTCGTTCAGCGGTCCGGTGGCCGGCAAACCGCAGGACGTCAGGTTCACCCGCAGCCAGGACAACAAGGTCCTCTACGCCACCGCGCTGGGCTGGCAGGGCGGCACCATGACCATCACGACGCTGAACTCGGGCCAGTTCAACCTCAGCAGCCTGACCGGCGCGCAGTTGCTGAACAACACCGCCGGCAGCTACACCGATCTGCCCGCACCGGTCCAGGACGCTTCCGGCCTGCACCTCACCATGCCCTCGTCCAACGCGCCGTTCAGCGCCCTGGCGTACACGGTCAAGCTCACGTTCTCCGGCCAGATCCCCCCGCTGGGCGCTCCGGGCGGCTCCACCACCTGGGTCAAGATCGCCAATGTGACCAGCGGACTCGTGCTCGACAGCGGGGGCAACGTCGCCTCCGGCGCCAACCTCAAGCAGTGGAACTACGACGGCAGCACCAACCTGCAGTGGCAGCTGATCGACCTCGGCAACGGCTACTACCGCATCATCAACCGCACCAACGGCATGGCCGCCGACAGCTGGGGCAACTCCGCCAACGGTGCTCCCGCCCGCCAGGAGGCGTGGAACGGCGGCAACAACCAGCAGTGGTCCCTCAACAACCTCGGTGGCAACCGCTACCAGATCGTCAACCGGGGCACCGGCACCGCCCTCGACGGCAGCGGCAGCACGACGGTCGGCTCGACGGCGGTGCTGTGGACGCCGAACTCCAGCACCAACAACGAATGGACCATCACCGGCGTGTGAACCGCCCCGGCGACAGAAGCTCCCCGCACGTCCCCCCACCATGGAAGAAGGAGTGCATGAAACCCAAACCACTCTTGATGTCGATCGCGGCCGCGTTACTTCTCGTCCTGTCGGCCGCGGGCACCTCGTTCAGCAGCAGCCCGGGCGCGCCCGCGTCGGCAAGGACCACCGGTGCCGTCCGGACGACCGCCGGCTGCGGCAAGGCCCCGGCGCTGACGAGCGGTAACCACACGATCCAGAGCGGCGCTCAGACCCGCAGTTACATACTGCGGGTCCCGGCCGGCTACGACAACAACCACCCCTACCGGCTGGTCTTCGGCTTCCACTGGCGGGGCGGCACGGCCAATGACGTCGACTCGGGCGGAACGGACGGGTACAACTGGTCCTACTACGGTCTGCGGCGCCTGGCGGACGCGAACAACAGCACGATCTTCGTCGCGCCCCAGGGCAACGGCAACGGCTGGGCGAACCCCGGCGGCCAGGACGTGGCCTTCGTCGACGCCATGGTCAGCCAGATCGAAGCAGGTCTGTGCGTCGACACCACCCAGTTGTTCTCCGCGGGCTTCAGCTACGGCGCCGCGATGTCCTACGCCCTGGCCTGCTCCCGGGCGACAGTCTTCCGCGCGGTCGCGGTCTACTCGGGTGCGAACCTCAGCGGGTGCAACGGCGGCAACCAGCCCATCGCCTACATGGGTCTGCACGGCCTCAGGGACAACGTGCTGCCCATCGCGTCGGGACGGCAGCTGCGTGACACCTTCGTCCGGACGAACGGCTGCACCCCGCAGAACCCGCCCGAGCCGGCCTACGGAAGCCTGACCCACATCATCACCACCTACTCCGGATGCCGGTCCGGCTACCCCGTCGTGTGGGCGGCGTTCGACGGAGCGGGCCACGACCCCGGGCCCATAGACGGTTCCACCGGTGACGGCTGGCGCACCTGGACATCGGCGGCGGTGTGGCAGTTCTTCACCCAGTTCGGCTCGGGCACGAACCCGCCCCCGCCTCCGCCCCCGCCCTCCGGCAATCAGGAGATCGTCGGCCAGCAGTCGGGGCGGTGCCTCGACATCAACAACTCCACCACGGCCAACGGCACGCAGGCACAACTGTGGGATTGCAACGGTGGCTCCAACCAACGGTGGACCTACAGCGCCGGAAAGCAGGTGGTTGTCTACGGCAACAAGTGCCTGGGCACCTCCGGCCAGGCAGGGGGCGGCACCCCGGTGGCGATCTGGGACTGTGGCGGACAGGCAGACCAGCAGTGGAACATCAATCCCGACGGCACGATCACAGCAGTGCAGTCGGGGCTCTGCCTGGACGCCGTCGGCCAGGGGACCGCGAACGGGACGAAAGTCCAGCTGTGGAGTTGCACGGGCGGTACGAACCAGCGCTGGCGATTGGAGAACTGACACACCGGGGCCAGGCACGGCATCGTGCGGGCCTGGCCCCGCGGTTCTCGATGCACGCCAAGCGGGATCCGTGGTAGGGCGGACGTTCCGTTGTACGGTCGGCTAGTCCGCCAGCCAGCCGGGGCTGACCATCCCGTACTCGTATGCGAGGACGACGACCTGGGATCTGTCTCTGGCTCCGAGTTTTGCCGTGATGCGGCTGACGTGCGTCTTTGCTGTCAGGGGGGAGACCACCAGGCGGGCCGCTATCTCGTCATTGGTGCATCCGGCGGCGACCAGTTGCATCACTTCGCGTTCACGGCCGGTAAGGACGTCCAGGCGTGTGTCCGGTTTCGATACGCGTGGCTGTCGCTGCGCGAACTCCGCGATGAGTCGCCGCGTGATGGACGGGCTGATCAGCGCATCTCCGCGTTTGGCCACCCGCACGGCGTGCAGGAGCTCTTCCGGTTCGGTGTCCTTGACCAGGAAGGCTGGGAGTGCGCGGATGATTCTGCCCCACCGCCACGGCGGGACGCAGCAGAGCAGCTGTGCCGAGACACACAGGACGCCTGCGCAGCTTTCGGGAACAGATGTCAGTCGTCCGAGTCCTGGCCGTGCTCGTACAGGGCGCGGGCTTCGGTCACCGCGCGCTGCCAGGTGCGCTCGTTGCCGCCGTGCTCGCGCGCCAGCTGCGCGGCGATGCCGCGCCGGTATCCGCCGGCCTGCCGGACTTCCTCGAGGGCGGTGGTGACGGTCTGGTCGCGCTTCAGGGGACGGGGTTGATGGTGACGTCGGTGTCCGGGCAGCCGGCGGCGGTGCGGATGAGTGTCCGCTGTCCGGCCGGGGGTCCCCCGACAGGCTCCACTCGAGGTCCTCGGCTGTCAGACCGAAGATTCCGTGGGCGGCGAACGCTTCGGCCAGTGCGTCGACCCTGACCTGGTCCGCCCCAGCCCGATCGCCGCGACCAGGTGCACCACACTCTTCGCGTGAATTTCTCTTGGGTGAGGCGTCCGACCTGCCCGCGCAGGACCTTGATCTCCTGACACAGCTGCCGAATCTCTTCCTGCTGACGGTCAAGGTCTGCGTTCATGCCGCGTACGAGATCACGGGCGTCGCCCAGACTCTTCTCCTGATCACGCACCCCCGCCCGCAGGCCGTCTCCTTCAGCCTCGGCAGTGTCCGCGCGCTGCCGTGCCCGTGCGAGCTCCTCGTTCAGTTCCCGCATCTGCTGCTCCAGGCCGGCCAGCTGTCGCGTGGTGTCCTGGCGCACTTTGTCAACCGATTCCTGTATGGCGGCGTTGCGGCTGGCCTGAGCGGCTCTTGCGCGGGCGCCGTGCTGGTGGTGCCGGAAACTGCGTGATCACCATCGGCCGCGCCTCACGGGCGATCCAGCTGTTCGTCCCGGGCCGGATGCTGGCGCGTTATCGCTAGCGACTTCCGCGATGTCGTTATAGCGTTGTGATCAGCAGTCGTGGTTCCGAAGTTCCGTTCGCCCGTGATCGCCGTCACGGGCGTTCTTGCTGTTCAGCGCCTCTCCGGACCAGGGCGATCACCTCCCGGGCGTGCAGGGTGCGTGCCCGGTATCCCTTCAAGGAGACAGTCATGGCCAAGGGCACAGTGAAGTGGTTCAACAGCGAGAAGGGCTTCGGCTTCATCGAGCAGGAGGGTGGCGGCCCCGACGTCTTCGCCCACTACTCCAACATCGCCAGCCAGGGTTACCGCGAGCTGCAGGAGGGCCAGAAGGTCGAGTTCGACGTCACGCAGGGCCAGAAGGGCCCGCAGGCGGAGAACATCCGCCCCGCCTGATCGCGCCTCGGTAAGGGCCCGGCATCCCGGCTTCGGGACGCCGGGCCTGACCGTCTGACCTTGGTGGTCAGCGGGCGGGAGCCGATCGGCGTCTCGCGTGGCCCCAATGAGCCATTGGCAGGACGAACAGTGCGCGGAACTTCTGCGGGTCAGCGAGCGGTCGGTGGAACGCTGGCGGTTGGCCTGGCGGGAGGGCCCTTGTAGGGGCAGAAGGTCTGGCCGACGACGGGGCGCAGCTGGGAAGCGGCCTGACATCCGCAAGCGCTGGGTCCTGCGGCAGGGCAACGAGCCGAGCGTGCGGGAGGTGGCCGACCAACTGGCCTTCGAGGTCGCCGACAGCCTCCAGCGAATCATCCCGACCGATGCCCTGGGGCTGACCATCCGCCACGCCGTCCTCGAGGATTTCGCCGCCTCGCTCCGCGTCCGCGAACGCCGGGGCGGTGAGCTCAAGGCCAACCTGACCCGGTGGGCGCAGCACCACCAGAAGCAGGACGATCCCCTGCCGTTGGACAGGTGCGTCGTCGACCTGGCCAGTCCCGAACTCGCCGGGGACCGGCTCCTCATCCTGTCGGTACCCCTGGCGAAGATGCTCGGCTGGTTTATCCAGCACTTCCCGACCTCGGCCCAGTTACGGAAGCGTTCGCAGATGGCAGGGTGGCGGGTCCGGTAAGGGCCTCGGGCCGCAGGATCGCGTCCAGTTGGTCCCTGGTGAGCAGGCCGGCTTCGGCGGCCAGTTCCTTGATGGGGCGGCCCGTGGCCAGGGACCGGCGCGCGAGGGTGGTGCTGGACGCGTAGCCGATGTGCGGGGCGAGCGCGGTGACCAGACCTATTGAGCCGTGGACGCTGTCGTGGAGGTGCTCACGGTTAGCGGTGATGCCGGGGACGCACCGGGTGGCCAGGGAGTCGCAGGCGGCGCGCAGATGGGTCAGGGAGCGCAGCAGGCTGTAGGCGATGACGGGTTCGAAGGCATTGAGCTGAAGCTGTCCGGCTTCGGCGGCCATCGTGACGGTCAGGTCGTTGCCGATGACCTCGAAGGCCACCTGGTTGACGACCTCGGGGATGACCGGGTTGACCTTTCCGGGCATGATCGACGAACCGTGCCTGCACGGGCGGAAGGTTGATCTCGCCGAGTCCGGCGGTGGGGCCGGACGAGGTCAGCCGCAGGTCGTTGCAGGTTTTCGAGAGTTTGACGGCGACGCGCTTGAGGACGCCGGAGAGCTGGACGAAGACGCCGCAGTCCTGGGTGGCCTCGATGAGGTCGTCCGCGGGCCGCACGGCTTCGCCGCTGATGTCTGCGAGGTAGGCGCAGGCGAGTTCGGCGTAGCGGGGATGGCCGTTGATGCCGGTACCGATGGCGGTGCCGCCGAGGTTTGACTCGAGCAGCAAGGAGGCGGCCTCCGTGAGGCGTTGGCGGTCCTCCTCGATCATGACGGCGTAGGCGGTGAACTCCTGCCCCAGCGTCATGGGGACGGCGTCCTGGAGTTGGGTGCGCCCCATCTTGAGGACATCGCGGAACTCCGCTGCCTTCACAGCGAACTCGGCTGCCAGCGCCTTCATCGATGCGTCGAGTCGGCGAAGTGAGGTGACCAGGGCCAGGCGTACGGCGGTGGGGTACACGTCGTTGGTGCTCTGGCCGAAGTTGACGTGGTCGAGGGGGTGGACCGCCTCGTAGAAGCCGCGGGGTCGGCCGAGGAGCTCGAGGGCCCGGTTGGCGATGACCTCATTGGCGTTCATGTTCGTGGAGGTGCCGGCCCCTCCCTGAACGGGGTCGACGACGAACTGCTCGTGCAGCTGTCCGGAGTGGATCTCCTCGCACGCGCCGATGATCGCTTCGGCGACGTCCGGGGGCAGCAGGCCGAGGTCACGGTTGGCCTGTGCGGCCGCCTGTTTGACCGTGGCCAGTGCGGCGATCAGGTCGGGGAACTGAGCGATGGTCGATCCGGTGATCGCGAAGTTCTCCACGGCCCGCACGGTGTGCACGCCGTAGTAGGCGTCGGCCGGGACCTCCTTGTCTCCCACCAGGTCGTGCTCCATGCGCGTCGTCTGCGCCATCTGCTGCTCCTCGTTCTTGCGGCACCCCTTGACAGGTCACCGCTTCCCCCTTCAGTGTTACCGGCCAACACGCAGAATGCAATATATTGCATATAGGAGGTCCCCATGAGCGGCACCCACCCCGGCCCCACCAGCACAGACACCCCGCCGCCCAGGCCCTCGGGGTTCTGGAGGCGATGTCTGAAGATGCCGATCGGAATCCAGTCGATCATCGCCGTCGGCCTCGGAGCTTTCATCGGATCCCTCGCCCCGGCCGCGGGCGAGCAGATGAAGATCCTCGGCGATGTCTTCCTGAACCTGGTGCAGGTCGTGGTCCTGCCCCTGGTCTTCCCGCTCATCGTGCTGGGCATCGCCCGCATGGAGTCGGTCAAGAAGGTCGGCCGGATCGCCGGCAAGGCGATCCTCTACTTCGAGCTCGTCACCACCGTCATCCTGCTGATCGCGGTTGGCCTGGCTAAGCTCACGGGCATCGGCAAGGGCGCCCCCGTCCACGGCGCCGACGCCAAGGACCTGGACGGGCTGAGCCAGGGCATCGACTTCCACGAGCTGGTCCTGGACGCCGTGCCGAAGAACATCTTCGCCGCGTTCGGCGAGGGCAACCTGCTCGGCGCGATCGTCTTCGCCCTCCTCGTGGGCATCGCCATGGCCGCGATCGGCGAGAAGTCCGAGCCCTTCGCGTCCGTGCTGGAGTCGGTCGCCGCGGTCATGTTCAAGGTCGTCGGTTACGTCATCAGGGTTGCGCCGCTGGGCGTGCTCGGCTTCATCTCCTACGACGTCGCCTACTACGGCTTCGGCAACCTGCGCAGCCTGCTGGGCTTCATCGCCGTGGTCTACGCGGGCCTGGCGATCGTCATCGGCGTGCTCTTCCCACTCATCGCCGCGGTCTACCGCATCCGCTACCTCGAACTGCTGAAGTCGATCGCCGGGCTGGCCGGGATCGCCTTCGTCACCCGTAGCTCCGAGTCGGTGCTGGCCCCGCTGATGGGCAAGCTCGAAGCCTTCGGCGTCAGTCGCTCGACGACCTCGTTCGTCGTCCCGCTCGGCTACTCCTTCAACACTGATGGATCCGTCCTGTATCAGGCGGCCGCGCTGGTCTTCCTCGCCAACGCCTACGGAGCCGACACCTCCTTGCCCGCCCTGCTCCTGATGGTCGGCGTGCTGGTGATCCTCTCCAAGGGCATGGCCGGCGTCGCCTCCGCCTCCATCGTCGTCCTCATCGCCGCCGGCAACTCCATCGGACTGCCCGCCGAGGGCATCGCCCTGCTCCTCGGCGTGGACTTCATCGTCGACATGGCCCGCACCGGCGTGAACGTCATCGGCAACTCGCTGGCCGCCGCCGTCGTCGACAGCTCAGAGAATCGGCGCGAAGCCAAGCATCACAGCCGGGACACCTCCCAAGCGCCGGCCACCTCGCTTCAGAAGGAACCCGCACAGTGACCACCTCCACCTCCGAGATCATCGGCATCCTGGGCGGTATGGGCCCGGCAGCCACTGCCGACTTCTACGCCAAGCTCGTCGCGACCACTCCTGGATCCAGCGACCAGGACCACCTCCGTACTGTCATCTGGTCCGACCCGACCATCCCCGATCGCACCGAGGCCCTGCTCGGCGACGGTCCCGACCCCACCCCCTGGCTTCTCGACGGCGGCCGCGTCCTGCGCGAGGCCGGTGCCACCGTCATCGCCATCCCCTGCAACACCGCTCACGCCTTCGTCCCCCGCATCGCCGACCACGTCGGCCTGCCCATCGTCCACATGATTGGCGAAGTTGCCCAGCACCTCAGCACTATGAGCCCGCGCATCCATACCGCCGGACTGCTCGCCACCACCGGTACCGTCCGCGCAGGCCTGTACCAGGAGTGGCTCGGCCGCTTCGGGACCAGACTCGTCCTGCCCGACGCCGACAGCCAGGAGCACGAGGTCATGACCGTCGTCCGAGCGGTGAAAGCCGGCGCCCGCGACGACGCGACGACCGCCCTTCTGGCCCGCGCCGCGCGGCGCCTGACCGAGCAGGGTGCACAGGCGGTGATCGCCGGCTGCACCGAGATCCCGCTCGGGCTTCCCACGCATGCCGTGGACGTGCCTCTCGTCGACCCGGCCCTCGTCCTGGCTCAGGCTCTGGTCCGCCGGGCCACCACCGGGAACACAGCCGTATGAGACCGCGGCGATGTATTGTACGCAATATGTCGCTTGACCACCCTGTCTCCCGCCGTCTCCTCAGTGACGAGGTGTTCCACCGCCTGCGTGACTCCATCGTGCGCGGTGAACTCGTACCCGGAGAGAAGGTCAGGGACGGTGAGCTTGCCGAGCGCCTCGGACTCAGTCGCACCCCGGTGCGCGAGGCGCTCGCCCGGCTCGCCGACATCGGCCTGGTCGAGGCCAAGCCCGGCGTCTACACCCGCATCACCACCCTCAACCGCCGCGACGTCGAAAAGACCCTCGCCGTCCTTCGCTCCCTCGACCAACTCGCCACCGAGACAGCCGTGCCGGTCATGACCGCACAGGACCTGGAGCGCATGCGCGAGGCCAACCGCGACTTCGAACAGGCTGTCGCCGCCAACGACACCACTGCGGCGCTTGCCGCCGACGACCGCTTCCACGCCGTCCCCATCGCGGCCGCAGACAACCCCGTACTCAGCCGGATCGTCGAACAGCTCCACCCGCAGATCCACCGCATCCTCTACCGCAAGTTCTCCACCCTCCTCGGCGGCCGCAACACCATCGAGCACCACGACGAACTCATCGACGTCTGCGCCAGCGGCGACGCACGCGCCGCCGCCGAACTCTCCGGACGGCACTGGTCCGAGCTCGGCGGCCACATCAACCAGCTCTTCGACACCAAGCAGTTCGACGAGGCAGCCGCCGGCTGACCTTCCGTCCCCGTCTGTGACGGCCAGGCTTCTTACGCAGCGCCCAAGGGGGTGCCGAAGCTGCGCAGCGATGGCCGGAAAGGGTTTCGATCGAACGCCCGGTGAGTACCGTTCCCAGCCTCAATGACTCTGATGCCGGGTCGGCTCCGAGGTCGGAGGGCGTGTCGCTGCCCAGCTTGCGAGGACCTTGAGCCCGTCTTCAGAGGGGGTGTGGGGCTCTGGACGACTGTCAGGGTGCGTACGGCCGCTGCTCGCGGCAGCGTGAGGCGGGGCATTCGGCCGGTCTTCATTCACGCCACTTGTCGCGATGGCGACCAGCCCCCGTTCACCGATCCGCCCGAAGTGCACCGGCTGGCTCAGTGGCCGGTACTCGTATCCGATCAACCCGTCTGGGATGCCAGTCTCCTTGAGCTCGACAGCGATCTGGGTGGGCACCTCGGGTGGGTCTCGACGGGGATCAGGACGAACTCGGGTTTCGGCAACTGCGGCAGGGGCTGGATCACGGGAGGATGCTCTCCCGACGGACTGCCCGGCAACACCCATAGGCCCGCGAAACGGGCGACTCATGCCGGGCGTCCGGTCCCGACATCGCGCATTCAAGTTCAGTAGCAGTCGAGGAGGCACGTCAACAAGTGTTCTGAACACTTCGATCAGGGCCATAGCCGCGCTGCTTGGTGTGGTTCTGGGCGGCTGGTTGTCGATCCGAAATCAAGATCGCTCATGGCGGCGTAACCATGCGCGCCAGTGGCGAGACATACGACCGAGTCAGTAGTACAGAGAAGGCCCAGCACGCTGCCGCCGATGGCCGGGAGCTCCCAGGACCGCTCAGCCATCGGGCCCATGAGCACGGCGGCGAACCCGCTCGGCGTCCGCCCGTCACACCGTACGGCCCGCTCCCGGCGGGGACACGACATGCGGATCGCGCTGTCGTCGTGCGTCTTCGCGGACGCAGCTCGACGAGCAGAGCCGCATGCAGCCCCGGCCAGACGCCGGGCCTCGGTCCAGTCTCGCAGAGGGTGCGCAGCAAGCCTCCGCTTCGCTGGAGCAGACCTGGAACTGAATTGAATAGCACCTGCCCAGCGCGGCTCGGTCGCCATGAGGACGCAGGAGTCCCGCGCGGCTGTCGCGGCGCCGGACACCTGCCGGACGGGGCCACGGGTTTCGGCTGGCGCGAGGGGCAAACAGCGATCAGGCGGACACATCCCCGCCGTACCGTGATCCTTGCGCCTGCGCCGCCTCACCCGCTGATGTGCCGTTGCAACAGCTCGACTGCAAGGTCATGGCCGTAGTGAAGGGCCAGGTCCATGGGCGTTTGCCCGTCACGCCCCGGGAGTTGCGGGTCAGCACCGAAGGCCAGGAGCACAGCGGTGGTATGCACAGTCAGCGGGCCGCCACTTTGCAAGGCGCCATCGCCTTCGACGTCAATGGCGTGCGTCAGGAGGGTTATATTGCCGCATATCTCATCGAGGTTGGCCTCCTTGGCCAGCAGCTGAGCCAGGGTCTCCCCCTCCCCGTTCTCCACCGCTTGATGGGCCGGCGTCCAGGTGTTCTCCACAGCGGCATTCAACCGTTGCTGCACCAGCCCGGCCAGCGCATTCCCCGTCCCTGATCGCCAATTGAGATGACTCGTTAAGACCGTGTCCTACGTGGTGAGGCGGACGTTGACCCGGTATGGGGGCGGGGAACGTGGAGTTGGATCGTGCCGGACGGACTGTGGGAAATCGCCGAGCCGCTGATTCCTGAGCAACGGGCACGGCCGCAGGGCGGCGGGACGGTCAATGCTCCTGATGATGCGCTGTTCGCGGCCATCATCTACGTGCTGGTCAGCGGCTGTGCCTGGCGGGCGCTGCCGCCCTGCTTCGGCGTTTCGAAGTCCACTGCCCATCGCCGGTTCCTGATCTGATCCAGAGCCGGAGCCTGGGGCCGCCTGCACGAAGCGGTCTTGCACCGACTGGACGCGCCGGCCTGATTGACGTGACCCGCGTCGTCCTGGACACCGCCCACGGCAGGGCGAAAAAAGGGGCGAACACACAGGTCCGAGCCCCGTTGACCGGGGCAAGCCGGGCTCCAAGATGCACGTCCTGTCGGACACGAACGGACTGCCCCTCCTCGTCGGCGTCTCGGCCGCCAACACCCACGACGGCGAAGGGCTGAAGCCCATGGTCGAGGGCCACCAAACGAGACACGACCCCACCGCGGCCGGTACTTCAAGCCCAGCGCCTGCATGCAGATAAGGCATACGACCGCCGGGACCTGCGGAAATGGTTACGCGGCAAGCGCATCGGAGTCCGGATCGCACGCAAAGGCATCGAGTCCAGCGAACGGTTCGGCCGCCGCAGGTGGATGATCGAGCGCACGATGTCGTGGCTGTCCGGCTACCGCAGACTCAGCCCCCGCTACGAGCGTCATCCCCGCAACTACCTGGCCTTTCTCGGGCTTGCCGCGGACATCTGCTGCTACAAGCGCTTCGTCCGCCTCACCACGTAGGACACGGTCTTTAGCCGCGCTGGGCGCCGCCTCGGCTCTGGGTCTGGCCGCTCGCGCGTCCGCCGTGCCGACGGCCATCGCCGGGCCCGTACGGCTCGAACTGCCCCGCCCCACCGGGCTGTGTCCGCTCGGCGTACGATGACGAGGCGGGTCTCGCCCACGTTCTCGGCACGGATGTCCGGTGCGCTCGGGCGGTTGGCGTTCGCCTCCAGGTCGACCTCGCCGCGCCGCAACTCGGGGGTGTCGATGCTCGATTCCGCGACGAATCGCAATCGCACGCCCGGCGCCTGTCCGCGCACGGCCGAGAGCAGTGTGGGGCCGCTCAAGGCGACCAGGGAATCGTGCCAACGGAGTGTGAAAGTGCGCTCCAACGTTGCCAGATCGAGTTCACGGCTCGGTGCCAGCACCCCCTGGACCTGGTGCAGCAGCTCGTGCACCTGTTCCCGGACGGCGATCGCATACGGCGTCGGGGTCATCGTGCGGCCGGTGCGCACCAGGATCTGATCCCCGGTCGTGCGCCGGATTCGGCCCAGACTCCGGCTCATCGCAGGGGCGGTGACGTGCAGGCGCGCGGCCGCCCCGGCCACACTTCCCTCCTCCAGCAGCGCGTCGAGCGCGGCGAGCAGGTTCAAATCCAGTTGCATGTGAGTAATCCTGGCCGTGCCTGACATGCATTTGTGGTTAATCATCGGGCTCTCTACCTTGGAGACGAGAGCGCAGGACTGAACGCACAGCTTGGCCCGACCCGCCTCATCACCCCTCCTCACACGGGAGTACCACCATGTCCGAAACGCTTCAGACCACTCACGTCGCCGCCTCCGACGCCGACCTGCTCGGCCAGACCGCGATCGCCGTGCGCGCGGCCGGTTCGGCGCTGCGCGAGCGCTTCGGCGAGGTGGTCCGCTACCAGAGCCGCGAAGAGCTGATGCGCGCGCTTGCCGCCAACGACGATACGGCCCTCGACATCCTGCGCCCCCGCCTCACGCGCCTGCGCCCGGACGCCGGCTGGGTGGAGGACGAGCTGGACGGCGGGGCGCTGCCGCCCGGCGAATGGTGGGTCGTGGATCCGGCCGAAGGCAACGTCAACCACCTGCACGCCCTGCCGGAGTGGGCGGTGACGGCCACCCTCGTGCGTGAGAACCAGCCGGTGCTCACTGCGGTCCACCTGCCGTTGACCGGCGAGACCTACACCGCGCTCACCGGCGCGGGCGCCTACCTCGACGGCCGGCCGCTGCACGTCTCCCAGACCGCGGACCTCGGCCTGAGCATCGTGGCCACCAGCCAGGCCCGGCCGGACGAGGACGAGAAGGTCGTGCGGCGCGTCGGCTCCTCGATCACCGCGATGCTCTTCGACGCGCTCGTCGTCCGCACCGCCGTGCCCGCGACCCTGCACCTGCTGAACGTGGCCGCCGGCCGGATCGACGCCTTCTGGCAGTTCGCCGGCGCCCGTGCGGATCTGCTGCCCGGGGCGCTGCTCGTCACCGAGGCCGGCGGACAGATCTCCGATGCCGAGGGCCGCCCTTGGACCCCGCAGAGTGAGAGCCTCCTGGCCGCCGCGCCCGGCGTCCACGCCGAGGCCGTCGCCACGCTGTCACGCTGAACGCGCACTACAACCTGCACGCACGGAAGGACCAGATCATCATGACCACGATCGCAGTTCTCGGAAACGGCCGCGTCGGCGGCAATCTGGCCACAGCCCTCACCCGGGCAGGGCATGAGGTGAGGGTGGCGGACCGCGCACCGGGCGCCGCCGCCGACGCTGCCCGGACAGCCCAGATCGTCATCAACGCCACCCCGGGCGCCGGCTCGCTGGACCGGCTCGTCGCCCTGCGCGAGGAACTGCGCGACAAGATCCTCGTCGACGTCTCCAACGCCACCGTCGACGGACCGGACGGACTGCCTGCCGACCTGATCTACCCCGGCTCAAGCCTCGCCGAGCAACTCCAGGAAGCGCTCCCCGAAACACGTGTCGTCAAGACACTCAACACCATGCTCTTCCCGGTGATGACCGCGCCGGCCATGCTCACCGAGGCGCCCGACGCCTTCCTCTCCGGCGAGTACCCGCAGGCCAAGCAGACCGTCCGCGAACTGCTCACCGACCTCGGCTGGCGAAAGGAGTGGATCACCGACCTCGGCGGGATCCAAACCGCCCGCGCCACAGAGGCCGCGATCCTCTTCGTCCCGCACGTCATCCGCTCCACCGGATTCACACCCTTCGCGATCTCAATCGCCCGCTGACCCGTACCCAGCGCACCGCCGGGGCACGGCATGGCGCAGACGAAGTTCGACAAGCAGGCGGAAGAGACCGCCGAATCCCTCGCGTTCGGTATCGGCCGGTTCCTCGCCGGGCGCTCCATGGACGGGGCGAAGCGGACCGACGCGACGTTCTGGTGCTCGGGTACCCGGGTCCTGCCGAAAGTCGAAGGCCGCGTGGGGCGTTCCGCCTACCGGGCCGGGTGGCAGCGCCTGGCCTTCCGGATCCCCAGGCTCGCAGCGGCGGGGGAGGGCGCCTACCTGGTCGGCAGGCACCCGGACATCAGCTGGCAGATGGCCCAGGATCTGTGGGAGAACCGGGACCAGGCCCTCGCCGCGCTGGAGACCGGCGGCATCGGCGCGGCCTCCGCGTTGACCGTCGGCGGTGTCACGTACGGGCTGGTGACCCGCAAGCGCCGGGAGCTGATGCGTGAGTGGGTCTTCCCGCTGCATGAGGCGCTCGCGCTGCCGCTCAGGCTGCCGGAGCAGACCGACCCGCGCCGCTACCTTCACATCCCGAAGAACTTCTCCGACGACGCTGCGGAGATACGCGTCGACGTGCCGGGGCGCCTGGACTTCTCCAAGGACCTGATCGCCGACCTCATCACGCACAAGCTCGCACTGGAGGGCGTGACGTTCTCATGGCACGTGGCCGGCCGCGAGACATACGTGGTGGTGAAGAAGACCCGCAAGCTCCCGGCGAAGGCCCTGCTGAAGGACCCTGAGATCCGGGAGATGATGGCCAAGGCCAAGGAGTCCGCACCCGTCATCGGCGTCGGATCCGGCGGCAAGGCGGTCTCCGTCGACCTGGACGCCGACTCCCCGCACATCCTGATCTCCGCAGGCACCGGCGGCGGCAAGTCGACCATCCTGCGCACCATCACCTGCCAGTCTGGCGTCACGTTCTTGATCTTGCCCGGGCAGAGGGCGCTTCTGGGAGTCGTGCTGCGTCGGGGGTTCGGCGCGCGCGGAGGCCGACGTCGGAGCGCGGGGTTCGCCGAGGAACCTCCAGTTGGCGCTGCCGAATCGTCAGGGCCGGACGGGGAGGTTGGCCTCCCATCCGTCGAGGAGTCGTTCGAGTCCCAGTTGGAAACCGCGCTCGGCGCTGTCGGCCGCGTGGGGAAGTTCGGCATCACGAATGACCCGGGCGAGGAGTGGATGGCGCCCGGCCCTGACGACTTTGTCGAGGTAGGGCGCGTGGGCGTCCATCCATTCCTGGACGCCGACTCCGGAGCGTCGGACGGCTTCCTGCTGGGCGAGCTCGCCGATGGCGTAGCCGCGGACGAAGGCCTGCAGCGTGTCGACGACGGTGATCATGACGTCGATATCGAAGCCGAGGGGATCGAGGGCGGCGAGTGCGTGTTCGATGGCATCGAGGGAGTTCGGTCCGAGTGATGGGCGCCCTGCCGCGAGGGAGGTCATCCAGGGATGTCGGTGGATGGTGGCCCGGGAGCGATAGGCCAGTGTCCGCAAGTCGCCGCGCCAGTCGCCGGTGGGGGCAGGCGGGCCGCCGTCTTCGGCCGCTACGGCGTCGAGCATGAGGTTGAGCAGGTCGTCTTTGGATGCCAGGTAGCGGTAGAGCGAGGCTGTGCCCGTTCCCAGTTCCTTGGCGACGCGCCGCATGGACAGTGCCTCGATGCCCTCGGCGTCAGCGATCGCGATGGCGGCGGCGGTGATCTCCGCCCGCGTGCGTGACGGGGCGGGGCCTTTCGCGGCCCGCTCCGGCCGGTTCCAGACCACCGTGTGAGCGTCGTCCATCGGGTTGCCCTCCTCACTACTGCGTTCACTGTTCGCAGTAGTGCTATCGTAAGCGCCAGTACTGCGAACACTGTATCCGGGTGGAACGTGTCCGGTCGAAAGGGAAACCACCATGACCACTCCCGTCACGATCATCGGCGCCGGGCTCGGCGGCCTGACCCTCGCCCGGGTCCTGCACCTGCACGGCATCCCCGCGACCATCTATGAAGCCGAGACGTCGGCGGACGCCCGCACGCAGGGCGGCCAGCTCGACATCCACGAGTACAACGGGCAGCTCGCCCTCGAAGCGGCCGGCCTCACCGACGAGTTCCGCGCGATCATCCACGAAGGCGGCGAGGCCGTGCGCGTGCTCGACCAGCACGGCGCGGTTCTGCTCGACCAGCCCGACGACGGCACAGGCGGGCGCCCCGAGGTGCTCCGCGGAGACCTGCGTCGGATCCTGCTCAACTCGCTGCCCGGCGAGATGATCCAGTGGGGACACAAGGTCACCAGTGTCCGCCCCCTCGGAGACGGAAGGCACGAGCTGACGTTCGCCGACGGGCCGACCGTGACGACCGGCCTCCTCGTCGGCGCGGACGGCGCCTGGTCGAGGGTCCGGCCGCTGCTCTCCGACGCGAAGCCCGAGTACGTCGGAACGTCGTTCATCGAGACCTACCTGTACGACGCCGACCAGCGTCACCCCGCAGCGGCCAAGGCCGCCGGCGACGGTTCCCTGTTCGCCGTCACAGCAGGCAAGGGGATCCTTGGCCACCGAGAGGCCGACGCCGTTCTTCACACCTACATCGCGCTCAACAAGCCGCAGGACTGGATCGCCGCCATTGTCGCCAGTCCCGAAACGGCGGCGGCCCAGGTCGCGGCAGAATTCGCCGGATGGGCGCCTGAACTCACCGCACTCATCACTGACGGGGAAACAGCCCTCGCCCCGCGCCCGATCAGCGCCCTGCCGATCGGCCACCGCTGGGACCGCGTTCCCGGCGTGACGCTGCTGGGCGACGCCGCCCACCTCATGTCACCGTTCGCCGGGGAGGGCGCCAACCTCGCCATGTTCGACGGCGCCGAACTCGGCAAAGCCATCGCCGCACATCCCGACGACATCGATGCCGCCCTTACGGAGTACGAGCAGGCCCTTTTTCCCCGCAGTGCCCAGTTCGCCGCCGAATCCGACAAGAATCACCGGCTGGTCTTCGGCGACAATGCCCCCGCCAGCCTGCTCGACCTGCTCATCGGCCAGGAGTCGACCGAGTGAACGAGATCGCCGGAGGGGAGAGGGAGTTGAAGAGCCAAAGTCAGTAGTCTGCTTACGCCGGGCGACAGGCGTCGGTGACGTAGGCCGCCGGGCCGTGCTCGTCGAAGGCAGGATCGCCTGCGAATAGGTCACCAAAGTCGGTCACGCCGCAGAAGGTGCCGTCTGCGGTGAGAACGTCGGCCGGATGCAGGTCGCCATGGAGCCACAGTGCCGGGCCCTTCCCGTCGGGCGCGGCGGCAGCGTCTTCCCAGACCGCGCGGGCGGCGTCCGGTTTGGGGATTAGTGCTCGCCCTCGTCGGCGTACTTCCAGAACACCGGGCCGTTCTTCGACCAACCGCCCTGGGCGCGCGTATTTCCGTGAGCACTGTCGGCAGATTACGAGCACTGTCCGAGCAAACGGAGCTGTACGTACAGGTCGCCCGGGTCTCCTCCATGGAGGCCGGCCTGGCCTTGCCCGGTCAGGCGGATGCGTGTGCCGTCCTGGACGCCTGGCGGGATCCTGACGGAGAGGGTGCGTCGGGTGCGTACTCGGCCCTGGCCGGTGCACCTGTCGCAGGCAGTGGAGGTGACTGTGCCGCTGCCGTCGCAGGTCTCGCACCGTATGGCCGTGTCGAAGCTGATCTTCTTGATGGTGCCGGACCGGGCCTTCGCGGAGTCGATGTCCGTATGGATCAGCAGATCCTGGCCTCGACGGTCTTCAGGTGCGGGCGCAACGTTCCGCCACGCCAGCCGGTCTCGCAGTCTGGCGTGGCGGAACTGGTAGACGGACCCTACCTGCCGCAGGACGCCGCGCCGGTGGGCGTCGGCGAGGAAGGCCTCCAGGCGCCAGGGCAGCAGCCCGCGGACGGCGAACAGCGACCGTGCCAGCAGGTAGTCGGCCCACGGCGACTGGGTGAGCGCGGCCGGCACGGTGAAGGCCGCGGCCAGCGCCGCGAGTCGGAAGGCCGGAGCCGCTGCGGTCGGGTCAGCAGCCGACATGGTGGTGAGGGCCGGTTCGGTGATGAAGAAGATGATCAGCACAGCCAGTCCGGTGACCGTGACCAGCGTCCGCCGTCGGCTGAGGGTGAGCGAGCGGTGCGGGGTACTGGCCTCGTCGCGGTCAACCCGGCTTCCCGCCGTGACCATGAGCCAGGCCAACAGCAGCAGGGCGAGCACGGCCGCGGCCAGCCCTCCCAGCAGGAGGAGGATCTGCAGCACAAGACTGCTGTTCGGCCCGGCTAACGCTGTGGCGGTCAGCCCGACGAACAGCACCATGACCCAGCCCACCGGAAGGACCGTGAGGCGTAGCAGCAGCCCGAGATGGGGCCGGAACTGAACCTTTCCCCGAGCGAGACCGTCCGGGACCCGCATGGTGAAGCTGAGGAACAGGCACCCCACGTAGAGGAAGAACACCGGGCCGCCCATGTCGTCGTCCAGGGTGAAATCCGGTCCATCGAGAATGGGCACCACCATCCACACGATTACCAATGCCAGCAGGCCCAGCGCCCTTCGCTCGCGCCAGTGCTTCGGCCGGCAGCGCAGTTCCCACCAGGAGATGTCCTCGCCGTTCAGGTCGGTGATGTGGCGGGCCAGGGTGGTCAGCCAGCGGTTGGCTGCGTCCGCGCGCCAGTGGCGCGGCGGGCGTCTGCCCCTGGGCGGGGGCGGTGCCGGGCCGTCCGGGTACAGCGCGGGAACGAGCGCGTCCAGGAGATGGCGTTCGACCGCCGTGGCGTTGGGGAACCTTGCCGGGTCGGTGAGTCCGGCGGGTCGAGTGTCAGGCTCCTGGTAAGCGACGCGGGCCAGCCAGAGCGTCAGTGGCATGGACAGACACCGGGCCAGGCTGCCGTGCGGGCGCCGGGCAAGGTCGTCCAGCACCGGCTGCCAGCGTGCCGCGTGCTGCGGGGTGGCGCTGCTGCGCAGATATTCGGTGGCTGCCTCGGCGGACAGGGGGTCGGCCCGTACGACCGCCGCCGACCGCAGTACGGAAGCAGCGCGGGCTGCTTTCGCGTAGGCGCTCGTGCGGCAGGTGAGGATGAGGGAACCACCCGCTGCCAGGGCCTCGTTGAGGCTTTTGAGGGCCAGGGGCGCGTGGTCGGGCGGCAGTTCGTCAAGGCCGTCCAGCACGGGCAGGATCCGCTGGTCGCGGATGAGGTCCCGCGCCGTGTCGGCCGTCAGTTGCGGGTAGTCGCGGAGCAGACGGTGCTCGAGCCAGGTGTGCAAGTGCTCCTCGCCTGGACGCCACGACGCGATCGGCATCAGAACGGGCACGGCGTCCCCGACGCGCATCCCCTGCAGCAGTTCGATCACCAGCAGTACGGCCAGTGTCGTCTTGCCGGCTCCCGCCTCGCCCAGGACCACCAGGCGACGCTGCCGCAGCGCGAGGAATGCCTTGGTGAACGCGCCCGGGTCGGCGCCGCTTCCCTCGGCGCTGTCTCCGATCAGATGAGGGTGATCCCCGAATTCCGTATCCCGCACGGCCCGCCAAGGGACCGGGATCGGCACCGGGTCGAACAGGCCACGCATACGGGCTTCTTCACGCCACTGCGCCAGCACCGTACGGGCGAGGTCGCGCGCCGAGGCCTCCTGCGGATCGTCGATGACGAGCTGGAAGTAGTTGTTCTGGACACCGCCGGCCCCCAAGTTGATGGCGGTCGGACCATAGAAGGTGTTGCCGAACACCCATCCCTGCGCGGGGCCGCCGGACTCCGACGCGGTCACGCCCCTGGCCCGAAGTGGTTGTCCTGTCGGTTGCGGTCCCCGACCTGTATCGCGGCAGGCCCGTGAAAGACGTTCCCCTCCATCCGCGCGCCGCTGCCGGCGGCATTGCGCGCCTCAGCCACCAGGGCGCGCAGCTCGGCAGCCGCCTCCTCGCCCGCCAACTCGTCCAGGTCCTCCAACAGCATCTCGAACCGGCTGCGCCACCCCTCCGCCTGCACCTGGCGCACTCGATCCGCCTCGTCCCCGACAGCGGAAACCAAGGCGGCCGCAGTCACGTCCAGCCGCTCCAACTGGGCCCGTTCGCGCTGCAGGTCGCCTCGGCCCAACAGCCGGGCCACCCGCTGCCGTATCCCCGCCCACGCATCCGTACCCGCGGCTTGTGCCACCGCGGTACCCCCCGCGGCGGCGAGCGCCGTCAAGGCCTCCGTCAGCATCCCCGTCCACTCCCCTCGTCTGCGCTCCCTCGACCGTACCGCCAGTGACGGCGCTCCACAGCACCGTTGAGTGGCAAGGGGGGGTGC
>NZ_JBEYXB010000032.1:0-82772 GCF_040644935.1 Streptomyces sp. NPDC046915 | reverse complement strand
TTGTCCGTGTGGGTTTTTCTTTGCTTTTCCCTCGCCCCTTGGGGGGGGGGGGTGGGGGGGGGGCCTGGGGGGGGGGGGCCGCCCGGGGGGGGGGGGGGGGGCCCCCCCCCCCCCCGCCCCTTCGTTCACGGCGAGACCGGCCTCACGGCGAAGCCGGCGGATAGAGCGACCGGGGCAGCTGGGAGGCCGCCGCGGAGTCCAGCAGCCACAGGGTCCGGGAGCGGCCGCGGGCACCCGCGGCCGGAGCCTGGATCTCACCCGCACCCGACAGCGCGATCGCGGCGGCCTGGGCCTTGTCCTCGCCGGCGGCCAGGAGCCAGACCTCGCGGGCCGCGCGGATCGCCGGCAACGTGAGGGTGATCCGGGTCGGCGGCGGCTTGGGGGCGCCGTGCACACCCACCACCGTGCGCTCGGTCTCCCGGACGGCGGGCAGCTCGGGGAAGAGCGAGGCCACATGGGTGTCCGGCCCGACGCCCAGCATCAGGACGTCGAAGGCGGGGACGCTGCCGTGGTTCTCGGGGCCCGCGGCCTTGGCCAGCTCCGCCGCGTACGCCTCCGCCGCCGCCTCCACGTCGGCACCGTACGGACCGTCCGAGGCGGGCATGGCGTGCACGCGCTCCGGGTCCAGCGGCACCGCGTCGAGCAGCGCCTCGCGGGCCTGGGTGACATTGCGCTCCGGGTCTCCCTCGGGGAGGAAGCGCTCGTCACCCCACCACAGGTCCAGCCGCGCCCAGTCGACGGCGTCCCGGGCGGGGGCCGACGCCAGCGCGGCCAGCAGGCCGTTGCCGTTGCGGCCGCCGGTGAGCACCACGGACGCGGAACCGCGCGAGGACTGCGCGTCCACGATCTTGGTGATCAGCCGGGCCGCCGCGGCCTGCGCCATCAGTTCCTTGTCGTGGTGGACGACCAGCTGCGGGGCACTCACTTCGACGCCGCCTTCCGCTTCACCGGAGCCTGCGCCGCCGCTTCCTTCGCGGGAGCTTTCGCAGCGACCTCGACAGGGGTCTCGACGGCGACCGCCTCTCCTTTGGGCGCCGCGTCCGGTGTCGGAGCGGCGGCCGGAGCCCGGTCGGTGCCGCCGTTCGACGAGCTCAGCCGGTCCACCCCGTACCGCAGCGCAGACGCGTACGTGTCGTCCGGGTCGAGGCGCCGCAGCTCCTCCGCGATCAGCTCGGCCGTGTCACGCCGCTTCAGCGCCACCGCGCGGTCCGGCTGGCCCTCGATGGACAGCGTGGCCAGCGAGCCGTCCGCGCGGTCCAGCGTTATCGGGCCGCCGCTGGTGTCCATGCGGACCGCGGTGAGCCCGGGGCCGGACGACAGGGAGCGCT
This sequence comes from Streptomyces sp. NPDC046915, assembly GCF_040644935.1. Lineage (NCBI taxonomy): Bacteria > Bacillati > Actinomycetota > Actinomycetes > Kitasatosporales > Streptomycetaceae > Streptomyces > Streptomyces sp. NPDC046915. Next base: position 81,444 of record NZ_JBEYXB010000032.1, on the reverse strand, counting down.
TGACGGGCACGTCCAGCCGGTCCGCGAGCCACATCGCGAGCAGCTCGCAGCTCGGGTTGAACTCCTCGCCCTCCACCTCGACGGCCTTGACCTCGCACACGACCTGGTCCAGGGCGGCGGCCAGCATCGACCGCCACGGTGTGATCCGGGTCCAGGACAGGTCCGTGTCGCCGGGCGTGTAGGCGGCGGCGCGGGTGGACAGGTCCCGCACCGGCTGCTCGGCGGTGTAGGTGTCGGTGACCCGGCGCTGGGCGAGGGCGCCCAGCGGGTCGTTGGCCGGGTCGAGCGGGGCGTTCACCGGCCACCAGACGACGACCGGGGCGTCCGGCAGCAGCAGCGGCAGCACCACGGAGTCGGCGTGGTCGGACACCTCGCCGTACAGCCGCAGCACCACCGTCTCGCCGGTGCCCGCCTCCGCGCCCACCCGCACCTCGGCGTCCAGCCGGGACTGCGTGCGGTCGCGGGGGGAGCGGGAGACGCGCTTGATGACCAGCAGCGTCCGCGAGGGGTGCTCGTGGGAGGCGTCGCCGGCCGCCTTCAGCGCGTCGTAGGCGTTCTCCTCGTCGGTGACGATGACCAGGGTGAGCACCATGCCCACGGCGGGCGTGCCGATGGCCCGGCGGCCCTGCACCAGCGCCTTGTTGATCTTGCTGGCCGTGGTGTCCGTGAGATCTGTCTTCATGGGCGGCGCCAGCTCCGTCCGTCTCGTGCGAGCATCTCGTCGGCCTCGACGGGACCCCAGGTGCCCGACTTGTACTGCGCGGGCCTGCCGTTCTTGTCCCAGTAGTCCTCGATCGGGTCGAGGATCTTCCAGGACAGCTCGACCTCCTCGGTGCGCGGGAACAGGTTGGCGTCGCCCAGCAGCACGTCCAGGATGAGCCGCTCGTACGCCTCCGGGCTGGACTCCGTGAAGGACTCGCCGTACGCGAAGTCCATCGACACGTCCCGGATCTCCATCGAGGTGCCCGGCACCTTGGAGCCGAAGCGGACCGTGATGCCCTCGTCGGGCTGGACGCGGATGACGACCGCGTTCTGGCCCAGCTCCTCCGTCGCCGTGTGGTCGAAGGGGGAGTGCGGGGCCCGCTGGAAGACGACCGCGATTTCGGTGACCCGGCGGCCCAGCCGCTTGCCGGTGCGCAGATAGAAGGGGACGCCCGCCCAGCGGCGGTTGTCGACCTCCACCTTGATGGCGGCGTAGGTGTCGGTCTTCGACTTGGCGTCGATGCCGTCCTCTTCGAGGTAGCCGATGACCTTCTCGCCGCCCTGCCAGCCGCTCGCGTACTGGCCGCGCACGGTCGAGCTGCCCAGGTCCTTCGGCAGCCGTACCGCGCCGAGGACCTTCTCCTTCTCGGCGGCCAGCGCGTCCGCGTCGAAGGAGGCAGGCTCCTCCATGGCCGTCAGGGCCATGAGCTGGAGCAGGTGGTTCTGGATGACGTCACGGGCGGCGCCGATGCCGTCGTAGTAGCCGGCCCGGCCGCCGATGCCGATGTCCTCGGCCATGGTGATCTGCACGTGGTCCACGAAGGACCGGTTCCAGATCGGCTCGAACATGGTGTTGGCGAAGCGCAGCGCCAGGATGTTCTGGACGGTCTCCTTGCCGAGGTAGTGGTCGATCCGGAACACCTGGTCCGGCTCGAACACCTCGTGCACGACGTGGTTCAGGTCCTCGGCCGACTTCAGGTCGTGACCGAACGGCTTCTCGATGACCGCGCGCCGCCAGGAACCACCGGTCTGGTCGGCCAGACCGTGCTTCTTGAGCTGCTGGATCACCACGGGGAAGGACTTCGGCGGCACCGACAGGTAGAAGGCGAAGTTGCCGCCCGTGCCCTGTGCCTTGTCGAGCTCCTCGATGGTGGAGCGCAGCCGCTCGAAGGCGTCGTCGTCGTCGAAGGTGCCCTGCACGAAGCGCATCCCCTGGATGAGCTGCTGCCAGACCTCCTCGCGGAACGGGGTGCGGGCGTGCTCCTTGACGGCGTCGTGGACCTCGGCGGCGAAGTCCTCGTTGGCCCACTCGCGGCGGGCGAAGCCGACCAGGGAGAAGCCCGGCGGCAGCAGACCCCGGTTGGCGAGGTCGTACACGGCCGGCATCAGCTTCTTGCGGGACAGGTCGCCGGTGACGCCGAAGATGACCAGGCCCGACGGCCCCGCGATACGCGGGAGCCGTCGGTCGGCGGGATCACGGAGCGGATTCGCCCCGGAACCGGAAGAGGGGGACAATTCAGCCCTCCGAGGGAGCGAGGCGCTGAAGCTCCGCCTCGGTCGACTTGAGCAGGTCGTTCCAGGACGCCTCGAACTTCTCGACGCCCTCGTCCTCCAGCACCTGGACCACGTCGTCGTACGAGATCCCGAGCTTCTCCAGCGCGTCGATGTCGGCGCGCGCCTGCTCGTAGGTGCCGGCGACGGTGTTGCCGGTGATCTCGCCGTGGTCCTCGGTGGCCTCCAGCGTGGCCTCCGGCATGGTGTTCACCGTGTTCGGCGCCACCAGGTCGGTGACGTACATGGTGTCCTGGTACGCCGGGTCCTTCACGCCGGTCGACGCCCACAGCGGACGCTGCTTGTTGGCGCCCGCGCTCTCCAGCGCGTTCCAGCGGTCGGAGGAGAAGACCTCCTCGTACGCCTGGTAGGCGAGCCGGGCGTTGGCGACGGCGGCCTTGCCGCGCAGCGCCTTGGCCTCGTCGGTGCCGATGCCGTCCAGGCGCTTGTCGATCTCGGTGTCCACGCGGGAGACGAAGAAGGACGCCACCGAGTGGATCTTCGACAGGTCCAGGCCGCGCTCCTTGGCCTTCTCCAGGCCGGTGAGGTACGCGTCCATGACGGCCCGGTAGCGCTCGAGCGAGAAGATCAGCGTGACGTTGACGCTGATGCCGTGGCCGATCGTCTCGGCGATCGCCGGCAGCCCCGCCTTGGTGGCCGGGATCTTGATCAGGGTGTTGGGCCGGTCCACGAGCCAGGCCAGCTGCTTGGCCTCGGCGACCGTCGCCTTGGTGTTGTGGGCCAGGCGCGGGTCGACCTCGATGGAGACCCGGCCGTCCTGGCCGCCGGTGGCGTCGAACACCGGGCGCAGGATGTCGGCGGCGTCGCGGACGTCCGCCGTGGTGATCATGCGGATGGCCTCTTCGACGGTGACCTTGCGGGCGGCGAGGTCCGACAGCTGCTGGTCGTAGCCGTCGCCCTGGGAGATCGCCTTCTGGAAGATCGTCGGGTTGGTGGTGACGCCCACGACGTGCTGCTGGTCGATCAGCTCGGCGAGGTTGCCGGACGTGATCCGCTTGCGCGACAGGTCGTCCAGCCAGATCGCGACGCCTTCTTCGGAGAGGCGCTTGAGTGCGTCTGTCATGGAATTACATCTCCTACGTGTGTCGTATGTGAGCGTCAGCGCTGGGCGGCCGCGATGGATTCCCGGGCCTGGGCGGCCACGTTCTCGGCAGTGAAGCCGAACTCGCGGAAGAGGACCTTGCCGTCGGCGGAAGCACCGAAGTGCTCCAGGGAAACGATGCGGCCGGCGTCTCCGACGTACTTGTGCCAGGTCAGACCGATACCGGCTTCCACCGCGACACGAGCCTTCAAGGACGGGGGCAGGACGCTGTCCCGGTACCCCTGGTCCTGCTGCTCGAACCACTCCACGGACGGCATGGACACGACGCGCGTGGGGACCCCGTCGGCCTGGAGCCGCTCGCGCGCCTCGACGGCGACGTGCACCTCGGAACCGGTGGCGATCAGCACGACCTGGGCGTCGCCGCCGTCGGCCTCGAACAGGACGTAACCGCCGCGCGCGGCGTCCTCGTTGGGCTCGTAGGCGGGCACGCCCTGGCGGGTCAGCGCGAGGCCGTGCGGGGCGCCCTTGCCGAACTCCTTCGTCCAGCGCCTGAGGATCTCGCGCCAGGCGATGGCGGTCTCGTTGGCGTCGGCCGGGCGGACCACGTTCAGGCCCGGGATGGCGCGCAGCGAGGCCAGGTGCTCGACGGGCTGGTGGGTCGGGCCGTCCTCGCCGAGGCCGATGGAGTCGTGCGTCCACACGTACGTCACCGGCAGGTGCATCAGGGCCGACAGGCGCACGGCGTTGCGCATGTAGTCGGAGAACACCAGGAAGGTGCCGCCGTAGACGCGGGTGTTGCCGTGCAGGGTGATGCCGTTCATCTCCGCGGCCATGGAGTGCTCGCGGATGCCGAAGTGGATGGTGCGGCCGTACGGGTTCGCCTCCGGCAGCGGGTTGTCCGCCGGCAGGAAGGAGCTGTCCTTGTCGATGGTGGTGTTGTTCGACCCGGCCAGGTCGGCGGAGCCGCCCCACAGCTCGGGGATGACCGCACCGAGCGCCTGCAGCACCTTGCCGGAGGCGGCGCGGGTGGCGACGGACTTGCCGGGCTCGAAGACCGGGAGCTTCTCCTCCCAGCCGGTGGGCAGCTCGCCCGCGGCGATCCGGTCGAAGTCGGCGGCCCGCTCGGCGTTGTTCTCACGCCACAGCTGGAACGACTTCTCCCACTCGGCCTTGAACTCGCGGCCCCGGTCGAGGGCCTGGCGGGTGTGGGCCAGCACCTCGTCGGCGACCTCGAAGCTCTTCTCGGGGTCGAAGCCGAGGACGCGCTTGGTGGCCGCGACCTCGTCGTCGCCGAGGGCCGAGCCGTGGGCGGCCTCGGTGTTCTGCGCGTTCGGCGCCGGCCAGGCGATGATCGAGCGCATCGCGATGAAGGACGGCCGGTCCGTGACCTTCTTCGCGGCCTCGATCGCGTTGTAGATCGCGTGCGGGTCGAGGTCGCCGTCCGGCTTCGGGGCGATCCGCTGCACGTGCCAGCCGTAGGCCTCGTACCGCTTGGCGGTGTCCTCGGAGACGGCGGTCTCGGTGTCGCCCTCGATCGAGATGTGGTTGTCGTCCCACAGCAGGACCAGGTTGCCGAGCTTCTGGTGCCCGGCCATCGAGGACGCCTCGGCGGAGATGCCCTCCTGGAGGCAGCCGTCACCGGCGATGCAGTAGATGAAGTGGTCGAAGGGGGACTCGCCCTGCGGGGCCTCGGGGTCGAACAGGCCGCGCTCGTAGCGGGCGGCCATGGCCATGCCCACCGCGTTGGCGACACCCTGGCCGAGCGGGCCGGTCGTCGTCTCGACACCCCTGGTGTGCCCGTACTCCGGGTGGCCCGGGGTCTTCGAGCCCCAGGTGCGGAAGGACTCCAGGTCCTGAAGCTCCAGACCGAAACCGGCCAGGAAGAGCTGTGTGTAGAGGGTCAGGGACGAGTGACCGGCGGACAGCACGAAGCGGTCGCGGGCCACCCAGTCGGGGTCGGCGGGGTCGTGCCGCATCACCTTCTGGAAGAGGGTGTAGGCGGCGGGCGCCAAACTCATGGCCGTACCGGGATGGCCGTTGCCGACCTTCTGTACGGCGTCGGCGGCCAGGACACGGGCGGTGTCCACGGCCCGCTGGTCCAATTCGGTCCACTCGAGGTCTGTGGTGGTCGGCTTGGTGCTCACCCTGAGTCAGGGCTCCTCTCCACATGATCGAATACCGGCTTCTGGGCGCGCGCCCACCGGCTGCCGGTGCAGCTGGAAGCCCACCGGCCGCTGTCGAGCCTACCCCTGTAAGTACGTGCATTTTTTCGAGCCATTCCAGACTGACGGGCATGTCGGCGATCCGCCTCCCGACTGGCCGGAACGGCATTCGGCACATGAATACGGAGCCGCTCATCTGACTGCTCAATCGAGCCATCGCACGCACGCTCGGAGGCCCCCGCCAACACGAACGGACCCCCGCGAATGTCCGGGTCTGGGCAACGTCTAAAGTGGCGTGGTACGCGCGAGCCTTTACCGTCAGTTCACACGGAAGGGCTCGCTGGGAGTCTCTGTCAGGGGTGTGCGTGACGGCCGTCGAATCCCGTCCTGGGGGCACCTCCCAGGCCCTTAAGGCTCTGGGGGAGGGTGTGCTCGGTGCGAGCGAGAGCCCGGTTCACCGGCCGTTCGGGGCCCGTGTCAAGGCGTTCGTGGCTCTGACCAAGCCGCGGATCATCGAGCTGCTGCTCATCACCACCGTTCCGGTGATGTTCCTGGCGCAGCAGGGCGTGCCCGACCTGGGGCTGGTGCTGCTGACCTGTCTCGGCGGCTTCCTCTCCGCGGGCGGCGCCAACGCGCTGAACATGTACATCGACCGTGACATCGACGCGCTCATGGACCGCACCTCGCAGCGCCCCCTGGTCACCGGAATGGTCAGCCCACGCGAGTGCCTCGCCTTCGGCATCTCGCTGGCGGTCGTCTCGACGCTGCTGTTCGGGCTCACCGTCAACTGGCTGTCGGCCTGGCTGTCGCTCGGAGCGCTCCTCTTCTACGTCGTCGTCTACACGATGCTCCTCAAGCGGCGTACGTCGCAGAACATCGTCTGGGGCGGCATCGCCGGCTGTATGCCGGTGCTGATCGGCTGGTCCTCCGTGACGAACTCGATGTCCTGGGCGCCGGTCATCCTCTTCCTCGTCATGTTCTTCTGGACGCCGCCGCACTACTGGCCGCTGTCCATGAAGGTCCGCGAGGACTACGCGCGCGTGGGCGTGCCGATGCTGCCCGTCGTCGCCTCCAACAAGGTCGTCGCCAAGCAGATCGTGCTCTACAGCTGGGTCATGGTCGTCGTCTCGCTGCTGCTGACACCGCTCGGCTACACCGGCTGGTTCTACACGGCGGTCGCGCTGCTCGCGGGCGGCTTCTGGCTGTGGGAGGCGCACGCGCTCCAGAACCGCGCCAACGCCGAGGTGACGGGCACGAAGCTCAAGGAGATGCGGCTGTTCCACTGGTCCATCACCTATGTGTCGATCCTGTTCGTCGCGGTCGCGGTGGACCCCTTCCTGCGGTAGCGCCCGCCGGCGGATCGGACCGGGTTCTCGGGCCGGTACGCGACCGACGGCCGGTGGCGGCAGGGGGCGCGGCGGCGCGCGGCGCCACGCGTCCGTCCCCGCGCCCGCGCAGGACCGCTCCTTCGAGGCCCTCGCACCCATCGGCCCGCCGGGCCAGGACTGTCGGACGGTGACGGCGCGGTCCCGCGAGGCACACCCCCGCCGCATCGTCGAAACGCCGTCGGCATGGCGTGGTAAAGGCCACGCGGCCCGCCCGTCGCCGTTTGATCTACCCGTCGGTAGCATCCTGACCATGGCAGACACGCAGCAGGTTGACCCGAAGGCCGAGCGCACGGCGGCGAAGCTCGCCAAGCAGATCGACGCCTTCTCCAAGGCGCACGGCGGGGCCGAGGGCCAGGTGGCCTACATCGGTGAGCGCGGCGCCCGGATCGTGCTCGTCGGCGAGGACGGCGGCTGGGGCGACCTGGTGGCGCCCAGCCACACCATCGCCGAGCAGGCGGTGCAGAAGGCGGGCATCACCGTCCACGAGACGTTCGACGGAGAGTTCGCGGCCAAGGTGAAGACCGGCCCGTACGAGTGGACGCGCATGGCCGGAATCCAGGTGGGTGGGCCAAGCAACTCCTGAGCAACACCTGACACCCGGTTCACCCGTTAGGACCGTAGGAGGACGAGGTCCAGTCACGGGGAGCCCGGATGATCGAAACGCCGTCCCTGGTGGACCAGCACTGCCACGGCGTTCTGCGCACGGAGCTGGGCCTCGGCACGTTCGAGGCCCAGCTGGCCCGTACCGAGGGCCCGCCCGCGCCCGGCACCACGCTCTTCGACACGCAGACCGGGTTCGCCGTGCGGCGCTGGTGCCCGCCGCTGCTCGGCCTGGAGCCGCACTGCGCTCCCGCGCGGTATCTCGCCCGGCGCCGTGAACTGGGCGTGCTGGAGGTGGGCCGCCGGCTGCTGCGCGGCAGCGGCATCACCACCTACCTGGTCGACACCGGCCTGCCGGGCGATCTGACCGGACCCGAGGAGCTGGCCTCGGCGGGTGACGCCGACGCCCGCGAGATCGTCCGCCTGGAGCTCCTCGCCGAGCAGGTCGCCGACACCTCCGGCACTGTCGACTCGTTCCTCGCCAATCTCGCCGAGTCGGTGCACGGCGCCGCCGCACAGGCCGTCGCCTTCACCTCGGTGGCCGGATTACGGCACGGCCTCGCGCTGGCACCCGAGCCGCCCGGGCCGGGCGAGGTGCGGGGCGCGGCGGGCCGCTGGCTGGCCGGACGGCGGGTCGGCGGCGAGCTGAGCGACCCGGTGCTGCTGCGGCACCTGCTGTGGATCGCGGTCGCCTCGGGCCTGCCGCTCCAGCTGCACGCCGGCCTCGGGGAACCGGGCGCGCGCATCGACCGCACCGACCCGGTCCTGCTGACCGACTTCGTGCGGGCCACGGCGGGCCTCGGCACCGACCTGGTCCTGCTGCACGGCTATCCGTACCACCGCCACGCCGCCCACCTCGCCGGCGTCTTCCCGCACGTCTACGCCGACTCGGGTGCCGCCCTGATGCGCACCGGCGCCCGGGCCGCGACGATTCTCGCCGAGGTGCTGGAGCTGGCCCCGTTCGGCAAGATCCTGTTCTCCAGCGGTGCCCACGGCCTGCCCGAACTGCACGTGGTGGCGGCCCGGCTGTTCCGCGAGTCCCTCGGGCGGGTGCTGGGCACCTGGGTGGCCGAGGGGGCGTGGTCCCTGGGGGACGCGCAGCGGGTGGCCGCGATGGTGGCGGTGGGGAACGCCCGCAGGATCTACGGGCTCGAGCTCGATTGAGCCGTGGAGCCGTACAGGTGGCTCACGCGGTCGTGGCCACCGCCGCCTCGGCCGCCGGACCGGGTACGTCCGGCACCGCCTCCGGCCGCTCGCGCAGCGCCAGCAGGACGCGCAGCACCCCGATCCACACCAGGCACGAGCCGAGCATGTGCAGGGCGACCAGGACCTCGGGCAGGTGTGTGAAGTACTGGACGTAGCCGATGACACCCTGCGCGAGCAGGATCAGGAACAGGTCCCGCGTCCGGTCCAGCGGTCCCTTCGGCGCGTCCACCGCCTTCAGGACGAACCACAGGGCGAAGGTCAGCGTCACCACGATCCAGGCGAGCACCGCGTGCAGCTTGGCGACGGTCTCCCAGTCGATCGGGATGCGCTTGACCTCGCTGGTGTCACCCGCGTGCGGACCGGCCCCGGTCACCACCGTGCCCACCGCGATGAGCAGCACGGACGCGGCGACCAGGAACCACACCAGCTGTTGCACGGCCTTGCCGACCAGCGGGCGCGGTGCGTCGTCGCCCTCGCGGGTGCGCTGCCACATCACCGTGGCGACGGTGATCAGCGCCGTGGTGAGCAGGAAGTGGGCCGCGACGGTGTACGGGTTGAGACCGACCAGGACCACGATGCCGCCGAGCACCGCGTTGCCCATGACCACCCAGAACTGCGCCCAGCCCAGCCGGGTCAGGCTCCGCCGCCACGGCTTCTGCGCCCGCGCGGCGATGATCGCCCAGCCGACGGCCGCGCACAGCACGTACGTCAGCATGCGGTTGCCGAACTCGATGGCACCGTGGAAGCCCATCGCCCGGGTGGTGGTGAGCGAGTCGTCGGTGCAGGTGGGCCAGGTCGGGCAGCCCAGGCCCGAGCCGGTCAGCCGTACGGCACCACCGGTCACCACGATGATCACCGACATCACGAGGGCGGCCAGCGCCGCCCGCCGGACCGTCCGGGGGTCGGGCGTCCAGCGTGCGGCGATGAAGGAGAGGGGGTTGCGCAGGGCCGCTGCGGCGTCTGCGGGGGTCAGCTTTGGCACGGGTCCATCGTAGGCGGGCCGCTTGTGCACGCTTTCACGAGGGTCCCGTCCGGGGCCTCCCGGTCTACTCCCAGCGGAAGAACCGCCCCGCCGCCGCCAGCCCCACGACCGCCCACACGCCCAGGATCCCCAGGTCGCCCCACGGCATGCCGGCCCCGTGCTGGAGCACGTCCCGCAGGCCGTCGGAGAGCGCCGAGATGGGCAGCAGCCCGAGCGCGTCCTGGACGCCGGAGGGGAACTTGTCGAGCGGGACGATGACCCCGCCGCCCACGAGCAGCAGCAGGAAGACCAGGTTGGCGGCGGCCAGCGTGGCCTCCGCCTTCAGCGTGCCCGCCATCAGCAGGCCGAGCCCGGAGAAGGCGGCCGTGCCGAGGACCAGCAGGAGCAGGACGGCGGCAACGCTGGTGAATGTCCCGTGCGGGGACCAGCCCAGCGCGAAGGCGATCACCGTCAGCAGGACGACCTGAAGGATCTCCGTGACCAGCACGGACGCCGTCTTCGCGGTCATCAGCCCCCAGCGGGGCAGCGGGGAGGCGGCCAGCCGCTTCAGCACCCCGTAGCGCCGCTCGAAGCCCGTCGCGATGGCCTGCCCGGTGAACGCCGTCGACATCACGGCCAGGGCCAGGATGCCGGGGGCGAGGAAGTCGACGGCCTTGCCGGCGCCGGTGTCCACGATGTCCACCGAGCTGAACAGCGCCAGCAGCAGGGTCGGGATGACGACCGTCAGCAGCAGCTGCTCGCCGTTGCGCAGCAGCATCTTCGTCTCCAGCGCGGCCTGGGCGGCGATCATGCGGGGCAGGGGCGCAGCGCCCGGCTTGGGGGTGAACGTGTCCACGGTGGTCACGACCGCAGCTCCTTACCGGTGAGCTCCAAAAAGACGTCTTCGAGAGTGTGCCGCTCCACCGAGATCCGGTCCGGCATCACCCCGTGCTGGGCGCACCAGGAGGTCACCGTGGCGAGCAGCTGCGGATCGACCTTGCCGACGACCCGGTAGGCGCCCGGTGTCAGCTCGGCGGCCGTGCAGTCGGCCGGGAGGGCCTTCAGCAGGGAGCTCACGTCGAGGCCGGGGCGGCCGGTGAAGCGGAGCGTGTTCTCGGCGCCGCCCTTGCACAGCTCCTCGGGGGAGCCCTGGGCGATGACCCGGCCCGCGTCGATGATCGCGACGTCGTCCGCGAGCTGCTCGGCCTCGTCCATGTAGTGGGTCGTGAGGATGACGGAGACGCCGTCGGTGCGCAGGTCCCGCACGAGGTCCCAGGTGGCGCGGCGGGCCTGCGGGTCGAGGCCGGCCGTCGGCTCGTCGAGGAAGACGAGCTCCGGACGGCCCACCACGGCCATGGCCAGCGCGAGCCGCTGCTGCTGGCCGCCGGACAGCCGCCGGTACGCGGTCCGGCCGCACGAGCCGAGCCCGAGGCGCTCGATGAGGGCGTCCACGTCCAGCGGGTGTGCGTGCAGCTTGGCCACGTGGCGCAGCATCTCGTCGGCCCGGGCGCCGGAGTACACGCCGCCCGACTGGAGCATCACGCCGATCCGGGGTCGCAGCGCGGCCGAGTCCCGCACCGGGTCGAGGCCCAGGACGCGCACCGTGCCGGAGTCCGGCTTCCGGTACCCCTCGCAGGTCTCGATCGTCGTCGTCTTGCCCGCGCCGTTGGGGCCGAGTACGGCGGTCACGCCCACCCTGGCCATCAGTTCGAGGCCGTCCACCGCGGTCTTCGTGCCATACCGTTTCACCAAGGCGTGGACCTGGACCACGGGCTCACTTCGCATGGGTCCAGAGTCTAGGTAGGCGCGCCGCGACTCAGGCGGGCGGGTGCGGAATCCCTCCTCACGGGTCCGGTGCGGGGTCGGCCGGGGCTCGGTGGGTTCGGCGCGGTGGGCCGGTCCGCGGCCAACGGGCCGTGACTCAGGCGGGCGGGTGCAGGATCTCCTCCTCACGGGGCCGGTGCAGCGCCAGCCACCGCTCGGCGTAGGCCACCGCGTCCGCCACCGGGAACAGCCGCAGGTCGGCCCCGCCCGCCTTCCCCCGCCGGACCGGCCGGTCCCGTTCGAAGTCCTGGCCCAGCTCGTCGAACCGCTCCGAACTGATCGACACCTCGGCCACCTCCTCCCAGCCCCCGCCCACCACCGGCCGGCCGACCCGCACGAGCGGCGCGGGTATCCGGTACTCCGCGAGATGGAAGCTCGTACAGGTGTCGTATCCGGCCCCGAGCAGCAGCACCCGGGCGCCCCGTTCCTCCAGCCGGGCCAGCGGACTGCGCTCGCCGAGCCGGCAGTCGGGGGTGTGGCCGTCGACGATCTCCGCCGCGCGCGGTCCCAGCGCCGCGAACGAGGTGTGCGGGTGCGCGCTGCGCAGGGCGCCCGGCCAGGTCCGTACGGTCTCCGGGATCACGCCGACCCCGTGCGAGGGGGTGAGCAGCGGGTCGTACGCGGGCATGGCGGCCCGGATCCGCTCCCACCAGGCCTCCGGCACGGGCGGTCTGCTCCACAGGGCCGGGTCGGACAGGTTGCCCGAGTGGGCGGGGACGACGACCGTGCCGTCCGGGCCGACGGCGTCCAGCAGGCTCTGGACCACGGCGACGGAGCCGCCGCACACCCAGCCGAGCGCGCTGAGCGAGGAGTGCACCAGGAGGATCTCGCCGCGTTCCACGCCCAGGGCGCGCAGCTCCGCGCAGAGGGTGTCACGGGTCACGAGTGGGCCGGTCGGAGGGGGTGTCGGCATGGTTCGGCAGTCTCTCGGACCACGGCCGGACGCGCCACCCGTTTGATCGATCGGTGATCGTTTCCGCAGGTCGGATTAGGTAGACCTAAGTGACGCAGGGCACCGCCCGCCCGCTCGGACGCCGCTTGCCTGCCCCTGAGGAATTACGCAACAATGGCGTTGTGAAAAACGTCGGCGAGGCTCGGGAGACCCCCACGGGGACCCCTCAGGAGGAGCTCGCGACCGGGGAGCGGTCCACCCGCAACCGGGTCGCGCGGTCCATCCTGGACCACGGCCCGTCGACCGTCGCCGAGCTGGCCGGACGGCTGGGACTCACCCAGGCGGCCGTACGGCGTCACCTGGACGCGCTCACCGCCGACGACGTCGTGGAGGCGCGCGAGCAGCGGGTGTACGGCGCGCGCACGCGCGGCCGTCCCGCGAAGGTCTTCGCGCTCACCGACTGCGGCCGTGACGCCTTCGACCAGTCGTACGACAAGCTCGCCGCGGAAGCGCTCCGCTGGATCGCCGAGCGCGAGGGCGGGCAGGAGGCGGTCACCGCCTTCGCCCGGGCCCGGATCGCCGCGCAGGCGAGGGCGTACCGCAAGGCGATCGAGGCCGTCACGCCCGACAAACGCGCCGAAGCCCTGGCCAAGGCCTTGAGCGCGGACGGGTACGCTGCTACGGCGCGCAGCGCACCGGTCGGCGAACAGCTGTGCCAGCACCACTGCCCGGTCGCGCACGTCGCGGAGCAGTTCCCGCAGCTGTGCGAGGCGGAGACCGAGATCTTCGCCGAGCTGCTGGGTACCCACGTCCAGCGACTGGCGACCATCGCGCACGGCGACGGCGTCTGCACGACGTTCATCCCAAAGATTTCCACTGACGCAACCGACGCATCTGCAAGCACGGCCGGGAGGAACCCCGCATGACTCTCCCCACGGAGACTGCTCACCCCGAACTCGAGGGCCTGGGCAAGTACGAATACGGCTGGGCCGACTCCGACGCGGCCGGTGCCTCTGCCAGGCGCGGCCTGAACGAGGATGTCGTCCGCGACATCTCGGGCAAGAAGTCCGAGCCGGAGTGGATGACGAAGCTGCGCCTGAAGGGTCTGAAGCTCTTCGAGAAGAAGCCCATGCCGAACTGGGGCTCGGATCTGTCGGGCATCGACTTCGACAACATCAAGTACTTCGTGCGCTCCACGGAGAAGCAGGCGGAGTCCTGGGAGGACCTGCCCGAGGACATCAAGAACACCTACGACAAGCTGGGCATCCCGGAGGCCGAGAAGCAGCGCCTCGTCGCCGGTGTCGCCGCCCAGTACGAGTCGGAGGTCGTCTACCACCAGATCCGCGAGGACCTGGAGGAGCAGGGCGTCATCTTCCTCGACACCGACACCGCGCTGAAGGAGCACCCGGAGCTCTTCAAGGAGTACTTCGGGACCGTCATCCCCGCCGGTGACAACAAGTTCGCGGCCCTGAACACCGCCGTGTGGTCGGGCGGCTCCTTCATCTACGTGCCGAAGGGCGTGCACGTCGAGATCCCGCTCCAGGCCTACTTCCGCATCAACACGGAGAACATGGGCCAGTTCGAGCGGACCCTGATCATCGTCGACGAGGGTGCCTACGTGCACTACGTCGAGGGCTGCACGGCTCCGATCTACAAGTCGGACTCCCTGCACAGCGCGGTCGTCGAGATCATCGTCAAGAAGAACGCCCGCTGCCGCTACACGACCATCCAGAACTGGTCGAACAACGTCTACAACCTGGTCACCAAGCGCGCCGTGGCCTACGAGGGCGCGACCATGGAGTGGATCGACGGCAACATCGGCTCCAAGGTGACGATGAAGTACCCGGCCGTCTACCTGATGGGCGAGCACGCCAAGGGCGAGACCCTCTCCATCGCCTTCGCGGGCGAGGGCCAGCACCAGGACGCCGGCTCCAAGATGGTCCACATGGCGCCGAACACGTCCTCCAACATCGTCTCCAAGTCGGTGGCCCGCGGCGGCGGCCGTACCTCGTACCGCGGTCTGGTAGAGATCGGCGAGGGCGCCGCCGGCTCCAAGTCGAACGTGCTGTGCGACGCGCTGCTCGTCGACACCATCTCCCGCTCCGACACGTACCCCTACGTGGACGTCCGCGAGGACGACGTGTCCATGGGCCACGAGGCGACCGTCTCCAAGGTCTCCGAGGACCAGCTCTTCTACCTGATGAGCCGCGGTCTGAGCGAGTTCGAGGCGATGGCGATGATCGTGCGCGGCTTCGTCGAGCCGATCGCCAAGGAGCTGCCGATGGAGTACGCCCTAGAGCTCAACCGGCTGATCGAGCTGCAGATGGAAGGCGCGGTCGGCTAAGACCCCCCTTCCGGACAACAGCCAGCGAAATCCGACACGCAGGAAAGAGAGCAGACCGACAGCCATGGCTGAGGCCCAGAACATCCCGGTGGGCTCCACCACCGCCGGCCAGATCGCGGTGGCCGCCGAGTCGACCGTCGCCACGCGCATGAGCGCGCCCCCGTCCTTCGACGTGGCGGACTTCCCGGTCCCCCACGGCCGCGAGGAGGAGTGGCGGTTCACGCCGCTGGAGCGGCTGCGCGGGCTGCACGACGGCACGGCGGTCGCGACCGGCGACGGCGTGAAGGTGGACGTCCAGGCCCCCGAGGGCGTGACCGTCGAGACCGTGGGCCGCGACGACGCGCGCCTCGGCAGGGCCGGCACCCCCGTGGACCGCGTCGCCGCCCAGGCGTACTCGGCGTTCGAGAAGGCCGGCGTGGTCACCGTCCCCAAGGAGACGGTGCTCACCGAGCCGATCCGTATCGCCGTGCACGGCGAGGGCGGGACCGCCTACGGCCACCAGGTCGTCGAGCTGGGAGCCTTCGCCGAGGCCGTCGTCGTCATCGACCACACCGGTGACGCCGTACTCGCCGCCAACGTCGACTACATCCTGGGCGACGGCGCCAAGCTGACCGTCGTCTCCGTCCAGGACTGGGACGACAAGGCCGTGCACGTCGGCCAGCACAACGCGCTGATCGGCCGCGACGCCACCTTCAAGTCGTTCGTGGTGACCTTCGGCGGCGACCTCGTACGCCTGCACCCGCGCGTCGCCTACGCCGGCACCGGCGGCGAGGCCGAGCTGTTCGGCCTGTACTTCACCGACTCCGGCCAGCACCAGGAGCACCGCCTCCTCGTCGACCACAACACCCCGCACTGCAAGTCGAACGTCGCCTACAAGGGCGCGCTCCAGGGCGACGACGCGCACGCCGTGTGGATCGGCGACGTGCTCATCGAGGCCAAGGCCGAGGGCACGGACACGTACGAGATGAACCGCAACCTCGTCCTCACCGACGGCGCCCGGGTCGACTCCGTGCCGAACCTGGAGATCGAGACCGGCGAGATCGTCGGCGCCGGCCACGCGAGCGCCACCGGCCGCTTCGACGACGAGCAGCTCTTCTACCTGATGGCCCGGGGCATCCCCGAGCACGAGGCCCGCCGCCTCGTCGTCCGTGGCTTCTTCGCCGAGCTGGTCCAGCAGATCGGCGTCGCGGACATCGAGGAGCGCCTCATCGCCAAGATCGAGGAAGAGCTGGAGGCGTCGGTCGCATGAGCGACGCATTCGTGCGAGTCTGCGGGCTGAGCGAGCTGGAGGAGGACACCCCGAAGCGGGTGGAGATCGACGGCACGCCGGTCTCGGTCGTGCGGACCGAGGGCGAGGTGTTCGCCATCAACGACATCTGCTCCCACGCGAACGTCTCGCTGTCCGAGGGCGAGGTCGACGACTGCCACATCGAGTGCTGGCTGCACGGCTCGCGCTTCGACCTCCGCTCCGGAAAGCCCGACAGCCTTCCCGCGACGCGCCCCGTCCCCGTATACCCCGTAAAGATCGAAGGGGACGACATTCTCGTCTCCCTCACCCAGGAGTCCTGAGGCACCCATGGCAACGCTTGAAATCCGAGACCTGCACGTCACCGTCGAGGCCGACAACGCCACGAAGGAGATCCTCAAGGGCGTCGACCTCACCGTGAAGCAGGGCGAGACGCACGCCATCATGGGCCCCAACGGCTCCGGCAAGTCGACCCTCGCCTACTCGCTCGCGGGTCACCCGAAGTACACGATCACCAGCGGCACCGTCACCCTCGACGGCGAGGACGTCCTGGAGATGTCCGTCGACGAGCGCGCCCGCGCGGGCCTGTTCCTGGCGATGCAGTACCCGGTCGAGGTCCCCGGCGTCTCGGTCTCCAACTTCCTGCGCACCTCCGCCACCGCCATCCGTGGCGAGGCCCCCAAGCTGCGCACCTGGGTGAAGGAGGTCAAGGAGGCCATGGAGCGCCTCAACATGGACACGTCCTTCGCCGAGCGCAACGTCAACGAGGGCTTCTCCGGCGGTGAGAAGAAGCGCCACGAGATCCTCCAGCTCGAACTGCTCAAGCCGAAGGTCGCGATCCTCGACGAGACGGACTCCGGCCTGGACGTCGACGCGCTGCGCATCGTCTCCGAGGGCGTCAACCGCGTCCGCGAGACCGGTGAGGTCGGCACCCTGCTGATCACGCACTACACGCGCATCCTGCGCTACATCAAGCCCGACTTCGTCCACGTCTTCTCCGCCGGCCGGATCGTGGAGTCCGGCGGCGCGGAGCTCGCCGACAAGCTGGAGGACGAGGGCTACGAGGCATACACGAAGGGTGGCGTATCCGCGTGACACAGATGCCGGGCCTCCTCGACACCGAGGCGATCCGCAAGGACTTCCCCGTCCTGGACCGGCTGGTCCACGACGACAAGAAGCTCGTGTACCTGGACAACGCGGCGACCTCGCAGAAGCCGCGCCAGGTGCTGGACGCCCTGAGCGAGTACTACGAGCGCTACAACGCCAACGTCCACCGCGGTGTGCATGTGCTCGCCGAGGAGGCCACGGCGCTGTACGAGGGCGCGCGCGACAAGGTCGCCGCGTTCATCAACGCGCCGAGCCGCGACGAGGTGATCTTCACCAAGAACGCCTCCGAGTCGCTCAACCTCGTGGCGAACATGCTCGGCTGGGCCGACGAGCCCTACCGGGTGGACTCCGAGACCGAGATCGTCATCACGGAGATGGAGCACCACTCCAACATCGTGCCGTGGCAGCTGCTCGCGCAGCGCACCGGCGCGAAGCTGAAGTGGTTCGGCCTGACCGACGACGGCCGCCTGGACCTGTCCAACATCGACGAGGTCATCACGGAGAAGACGAAGATCGTCTCCTTCGTGCTGGTGTCGAACATCCTGGGCACCCTGAACCCGGTCGAGGCGATAGTCCGCCGCGCCCAGGAGGTCGGCGCGCTGGTCTGCGTCGACGCCTCCCAGGCCGCGCCGCACATGCCGCTGGACGTCCAGGCCCTCCAGGCCGACTTCGTGGCCTTCACCGGCCACAAGATGTGCGGCCCGACCGGCATCGGCGTGCTGTGGGGCCGCCAGGAGCTGCTGGAGGACCTGCCTCCGTTCCTCGGCGGCGGCGAGATGATCGAGACGGTGTCGATGCACTCCTCGACATACGCCCCGGCGCCGCACAAGTTCGAGGCGGGCACGCCGCCGATCGCGCAGGCGGTCGGTCTGGGCGCGGCGATCGACTACCTGTCGTCGATCGGCATGGACAAGATCCTCGCCCACGAGCACGCGCTCACCGAGTACGCCGTGCGGCGGCTCGGCGAGGTCCCGGACCTGAGGATCATCGGCCCGACCACGGCCGAGGACAGAGGGGCCGCGATCTCCTTCACCCTGGGCGACATCCACCCGCACGACGTGGGCCAGGTCCTCGACGAGCAGGGCATCGCGGTCCGCGTCGGCCACCACTGCGCGCGACCCGTCTGCCTGCGCTACGGAATTCCCGCGACCACGCGAGCGTCGTTCTATCTGTACTCCACGCCGACCGAGATCGACGCACTGGTCGAGGGGCTGGAGCACGTTCGGAACTTCTTCGGCTGAAGGGCGTGAGCTGAAACCGTGAAGCTGGACTCGATGTACCAGGAAGTCATCCTGGACCACTACAAGCACCCGCACGGGCGGGGCTTGCGGGATGGCGACGCCGAGGTGCACCACGTGAACCCGACGTGCGGCGACGAGATCACCCTCCGAGTGAAGTACGACGGCACGAGGATCGAGGACGTCTCGTACGAGGGCCAGGGCTGCTCCATCAGCCAGGCCTCCGCCTCCGTGCTGAACGATCTGCTGGTCGGCAAGGACCTGGCGGACGCGCAGAAGGTCCAGGAGACCTTCCTGGAGCTGATGCAGTCCAAGGGCAAGATCGAGCCCGACGACGCGATGGAGGACATCCTGGAGGACGCGGTCGCGTTCGCCGGTGTCTCCAAGTACCCCGCCCGGGTCAAGTGCGCCCTCCTGAGCTGGATGGCGTGGAAGGACGCGACGGCCCAGGCGCTGGGTGGCGCGGTCGACGCCGAAAGGAAGACGGCATGAGCGAGACCGTTGAGATGAAGCCCGCCTCGGAGGAGGAACTCCGCGAGGCGCTGTACGACGTCGTCGACCCCGAGCTGGGCATCGACGTCGTCAACCTCGGCCTGATCTACGGCATCCACATCGACGAAGCGAACATCGCGACCATCGACATGACCCTGACGTCGGCGGCCTGCCCGCTGACGGATGTCATCGAGGACCAGGCCAAGTCCGCCACGGACGGCATCGTCAACGAACTGCGCATCAACTGGGTCTGGATGCCCCCGTGGGGCCCCGACAAGATCACCGACGACGGGCGCGAGCAGCTTCGGGCGCTCGGCTTCAACGTCTGAGACCTCCTGCACGCGTGAAGCGGCGGCACCCGAGGGGTGCCGCCGCTTCCGTGTGTTCAGGCCGGTCCGTGTGTTCAGGCGAGTCCGTCGACCAGCTGGAACGCCGAGTCCGCCCGGTACGTGCCGCCGTACTGGTACGGGTCCAGCTTGAGCTGGAAGTTCTGGTGACGCAGGAAGCGGCCGGGGTAGTTCACCGACTCCAGCATGACCGCGCCGGAGAACGAGGACGGCCGGGGACAGAAGGTGGCGTCCTGCTCGAACAGGGACGAGCCGTCGTCGCGCTCGGAGCGCAGCACGAAGTTGCGGTGCCGCAGATAGGTGCCGTCGGCCGTGGCGAAGGAGTAACAGGAGGCGTCGGACAGGCCGTTGACCACCTTGAAGGTGGCGTCGCGGCGCGCGGAGGCGGAGCCCACCGGATCGAGCTTCACGTAGCCGCCGCTGACGTGCCAGTAGCGGTCCGGGTAGTTGACCGCCCGGACGGACTTCCACGCGGACGAGTCCGTCGAACCGTGCGAACCGCCGTCCGAGCCCTTTCCGTCCGAGCCTTTTCCGGATGAGCCCGAAGAGCCCGACGAGCCCGAGGACTTGGACGGCTTGGTGGACGCCTTGGACCCGTCCTTGCCGCCGTCCGGGGACGCGGTCGAGGCCTTGGCGGTGGACGTGGCCGAGGACGGAAGGCCTTTCGTTCCGGGCGCGGCCTTGGTGCTCGCGGAGGGCGAGGCGAAGGAGAGCAGGCCGGGACCGCCATCGGTGGGGGCCGCCGACTTCGCCTGGGGTGACGCCTTGTCAGGAGCGTTGTGGTTCACGGCTATCGCCGTCACACAGGCGGCGATCGTCACGGCGGCCAGCCCGCCGGCCAGCCAGAGTCTTCGCGTTCCGGGAGCCCGGGACGTATCGGGGGCCCAGCCGTTCTCCCAAGGCTCGTTCCGAGGGGGCTGGGGTGTGGTGTCTTGCATGCGCAGATTTCCTCCAGCGGCGCGCGGGGCGGCGGCCGGGGGTGTGAGGGTGAGGTATGTGAGCGGTGAAACACTAGTGGAGCCGACGGGGCGTCGGGAGCCGTTTGAGTGAGCGGTTTCTATGAAAGTGAAACCAACTCATGTTCCGCAAGGGGCTTCTGTTCCGCGTGGGACTTCACATCCCTTACTCAGTGCCCCTCGTGACCTGTTCCGCGCCGTTATGTACGCTCGTACACATGGGATACCTGTTGCTCGGCTGCGCCATCGCCTCCGAGGTGGTCGCCACGACGGCGATGAAGTACAGCGACGGCTTCAGCAGGCTCGGCCCCTCACTGCTGACCGCCCTCGGCTACCTCCTCTCCTTCGCCCTGCTCGCCCAGACTCTGAAGACCGTCTCCATCGGAACGGCGTACGCCATCTGGTCCGGGGTGGGCACCGCGACCATCGCCGTGATCGGCCTGATGCTGTTCGGGGAGGGACTGAGCGCGACCAAGGTCGCCGGGATCGTGCTGATCGTCGGGGGAGTGGTGGTGCTCAACCTGGGAGGCGCTCACTGATGCCCCGGCGTTACGACCCCGAGCGGCGGCAGCGGATCATCGACGCGGCGATCCGGGTGGTCGGGAGGAAGGGCATCGCGGGCCTGAGCCACCGCTCGGTCGCCGCCGAGGCGGACGTCCCGCTCGGCTCCACGACGTACCACTTCACGACCCTCGACGACCTCATGGTGGCCGCGCTCCGCCAGACCAACGAGGGCTTCGCCAAGGTGCTCGCCGACAGCGCTGTCCTGGACGATCCGGGCGGCGATCTCGCGACGGGTCTCGCGCACGTCCTGCGGAACTGGCTGGGCGGGGACCGGCCGGGCGTGGAGCTGGAGTACGAGCTGTACCTGGCGGCCCTGCGCCGGCCCGCCCTGCGCCCCGTCGCCGCCGAGTGGACGCGCGAGACGGCCCGGCGACTGGCGGCGCGCACCGATCCGGTGACGGCGAGGGCACTGCTCGCCCTGATGGACGGGATCTGCCTCGACGTGCTGCTGACGGGAGCGGAGTACGACGAGCAGTACACGCGGGACGTACTGGCGCGGCTGATCGACGGGGCGCCCTCGTAGCGCGGGCCGGTCCGATGCGGCTCGGCACGTGAGACGCGGTTCGCCCAAGCGGCACAGGCCACGTTAGGTTTCCCTCATGACCGACAAGAACGCACGCACCACCGGTGCCGTCGCCGCGGGCCTCGCCACGATCGCCGCCGACGGGACCGTCCTCGACACCTGGTTCCCCGCGCCGGAGCTTTCCGCGGAGCCCGGCCCCTCCGGCACCGAGCGGCTCTCCGCCGAGCAGGCCGCGCAGCTGCTCGGCGGCGGCGCGACCGCCGCGATCGGCCCGGACGCCCGCCGGGGCGTCGAGGTGGTCGCGGTCCGCACGGTCATCGCCTCGCTCGACGAGAAGCCGATCGACGCGCACGACGTCTACCTGCGCCTGCACCTGCTCTCCCACCGCCTGGTCAAGCCGCACGGCCAGAGCCTGGACGGCATGTTCGCCCACCTCGCCAACGTCGCCTGGACCTCGCTCGGCCCGGTCGCCGTGGACGACATCGAGAAGGTGCGGCTGAACGCCCGCGCCGAGGGCCTGCACCTCCAGGTCACCTCGATCGACAAGTTCCCCCGCATGACGGACTACGTCGCCCCCAAGGGCATCCGCATCGCCGACGCGGACCGCGTCCGCCTGGGCGCCCACCTCGCCGAGGGCACCACGGTCATGCACGAGGGCTTCGTCAACTTCAACGCCGGCACGCTCGGCACCTCCATGGTCGAGGGCCGTATCTCCGCGGGCGTCGTGGTCGGCGACGGCTCGGACATCGGCGGCGGCGCCTCCACCATGGGCACGCTCTCCGGCGGCGGCAACGTGATCATCTCCATCGGCGAGCGCTGCCTGATCGGCGCCGAGGCGGGCGTCGGCATCGCCCTCGGCGACGAGTGCGTGGTCGAGGCCGGCCTCTACGTCACCGCGGGCACCCGGGTCACCATGCCCGACGGACAGATCGTCAAGGCCCGCGAGCTCTCCGGCGCCTCCAACATCCTCTTCCGCCGCAACTCGGTCACCGGCACGGTCGAGGCCCGCCCGAACAACGCGGTATGGGGCGGCCTGAACGAGGTCCTGCACAGCCACAACTGATCACCGGCGGCCGTGCGGTGCGGCCGCCCGGTCGGCGATGAGCGCCCTTCCACGGCCCGAGACGGCCCGGAAGGGCGCTTTCGTTCCGGGCGCCCGGACCGCACAGCATGATCGCGCCGATCGCGGGTAGAGCTGCGTATCGAGGGCGGGATCCTGCGACGAGGGGACGCCTCCATGACTGATATCCCGGCAGAGGTCTTCGAGACCGTGGCAAGAGACGCCCTGCACGAACTGGCCACGGACCCCAACCGCCGGGCGTTGGATGCTCTGGCTGGGACTGATGTGCTGATCCCGGCGATGAGCGGTATCTGCTACACGAGCGGTCGCAGTCGGTTCGTGCGGTTCGTGCTGCCGGTCGTCGAAAGCGTGAACTCCGCTCCGGCGGTCCATGTGTTCACGTCCGAGGAGCGGCTGTTCCGGGCCTTCCCTCTGGTGCCCTGCTATCGGCCGGTCACCTTGCGGCAGTTGGCCGCTCATTGGCCGACCGAGGAAGTGGTTCTCGTCATCGACGCCGGGCACGAGGACTCACTGACGCTGTCCGCGCACGAGGCACAGGGATTTCTCGCCCGCTGCCTCGTCTGACGCGCGGCACCAGCGGTCATGGTGCGAGGGAGGCCGAGAAGTCCGCGAGGACCGTGAAGTCCTCCTCGCGGAGGCCGATCCTCGGGCTGACGTGGTGGAGCAGTACGGGCCCGCCATGGTGGGCCCGCACGTACGCCGTGTCGGCCGGGCTCTGTTCGTCGTCCACCCAGGCGAAGGGGCGGCCGGCGGCGTGGGCCACGATGGCCTCGGTCTTCCAGTGGACGCCGTCGGGCCGCAGGGCGAACAGGCCCGCGCCGAAGTCGACGTACGGCAGCTCGGGCAGGCCGACGACCGGGGCGATCCACCGGTTGGCCGCGTCCATCCACGTGGTGGCCCAGCACAGGTCGTAGCCGAGGTTCAGCAGCGCCGGGCCGTGGTCCGGGTTCAGCCAGACCCGCAGGGCACGGCCGGGGTGCAGGGCCACCCGGATCGTCGTGTAGCCCGCGGGGCGCCGCTCGGGCCGCGCCGCGTACGGGTTCAGCGGGCCGTCGACTTTACCGACCGCAGGAGCTCGGATACCGGCTCTGAACTGCGACAATTCATAGACTACATGTCCGTGACGGGGAGTTGGGGGTGTTGCTGTAACTCGTCCGGGTGGTCTCATGGGGCGACCCGCCCACCAGGACGGTGGACGGGTCGTGAAGGCTTTCGGCGGTGCAAGATCACATGGTTGGTCCGGGCTTAGCCCTGGCTGGGGCCGTCGTAGTAGCCGGGCCGGGCCAGCAACACGGAGTTGAAGTAGTAGCCCTGCTCGTCGTCCGGTTCATCGTCGCAGTCGAAGGGGCGCCAGAAGCTGAGTAGCAGGTCTGGCGCGACGAATGACGCGGGGTCCTCGTCGTCGGCGACGATGGACGTGAGTTCCGACATCCGGTTTACGACCTCGCGGGCCGGGAGGCCGAAGACGTCGATTCCACGGAAGAACACGACGTCAGACGGTCCAGTAGGGCGTCCCAGCTCCACGGCCTCCAGCCGGTCACGCACGCATCCGATACTGATCATCAGGCCGCTCGGCCGGAAGATGTACTGACCCGCTTGATCGGATGGGGACAGGGCTGCTGGTTCCCGCAGCGAGTCCAGTGCGCTGTTCGCAGCCTGGCGCGGCATGCCAATCTGCAGGGGGCCGACGCCGACGGGTGGGGCGAGCTCGAAATGCATGTGCGCATGGTGTCACGGGCCGCGCTTCTCGCCCGGGGCGGCTGATTCAGGGTCTGCCGAGGAGTGTGCTGGCCCCGGGCTGGCGATCTGTGCTTCGAGGTCGGCCAGGCGCCGGTCTTGGAATCGAAGGTTGGATCGGGCAGCCTTGAGCCGCTCGTCGAGGGTGCGGTTGTCGGCGGTGAGCTGGCGAACTCGCTGCTTGAGGGTGGTGTTCTCGGTAGTGATCCGCTGGATGGCCTCCTCGGTCCATTCGGCCTGCAAGTCCCGGATCTCGCCGAGGAGTTCACCGATGCGGGTCCTCTGGGTGAGGATCTCGGCGTGAGCGGACTTGAGGGCGTCCTCCGCGTTGAGAGCGCGTTCGCGCCAGGTCGCCTCGCGCTCGTCATCCTGCTCGGCGAGCGTCCGGGACCGGGGTTCGCCGGCCTCGGCCATGGCCGAGGCGATGGCGGTCCTGGCCTCGGGGTTGTCGTAGAGGAACGTGCGGGAGACGTCTGCGCGGCGGGCGACGGCGGCGACGCTGATCTGGGTCTTCTCGCGCCGAAGGCGAGCGATGGCCTCGTGGACGCGGTGGAGGGCGGTCTCGGTCTTGCGACGGCGGGCTGCCAGGGCGGCTGCCGTACGGGGTCCTGGAACGGTGGTGGTCTTCATGCGATGTCCTGTTCGAGATCGTCGCCGTCCGTTGCGCACGTATCGCCGTACTCGTCCTGCTCTTCGCTGCGCACGTCAGCGAGGTCGGCAGCACGGAAGGCGGTGGACCACACGCGGTGGAAGTAGTCCTGCGGTTTGCGCAGGTCCAGGGCGAGGGCGTCGTCGAGGAGGCCGAGGCCGGCCAGGGCCTTCTCCAGGCCCTCGATGGCGCGGGCGGTGGGCTCGAAGTAGCGGTGGAGGTAGTCGGCGGTGGCGTCGTCTGGGGCACCCTCGGCCAGCAGCCGCCACTGCTCGCGCTTGCGTCGCCAGTAGAGGAGGTCCGCGCCGGAGAGGACGAACTTGTCGCAGCTGTGGCAGTCGAGGTTCCAGGGACAGGCACCCCCGTCGACGACCGGCTGGAAGGTGCAGAAGCCACCCTCGGCCGGAGTGCTGCGGCGGGCCAGGTCGACCGCGATGGCCAGGGCCTGCTCCTTCGTGAGCGCCTCGGCTGCGTCCCCTGCGAGGAGTTCCCCAGGAGCGGCCGCGCCGGGGCCGGCGACCCACACATGCTGGAGCACGTTCTCCAGATCGGTGTTGGAGAGATGGACGTAGTGCTCGGCCATCCGGTCCGAGACGTGCCCGAGATAGCGACGGATGTGGGTGAGTGTGGCGCCTTGGCGGAGGAGGCTGGTGGCCAGGGTGTGGCGGGCCTGGTGGGGGACGCAATGGCCGATGTCCATGGCGTCGACCCAGGGGCGGAAGCGGCTGTAGAACCACGGTCTGCTCAGTGCGATCGTTCCATCGGTGCTGCGGTGGCTGGTGGGGAACAGCGCGAGTCCGTCGCGTTCTTTGCCTGGGGGTGTAGCCGTGTTCGTCGGCGAACCGGCTGAGAGTCTTGCATTGTCGGGCGGTGATGAGGTCGAAGAGCGACTCGGGGATGCGGATTGCCGCGTCGTAGTTACCAACCTTGGTCTGGTCGTGCCAGAGCATCGCGAGTCCGCTGAGCCGGCCGATGCAGTTCCAGCGGAGCTCGATGACCTCGCCCAACCGTCGTCCGGTGACCACGACGATCTCCCAGATGTCTCGGGCTCCCTCGTCATCCGGATCGTGGACGCGTGTGAGCTCGGCGAGATTGCGCTCGTCTGCCAGTGCGCGCGCCACCTCGTCGGCGAAGGGGCGACGACGCTTCGGGTAGGCGGTGGCACCGGCGTTCGGCAACGCGACGACAAACTCTCGCGCCAGGCTAAGAGCATCGGTCGCACCGTCGTCCATTGCCTTGCGGAGGATCTTGCGCGTGTGGTTGAAGACCACCGACCGCGTGCCGGTTGTGACGATGCTCGGCTTCCCATCGGACCGGACCATGGCCAGAGAGGGGAGTCCATGGCGTTCGCGATGTCTCTGATCTGCGACGAAGCGATCGGCATGCTCCTTCGTCAAGACTGCTGGGTCGTGGCCCCCGCCAGGGGCATCGACTTCAAGGAAAGCGCTCAATTCCGTCATCGCACGGCGAATTTGGTCGAGTTTGTGAGCGCTGGGACATCTGGGCGAACTGAGGATCTCGGCAAAGTAGTCCCATGCGATTCCCTGTAACCATCGTTGGGAGATCCCCGTGAGACTGATATGCCCGAGCCGCTGATCGAGACTGATGCCGAAGTGCCTGGTCTCGATGAATCCAGCCTCCTTGGTCTCCTCTCGCGTGAAATAGACCAGACGCAACTCGTGAAGGATCTCTTTCGTGATCCCCGTGGCGGTTTTACTCAAGGAGGAAACGTCCAGATCGATGATCGAGGTCGCGTCTGTTTCGCGACAGGCATTCACTACCATGCGGAGTGCGATGACATCCCAACGAGCGGGACGCGACCGTTGGGTGTGAGTGAACAGCCCCCACTGGATCTCCTTTTGCGCCAGCGGACGCAGGCCACGCAGGTTCAACTGAGCGGGTAGGGCGACTGCGGTCTCCGCATTGCACCATGCCTGGAACCGGTTCTGGTCCGTGTAACTGAGTGCGGCTTGGTCGTCACGCCACCATCCCTGCGAAATCGATGCGTCGCCGAGGGAACCTGCCCTCCGGTAGGCGTTACCGTGCCGACGACATAGTCCGAGCGGCGACTCTGCCAACAGAGGACAGACCAGCACCACGCAAGCCCCGAATCCCGGAGAAGGACTTTGCTCGGCGACCCACCCATCCAAGTCGAGTGCGGCTTCTTTTCCAGCTCGCGCCCGACTCCACTTCTTGAAGTGCAATTCGCAGAGACGATACTCACCTGGTCGCGCGGGGCGCTCGGGGCAGATCAGGCAAGACATATTGCCGTAATGATCGGTTGACTGGCCCAAAGGTTCAGCAGCGCTGAGGAAAGCAGACCGGCTGACTCCTTGCTTCGCGACGGTGAGCCACTCTTCTCGATGGCTGTGGCAGAAGTCGCCGAGGCCGGTAGCGCGCTCGCATCCGCCGACCCGGCAGAACCACCGGTAGGTTTGGTGTCCCTGTGGAATTTGGATGATGTCGTCGCGAAACAGAGGATCGAAGGAGGGCCCGTTCATCAGCGCGGTGAGGATCTCCAAACGATCTCTGCCGATCCGCGTGTCGTTCTGGTGCGTGGCCAGCAACGGCAACAGGAAGGCGTCCCGGCGCTTCATCGGCTCTCACCCCAGACCGTGCGCAGAGCGGCGTCGAAGACCGGATCATGGATGTCGACATGCCCGTAGACCTCGTCGACCATCGCGGCCGAGGCCCAGCCGCCTGCGTCCCGGGCGATCAAGCTGTTGCCGTCCGCGGCATCCAGAACCGCCGAGGTAAAGGTGTGCCGGAAGGCATGGGGTTTCACCAGCCCCAGACCAGCGCGTTTCCCTGCCCGCCCGAGCATCCGGCGGGCGCCGACCGGGGCCCACGCCTCGCCGACGCCGGCACCGTGCAGCTGGACCAGGAGCATGCCGTGCCGAGCGCCGCGTGGGTACTCGGTGGTGATGTACTCGAAGTAGGAGTGCACCATCGCAGGGCTGACTCGCTTGATCAGCCCGCCGGTGACCGTCCCGCGCTCGACCTGCCACGGGTGCTTGGTCTTGGCCTCGGCCTCGTTCGGGTTGCCTGGCCGGTGGCAGATGTGCAGGTGCGGGGTGCGGCACTCGCCGCAGGCAGCGTTCTCCCTCAGGTGCAGGTCGACCAGGTGCAGCCCGCAGAGCTCGCCGATCCGCAGGCCCCCGTCGGCGAGCCAGTCGACGACCAGCCGGTCCCGGGCGGAGTTCACCGTCTCCAGCAGCCTCTTCCTCGCACCGTCTGGCAGCATCTTCGGGTGCCGGCGGTGCGGCCCCTTCGGTGCCAGCGGGTTCGTGGGCAGTGGCGACTTCACGTGACCGAGGAACGAGCGACGGCGGTCCACGCGCGACGGCAGCCGGGACTTGTCGAGCTTCTTGCCGAGTTCGCCGTTTACGCCGAGCGCGGCTTGGTGCAGGTAGAAGCCCTTCAAGCAGGCCGCCGCGGTCGACAGCGCGGAGCGACCGTAGGGGCGCTTGCCGACCCGCCACGGCTCTCCGAGCGGCATGCGGACCTCGGCACCGACGATCCCCATGTACCGATTAAGGTCGCGCAGTTGGACCGTCTCGAAGGCCAGGCACTCTCGCTCCAGCCATCGCAGGTGGTCCACCAGGTAGTACGCGTAGGTCTTCTGCGTGCCCGAGCCCTCGTGTTCACGCAGGTAACGGTCCGCCTCCGTGTGAAGCGTGCCCTCAGGCCAGGCGATCGTCCATGATCTCCGCCCGTCCTTCCGCTCGATCCGCTGGACCCTCAACTCCCCGATCACGACGTGCCGTGCCACTTGTCCTCCGTACCGACTCCGGAACGTGACTGACGTCCCGGTCCCGGTCGGTAAACGAGCCCATGACGTCCTGGTCACAGGCCCAGACGGACATCACGGGCGGCACTATCCGTGGTCGGTAAAGTCGACGTCCAGGTACAGCAGGGGGCGGCTCACGGGACCAACGTACGGCACCGTGCGCCGTGGACCGGCGGGAATTTCCTCGCGGCACACAGGCATAGCGGCAGGCGGTCGGCCGCGTCACAAGGGGTAGAGGGGCCGGGCACCGGGTCCGCCCGGGGGAAAGAGAAGGTGGCGATGGATGCCGAAGCGGAGGAACGCTTCCGGGAGTTCGTGGCGAACCGGTCGTCCGCGCTGCTGAAGACGGCCGTCCTGCTGACCGGCGGGGACCGGCACGCCGGCGAGGACCTGTTGCAGAACGCACTGGTCAAGGCGGCGGGACGGTGGCAGCGGATCGACGAACCCGAGGCCTACGTACGGCAGATCCTGTACCGGCAGCAGATCAGCCGCTGGCGGCTGAAGTGGCGCCGGCGGGAGGTGAGCGTCGCCGAGCCGCCGGAGACCTCCGCGACCCAGGACGCCTCGAACGCCGCCGAGCTGCGGCTCGTGCTGCGCGCGGCCCTGTCCCGGCTCACCGACCGCCAGCGCACCGTGCTGGTGCTGCGTTACTTCGAGGACCTGCCGGAGGCCGACGTGGCCGCTCTGCTGGGCTGCTCCGTGGGCACCGTACGGTCCACCACTCACCGCTCCCTGGCCCGGCTGCGCGTCCATGCGCCCGAGCTGGCCGCGCTCGGTCCGGCGGACGCCGAG
This sequence comes from Streptomyces sp. NPDC046915, assembly GCF_040644935.1. Classification (NCBI taxonomy): domain Bacteria; kingdom Bacillati; phylum Actinomycetota; class Actinomycetes; order Kitasatosporales; family Streptomycetaceae; genus Streptomyces; species Streptomyces sp. NPDC046915. Next base: position 52,229 of record NZ_JBEYXB010000032.1, on the reverse strand, counting down.
CAACTGCCGTCCCGTGACTTCTCGCCCGTGGAGGTGCGTTCGTGAACGTCGAGGAACTCGTGCGTGACTCCCTGCGCGAGATGGCGGGGGAGACGGAGCCGCCGTCCGGGACCCTGGCCGACCGGGTGCTCGTGCTGCGCCGGCGCCGCCGGACCCGCACGGTCGCGACGCTCGCCGCGTCCACCGCGACCGTGATCGCCATCGCCGTGGGGGTCCCGCTGCTGGACGGTTCCGGCGGGCGGGACGCGCGCCCGGCGCGCGTCGGCGACGGCCGGGTGGTCGCCCACGCCGACCAGTCGCCGCCGCGTGATCTGATCGGGGCGGGAGGCGCGGTGGTCGCCGGGTACAGCACCCAGAAGCGGGTGAAGCAGCCGGACAAGGACGAGATCACCACGCGGACGTACTGGCTGCTGGATCCCGGGAGCCGCACGTACAAGAAGGACACCCGGTGGTCGTTCGTGGCCGTCGCTCCCGGAGCGCGTCTCGCCGCCGTGCTGGAGCGCGAACTGCCCGTCTCGCGCGTCGGGCTGCTGGATCTGAGCACCGGCAAGGTGGAGCGCTGGATCCAGGTGCCGCAGGGCGTGGGCGGGCTGGCCTTCTCGCCGGACGGGACCAAGCTGGTCGCCACCACCTACGCCAAGAACCCCGACCGTGCCTTCTGGAGCAAGCGGATCCCGGTCAACGACGAGGTGGAACCGCAGACGGTGCCCAGCCGGACCGGCTTCACCCTGATCGACGTCGCCTCGGGCGACGCGCAGTGGCACAAGCTGCCGTACTGGAAGGACGAACTTGGTCTGTCACTCAACGCACGCGCGGATCTGGAGTTCAGTCACGACGGAAAGCTCCTCTGGGAGCCCATCCCCATGAAGTCGGGCAGCGTGTACCACTCCTTCGACGGCACCAAGGTGGCCACGCCCGCCGACGAGGCACACGTGGACCCCTGGGTCGACGCCGGGCTCTCGCCCGACGGGAAGCTGGTGGCGGGCGGCTTCGCCGGAAAGGGCAAGGAGATCGCCTCCGCGGTCGACGACCCCGCCACGGGCAAGCGGATCACCAAGGTGCCCGGCCAGCAACTGCTGGCCTGGGCGGACGGCAAGCGGCTGATCGCCTGGGGGATCGGCGGCGACCACAACGAGTACCACCAGCGGCTGGTACTGGTCACCGTCGGCAGCAAGAAGGCCGAACCGCTCAGCGGCTTCCGCTCGCCCAAGGACGACACCGGCGGACGGTGGGAGCCGCTGTTCACGACCCGCTGACGTCCGACACGTACTCCTCGTACACCGCGCGCAGCCCGTCGGCCGTCTCCCGGCCGGCGGGCCCGAGCGGTGCCCGCACCGGGCCCGCGGGCAGGCCGAGCCCGGCCAGCAGGGTCTTGGCGGTGACCGTACCGGGCAGGTCCGTGCCCATCATCGCCTCGATCAGCGGGGTGGCCCGCAGCTGGAGCCGGGTCGCGCGGGCGGTGTCGCCCGCGTCGAACGCGTCCAGGATGTCGGCGACCTGGCGCGGGACGACGTTCGCGACCGTGCTGACACAGCCCGCGGCGCCCACCGCGTACAGGGCGAGGATGTGCTCGTCGCAGCCCGCGTAGTACGCCAGGCCGGTGCGGGCCAGTACCTTCTGCGTGCCGAGGAAGTCGTACGAGCAGTCCTTGACCGCCACGATCCGGGGATGGTCCGCGAGCCGGATCAACGTCTCCGGCGCGATGCGGGTGCCGGTGCGGCCCGGGATGTCGTACAGCATCACCGGCAGACCGCTCGCGTCGGCGACCTGGCGGAAGTGCGCCTCCAGCGCGTCCTGCGGCGGCCGGCTGTAGTACGGGGTCACCACCAGCACGCCGTCCGCGCCCGCCTTCTCGGCCGCCAGGGCCAGTTCCACGGTGTGCGGGGTGTCCGAGGTGCCCACGCCCGCCACGATCGGCACCCGGCCGCCGACCGCCTCCCGGACGGCCGTGATCAGCTCCGCCTTCTCGGCATCGCTCGTGGTCGGCGACTCGCCCGTCGTGCCGCTGAGGACCAGGCCGTCGCAGCCCTCCGCCACCAGCCGCCCGGCCAGGCGCCCCGCGCCGTCCAGGTCGAGCGCGCCGGACCGGGTGAAGGGGGTGACCATCGCGCAGAGCGTGCGGCCGAAGGGGCGCGAGAAGGGGCGCGAGGAGGGGCGCGAGGAGGGGCACGGGGTGGTCGTCATGGGAGTAGTCTCGGCACGACGAAGGTGAAGCTCCACTTAATTCTTCTACGGGATATCGCTAAGCATCGCTGCGGTATCGGCAGGGGTGCGCGCCCTGCCCTATGTCCAACTCGGCCTCTCATGGGTCACTATGGCCGGGAGGGTCCCCGACGGCAGTCATGGGAGGCGCCATGAAGCTCGGCAAGGCACTGGCCACCGGAGTCGCTGAGGAGCAGCCGGTCGTCCACGAGGAAGAACTCGACGTCACCGAGGAGATCCGCGAACCGCAGGACTCCGTACCCGAAGAGGTCCCGGCCGCCCGATGAGACTGCGGCTCCCCACGGAACGCCCGACGGAGCCGCCGACCGGATACAAGATCGCCCACCCGGTGCTGTCCCAGGACGGCACCCGGGCCGGGTTCACCGGTGTGTCGCTCGGCGGCGCGCTGCCGTACGCCGTTGTGGACGACGCGTCCTGCGTCTACGGCCGCCGGCACCGCCCGCCCGCACGGCTGTGCGACTGCGGCTTCCACTGCGTGCACGACCGCGCGGCGGCGGAGGCGCTGCTCACCACCACCGAGCACCGGACGGCGGTCCTGCTGGAGGTCTCCGTCCTCGGCGTCTACATCCGCTTCGAGCGCGGCTTCCGCTATGCCCGGCAACGGGTGCGCACGGCCACCGTCGGCCCCTGCGCCTGCGGCGCGTCCCCGGCGGCGCTCGCCGACGCCGGCTGGGGCAGGCCCGGGTGGCGGGGCCTGACCGCCGGCTGTCCGCTGTGCCTGCGCGGCCGTACGTCCGTCTCGCTCGCCTCCTTCGCCCGGCTGGCCGGGGAGGGGCTGCGGATGGTCGCGGGCGGAACCGCTCCGGCGGCGGGCGTCGGCCCGGCCGGGCCCGAGGGGCTCGGCGTGCCCGAACTCGTCGCGGAGGCCGCCCTGTTGCAGGCCCGCCTCGACTGGTTCCAGACCCAGCTGGCCCGCCTCGGCGAGCGCGGGGCGGGAGGAGGCCCGAAGGGCTAGATCCGCTCTCGGTCCGCTCCTGGGCAGCCTTGCCGGGGGCCTGGCCGCCCCCTTAACGGTCGCCGGCCGGGGTACTCGGATGTTCCGGACCGAGAGGAGGCGGAACACCGTGACCGGGACCATGAACGTGCGGCCCACAACCGACGAGCACCCGCCCGTGGGCGAGCTCGTCAGCCGGGCCACTGAACAGCTCTCCCGGCTCGTGCGGCAGGAAGTTGCCCTCGCCAAGGAGGAGTTGGCACAGAAGGGGCGGAGGGCAGGGCGCGGCGGCGGGCTGCTGGGTGCGGCGGGCGCCGTCGCCTACGCCGGTCTGCTGGGTCTGGCCGCCGCGGCCGTCGCCGCCCTCTCGCTGACGCTGCCCGTGTGGGCCGCGGCGCTCATCGTCACGGCGGTGCTCTTCGCCGTCGCCGCGGTGCTCGCCGCGACCGGCCGCGCCCAGCTGCGGCGCGCCGCACCGCCCACACCCGAGGAGACGCTCGGCAGCGTCAAGGCAGACGTCGAGGAGATCAGGGAAAGGGCGCACCGATGACCAACAGCAGCGGACCCGGCGGGGGCGGCGCGAAGGGCCCCGACGAGCTGCGGCAGCAGATCAGGCACACCAGGAGCCAGCTCGGCAGCACGGTGGAGGAGCTGGCCGCCAGGGCGGACGTGAAGGGCCGCGCCAGGGCCCGCGCCGCCGACCTCAGGGACAAGGCGGGCGCGATGACCGTACAACTGCGCAGCAGTGCCGCGCAGGCCGGGCACCTCGTGCAGGAACGGGCGACCAGGGCCGGGCACACCGCGCAGGAACGGGCGGCCAGGGCGGGGCACACCGCGCAGGAGCGGGCGCTCCGGGCCGGCCACACCGTGCAGGAGCGGGCGGGGCAGGCCGGACACCTCGCGCAGGACAGGGCGACGCACGCCGGGCACGCCGTCGAGCAGCGCGTGCCGCGCCAGGCGCGCTCCCTCGTCCAGGCGGGTGCGCGGCACCCGGTGCCGACGCTGATCGTCGGCGCGGCGGGCGCGGCACTCGTCGCGGCGGGCATCTGGTGGCGCGTGCGCCGCAGCCACCGCTGACCTGCTCACCGGCCGGCCGTCCGACCGGGCGCCACGGCGCGGGGGCCGCGGGATCCTCCGATCCCGCGGCCCCCGCGTTCGTCCGGCCCGTGGCCGCTACGGACGGAACCGCAGCACCTGCGGGTCGTGGTCGCTGATCTGGTCGTTGAACTCCGAGTTGATGTGCACGCTGTCGTAGTCGAAGTCGCAGCCGCGCCGGATCGAGGGGCTCACCAGGATCTGGTCCAGGACCTGCTGGTTGCCCTGGTAGTCGTACGTGTAGCGCTCGCTCTTCGGCAGCGACTTGATCGCCGACCACAGCTCGCCGTCGCCCTCGAGAAGTTTGGCGGTGTCGGAGAACTCGAAGTCGTTCATGTCGCCGAGCGCGATGACCTCCGCGTTCTTCTGAACGTCGAGGATGTTCTTGACGAACGCGTTGACCAGCGTTGCCTGCGCGTGCCGCTGGATCTCCGAGCTGCGCACCGGCGGCTGGTACTGCGCGGTCAGGCCCTGGTCGCCGCCCTTGGAGTTGAGGTGGTTGGCGATCACGAACACCGTCCTGCCGCGGAAGACGAACTCGCCGGCCAGCGGCTTGCGGCTGGAGGTCCAGGCCGCGTCGGCGGGGGCGATCCGGCCGGGGGAGGCCGTCAGCTGCGCCTTGCCGTGCACCTTGGTGACACCCACCGCGGTGGTGGAGTCGCCGCCCGCGCGGTCGGTGAAGGAGACCCGCTCCGGGTTGAACAGGAACACCTGGCGGATGTTGCCGCCGGGCTCGCCGCCGTCCTGGTCGTTGACCGGGTTGATCGAGCGCCAGTCGTACTTCGGGCCGCCCGCCGCCACGATCGCGTCGATCAGCTTGTTCACGGTCGCGCTCGCGTCGACCGTGCCGTCGTCCGTGGCGCCGTTGTCGTCCTGGATCTCCTCCAGGGACACGATGTCCGGCGACTGGAGGTTGTTCACGATCGCGGCGGCGTGCTTGTCGAAGGTGGCGTCGGACGGGTCGAGGTTCTCGACGTTGTACGTGGCCACCGCCAGCTCGCCGTGGGACTGCCTGCGGGTGGTCTCCCGCTCCAGGCCTCCGTTCTTCAGGGTGCCGAGCTGCCCGGCGACGAGGGTGTAGCCGCCGTACTGGTTGTAGTCCAGCGGGCCGGTGGTGGTGCCGGTGAGGGTGTCGCCGACGTTCGCCTTCGGGAAGTCGGCGGTCGAGCCCAGCGACTGGATCTGTAGCCGGCCGGTGTTCTGCGAGTCGTAGGAGCCGTAGACCGTGCCACCGCGGCGGGTGCGGTTCTCGTGCGGCTTCACTGTGACCCACAGCTCGCTGTAGGGGTCGGTGGCGGTGACCACGCGCGCGTCGGCCACCTGGACGTTCATGCCCTCGAGGGACTCGTAGCGGTCCAGGGCGTACGTCGCCGGGTCCAGGGTCAGACCGTTGACCGAACCGTTCGCGGCGGTGTCGCCGGCCGGGGCGTACCGGCTCGGCACCGACTTGGCGTCGATCACCGTCGGGGCCGGGACCGCGTTGCCCGTGGAGACGGTGGTGACCGTCGGCTTCGTGATCTCGGTCAGCGACTGGTTGCCGGACGAGGTGCCGCCGGGCACGTACTCCGAGACCGTGCCGGTGACCGTGACCGAGTCGCCGACCGCGACCTTCGGGGTGGAGCTGGTGAAGACGAACACGCCCTCGCTGGTCGCCGGGTTGTCGTCCGGGGTCGGGTCCTGGATCCAGAAGCCTCTGGAGGAGCCGTAGGTGCGGGTGGCCGTGACGATGCCGGGTACGTCCGTCACCTTCTGGCCGGCGTACGGCGATACGCGGGTGGTGCCCTGGACGTCGTGGATGCGCACGGAGTCCGCGTGCGCGGGGGTGGGGAGGGCGACCATCTGGGTGGCGGCGGCCGCGCTACAGACGGTGGCGACGGTGAGCGCGGCGAGGCGCGCGGAAGACCTGCTCGGCAAGGGATCCCTCCGGGGACGTACGTGAGCGCCGGTACGAGGGTGGGACAGCGTGCCGTGAGTGGCACGACGTGACACGCGTAGAGCCGCGTGAAACAAGTGAGTGAACAGTTGTCCCCCCGTTTCTACGCGCGTCAATCTCCTGCCTGGCCAGGCCAGTTGTCAAGGTTTCGGCCATGTACGGCCGGTGGCGGGTAGATGAACCGGGCGGCATGGGCCCAAATCCGTCTAGGCTGAGCGGTTGAACCCCTGACAACCGCGAGGAGTCCGATGTCAGACAGCTCCCCCCTGCCGCCGGTCAGGCTGCACCCCGAAGCGGAGCTGGCGCGTGACGCGCTGTCCACGCCGTTGCTCTCCCGGGCCGCCCGGCTCGCCCGCTGGGCCGGACCCGACACCCGCGTGGACGCCGGCGGCGGGCTGGTCGACGAGCAGCTCCCGGCCGCCGCGGAAGCGCTCTCGCTGAGCGGGGACGACGCGGCCGCCCTCGCGAGCGAGGCCTGGCGGATCGCCGTGGACACCGGTCTGGTCGAGATCCTCGACGAGGAGGCCGGCACCGTCGCCACGGGGCAGGAGCTGGCACGGCTGACCGGCGGCTCCCCGCACGACGTGCTCGCGGTGTGGCTGACCGCGCTGGAGACCGTGGCCGCCGACGCGAGCGTGCCCGACCTCGACGACCTGGCCGACGCGATGGACGCGGGCGGCGAGGTCGATTTCTCGTCACTCGACTGGGACCCCGAGGCGGAGGCCGCGTTCCTCGACGGGGTCCTCGGGAACCTGTACCTGCTCACCGTCAGCGAGAACGGTCCCGGCGACGCGGCCGTCCCGCTGCCCGCGCTCGCCGCCTCGGTGATCGTGCCCAGTGACATGGGCGAGCCCACCAACGACATGCTCGAACAGGTCTCCGACGCGATGATGCGGCTGGACGACCAGTTCCGGGTGCTGGAGCCGATCGGGCTCGTGGAGTACCAGCCGGTCGACGAGGCGCTGATGACGGACCCCGACGGCACCGCCGCCGCCGAGGAGGCCTCCGGCCCGGTCGACGACACCGACGTCACCCGCTACGGCATGGTCCGGCTGACCCCGCTCGGCATCTACGGGCTGCGGGCGCGCCTGCTGGAGGGCGGATTCGAGGCGCCCGCCGTGGGCGACCTCGCCGACAAGGGCGCGGACGTACTGCTCGACGGGACGTCCGCCTACCCGCCGGCCGCCGCCCAGGCCGAGACCGAACAGTGGCTCACCCGCCGTGAACCGCTCGTCGCCGCGACCGAACTGCTGGCCGCCGCGCGGGGCTCGGACCCCGGCGCACCGCTGCGCAGGCTGCGCTGCCAGCAGGCGCTGTCCCTGGTCGGCCCGCAGGCCGAACCGGCGCTGCGCGAGGTCCTCGACGACGCGGAACTCGGCGGACTGGCCCGGGTGTGGCTGAGCGAGCACGACGCGGCCGACGTGCCGCCGCCGTCCGAGCGGATGGTCTTCTGGCTGACCATCGACACGGTGGCCGCCCAGCTCCAGGCCGAGGGCAACTCCGAGGAACTGCAAGCCCTCGTCGAGGGCCTCGCCCGCCAGCACAGCCGGTTCTTCGCGGCGGCCTGGCGCGTGGACCACCCGGCCACCGCGGACGTCCTCGAGGCCATGGGCCGCCTGCACCCCGACAAGCGGATAGCGAAGGAAGCCCGGAAGGCGGCCTTCAAGGCCAGGTCCCAGCGGGTGACTTGAGTCCCGGACACGGCCTCGGTGCCCGGGAGCGGGCAAGAGGCCGATGAAGTCCCCGGCAACGGCCGGAAGCCGACGGGACTTTTGGCGTCCGTGGGGGAGTAATTACGGATTCATGGAACAGGGTCCGGTGAAGTCGCCCGGTGTTCAACCGCCGTTCAGGGGCGGGCGGGAGCGTTTCGCCGACCCGAGGTCCGCCACCCTCCACGGTACGCACACCATCACGGGAGACACCATGTCGCTCACCCGCAGGGACTTCGCCAGGAAATCCGCGATCACCGGTGCCGGAGTGGCGTTGGCGGGCAGCGTCGGCGCCCTCGCCACCGCGCCGAACGCCCTCGCGTCCACGGAGACCGACAGCGCCGACGAGGAAGCGCACGGAGGGCACGGCTCAGTCGGCTACGGGCCGCTGCTCCCCGACCCCGACGGCATCCTCGCGCTGCCCGCCGGCTTCAAGTACCGGATCATCACCTACAGCGGCCGGACCAAGCTGGAGTCGGGCGAGTTCACCCCGTCCAACCACGACGGCACCTCCACCTTCTGCGGCCCGCGTGGCGCCACGCTCCTGGTCAACAACCACGAGCTGAAGGGCCCGCGGGCGAACTGGAAATACCCGGTTCCGCTCACCGAGGGCCTGGTCTACGACCCCGCCGCCTCCGGAGGCTGCACCGTCGTCGAGGTCCGCCGCGACCACGTCGCCGAGTGGGTCGGCATCGCCGGCACCTCCACCAACTGCGCCGGCGGCAACACCCCGTGGGGCACCTGGCTCACCTGCGAGGAGACCGAGGACAAGGCCGGCCAGAACGGCATGACCAAGGACCACGGCTACGTCTTCGAGGTCGACCCCGAGGACCGCCGCGCCAACCGCGCCCCCAAGCCCGTCAAGGCCCTCGGCCGCTACGCCCACGAGGCCGTCGTCGTCGACCTGGAGCGCGGCCACCTGTACCTGACGGAGGACGCGGCCGGCCCCAACGGCTCGCTCTACCGCTGGACCCCGCCGGCGGGCTTCCACCACGGCCGCGGCAAGCTGCGCACCCTCGCCGACGACGCCGGCGTGCTCCAGGCGTTCAAGTGCTTCGACTCCGGCGGCAAGTTCGTCGACGACCTCTCCCGCGCCACGAAGATCGGCACGGTCTACGGCGTCGACTGGGTCGACGTCCCCGACCGCGACGCCAAGGCCACGTCCGTCCGCAAGCAGTTCACCGACGGTCAGATCACCCGCGCCCGCAAGCTCGAGGGCATGTGGTGGGGCGACGGCGGCGCGTACATCGTCTCCTCGTACGCCCGCGAGGAGAGCCCCGTCCAGCACGACGGCTCGGTCTGGTTCTACGACCCCAAGCGCCGCACGCTGACGCTGAAGGTCCGCATCGGGGTGAACCCGAACCCGGCCGTGGAGGGCGACTTCGACGGCCCCGACAACATCACCGTCTCCCCGTACGGCGGCCTCGTCATCGCCGAGGACGGCGAGGGCCTCCAGCACCTGTTCGGCGCCACCGACAGCGGACGCACCTACCCCATCGCCCGCAACGAACTCAACAACGGCACCGAACAGCAGCCGGAGTACAGCGAGTTCACCGGCGTCACCTTCTCGCCCGACGGCAGCACCCTGTTCGCCAACATCCAGGAGCCGGGCATCATGCTGGCCATCACGGGCCCCTGGAAGCGCCAGAAGCGGTAACACCCACACGGGAATTAATTCGCTCGCCCGTCCCGCGGGCCGCCTCCTAGAGTGATGCACGTCCAGGTGCGAAGGCAGGACCTACTTCCACTCATAATGGGGCGGCCGCGGGTTCGAGTCCCGCCACCGGTACAACCGGCCGGTGTAGCTCAGGGGTTAGAGCACCTACGTCGGTTCCGCCGACCTCGATCTCTGGACACCCAAAACTTCATGCACCTCCCGGTGCGCAACACGATCTCGGGAGGCGCAGCTCATGGTGGGTGCCCGGTGCGCAGGCAGCGGATACTTCAGGGATCTGGTCCTTGGAAACAGGGATGCGGGTTCGAATCCCGTCATCGGCTCAGGGCCGGTGTGGCGGAAAAGGAAGACGCGCCAGATGATAAGTCCCGTCGCCGACTCCTGATCTCGGGCACCCTCCTTCTGCTGCGCCTCCCTCCGAAACTCCAATGAATTCGGGGGAATTCACCATGGCGCGATTCAACCGCAAGTCCGCCCGCGCGCAGCCCGTTTCGCGGGTCACCTCGACGGGACGGGTGCTGCGCACCTACGAGGGCGGCCGTGGCCGTGAGCGCGACGCCCGCTCGGAGCTCTTCCTGCTCGCGCTCGCCAACTTCGTGTCGCAGCAGGCCTTCTACGAGACCGGCGACGACCGCGACGACCGCTTCGCGAAGCTCGTACGGCAGCTCGCCGTCGAGGATCCCGCGTGGACGGCGGGCCTGCTCGGCTGGCTGCGCGGGGCGGGAAACCTCCGCACCGCCTCCATCGTGGGCGCCGCCGAGTACGTGAAGGCACGCCTCGACGCGGGCACCACCGACGGCCCGTCGAACCGTCAGGTCGTGGCCTCCGTGCTCCAGCGGCCCGACGAGCCCGGCGAACTGCTCGCCTACTGGACGGCGATGTACGGCCGCGGTGTCCCCAAGCCCGTCAAGCGCGGGATCGCCGACGCCGTGCGCCGCCTCTACAGCGGCAAGTCGCTGCTGAAGTACGACACCGTCTCCAAGGGTTACCGCTTCGGCGACATCCTCAACCTGGTGCACGCGGCGCCGGATCCGGACAAGCCGTGGCAGGGTGAGCTGTTCCAGTACGCCCTCGACCGCCGGCACCACCCCGACACCGCCGTGCCGCCCGCGTCGAACCGCGTCCTGACCGCGCACCGTGAGCTGATGGCGCTGCCGGTGGAGCGGCGGCGCGCGGTCGTGACGTCCGAGGGCGGTGCCGAGCGGCTCGCGGCGGCCGGGATGACCTGGGAGGCGCTGGCCGGCTGGCTCCAGGGCCCGATGGACAAGGCGGCCTGGGAGGCCGTGATCCCGTCCATGGGTGCCATGGCACTGGTCCGCAACCTGCGCAACTTCGACCAGGCCGGCGTCTGTGACGAGGTCGCGGCCCGGGTCGCCGCGAAGATCAGCGACCCGGCCGAGGTGGCGCGCTCGCGGCAGTTCCCCTTCCGGTACCTGGCCGCGTACCGGCACGTGCCCTCGCTGCGCTGGTCGTACCCGCTGGAGCAGGCGCTCGGCCACTCGCTGGCCAATGTGCCCGCGCTGCCCGGCCGCACCCTGGTCCTCGTCGACCGTTCCGGCTCCATGTGGGCGCCCCTGTCGGACCGCTCGGAGCTCAACCGGGCCGACGCGGCGGCGATCTTCGGCACGGCGCTCGCGCTGCGGGCGGCGGAGGCGGATCTCGTCGAGTTCGGCACCACGAGCAGGCGGCTGGAGTTCGGCAAGGGCGAGTCGGTGCTGAAGATCCTCGGCCGCTTCCGCGACCTGGGCGGCACCGACACCACCAGCGCGGTCCGCGCCCACTACCGGGGGCAGGACCGGGTGCTGATCGTCACCGACGAGCAGTACGCCTTCAACCGCTACGGCGACCCGACCGAGCAGGTCCCGGCGCACGTGCCGGTCTACACCTGGAACCTCGCCGGCTACCGGGCGGGCCACGGCCCGTCGGGCAAGGCCAACCGGCACACGTTCGGGGGCCTTTCGGACGCGGCTTTCCGGATGGTGCCCTTGCTCGAAGCGGCCCGCGACGCCGACTGGCCCTGGACCGCCTGAGCCGCCGAATCGTGGCCCGCACTTCTACGGGGGGTGCGGGCCACACCCTTGCCCGCGCCCTTGTCCGCGCTCTTGTGCGAGCGGCGAACTGATATCTAACATTTCAGTTCGTGGAGGCCATACGACCCGTCCGGCGCACCCTCCTCAGGGACCGCGCCTACGCATCCATCCGGGACGCCATCGTGGCCGGGGAGCTGGAACCCGGCGCGGTGGTGCGGGACGCCGAGCTCGCCGAGCGGCTCGGGCTGTCCCGGGCGCCGGTGCGGGAGGCCTTCTCCCGACTGGTGGACGAGGGGCTCCTGGAGAGCAAGCCGCAGAGCTACACCCGGGTCACCCCGGTCGTCGCGGCCGACGTACGGGATGCGGCGGCCGTGGTCGGTGCCATGCACGAGCTGGTCACCCGGGTCGCGGTGCCCCGGCTGCGGGAGCCCGACCTGGCCGCCATGCGCGCCGCCAACGAGCGGTTCGCCGCCGCCGTGGGCACCGGCGACGTGGACGGGGCGCTGCACGCCGACGACGAACTGCACGACGTCCTGGTCCGGGCGAGCCGCAACCGCGCGGCCGCCGCCACCATCGCCCGCTACACCCCGCTCATCCGCCGTCTGGAGCGACGGCGCTTCGGCGAGGGCGGCTCATGCCGTTCCGCCGGGCTGCACGAGCGCCTCATCGAGGCCTGCGCGGCCGGTGACCCGGACGAGGCGGTCCGGGTCACCGCCGACATCTGGCGCACCCTCGCCGACCTGGCCGACCCCGACTGAACCGGGAGGACCCGTGTCCCTTTCCTCGTACGACCGTTACCCCCTCCTCTTCGGCCCCTCCCCGGTGCACCCCCTGGAGCGCCTCACCGCCCACCTCGGCGGAGCCTCCCTGTGGGCCAAGCGGGAGGACTGCAACTCCGGGATCGCGTACGGCGGGAACAAGACCCGCAAGCTGGAGTACCTGGTCGCCGACGCCCTCGCCCAGGGCTGCGACACGCTCGTCTCGATCGGCGGAGTGCAGTCCAACCACACCCGCCAGGTAGCCGCCGTCGCCGCCCGCGCGGGGCTCAAGTGCGTGCTGGTGCAGGAGAGCTGGGTGGACTGGCCGGACTCCGTGTACGACAAGGTCGGCAACATCCTGGTGAGCCGCCTCGCCGGGGCCGATGTACGGCTGGTGAGGGCCGGGTTCGGGATCGGGTTCAAGGAGAGCTGGGAGCAGGCGCTGAGGGAGGTCGAGGAGGGCGGCGGCAAGCCGTACGCGATCCCGGCCGGCGCCTCGGACCACCCGCTCGGCGGCCTGGGCTTCGCGGGCTGGGCGTATGAAGTCGCTGAGCAGGAGCGGGAGTCGGGGGTCTTCTTCGACACGGTGGTCGTGTGCTCGGTGACCGGGTCGACGCAGGCCGGCATGGTCGCCGGGTTCGCCGCGCTGGAGGAGGCGGGCGGGCGCAGCCGCCGCGTGATCGGCATCGACGCCTCGGCCGAGCCCGCCGCCACCCGCGGGCAGATCACCCGGATCGCCCAGAACACCGGACGACTCATCGGCCTCAAGCGCGAGTTGACCGAGGCGGACGTCGAACTCGACGAGCGGTACCACGCGGGCACGTACGGCATCCCGGACGAGGCCACGCTGGAGGCGATGCGGCTGGCCGCCCGCACGGAGGGGATGGTCACCCACCCGGTCTACGAGGGCAAGTCGATGGCCGGGCTCGTCGACCTGGTCGCGCGCGGTGAGATCGGCCGTGACTCCACCGTCCTCTACGCCCACCTCGGCGGCCAGCCCGCGCTCAACGCCTACAGCGCGCTGTTCTAGGGCCTGCTACGACAGCCCCTAGGCATCCGTGCGCCGGCCCCTGATCACGAAGGCCGCCACCAGCAGCGCTGCCAGCGCGATCAGTGCTCCGGTGCCGAAGGCGCGGGACGCCCCGTGGGTGAGGACGTCGGCCGGGGATCCGGTGGCGTGCCGGGTCGCCGTGCCGAACACCGTGACCAGGACGGAGAGTCCGAGGGTGCCGCCGAGCCACTGGAGGGTCTGGAGCAGGCCGGAGGCGGCGCCCGCCTCCCGGGGTTCGATCCGGGCGAGGATCGTCGCGTTCAGCGGCATGAAGCTGAGACCGACGCCCAGGCCCATCAGCAGCAGCGGGCCGAGCAGACCGGTCACGTAGCCGTCGTCCGGTCGCAGCCGCCACAGCCACACGCTCGCCACGGTGATCAGCGTCATGCCGGTGAGCAGCACCGGCCTGACGCCGAACCGGGCCAGGAGCCGGGGCACCAGGCGCACGATCGTGAACATCACCAGGGTCAGCGGCAGGAAGGCGAACCCCGCGCGCAACGGGCTGAAGCCCAGGACCTGCTGGCCGATCAGCGTGAGGAAGTAGAACGCGCCGAACATCCCGGCGGGCAGCAGCATGATGCTCACGTAGCCGCCGGCCCGGTCCCGGTCGGCGAACAGGCGCAGCGGCATGATCGGCTGCCCGGCGCGGGCCTCGATCAGGACGAAGCCGGCGAGCAGGGCGGTCGCCGCGCCGAAGCCGAGCAGCGCCTGGCCGTCGCTCCAGCCCCGCTCCGAGACGCGGATGAACGCGTACACCAGCGAGGTCATCCCGGCCGTTCCGGTCAGCGCGCCCGCCGCGTCGAACCGGCCCGCGTGGCGCGGGGTCTCGGTGACGAAGCGGGGCAGGGCGAGGGTGAGGGCGAGGCCGATGGGCACGTTGATGAGCAGGGCCCAGCGCCAGGAGGCCCAGGAGGTCAGCATGCCGCCGAGGACCAGGCCGACGGAGCCGCCGATGCCGGCCATGGAGGCGTAGACGCTCAGGGCGTGGTGGCGGCGCGGCCCCTCCGGGAAGTTGGTGGTGATCAGGGCGAGGGTGCTCGGCGCTATGAGGGCGGCGCCGACGCCTTGCAGCGCGCGGGCCGCGAGCAGCCAGCCGCCGTCGGTGGCGAGGCCGCCGAGCAGCGAGGACAGGGCGAAGACCAGGACGCCGGCGGTGAGTGTGCGCCGGCGCCCGAGGATGTCGCCGACGCGTCCGCCGAGCAGCAGCAGACCGCCGAAGGCGAGCGTGTAGGCGTTGAGGACCCAGGACAGGCCGGTGCGGCTGAAGTCCAGGCCCCGCTGGATGTCGGGGAGTGCGACATTGACGACGGTCGAGTCGACGCCGACCATCAGGTAGGCGGTCACGATCACGAGAAGGACGGTGCCGAGCCTGGCGGGGTGCGGTGGTGCGGAGAGGGCGTCGGCTGTCGTGGGCGGTGCGGACGGGGTGGACATGGGTTCTCCCGTTGTGGCGTCCCCGGATGAGGCGCGAAAGGGCAGGTCGGACTGCCCGTGGAGCACACGGCGGTAAGCGGGGACTGTCTCCGTTTAGTGTTTGCTAAGATACGGAGAGGGTCCCCGGTTTGCAAGGAGTTACTGGATGACGCAGGTCAGGCCCATGCGCGCGGACGCACGGCGCAACTACGAGCGGCTGCTGAAGGCTGCGGTGGCCGCGTTCGCCGAGCACGGGGAGAACGCGTCGCTGGACGACATAGCCAAGCGGGCGGGCGTCGGTTCCGGCACCCTCTACCGGCATTTCCCCACCCGGCAGGCGCTGTTGGAGGCCGCCTACGTCGACCGGATCGAGGCACTGGCGAACCGGGCGGACGAACTCGCCGGGGAGCTGCCGCCGGGCGAGGCACTGACGGAGTGGCTGTACGAGCTGGGCGCGGGCACGATCGAGGTGCGCGGCATGAAGGCGCTGCTGGGGTCGGCCGTCACGGACGGGACCGGTTCCGCGGCCGTCACGGCCTGCGGCACCTCGGTGCGGGACGCGGCGACCCGGCTGGTGGAGGCGGCTCAGGCGGAGGGAACCCTGCGGGCGGACATCGAGCCGATCGAGCTCCTGCGGCTGACGCACGGGGTGGTGACGGCGTCCGAGCTGGCGAACGGGCAGGGCGGGAACATCCGCCGGTATCTGTCCCTGCTGACGGAGGGGCTGCGGCCGGGCGCGGGGTGAGCGCCGGCGGGCCGGGCGCCCCCGGGGAGCCGGGGGCGCCCGCAGGCGTCGTACGGGTGCTTGGTCGTACGGGTGCTTACAGGGCCTGGGCGGCCGGCTTCACCATGTTCCGTACCGTACGGGCCTTCACGAAGTCGCCCATCGCGGTCATGTCCCACTCGCCGGAGAACTGCCGGACGAGCTTGGCCATCATCACGCCCGTCTGCGGTTCGGCGTGGGTGAGGTCGAAGCGGACCAGTTCCTCGCCGGTCGCGGCGTCCAGGAGCCGGCAGTAGGCCTTGGCGACCTCGGTGAACTTCTGCCCGGAGAAGGAGTTCACGGTGAAGACCAGGCCGCTGACCTCCTGCGGCAGGCGCCCGAGGTCGACCGTGATCACCTCGTCGTCCCCGCCGCCCTCACCGGTGAGGTTGTCCCCGGAGTGCTTCACCGCGCCGCTCAGGATCGTGAGCTTGCCGAAGTAGCAGCTGTCGATGTGGTCGCGCTGCGGGCCGTAGGCGATGACCGAGGCGTCCAGGTCGATGTCCTTGCCGCGGAACGCCGGTTCCCAGCCGAGGCCCATCTTGACCTGCGACAGCAGCGGGCGGCCGCCCTTGACGAGGGAGACGGTCTGGTTCTTCTGGAGGCTGACCCGGCCCTTGTCGAGGTTGACCTTCCCGGCGCCGGGGGCGGGCGGGGCGGGCGGGGCCGGGGGTGCGGCGGAGGCTGCGGGAGCGGTGACCGGCGCCGCCGGGGCGGCGACCGGCTGCGGGGCGGACGCGGGCGCCGGGGCCGGTTCCTCCACCGTCACGCCGAAGTCGGTCGCGATGCCCGCCAGGCCGTTGGCGTACCCCTGGCCGACGGCGCGGGCCTTCCACTGGCCGCCGCGCAGATAGATCTCCACGACCACCAGCGCCGTCTCCGCGCCCAGCTGCGGCGGCGTGAACGTGGCCAGCACGGACCCGTCGTCGGCGTTGCGGACGGTCGCCGTGGGTTCGATGCCCTGGAAGGTCTGTCCCGCCGCGTCGGGGCTCGCCGTGACGACGATCTTCTCGATGCCGGGCGGGACGGCGGCGGTGTCGACGGTGATCGCGTCGGGGGCCGTGCCGCCGCCCGAGCGGTACGTCACGCCTGGTCCGGCGGGCTGGTTGTAGAAGATGAAGTCTTCGTCGGAGCGCACCTTGCCGTCGGCGGTCAGCAGCAGGCCCGACACGTCGAGCCGCACCGGTGCGGCGACGTCCACCGCCACGCGGGAGACGGAGAGAGGGATGTTCGAGCCAGGGGTCATAGCTGTCATGCCGGGTGAACGAGCGGGGGCGCTTTACCGTTCCCTTACCCGACGGCCGACCCGGGGAGGGATTTCGCCCCCGCCGCCCCTACCCGTCCCATCCCGGGGCGCCGCCCCGGACCCCCGTTCGGCCCTGAACGGGCCTCGTCCTCAAACGCCGGACAGGCTGAAAAGCCAGCCCCTCCGGCGTTTGAGGAGCGGGGTCTGGGGCGGAGCCCCAGGTGGGGTCGAAGGGGCGTAGCCCCTGGAGGACGGGAAGGGTAGGGGCGGCGGGGGCGAGAACAGCCCTACGGCACCACCACGATCTTGCGGCCCACCCCCGCCGCGAACTGCTCCAGCGCCTCCGGGTAGCGCTCCAGGGGGATCCGGTCGCTGATGAAGATCTCGGGGTCCAGCACCCCGTTCGCGAACAGTTCGGCCGCGCGTTCGAAGCTGTGGAGCACCGCCATCGAACCGGTGATGGTGATCTCCTGGTTGTAGATGCGGTACGGGTCGATCGTCACGCGGGTCGCGTAGTCGGCGACGCCGAACTGGAGGAACGTGCCGGCCTTGGCCACCCGGTCGAGCCCGTCCTGGATCGCCGCCGCGTTTCCGGTCGCGTCGACGACGAGGTCCCAGCCCTGCGGCCGGTCCAGTTCGTCGGGGCTGCCCGCGGTCGCGGAGACGCCCAGCCGCCGTGCCGTCTCCAGCCGCGCCGGGTTGACGTCCACCACGTCCACGCTGGCCGCGCCGGTGCGCTTGGCGAGCTCCAGCATCATCAGGCCCATGGTCCCGGAGCCGTAGACGAGGACGTGGGCGCCGAGGCGGGAGCGCAGGACGTCGTAGCCCCGTACCGCGCACGACAGGGGCTCCACCAGGGCCGCGTCCTGGGTGCGGACGTGCTCGGGGAGCTTGACGCAGTTGGCCACCGGTGCGACCGCGTACTGTGCCGCACCGCCCGCCGTGGTCACGCCGATCGCGGCCCAGCGCTCGCAGAGGTTGTTGTGGCCGGTGCGGCAGTAGCGGCACTCGTAGCAGTAGAGGGAGGGGTCGACGGCCACCCGGTCGCCGACCGAGACCTCCGTGACCTGGGCGCCGACCCCGACCACCTCGCCGGCGAACTCGTGCCCGGGGACGATCGGCAGCTTGGGCGCGAACTCGCCCTGGAGGATGTGCAGGTCGGTGCCGCAGAGTCCGCAGGCCGCGACCTCGACGACGACCTCGCGGGGGCCGGGCGTGGGGTCGGGGACCTCGGCGACGACGGCGCGGCCCACGGACTCGATGACGGCGGCCTTCATTTGACGGCTCCCAACGACAGGCCCTGGACCAGCTTGTCCTGGGCGGCGAACCCCGCGGCGAGCACCGGCAGGGAGATGACGAGCGACGCGGCGCACACCTTGGCCAGGAACAGGCCCTGGCTGGTGATGAAGCCGGTCAGGAAGACGGGGGCGGTCTCGGCGACCACGCCCGTCAGGACTCGGGCGAAGAGAAGTTCGTTCCAGCTGAAGATGAAGCAGATCAGGGCGGTCGCGGCGATGCCGGGCAGGGCGATCGGTGCCACCACGCGCGCGAGGATCGTCGGCAGGCGCGCGCCGTCCACCCGGGCGGCCTCGATGACCGCCACGGGGACCTCGGCCAGGAAGGACTGCATCATCCAGACCGCGATCGGCAGGTTCATGGAGGTGTAGAGGATGACCAGGAGCCAGATGTTGTCCAGCATCCCGGCGTTCTTGGCGAAGAGGTAGATCGGCAGCAGGCCCGCGACGGCCGGCAGCATCTTCGTGGACAGGAAGAAGAACAGCACGTCCGTCCACTTGCGCACCGGCCGGATCGACAGCGCGTACGCCGCCGGGAGGGCCAGCAGCAGGACGAAGAGGGTGGACACGACCGAGGCCACGGCGGAGTTGATCAGCGCGGGCCAGGGGCTCGCCCCGCCGCCCGCGCCGAAGAACTCGCGGTAGCCGTCGAGGGTCAGCGACGCCGCGAAGGAGGGCGGGTTGGTGGCCGCGTCGGCTTCCGAGTGGAAGGACGTCAGGGCCATCCAGGCGATGGGCAGGAAGAACACGATGCCGGCCAGCCAGGCCACCAGGCCGAGGCCCATGCCCTTGCGGCGGACGCGTACGGCGATGGCGCTCATGCGCGGGACACCTCCTCGCGGAACAGGGACGACACCACGCGCAGGGCGAAGGTCGCGATGATGATCGAGCCGATGACCACCAGGACGCCGGCGGCCGAGGCGAGGCCGTTCTCGTGGGCCTGGTAGAAGCTCTGGTAGACGGTGTACGGCAGGTTGGCGGTGCCCAGGCCGCCGGACGTGATGGTGAAGACCGCGTCGAAGTTCTGGACGATGTAGATCGAGCCGAGGAGGGCGCCCAGCTCCAGGTACCTGCGCAGGTGCGGCAGCGTGAGGTGGCGGAAGATCTGCCAGTCGCTCGCGCCGTCCACCCGGGCGGCCTCGATCTGCTGCTGGTCGCGGCTCTGGAGTCCGGCGAGCAGGATCAGCATCATGAAGGGCGTCCACTGCCACACCAGGGAGGTCTCCACCGCGAGCAGCGGGGTGCTGGAGATCCAGTCGGGCTGTGGGCCGCCCACGTAGTGCAGCAGCCCGTTGAGCAGGCCGTATTCGGGGTTGTAGAGGACGTGCTTCCAGAGCAGGGCCGCCGCCACCGGGACCACCAGGAACGGGGCGATGAGCAGCGTGCGGACCACGCCCCGGCCGCGGAACCTGCGGTCCAGCAGCAGCGCGAGGGCCAGTCCCAGGACCAGGCTGGCCAGGACCACCGCCACCGTCAGCAGCACGGTCGTCCACACCGAGTGGCGCAGGTCGGCGTCGGTCAGCACCTGGTGGTAGTTGTCGAGGCCGGTGAAGTGGCGGGCCTTGGGATAGAGGGCGTTCCAGTCGAAGAAGGAGATCACCAGCGTGGCCACGAACGGCAGCTGGGTCACGGCGATCATGAAGACGAGCGCGGGGAGCAGCGGGGCACGGGTGGCCCAGGCGCGCAGCCGGGCGGAGGGCGGCCGGGTGGCGCGTACGGGAGCGGCGGCCACGGGGGCCGTGGTGGTGGCGGTCATCGTCCCTCGTACTCCTTGGAGATCCGCTCGGCGAGCTGCTGGGACTTCTTCAGGGCCGAGCCTGTGGACTGGCGTCCGGCGATGGCCGCGCTGATCTCCTGGGAGACCTTGGTGCCGAGGTCGGTGAACTCGGGGATGTCGACGAACTGGATGCCGGGCGCCGGGCGCGGCTGGACACCGGGGTCGTTCGGCCGGGCGTTCTCGATGGCGTCCCTCGTCATGTCCTGGAAGGCGGCGGCCTCCTTGCGGTAGGCGGCGTTGGCGTACGTCGAGGAGCGCTTGCCCGCCGGGACGTTCGACCAGCCGCTCGTGTCCCCGACCAGCTGTTCGTACTGCTTGCTGGACGCCCAGGAGACGAACTTCCAGGCCTTGTCGGAGTTGCGGGAGGCCTTCTGGATGCCCCAGGCCCAGGTGTAGAGCCAGCCGGAGGACCTGGTCTTCTCGACCGGGGCGGGGACGTAGCCCAGCTTGCCCTTGACCGGGGAGCCCTTCGCCTCCAGGGATCCGGCCGCCGAGGTGGCGTCGTACCACATGGCGACCTTGCCCTGGGTCATGTTGTTGAGGCATTCGGCGAACCCGGACTGGGCGGCACCGGACTCGCCGTGCGCGCGGACGAGGTCGACGTAGAACTTGGTGGCCTTCTCGAACCCGGGGGAGTCGAGGCGGGCCTTCCAGCCCTTGTCGAACCAGGTGCCGCCGAAGGTGTTCACGACCGTGGTGAGGGGGGCCATCAGCTCGCCCCAGCCGGGCAGGCCGCGCAGGCAGATGCCCTTCATGCCGGGCCTGGCGCCGTCCACCTTCGCGGCCAGGTCCGCCACCTGGGTCCAGGTCGGGTGCGCGGGCATGGTGAGGCCCTTCGCCTCGAAGACGTCCTTGCGGTACATCAGGAAGGACGACTCGCCGTAGAAGGGCTGGCCGTAGAGCTTGCCGTCGTCCGCGGTGAGGGACTGGCGCATCGGCTCCAGGACGTCCTGTTCGTCGTACGCGGGGTCCTTGGCGACGTAGCCGTTCATCTCGTGCAGCCAGCCGTTGCGGGCGTAGATCGGTATCTCGTAGTTGGAGAGGGTGGCCACGTCGTACTGGCCGGCCTGGTTGGCGAAGTCCTGGCTGATCTTGTCGCGGACGTCGTTCTCGGGCAGGACGGTGAAGTTGACCTTGATGCCGGTCTCTTTGGTGAAGTGGGCGGCGGTGAGTTTCTGCAAGTCGGTCATCTGGGGGTTGTTGACCATCAGTACGTTGATGGAGTCGCCGCCGGAACCGGACCCGCCCGCACCGACCCAGCAGCCGGAGAGCAGCGGGGCGAGCAGCGTCCCTGCGGCGGCCAGGGCGAGCGGGGCTCGCGACGGCCGTCGTCGGCTCTGGGTTCGCATGGATCGCTCCTGGACATTTGAGGATATTAAGGGCGCATTATGGCGTGGATGTGCCCCGAATGGGTGAGTTGGATTTACAAACCGATGTGCTGTTGGGGTCGGGGAACGAGTTGGGAATTCAAACCCGGATCACTTGCGGTCCGAGCAGTGCGTACCGATGGGCCTCGGCCGCCGGGAGGAGCGTGCTCGTCACGATCGTCTCCAGGGCGCCGATCTCGGCGAACCGGCAGAAGCTGACCGCGCCGAACTTGGTGTGCACCCCCGCGAAGACGGTGCGCCGGGCGGCGCGGATCGCCTGGGCCTTCACCTCGCTGACCGCCGGGTCGGGAGTGGTCAGGCCCTGTTCGCGGGAGATGCCGTTGGCGCCGATGTAGGCGAGGTCGAGGACGAAACCGGCGAGCATCTTCGTCGTCCAGTGGTCGACGGTCGCCAGTGTGCCGGGGCGGACCCGGCCGCCGAGCAGCAGGACGGAGACGTTCTCCGCCTCGGCGAGCGCGCCGGCGACCGGCAGGGACGCGGTGACCACGGTCAGCGGCCGGTCCCCGGGCAGGTTCTCGGCGATGAGCTGTGGGGTGAAGCCCTCGTCGACGAAGACGGTCTCCGCGTCCCCGACCAGCTCGGCCGCGGCGGCCGCGATCCGGCGTTTCTCGGGTACGTGGCTGGTGGCGCGGAAGGCGAGCGTCGTCTCGAACCCGGCGCTCTCCACCGGATAGGCGCCGCCGTGTGTGCGGCGCACCAGGCCGTGGTCCTCCAGGGCGCGCAGATCGCGCCGGATGGTTTCCTTGGCCACCCCCAGCTCGGCGGCGAGCACGGTGACGTCGACCGCGCCGGTGGCGCGCGCCGACCGCACGATCTCGCGCTGGCGTTCCTCCGCCGTCCTGCCGTCCATACCTCGCACCTCCCGCCGTGTGCCCGTTCGGGCCCTGTGAGGCCCATGAGGGAATTTGTACAGCGGGGTCCGGGCACTGAACAGGCCTGTTGCCTGCCCGATACTGCCCGGGTGTGCCCGTTCCGCCTCGGGAGTGCCCGGCTCGGACCTGCGGGGCCGCGCACTCGGGCGTGGGATCGGGCGGGGTCCGTGCCCGAACACGGCGGCGGGGGGGGGCGGGGGGGGGCCCCCCCCCCCCGGGGGGGGGGGGGCCCGGCGGGGCCCCCCCCCGCCGCCGTGCGGGGTCGTTTCCCGCCGGTCAGTACGGCCAGATCGGCGGGTCGCTCACGAAGGGGCCGCCGAGGTGGGTGTGCGCCGGGTTCTCCGGATCCAGCTCGCCGTGCTCGGCGACGAGCTTCTCGGCGTACGGCTCGGAGTCGTCCCGGGGTTCGTAGCCGAGCGCCCGCGCGGTGGTCAGGTCCCACCACAGGCGCGTGTTGGCGGAGGAGCCGTAGACGACGGTGTGGCCGACGTCCTCGGCGGTCAGGGCCGCGTGGAAGAGGCGGGCGCCGTCGGCCGGGCTCATCCACACCGAGAGCATGCGCACGCCGGTCGGCTCGGGGAAGCAGGCGCCGATGCGCACGGAGACGGTCTCCAGGCCGTGCTTGTCCCAGTAGAGCTGCGCGAGGTCCTCGCCGAAGGACTTGGACAGGCCGTAGAAGGTGTCCGGGCGGCGCGGGGTGTCGATCGGGATCAGCGCGCTCCGGTCGAAGGGCGCGTCCCCCCGGGGAGCCGGGGTGAAGCCCACCGCGTGGTTGGACGAGGCGAAGACGATGCGCGGCACGCCCTCCTGGCGGGCCGCCTCGTACAGGTTGTAGGTGCCCTCGATGTTCGCCCTGAGGATCTTCTCGAAGGGCGCCTCCAGGGAGATGCCGGCGAGGTGCAGGACCGCGTCGACGCCCCGGACCGCCTCGCGCAGCGCTTCCTTGTCGGCGAGGTCGGCGGTGATCGCCCCGGGCGCGTCCTCGATGGGGCGCACGTCGAACAGGCGCAGGTCGTAGCCGTACTCCGGGAGCAGGCCGCGCATCAGGGTGCCGAGCCCGCCTGCGGCGCCGGTGAGCAGAACGGTGCGGGGTGCGGGCATCCTGGGTCTCCTTGGCTCGGGCGGCACGTCCACATCCGACTACCTGTCCGTCATTCACATTCATGGACACGTTAAGGAGGGGTCGCGCACCGGGTCAAGTGTGCCGTGGAGTGCGGAAATCCGCTCGCGTGTTGCGCATTTGCGTGCTTGACCGGCGTTGCGTGGGGCCCTTAGCGTGGATGTGTTCAGAAATATAGACGTCGATCAGAAGTATGCACCGACAGGGAGAGCCCGTGACGCCAGCCCCTCTCGCCGCTCGTCTCAGCGACCCCCGGGGGCCGCTGTTCTTCCCCGTCACCGCGTACGGCCCGGACGGCTCGATCGACCTCGACGTCTACCGCACGCACGTGCGCCGGGGCGTCGACGCCGGGGCCGCCGCCGTGTTCGCCTGCTGTGGCACCGGCGAGTTCCACGCCCTGCTGCCCGAGGAGTTCGAGGCGTGCGTACGGGCGGCCGTCGAGGCGGCCGAGGGGCGCGTACCGGTCGTCGCGGGCGCCGGATACGGCACCGCGCTCGCCGTGCGCTACGCGGCGCTGGCGCGGACGGCCGGGGCCGACGGACTGCTGGCCATGCCGCCGTACCTGGTCGTCCCCGGCCAGGAGGGCCTGCTGCGCCACTACCGGCAGGTCGCGGCGGCCACCGAGCTGCCCGTGATCGTCTACCAGCGCGACAACGCGGTGTTCACCCCCGAGACGGTCGTCGAGCTGGCCCGCACCGAGGGGATCATCGGCTTCAAGGACGGCCTGGGCGACCTGGACCTGATGCAGCGGATCGTCAGCGTCGTCCGCACCGAGGCCCCCGGCGACTTCCTGTACTTCAACGGCCTGCCCACCGCCGAGCAGACCCAGCTCGCCTACCGCGGCATCGGTATCCGCCTGTACTCCTCCGCCGTGTTCTGCTTCGCGCCCGAGATCGCCCTCGCCTTCCACCGGGCCCTGGAGACGGGCGACCAGGACACCGCCCATCGCCTGCTGGACGGCTTCTACCGCCCGTTCGTCGACCTGCGCGCCCAGGGCCGCGGCTACGCCGTCGCCCTCGTCAAGGCGGGCGTACGGCTGCGCGGCCTGGACGTGGGGGAGGTGCGGCCCCCGCTGCACGAGCCGGCCGAGGACCATGTCAAGCAGCTCGCCCAGCTGATCGAGCGCGGCTACGCACTGCTCGAGGAGGACGCGTGAAGGCGTCGGCGTTCGTCTACCCCTGGGACGTCAACGGGGACCCTCAGGCCGCCGCGCGGATCGCCGGACTCGGCGTGGAGCAGGTGACCCTCGCCGCCGCCTACCACTCCACGCGCGCGCTGACCCCCCGCCACCCCCGCCACCGCATCGTCACCGCCGAGCACGCGGCGGTGCTCTACCCCGTCGACCCGCGGCGCTGGGAGGGCCGCACCCCGCGCCCGTACCCGGCCGGCGACTGGGCCCCCGGCGACGCCTTCGGCGAGGCCGCCGACGCCCTCACGGCGGCCGGCCTGGAGGTGCACACCTGGGTGGTCCTCGCGCACAACTCCCGCCTCGGCGCCGAACACCCCGGCACCTCGGTCGTCAACGCCTACGGCGACCGCTACCCCTGGGCGCCCTGCATCGCCCAGCAGGCCACGCGCGCGTACCTCGTCGACCTGGCCGCCGAGGCCGCCGTACGGCCCGGGGCACGCGGCACGGAACTGGAGTCCCTCGGCTGGTACGGGCTCCAGCACCTGCACGCCCACGACAAGACCTCCGGCGTCGGCCTGGGCGAGGCCGGGCAGTACCTGATGGCGCTGTGCTTCTGCCCGGACTGCCGCGCGGGCTACGCCGGAGAAGGCCTGGACGCCGACGAACTGGCGGCCTCGGTACGGGACGCGCTGGAGCCCCTGTGGCAGGGCACGGCGGCCGAGGACGGGGGCTGGGCGGGCGTGGAGAAGCTCCTCGGCGAGGAGACGGCGGCCGCCACGCGCGCGTGGCGCGACCGGACCGCCCGCACGCTCCAGGAGGACGCGGTCGCCGCCGTCCGCGCCGCCGCGCCCGAGGGCTTCCAGGTGCTGCTCCACGCGGACCCCGTGTCCTACCACTGCGGCGCCAACCCGGGAGTGGACCCCGCGCACATCCTGTCCGTCGCGGACGGCGTGGTCGTCCCCTGCGCGGGCGGTACGGAGCCGCTGACGCCGTTCGCCGGACAGGGCCGGGCGGGCGCGGTGATCGCCGCCAACTTCACCGTGGTGTCCGGCATGGGCGGCAGCCCGGCCACCCTCGCGGCAGACGCGGCGCGGGCACGTGCGCTGGGCGCGACGGAACTGCGGCTCTATCACGCCGGGTTGGCGTCGGACGGGGACTTGGCGGCGGTGCGGGAGGCACTGCGCTGAGCCAGTGACCCGGCGGTGGCGAGCAGCGCGCCGCCGAGGAGCACCAACAGCAGCCGGTGGTCGACGAGTTCGACGAGGGCGGCCCCGACGGTCAGGCCGATCACATTGGGCGTGAACATCAGCGTGCCGGCGGTCGCGGTCGCCCGCCCCAAGGCGTCGGCCGGGATCTCGCGCTGTACGGCGGTGTAGGCGGCGATCAGCACACAGGGCAGCCCGAGCCCGCCCGCCGCACTGCACGCCAGTACCACCGCGTCGTACGGCACCGCCCGCGCGGCCACCGCGACCGCCGCCAGCGCGATGCCGTACGCCGCGAACCGGCGCTCGCCGAGCCGCCGCAGCGCGGGCCCGGACACCAGCCCGACCGCGACCGACCCCACGCCCTGGACGGCGTACATCACGCCCGTGTAGGCGGGGGAGCGGCCGAGGGCGTCCACGACGGCGTAGTTCAGGCTGCTGCCGAGCGAGGTGAGGCACATGGTCGTCCCGCCGGCCAGGACGAGCGGACGGAGCGTGGTGTGCGCCCCCAGACGCCGGGCGCCCTCGGCGGTCTGCCGCCACCAGCCGTCGCCGGCCGGCGCGGAGTGTTCCTCGCGGACCCGGAGCAGCGCGCACAGTCCCGCCGCCAGCACGAAGGTGCCGGCGTCCAGCATCGCGACGCTCGGCCCGCCGTACGCCGTGTACAGCGCGGCGCCGGTCAGCGGTGCGACCAGCTTCATGCCCTCGCGGGCGGTCATCCGCAGGCCGTTGAAGTCGCCGAGCAGGGCGGGGTCGACGGCGGCGGCGACGAGGGCGGAGTTGGCCGCGTCCTCGACGACGCCTGCCGCGCCGTAGCAGACGAGGACGGCGAGGAGCAGCGGGACGGAGGCGGGGGAGTCGACGGTCCACAGGGGGAGCAGGAGCCCGGCGAGGCCGAGGTTGACGCAGATCAGAAGGGGTTTGCGGCGGACCCGGTCGGCGAGGGTGCCGAGGGCGGGGCCGAGGAGGGTGGGGGCCCAGAGGGCGGCGGTGCACAGGGCGGCGAGGCCGTTGGATCCCGTGAGGTCCTTGACCCAGACGCCCGACACGAGCCAGAGCGCGGAACTGCCGAAGCCGGACACCACGACGCCGGTGAGACAGAGGGCCGCGTTGCGGTCGCGGAGCAGGCGGGTCACGGTCCAGGAGGTGGTCATGCCTGCTCATCGTGGGTCTAAGGCATGCCCGGGAGCATCGGGCAGGTGCCTTAGAAAGGGAGTCGGCCCACCGATGAGTTTCCCGGCGCGGGCCGGTCCTTCCTCCGTACCGGTACCGCACACCCTAAGGAGCAAGGTCATGACAGACACGATCCTCGACCTCGGCCCACAGACCCTGGTCGTGGCGCGGCTCGCCGAGGCGGTGACCGACGAGCGGCTCTCGGCCGTCACGCCGTGCCCGGACCTCGCGGTGCGCAACCTGCTGGGGCACCTCGCGGGCCTGGCCGCCGCCTTCCGCGACGCCGCCCGCAAGGACCTGGGCGCCACCACCGACACCGGGCCGGACGCCGCCGTCCCGGACATCGGCCCCGGCTGGCGCGAGGAACTGCCCAAGGTGCTCGACGAACTCGCCGAGGCCTGGCGCGACCCGGCCGCCTGGACCGGGATGACCCGGGCGGGCGGCGTGGACCTGCCCGGGGCGGTCGCGGGGGCCGTCGCCGCCGACGAACTGGTCATCCACGGCTGGGACCTGGCCCGCGCCACCGGCCAGGAGTACATCCCCGACCCGGCCGCGCTTCAGGCCGCGCACGGCTTCCTCCTCGCGGCGGCCGAGAACTCCGGCGGCAGCGGCATCTTCGGCCCGGTCGTCCCCGTCCCGGCCGGCGCACCGCTGCTGGACCGGGCGCTGGGGCTGAGCGGACGCGACCCGGGGTGGACGCCGATGCCGTGAACTGAGTCAGGACGGTACGGCGGCACGTACTCTCCTGGCGTGCCCCTCACCCTCACCGTCCTCGGCACCGCCTCCCCGCACCCGGGTCCCGGCCGCCCCTGCTCCGGGTACCTGCTGCGCGGCGGGGGTGCCGAGGTGTGGGTGGACGCCGGTACCGGAACCTTCGCGGAGTTGCAGCGGCACACGGACCCCGCACGGCTGACGGCGATCTGGATCTCGCACCTGCACGCCGACCACAGCGCCGACCTGCTCGCCGCCGCCTACGCCTTCGCCTTCGGCGGACTCGCCCCGCCCGCGCCGATCCCGGTGTACGCGCCGCGGGACTGCGCCCGCCGGCTGGCGGGCTTCTTCGACCGGCCGGACGTGGTGTGGCTGAGCCACGTCCTGGACTTCCGCCCCCTGTATGACGGCCACGTCGTCCAGCACTGGAACCTCCGCCTCACCACCCGCGCCGTCGTCCACGACGCCGAGGCGTACGGCCTGCGCGCCGAGTCCCAGGGCAGCGTCCTGGCGTACTCCGGGGACAGCGGCCCCTGCGCCGCGCTGGGCGAACTCGCCGTCAACGCAGACCTGTTCCTGTGCGAGGCCGACATCAATGAGCATCGCGAAGGCGAACAGGTCCATCTGACACCTGAGGACGCCGGGCGTGTCGCCCGGGAGGCGGGTGTGGGGGAGTTGCTGATCACCCACGTCGGACCGACGCTCGGCCGCGAGACCGCGACCGCGCGCGCCGCCGTGATCGCCGGCCGGCCCACCGACACCGCCCGCGAGGGCGAGACGCGAACCGTCTGACCCTGGGGCCCTCCCGCGCTTCATCCCTCTGCCCTCCTGCCTCGGCAACCTCAACTTCCTTTGCCGGAAGCATTGACGAAACACATGCCCCCTCCTAGTTTCATCGCGTCGTACTTCGTACGTCATATATGAGACGCGATACGCGAGATCAGATACGCGACACCCGAGAGGCGCGCATGACCTCTGTGCCCACGCCGATCCCGTCCCGCACGCAGTTCGTGCTGGAGGGGATCAAACACCGCATCCTCACCGGGCAGCTGACGCCCGGCCAGGCCCTGGTCGAGACGGAGCTCGCCGCGCAGTTCGGGGTGTCCAAGACCCCGGTGCGCGAGGCGCTCAAGACGCTGGCCGGGACCGGGCTGGTGGTGATGAACCAGTACAAGGGCGTCACGGTGCGCATGGTGGACGCGGACATGGCGAGCGAGGTCTACGACGTGCGGCTGCTGCTCGAACCGGAGGCCCTCAGGCGCGCCGTGCGCCGGGGCGCCTCCCTCGACGACGCCCGGGACGCGCTGCGCCGGGCCGACGCGGCCGGTGACACCGCCGAACGCTCGCTGGCCAACCGGGAGTTCCACCGCGCGCTGTACCTGCCCTGCGGCAACCCGCTGCTCGGCCGGATGCTCGACGAGGTCCGCGACCAGGCCGCCCTGGTCTCGGCCGTGGCCTGGGCCGCCGACCCCTCCTGGGAGCGGGAGGCCGAGGAGCACCGGGAGATCCTCCGGCTCGCCCTGGCGGGTGAGGCGGACGGCGCGGCGGCCGCCCTGCACGCGCACATCGCGTCGTTCGTGCGGCGCGCGTTCCCCCACGCCCAGGTAGAGGAAGGTCAGGAATGAGCGCGACGTTCGAGACCCAACGGGCCGCCCTGGCCGACGTGGTGGCGATCCCGGTGACCCCGTTCACCGCGGACGGCGACGTCGACCGGGACACCCACCGGGCCCTGCTGCGTCGTCTGCTCGACGGCGGCATCACCACCCTCACCCCGGGCGGCAACACCGGCGAGTTCTACGCCCTCACCCCCGAAGAGCGCCTTCTCGTCACGGAGTCGACCCTGACGGAGGCCGGGGAGCGCGCCGTCGTCCTGGTGGGCGTCGGGCACGACGTGCCGACCGCCGTCGCCTCCGCGCGGCACGCCCGCGAGCACGGCGCGCAGATGGTGATGGTCCACCAGCCGGTCCACCCGTACGTCTCCCAGTCCGGCTGGGTCGACTACCACCGCGCCATCGCCGAGGCCGTCCCCGAGCTGGGCGTGGTCCCGTACATCCGCAACGCCCAGCTCACCGGCGCCCGCCTCGCCGAACTCGCCGACGCCTGCCCGAACGTGATCGGCGTCAAGTACGCGGTGCCGGACGCGGCCCGGTTCGCCGCCTTCGCCCGGGACGCGGGCCTGGACCGCTTCGTGTGGGTGGCGGGCCTGGCCGAGCCGTACGCCCCCTCGTACTTCTCCGCGGGCGCCACCGGCTTCACCTCCGGGCTGGTGAACGTCGCCCCGGCCGTTTCGCTGAACATGATCGAAGCGCTTCGATCCGGTGACTACCCGGCCGCCATGAAGGTCTGGGAGCAGATCCGCCGCTTCGAGGAACTGCGCGCGGCCCACGGCTCCGCCAACAACGTCACCGTCGTCAAGGAGGCGCTCGCCTCCCTCGGACTGTGCCGCCGCGACGTCCGCCCGCCCAGCAGGCCGCTGCCCGAGGACGAACGCGCCGAGGTCGCCGCCATCGCCGCCGGGTGGGCCATATGAAGAAGCCGGAAGAGCTCCGAAGCCACCAGTGGTACGGCACCGACGGACTGCGCTCCTTCAGCCACCGGGCCCGCACCCGCCAGCTCGGCTATCTGCCCGGGGAGCACCTGGGCAAGCCCGTCATCGCGATCCTCAACACCTGGTCCGACATCAATCCTTGTCATGTACATCTAAGAGACCGGGCGCAGGCCGTGAAGCGCGGCGTGTGGCAGGCGGGCGGCTTCCCCCTCGAGTTCCCGGTCTCCACCCTCAGCGAGACCTTCCAGAAGCCGACCCCCATGCTCTACCGCAACATGCTCGCCATGGAGACCGAGGAACTGCTGCGGTCCTACCCGGTCGACGGCGCCGTCCTCATGGGCGGCTGCGACAAGTCCACCCCCGCCCTGCTCATGGGCGCCGCGAGCGTCGACCTGCCCACCGTCTTCGTGCCGGCCGGGCCCATGCTGCCGGGGCACTGGCGCAATGAAGTGCTCGGCTCCGGCACCGACATGTGGAAGTACTGGGACGACAAGCGCGCCGGCCTCATCGGCGACTGCGAGATGACCGAGCTGGAGAGCGGCCTCGCCCGCTCGCCCGGCCACTGCATGACCATGGGCACGGCCTCCACCCTGACCGCCGCCGCGGAGGCGCTCGGTGTCACCGTGCCGGGCGCGTCCAGCATCCCCGCCGTGGACTCCGGGCACGACCGGATGGCCGCCGCCTCCGGTCTGCGCATCGTCGAACTCGTCCACAAGGACCGCGGGCTCTCCCGCATCCTCACCCGTGAGGCCTTCGAGGACGCGGTGACCACGGTCCTCGGCCTCGGCGGTTCGACCAACGCCGTCATCCATCTGATCGCCATGGCCGGACGCGCCGGGATCCGCCTCACCCTCGACGACTTCGACCGCATCGCCCGCACGGTCCCGGTCCTGGCGAACGTCCGCCCCGGCGGACGGACGTACCTCATGGAGGACTTCCACTTCGCCGGCGGCCTGCCCGGATTCCTCTCCCGGATCACCGACCTGCTCCACCTCGACCGGCCGACCGTCTCCCACGACACCCTGCGCGAGCAGCTCGCCGGCGCCCAGGTGCACGACGACGACGTCATCCGGCCCCGGCACAACCCGGTGGCCGACGAGGGCGGGGTCGCGGTACTGCGCGGCAACCTCTGCCCGGACGGCGCGGTCATCAAGCACATCGCCGCCGAGCCCCACCTGCTCCGGCACACCGGGCCCGCGGTCGTCTTCGACGACTACCGGACCATGCAGCGCACCATCAACGACCCCGGCCTCGGCATCACGGCGGACAGCGTGCTCGTGCTGCGCAACGCCGGCCCCAAGGGCGGGCCGGGCATGCCCGAGTACGGCATGCTCCCGATCCCGGACCACCTGCTCAAGCAGGGTGTGCGCGACATGGTGCGGATCTCCGACGCCCGGATGAGCGGGACGAGTTACGGCGCCTGCGTGCTGCACGTGGCACCGGAGTCGTACATCGGCGGCCCGCTCGCGCTGGTCCGCACCGGGGACCCGATCACCCTGGACGTCGCGGCGCGCACCCTCCGGCTCGACGTGGACGACGAGGAGCTCCAGCGGCGCCGGGCGGAGTGGACGCCGCCGCCCACGCGCTACGAGCGCGGATACGGCGCGCTCTACAACGACCAGATCACCCAGGCCGACACCGGCTGCGACTTCGAGTTCCTCGCCCGCCCCGGCAAGGTCGCGGACCCCTACGCGGGCTGACCCCACGCACCACGGTGACGCCCCGGCCCCTGCGCACGAAGAAAGCGCTTCACCCGTACGAGAACGCACGAAACCGCATGAAACCGCACGAGACCGCATGACGCACCAGAACGGAGAACAGTCATGGCCCAAGCCGCAGCCGTGGCGAAACCGCCCGCGCCACCCCGGCGACGCCGTGCCTCCGCGACGCCGCGCAGGCTCCCGTACCTGCTGATCGCCCCGGCGGCCCTGCTCATGCTGGGCTTCATCGCCTACCCGGTCCTCAGCGTCTTCTACTACAGCCTCCAGAACTACAACCCCACCAAGCCGTGGCGGAACGGATTCGCGGGCCTCGACAACTTCACCCAGGCCTTCGCGCACGACCCCCAGTTCTGGGACACGCTCACCTTCAGCGCGAAGTGGGTGGTCGTCGAGGTCGGACTCCAGCTGCTCTTCGGTCTCGCCCTCGCCCTGATCGTCAACCAGACCTTCGTCGGCCGGGCCCTCGGCCGGGCACTGGTCTTCTCCCCGTGGGCGGTCTCCGGCGTGCTGACCTCCGCGATCTGGGTGCTGCTCTACAACTCCCAGACCGGCCTCACCCGTTACCTCGCCGACGCGGGCATCGGCTCGTACGGCACCAGCTGGCTCTCGGACACCTCGACCGTGTTCCCGGCGGCGGTGGTCGCCGACCTGTGGCGCGGGGTGCCGTTCTTCGCGATCCTCATCCTCGCCGACCTCCAGTCCGTCTCCAAGGACCTGTACGAGGCGGCCGAGGTGGACGGCGCCAGCCGGCTCAAGCAGTTCTGGCACATCACGCTGCCGCACCTGAAGGACGCCATCGTCCTGTCCACGCTGCTGCGGGCGGTGTGGGAGTTCAACAACGTCGACCTGCTCTACACCCTGACCGGCGGCGGCCCGGCGGGGGAGACCACGACCCTCCCGCTCTACATCGCCAACACCAGCGTCGACGCCCACAACTTCGGCTACGCGTCCGCCCTCACCACGGTCGCGTTCGTGATCCTGCTCTTCTGCTCGATCGCCTATCTGCGACTGAGCAAGTTCGGAGGTGGCGAGAAGTGATCACCGAGATCGCCCCGGCGGAGGAGAAGCGCGTGGCCCCCGAACCCGCCCGAGCACGCCGGGGCAGGCGCCGCGCCTGGGACGAGGCCCCACGCTGGCAGATCTACCTGCCCCTGTCGGTCTACCTGCTCTTCACCCTGGTCCCCTTCTACTGGATCCTCCTCTTCGCCCTCCGCCCGGCCGGCTCCACCTCGCTGGTGCCCTGGCCGGTCACCTTCGACCACTTCCAGAAGGTGTGGAGCGAGCGGAGCTTCGGCACCTACTTCACCAACAGCGTGTACGTCGGTGTCGCCACCCTGTTCCTGACCACCGTGGTCGCGCTGGCCGGCGGCTACGCTCTGGCCCGCTTCGACTTCCGGCTCAAGCGCGCCTTCATGCTGGCCCTGCTGTGCTCCCAGTTCGTACCGGGCGCGCTGCTGCTGGTGCCGCTGTTCCAGATCTTCGCCAAGCTCCAGATGATCAACTCGCTCGGCAGTGTGATCCTCGCCGAGACCGTCTTCCAGCTGCCGCTGTCGATGATCCTGATCAGCGGCTTCATCCGGAACGTGCCGTACTCCCTGGAGGAGGCCGCCTGGGTGGACGGCTGCAACCGCTTCGCCGCCTTCCGCATCGTCGTCCTGCCGCTGCTGCGGCCCGGGTTGATCGCCGTCGGCTCCTTCGCCTTCGTGCACGCCTGGAACCACTTCCTGTTCGCCCTGATGTTCCTGTCCGACCAGAGCAAGCAGACCATCCCGGTCGGCCTCAACACCCTGATGAGCTCCGACAGCGTGGACCTGGGCGCCCTGGCGGCGGGCGGCATCATCGCGGCCGTACCGGTGGTGATCGTGTTCGCCTTCATCCAGAAGTGGCTGATCACCGGCTTCAGCGCGGGGGCGGTGAAGGGATGAGGGCCCGTGACCTGACGGCGGACGCCGGCGTACCCGTCGTGCTGGCGGGGGCGCGCGGCCATGGCCGCTGGCACCTCGACAACATCCGCCGGCTCCAGAGCAAGGGCATCGTCCGGCTGGCAGGCATCTGCGAGCTGACCCCGCTGGGCGCCGACGAGATCCCCGAGGGCCTCGGCACGCCCGAGCAGTCCGCCGACTTCGGGGCGCTCCTCGACTCCACCGGCGCCCGGATCGCGGTCGTCTGCACGCCGATCCCGACCCACACCGACCTGGCCCTGACGGCCGCCCGCAGGGGTGTGCACCTGCTGCTGGAGAAGCCGCCGGCGCCGTCGTACACGGAGTTCCGCCGGATGGCCGACGGTGTCACCAAGGCGGGCGTGGCCTGCCAGATCGGCTTCCAGTCGCTGGGCTCGCACGCCGTGCCCGCGATCCGCCGGATGATCGCCGAGGGCGCGGTCGGCGAGATCATGGGGGTCGGCGGCGCCGGGGCCTGGGCACGCGACGAGGCGTACTACCGGCGGGCGCCCTGGGCCGGCAGGCGCCGGCTGAACGGCGTCGACGTGATCGACGGGGTCCTCACCAACCCCCTCGCCCACGCCGTCGCGACCGGCCTCGCCCTCCTCGGCACCACTCGCGCCGAGGACGTCACCGGCATCGAGACCGAGCTGCTGCGCGCCAACGACATCGAGTCCGACGACACCTCCTGCGTCCGGGTGACCACCGGGCTCGGCCCGGTCACCGTCGCCGCGACCCTGTGCGCCGAGGAGCCGGGGGAGCCGTACGTCCTGGTGCACGGCTCCAGCGGCCGGATCACCTACTGGTACAAGCAGGACCGCGTGCTGCTCCAGCGGGCGGGCCACGGGCCGGAGGAGAGCGAGTACGGCCGTACGGACCTGCTGGAG
Source organism: Streptomyces sp. NPDC046915 (assembly GCF_040644935.1). Taxonomy (NCBI): domain Bacteria; kingdom Bacillati; phylum Actinomycetota; class Actinomycetes; order Kitasatosporales; family Streptomycetaceae; genus Streptomyces; species Streptomyces sp. NPDC046915. The sequence goes on along the minus strand of NZ_JBEYXB010000032.1, from coordinate 17,636 downwards.
AACCTCGTCGACCACCTCACCACCGGCGCGGACCTGCTGGTCGCACCCGAGTCGACGGGCGCCTTCATGAAGGTCGTCGAAGCGATCCGGCTGGCCGAGGACCCGGCCGCGCTGCCCGCCGACGCCTGGCGCCTGCTCCCGGACGAGAACCGCCGGGTCGTACCCGGCATCGACTCTCTGGTCGCGGCCGCCGCCGACACCCTCGCCCTCTACTCCGAGCTGGGCGCCTCCTGGGCCCTCCCGAAAGAGGTGAGCACCCGATGACACCCCACGACACCCACGTCCTGCGGGTCGCGGGCCGCCCGGTCGGCCGCTATGTCACCCGGCCCGAACTGCCGGCCCGGCTCTCTCCGCGCCCCTACCTGCACCCCGTCACCACCCTGGCCGGCACGGCGGTCACCGAGCTCAGCCCCGCCGACCACACCCACCACCTCGGCGTCGGTGTCGCCGTTCCCGACGTCGAGGGGCACAACTTCTGGGGCGGGCGCACATACGTCCGCGACCAGGGCCCGACAGAGCTGGACAACCATGGCGCCCAGCGCCACACCGGCTTCCAGCTGCGCGACCCGGACGGCTTCGTCGAGGAACTGCGCTGGGTCGCCTCGGGTGCCGAGCTGCTGCGCGAGCGCCGTACCGTGGCCGCCACCGAACTCACGGACACCGCCTGGGCGTTGGACTTCACCTTCTCCCTCACCAACGTCACGCCCGAGGCGCTGTCCATCGGCAGCCCCGCCACGAACGGGCGCCCGGGTGCCGCGTACGGCGGCTTCTTCTGGCGGGCCCGCAAGGAGGCGTCGGCGCCGGACGTCTTCACCGGCGAGCGTGCGGGCGAGGCCGAGGCGCACGGCGCCCGCGCCGACTGGCTGGCGCTGGCGGGCGCCGGCTGGACGCTGGTTTTCGCGGGGGCCACCGAGGAGACCCGCGGCGACCCGTGGTTCGTGCGCACCGCCGAGTACCCGGGGGTGGGTTCCTCGCTGGCGTCCACGGAGCGGCTGCCGATCGCGCCCGGCGACACCGTCGTACGGCGGATCGTCACCGTCGTCGCCGACGGCCGGCTCGGCCGGGACGAGGCGGCGGCGCTGGTGCGGAAGGCGGTGAGCCAATGAGCGTCCCCCTGACCGCGGAGACGTACCGCAACCCGGTCCTGAACGCCGACTGGTCCGACCCGGACGTCGTGCGCGTCGGCGACGACTTCTACCTCACCGCGTCCAGCTTCGGCCGCGCCCCCGGCCTCCCGCTGCTGCACTCCCGCGACCTGGTGAACTGGACCCTGGTCGGCCACGCCCTGCAACGCCTGGAGCCGGCCGCCGAGTTCAGGTCGCCGCGCCACGACTGCGGGGTCTGGGCACCCTCGTTGCGCTTCCACGACGACCGCTTCTGGATCTTCTGGGGCGATCCCGACCAGGGCGTCTTCCAGGTCAACGCGCCTGAGATACGCGGTCCTTGGACCCGCCCGTACCTCGTCGAGGCGGGCAAGGGACTCATCGATCCCTGCCCCCTGTGGGACGAGGAGACCGGCGAGGCGTATCTGGTGCACGCCTGGGCGAAATCCCGCTCGGGCGTCAAGAACCGGCTCACCGGCCACCGGATGCGCCCCGACGGCACGGGCCTGCTGGACGAGGGCAAGCTGATCGTCGACGGGGACGGGATCCCGGGCTGGTTCACCCTCGAAGGGCCCAAGCTGTACCGGCACGACGGCTGGTTCTGGATCCTGGCACCCGCCGGGGGAGTGGAGACCGGCTGGCAGGGCGCCTTCCGGTCGCGGGACTTCTTCGGGCCGTACGAGGAGCGGATCGTCCTCGAACAGCGGGACACCGGCGTCAACGGGCCGCACCAGGGCGGCTGGGTACGCACCCGGACCGGCGAGGACTGGTTCCTGCACTTCCAGCAGCGCGGCGCGTACGGCCGTGTCGTGCACCTCCAGCCGATGCGCTGGGGTCCCGACAACTGGCCGGTGATCGGCGACGACGGCGCCCCCGTCACCGAACACCGCCGCCCCGCCCTGCCGCCGCAGCCGCCCGCCGCGCCCGCCACCGACGACGACTTCCCCGGCGGACGCTACGGCCGTCAGTGGCAGTGGACGGCCAATCCTCCCCCACGCTCGGCTTCGCTCGAGCGGGGGGACCCCCATGACGGCTGGGCCACCCAGCACTCCGCCGACGGACTGCGGCTGACCTGCGTCCGCACTCGCGGCGCCCACGACCTGCGCACGCTGCCGCACATCCTCACCCAGCGGCTGCCCGGCACCCCGGCGACCGTCGAGGCCGGGCTCAGGCTGCACAGCGAGGAGCCGGGGGCTCGGGCCGGGCTGGCGGTCCTCGGCGACGCGTTCGGCTGGATCGGACTCGAACGCCAGGACGACGGGACGGTCCACCTCGTGCACCGGTTCGCCGAGGCCGTCGCCGAGAGGGAGCGGGACGCCGGGCATCCGCGGCCCGCGCCCGAGGGACACGCCCGGCTGCGCATCGAGATCGGCCCGGACGCGCGCTGTCGTTTCGCCGCCGACACCGGGGACGGCTTCCGTCCGTCGGGTCCCGTCTTCGCCGCCACCCCCTGGCGCTGGGTCGGCGCTCTGCTCGGACTGTTCGCCGCCGCGCCGGCCGGAACCGGGCACGCCGGGGCGGGCACCTTCACGCACTTCCGTATCGAGCCCCGCTGATCACCTGCCTGGTTCAACCCGCACGCCTCTTGGGAGCCGCAATGACGCACCTGCGCAGCAAGCGCTTGCCCCTCACGTCTCCACTGAACCCGGAAGAAGAGAGCAGACCGATGAAGAGCAGCATCCGCAGAAGCAGGCGCGCCGCCACGGCCGTCGCCCTGGGCTCCGTGCTCGCGCTGGCCGCCACCGCCTGCGGCGACGACGGCAGCGGCGGCGCGGGGGACAAGGGCGACGAGGGCTCCGGCAAGGGCACGATCACCTTCTGGGACAACAACGGCGGTGTCCGCACCGACATCTGGAAGCAGATCATCACCGACTTCGAGCACAAGTACCCGGACATCAAGGTCAAGTACGTCGGCATTCCGGCGGCCGGTGCGCAGTCCAAGTACGACACCGCCATCCAGGGCGGCGGCCTGCCGGACGTCGGCGGCGTGGGCACCGCGATGCTCGCCGAGGTCGGGGCCCAGGGTGCGCTGGAGCCGCTGGACAGCCGGCTGGCGAAGAGCCCGCTGAACGGGAAGCTGAGCCAGAACCTGATCGACGTCAGCAAGGCGGCGGGCGGCGGGGACACGCTGTACCAGGTGCCCACCTCCGCGAACAACGGCACGCTGTGGTACCGGACCGACCTGTTCAAGAAGGCCGGCCTGGACGCGCCGACCACCTGGTCGAAGTTCTACGCGGCCGCCGGCAAGCTCACGAACAAGGGCAAGAACCAGTTCGGCTTCACCATCCGCGGCGGCGAGGGCGCCATCGCGCCGGCCCTCGACGCGGTGTACGGCCAGACGGGGATCACGTCGTTCTGGAACGGCGACAAGACCACCGTCAACGACCCCAAGAACGTGGCAGCCCTGGAGAAGTACGTCGCGCTCTACAAGAAGGACACCCCGTCCGCCGACGTGAACAACGACTTCACGAAGATGGTCGCCCAGTGGGACAGCGGCACGATCGGCATGCTGAGCCACAACCTGGGCTCGTACCAGGACCATCTGAAGGCGCTGGGCAAGGAGAAGTTCCGGGGCGTTCCGAACCCCACGATGGACGACGGCACCCGGGTGCAGGTGTCCAACCCGGTGGACGGACTGAGCCTGTTCAAGTCCAGCAAGAACAAGGCGGCCGCCTGGAAGTTCATCGAGTTCGCGGTCTCCGCCGCGGAGAACTCCAAGTTCAACGAGTCGGCGGGGCAGGTCCCGGCGAACACCGACGCGGCCAAGGACGCGTGGATCCAGCAGGCCGAGCCGACGAAGCTGGCGGCCGAGGCGCTGAACGGGGGCGACACGAAGATCGTCCAGTTGCCCTACTACCTGCCCGACTGGAACACGATCTCCAAGGCGGACAACGAGCCGAACTTCCAGAAGCTGCTGCTCGGGAAGATGAGCGCGAAGGAGTTCCTGGACACGCTGGCCGACCAGCTGAACAAGGCGCAGGCCGACTGGAAGAAGAACCACTGAGCCGCACATCGGCACGGTCCCGCGCCCCTTCGGGGGCGCGGGCTCCTCACCCCCTGTTTGAAAGGCGACCCACGTGTCCCTTACGCGCAGACAGGTAACATCCGCGGCCCTTGCCGCCGTTCCTCTCGTCGGTCGTTCTCCCGAGAGGGACCGACGAACCCTCTACATCGCCGGTGACTCCACCGCCGCCCAGAAGTACGCCGACGCGGCTCCGGAGACCGGGTGGGGCATGGCCCTCCCCTTCTTCCTCCGGAAGGAGATCACCGTCTCCAACCAGGCCGTCAACGGCCGCAGTTCCAAGAGCTTCGTCGACGAAGGCCGGCTCGACGCCGTCCTCGCCACCATCCGGCCGCGCGATCTGCTGATCGTCCAGTTCGCGCACAACGACGAGAAGTCCGCCGACCCGACCCGCTACACCGAGCCCTGGACCACGTACCAGGACTATCTGCGGCTCTACGTCGACGGGGCGCGGGCCAAGGGCGCCCGGCCCGTCCTCGCCACTGCGGTCGAGCGGAGAAAGTTCGACGCCGACGGCAACGCCGTGCCGACCCACGGCGACTATCCGGCAGCGATGCGGGCCCTCGCCGAGGAGGAGCGCGTGGCGCTGCTCGACATCGAGGCGCTGTCGCTCGCGCTGTGGCAGTCGCTCGGGGTCGAGGCGACCAAGACGTACTTCAACTGGACGGACACCGAGCAGGACAACACGCACTTCAACCCGCCGGGGGCCATCGCCGTGGCCCGGCTCGTGGCGCGGGAGCTGCTGCGCACCCGGGTGCTGGCCCGGCACGACGTCATCCGGCTGCACGAGTCCATTCCCACCTCCTGGATCACCTGGCCACCCGCAAGCTGAGGAGACCCGCACAGTGCGTACACAGAAATGTCATGGACTTGTCATAGCGGCGGTCGTGGGCTGCACGGCCCTCGTGCTGTCCGTGACCGGGACGGCCCAGGCCGCCCCCCACCGGGTCGCGCTCGACCGCCAGGTGCTGGCCGCGAACGACGGCTGGGGCGCGGCCACCACCGGGACCACCGGCGGCGCCGCCGCCGACCCTGCGCACGTCTACACCGTCACCACCTGGGACGCCTTCAAGGCCGCCCTCGCCGACGGCGGCAGCGCACCCAAGATCATCAGGGTGAAGGGCACCATCGACGCCGACGGGCCGAGCTGCGCGTCGTTCGCGGTGCCGGGGTACGACTTCGACGCCTATCTGAAGACGTACGACCCGGCCGTCTGGGGCCGCACCAAGACCCTGGACGCCGAGCCCGACGACAGCCCCGAGGGCCTGCGCCGCGCCTCCGCCGCCGTACAGGACGCGTACATCAAGGCGAACATCCCGGCCAACACCACCATCGTCGGCATCGGCAAGGACGCCGGCTTCAAGGGTGCGAGCCTCCAGATCAAGGGCGTCGACAACGTCATCGTCCGCAATCTGGGCTTCGAGAGCCCGCTCGACTGCTTCCCGCAGTGGGACCCGACCGACACCGCCGACGGCAACTGGAACTCCGAGTACGACAGCGCGGTCGTCTACGGCTCCACCCATGTGTGGATGGACCACGACACCTTCACCGACGGCGACCACCCGGACAGCACCCTGCCGTACTACTTCGGGCGGATCTACGAGCAGCACGACGGCGAGCTCGACATCGTCAAGGGCGCCGACTATGTCACCGCCTCCTGGAACGTCTTCGAGGACCACGACAAGACGATCCTCATCGGCAACAGCGACAGCGCCTCGACGGCCGCCGTGGACCGGGGGCATCTGAAGGTCACCTTCCACCACAACCTGTTCGCGAACCTGGTGGAGCGCGCGCCCCGGGTCCGCTTCGGCCAGGTGGACTCGTACAACAACCACTTCGTCGCCGGTGACGGCTACGGATACAGCTACGGCATCGGTATGGAGTCCCAGCTCGTCGCGGAGCACAACGCGTTCACGCTGCCGGCTGGGGTCGGCACCGGTTCGGTCCTGAAGAAGTGGAAGGAGGCACCGGTCACCGCCGACGACAACTACGTCAACGGCACCCTGACCGACCTGATCGCCGTCCACAACGCCGAGGTCCCCGGCGAGATCCTCCAGTCGGGCGCCGGCTGGACGCCGACCCTGAGGACGCGGGTCGACCCGGCGAAGGCCGTCCCGAGGATCGTCGACCACTGCGCGGGCGCCGGGCACCTGCGCTGAGCACCGCACGAAACGGCCGGGGCCGGACGGGCCCCGGCCGGCACCCCCCGACGAGCCGCACCGCGAAGGAGCATCCGCATGCCCTCGCCCCACCTCCGACCACCCTTGTCCAGAAGGGGTTTCCTCACGGCGAGCGCCCAGGCCGCCGCCGGGCTCGGCCTCGCGACCGCCGCCCCCGCGCACGCCAACCCCACCTACGCCACCGGCGGCCGGCGCCCCTTCGGCCGGTACGGGTCACCGGCGCGCCGCCTGACGCCGAAGACCCTGTACGTCGACCCGCACGGCCGCGGTGACTTCACCGGCGTCCAGTCCGCCGTGACCGCCGCGACCGGCACCGGCTGGACCCTGGTCCTCGGCCCCGGCACCTACCGGGAGACCGTCGCCGTCGACACCACCCGCACCGAGGCGACCTGGATCGGCGCCTCGGAGGACCCCCGGGACGTCGTGATCGTCTACGACCACGCCAACGGGACGCCGAAGCCGGACGGCTCGGGCACCTACGGCACCTCGGGCTCGGCCACCACGACCGTCCAGGCCGACGGCTTCACCGCCCGCTGGATCACCTTCGCCAACGACTGGCTGCGCGCCGACCACCCGGACATCACCGGCACGCAGGCGGTGGCCATCAAGGTGCAGGGCGACCGGAGCGCCTTCACCCACTGCCGGTTCCTCGGCCACCAGGACACCCTGTACGCCGACTCGATGGCGCTCGGCGTCTTCGCCCGCCAGTACTACGCGCACTGCTACGTCGAGGGCGACGTCGACTTCGTCTTCGGCCGGGCGACGGCCGTGTACGAGCGCTGCCACTTCCGCACGCTGAACCGCACCGACCTCACCGCCGCCCCCTACGGCTTCGTCTTCGCGCCCTCCACGGCGGTCGCCGATCCCCGCGGCTACCTGGTGACGCGCAGCCGGGTCAGCGGCGAGGCCCCGGACGCCTTCTACAAGCTGGCCCGCCCCTGGGTCCCCGGCTCCGACCCCACCGCCCGCCCGATGCTCACCGTCCGGGACACCCGCCTCGGCCCCGGCATCGACGCGGTCGCGCCCTACACCAACATGTCGGCCACCTATCCGTGGCAGGACCAGCGCTTCGCCGAGTACCGCAACACGGGGCCGGGCGCGGAGATCACCGTCCCCGAGAACCGCCCCCAACTCACCGGCGAGCAGGCCCGGTCGGCGACCCGAGAGGCCTATCTCGGGGACTGGACGCCGTGGCGGGAGGGCTGCTGACATGCGCAGGCGCACCCTCCTGGCGAGCATCACCGGCGGCCTGCTCGCCGCCGGCGCCCCGCCCGCTCTCGCCGGCGGCCGCCACCGTGTCCTGCACGTCCGCCCCGGCGACTCCGTACAGGCGGCCGTGGACGCGGTGGACGGGCCCGGCCGGACGATCGTCGTGCACCCGGGGACGTATCGCGAGGTCGTCGACATCCCCGTGGAGAAGAGGGAGTTGACGATCCGCGGCGCCACCCGCGACCCGCGTGACGCCATCATCGTCTACGACCACGCCAACGGCACGAAGAAGCCCGACGGCACGACGTACGGCACCGCGGGCTCGGCCACCTTCACCTCCGCGGCACCCGGGCTGACCGTCCGCGACCTGACCCTCGCCAACGACTGGCTGCGTGCCGACCACCCCGACATCACGGGCACGCAGGCGGTGGCCGCCTACACCTACGGCGACCGGACCCGCTTCGAGAACGTCCGGCTGCTGGCCCACCAGGACACGCTGTTCGTCGACACGACGGCGCTCGACACCTTCGACCGGCAGTACTTCCACCGCTGCCACATCGAGGGCGACGTCGACTTCGTCTTCGGCCGGGCGACCGCCGTCTTCGACCGCTGCCACTTCCGCACACTCCAGCGGGACGTGTCCTTCACCCCCAAGGGCATGGTGTTCGCCCCCTCCACCGCCCGCGCCAACCCCTACGGCATCCTCGCCGTCCGCTCCCGGATCACCTCCGGAGCCGAGGACGGGGCGTACAAGCTGGCGCGGCCCTGGGTGCCGTCGTACGAGACGACCGCCTGGCCGTCCCTGGTCGTCCGGGACACCTGGATCGGCCCCGGCATCGACCCGGTCACCCCCTACACCAACATGCGCGACGCCTACCCCTGGCAGTCCATGCGCTTCCACGAGTACCGCGACACCGGGCCGGGCTCGGTGATCACGGTCCCCGAGAACCGGCCCCAACTCACCCGCACCGAGGCCCGGTCGCACACCCCGGCGGCCTACCTCGGCGACTGGAAGGTCCCCGCGCAACCGCTCTGAAACGACGAAAGGAACCCCACTCCCATGTCTCGTCGAACCTCCCTCGCCGTCGCCGCGGCCCTCGCGCTCGGCGCCTCACTCGCCGTGCTCCCCAGCCAGGCGCAGGCCGCGACCGTCGTCGTCAGCAACTCCACCGACCTGTCCAACGCGATCAAGAACGCCACCGCCGGCACGGTCATCCAGGTCCGCGGCGGCACGTACTACCCGACGGCCACGCTCCAGTCCACGGCGAACGGCAGCAGCTCCTCGCCCGTCACGCTCACCGCCTACGGCTCGGAGACCGTCAAGATCGACGGCTCGTCGCTCCCCTCCGGCTCCTGGATCTTCAAGCTGACCGCCGACTACTGGAACGTCTCCGACATCACCTTCCAGAACTCCCCGGACAGCGCGGTCGTCTGCCAGTCCTGTACGGGCACCAACTGGAACAACGTCAGGACCATCAACGGCGGCGACTCCGGCTTCACGCTCACCGGGGACGGCACGGTCAACAACACCGTGAAGAACCTGGACAGTTACGGCAACTACGACGCCGCCACCCACGGCCAGAACGCCGACGGGGTCGCCATCAAGTTCGGCTCCGGCACCGGCAACCTCGTCACCGGGGCGCGGCTCTACAACAACTCGGACGACGGCATCGACCTGTGGTCCTTCTCCTCACCCGTCACCATCGAGCACACCTGGTCCTTCGGCAACGGCGTCAACCGCTGGGGCGACTCCGCCTTCGAGGGCAACGGCAACGGCTACAAGCTGGGCGGCAACGGCGTCACGGTCGCGCACGTCGTCAACAACTCCGCCGCCTGGGGCAACGCGGGCAACGGCTTCACCGAGAACTCCAACACCGGCGCCATCGTCATCAACCGCACCACCGCCTACGCCAACAGCAAGTGGGGCTACTACTTCGCCACCAGCTCCGCCAGGCTCGGCAAGAACCTCGCGGTGAGCAACGGCGGCGGACTGGTCAGCAAGGGCTCCGGCGTGGTCTCGGCCGGCAACAACTGGGACTCCGGCATCTCCACGCCGGCCTTCAAGTCCACGGACGCCTCGACGGCGTACAACGCCCGCAAGTCCGACGGCTCCCTGCCCGCCACGACATTCCTGACCACGAGCAGCACCACCATCGGCGCCACCATGAACTGACCTCCTGCCACTGGCCTCAGCGGCTGTTGCCGAACGTGATCCCCCCGTGGATGTCACGGCTCTGGACGAGCGTGGTGACGGTCCCGCTGTTGGTGTTGTGGACGCGGTCGTCGGCCTGGCCGCCGAGTTGGCGCACGACGTCCAGGAGTTCGGGCCGTTCGGTGACGGCCGTCAGCAGGAAGGCGGTCCAGTGGGCCTGGAGCAGGGCCCGCCGGACCGCCGGATCGGTGCTTTCCGCGTCCGGAGCGGGGCACGCCTCGTCGAGGCGCCGCTCGATTTCGGCCTGCGGCTCGCCGGTGCCCCGGCTCCACCGCGCGGCGAGCGCCGAACGGGCGCGCTGCCATCCGTCGGCGAGGATCGCGGCGACCAGCGACTGGGCCCCCGGAGTCACTATCGATGTCAAATCCATCAGATTTCCCCCATTCCGTTCCACTGGGCGATCAGGAACTGCCCATGCCCGCGCGGTCTGTCGGCGTGATCGTCAGCATGGAAGAATTCGGCCGGTACTTCACGAGCTTTTGTTCCTCGGCGACACGCATCGAAACCCTGAACGTCTACAGCGTCGAAGACGAGAAGGAAAATTTCCACAGCTATCTCGCGGGGGATCCGCTGCCCGCCGGCCGGAACCAGGAATGGGCAGAGAATATCCGTGCATGCGTGGAGGACGGGAAATACGTGGGCCGCGTCCACATCATTCCGCGCACGCTGACGCCGTATCTGCAATTCGAGATCGACTGGTACTACGCGGTGAACGGAGCCGCCGGCGAGGACATCCGTTTCATCTTCCGCGAGGACGTCCCCGATCTCGTCTACACGGACACCTGGCTGTTCGACGACGAAACCGTTCTCGACCTTAGTTACGACGACGAGGGACGGCTTCTCTACATCAACAAGAACGACGACCCCGAGCGCCTCGAACAGGCACGTACCGCCTGGAAGGAGTTCCTGCGGCGCTCGTTTCCCCTGTCGGAGCTGCTGGCCAGGATCCGGAACAGCGAACTGCGCGTACCCGATGCGTGACGCGACCGAAAGGCTGGTGCGGGACGGCTATCTCACGTTGCCCGGACTCATCGACCCGGTCCGGACGAGAGCTCTGGCAGAGGCGGTCTCGCGTCTCGTCGAGGTCGAAAAGGACGATCCGGCAGCGGAGTTGCTTCCCGGGCAGAACATCTACCTACGGTTTCTCCTCGACAAGGACGCGACCTTCCACCCGCTGCTGACGCTCGAACCGACGCTGTCGACCGCCCGGTCGTTGCTGGGCCCACAGGTGTGGCTCGACCTGGACGCCCGGATGACGTTCGCGGGCGCGGCCGGTTATGCCGTGCCCTGGCACATCCACATGCCGGTGGTGCCGCGCCCTCTGCCGCCGTTCTTCTGCTGTCCCCACCAAATCCACTGCCTCGTCTATCTCGATCCGATCGGTGCGGACGAGGGACCCCTGTGCCTGATACCGGGGTCGCACCACAGCACCGACCTCACCATCCCACCGGGCGATCACAGCGCGCGCCCGGGGCAGGTGGAGCTCCTCTTCCAGCCGGGAGACGCCGTTCTGCTGCACGGGAATCTGTGGCACCGGGTCGGCGCGGCGACGGCCGCGGCCGGGCCGCGACGACTGCTCCTCCTCGGCTACGTCCCCTCCTGGATCAGGCCGGACACCGCGATCGCGGGGTGCGGCCGTCCCGTCCCCTCACTGACGAGTTGAGGCGCACGGCCGACCCGGAGACACGGGAACTGCTCGGCGAGTACTCATGGTGAACGCGCCCGACAGCCCTCCTTCGGTCGCCCTGCGGCCCCTCCATGAGTCGGACCTCGCGCTGTTCGAGACGGCATACGAATCGCGGGACGGGGCCGGGGAACACCAGTGGTTCGGCCTCAGCCCACCGGGCCGCGGCCTGGCGGAGCTGGGAGCGATCGGTGCCGACGGCGGTCGGCTGACCGTTGTGGACGGCGAGGCAGCCGTGGGCAGCGTCTCCTGGTACCGACGCGTCTTCGGTCTGCCGCAGACCTCGTGGTGCTGGGAGATCGGCGTGCACATCCTCCCCCGCGCACGGGGACGGGGAATCGGCACCCGGTCCCAACGGCTGCTGGTGGACTACCTCTTCGCCAACACCCTCGCCTGGCGCATCCAGGCGATGACGGACATCGAGAACCTCCCCGAACAACGCGCGCTGCGACGCATCGGCTTCCGGCGCGAGGGCGTCCTGCGGGACGCGCAGTGGCGCGAAGGCTCCTGGCACGACCAGGTCCTGTACGCGCTGCTGCGCCGCGACCGGGAGCTCGACCCGGCCTGACCTCAGCAGGCGTCCGTGAGCAGACGCCGCAGCTCGGCGCGACGCCGGCCCGGGCCGCGGGCCTCCAGCAGATGTGCTCCGGCCAGTACGTCCAACGGGTGCCGGACACGGTCGACGTGGACACCGGCCGGCGCCGCGGCGGCATGGATGCTGAAGTCGACGGCCGGATGCAGCCCGAGCAGGCAGAAGACCCGCGCGGCCGGCTCCGGCAGGGCGCGGTAGGACCAGGCGAACACCGAGCGCACCGCGCCCGCCTCGTCCTCGTCGTCCACCGACAGCGCGTCCCACAGGGCGGACTCGTCCCGCAGATCCTGTATCAACTCGGCCAGTGGCATGCCCGGACGGCTGGCCGCACGCTCCGCCGCGATACGCAACGCCAGCGGCAAGTAGGAGCAGAGCCGGGCGAGTTCGGCGATGTCGGCGTCGTCGTCACCGACGGGGAACTCGCCTGTGCTGGTCCGCACCAGGTCGATGGCGTCCTCCTCGGAGAGGACATCCACCGTGAAGCGGCGTGCGCCGTCCCGCACGACGAGCCCCGAAAGCCGGCTGCGGCTCGTCACCAACACGACCGTATGAGCGCCTCCGGGCAGCAACGTGCGCACCTGCGCGACGCTGGAGGCGTTGTCCAGTACCACCAGGAGGCGGCGGCCGGCCACCAGCGACCGGTACAGGCTCGACTTGTGTTCGGTGTCCGTCGGCACCGACCGGGCCGTCACCCCGAGCGAGCGCAGGAAGCGTTCCAGGGCCTCGTCCGCCGTGACCGGGGCGCCAGGGTCGTAGCCGCGCAGGTTGATGTAGAGCTGTCCGCCCAAGGAACTGCCCCGCGGAATCGGCCATTTCGTCAACCGCACACAGGCCGTCGGAGACCTCGACCAGGCCCCTTGGCCGTTCCGGAACAGTGGAAGTGCACTCCGCCGCTGACATCGCGGGCCTGCACGACGTCCCTGGCCGCCCCCGACAGGTCCGAGCGCTGTCCTGCCCGGTCTTCGGGACCGTCGGCTGCCACGTTCACCCACCTTCGGCGGCGTCCCCTGTGCAGGAATTGTGTCCGCCGTGCGGCCCGGGCAATCGCGGGGGAGGCGTTCTCCAGCCACTGGGGGCACGAGGGCCGGATTGTATCGATCGGATAACTAGGGTCGCATCCCCCTGCGTGATGCGCGTAGACAATGCGTGACCTGGCGCAACAATCACAACATAAGATCCGGAGATTCCATGCGGAAGTCCCTCAGAGCGGCCTCTGTGGCCGCCGCCTGTGCCCTCGCCGGTGGTGCCCTGTACGGCGCCGGTGCGGCCACCGCCGGTCAGTCCACGGCGAACTCCACCCACGAGCCCTACAACATCGGGCAACTGGTGAAGGACATCGACACCTACTACGGGACCACCGCGGACGCCAACGGCGTCTACCAGGCGTCCCCGGACAGCCCGTACGCCAAGGACCTGGCGCGCCTCGACTCCGCCGCGAAGCGGTACATCGACCAGGCGGCGCGCAAGGCGCACCACCGGCACGAGAAGCCCGCGGTCGTCTTCGACATCGACGACACGCTGCTGCTCAGCCTCGACTACGAGAAGCGCTACAACTACACGTACAACTCGACCACCTGGGGCGACTACGTGAACCGGGCCGACCGCCCGGCCGTCTTCGGCAGTCCCGAGCTGGTCCAGTACGCCGAGTCCAAGGGCGTCGAGGTCTTCTACAACTCGGGTCTGAGCGAGTCGCAGCGCACCGCCGCCGTCGAGAACCTGAAGAAGGTCGGCGCCGATGTGAACCTCGACGCCGACCACATGTTCCTCAAGGACAAGGCGAACCCGCCGTCCTACCTGAGCGCCTGCGCCACCCCGGGCACCTGGAACTGCACCACGGTCCAGTACAAGTCCGGCACCCGCGAGCACATCGAGGACGACCTCGGGTACGAGATCATCGCCAACTTCGGCGACCAGTACTCGGACCTCGACGGCGGCCACGCCGACCGTACGTACAAGATCCCGAACCCGACGTACTTCGTCAGCTAGCGGTCCTCACCGGTCCGATCGACTCCAGGGTCGGTACGACCGGTTCGATCGTGCCGTCGGCCGCGAACCGCATGCGGTCGACCGTCGTCTCCCGGTGCATCCCGTCACCGCCCGCCTTGCCGGGGCCGTTCAGTGCGAACCGGTGGTAGACGATGTACCAGTCGTCGGTGCCGGGCACGTTCACCACGGAGTGGTGGCCGGTGGCGAGGATGCCGTACTCGGGACGCTTGGACAGGATCGTCCCCCGCTTGGTCCACGGGCCGAGCGGGGACGGTCCCGTCGCGTAGGCCACGTGGTAGTTCTCGCTGCGGGTGTCGTCCTCGGACCACATGAAGTAGTACGTGCCGTTCCGCTTGATCACAAAGGATCCCTCACGGAAGTCGTCCGTGGTGATGTCCTTCACCTTCGCCGGGTCGTACGACGTCATGTCCTCGTTCAGCGGGACCACGTACGCGTGCCCGTTGCCCCAGTACAGATACGCCTGCCCGTCGTCGTCCGTGAACACGGCCGGGTCGATCATCTGACCCGCCAGCTTCCCCTTGGCGACCAGGGGTTTGCCGAGCGCGTCCTTGAAGGGGCCGGCGGGGGAGTCGGCCACCGCCACGCCTATCTGCTGCTCCGCGCAGAAGTAGAAGTAGTACTTCCCGTTCCGTTCGGTGATCGCCGGAGCCCAGGCGTTCTTGTCGGCCCAGGAGACGTCCGGGCCCAGGTCGAGGATCACGCCGTGGTCCTTCCAGTGGACCAGGTCCCTCGACGAGTACGCCTTGAAACTCGTTCCGCTCCAGCCCTGGTAGCCGTCCGTCGTGGGATAGATCCAGTACTGGCCGTTCAGGTGGTGGACGTCCGGGTCCGCGTTCAGGCCGGGCAGGATCGGACTTCGGGTGCGGACGGCCTCGACCGTCCAGGTGCGGGTCGTGCCGTCCGCCGCCGTCACCGTGTACTTCTGCGGCTTGCGGAAGTCGCGCCGGGTACCGGACCTCGGACTGACCGTCGCGCCCTCACCCACCCACAGCTTCGGCGCCAGCCGGGACGGATCGGCGTCCGGGGCCACCGGCAGCACGACCTTCGACGCCGACTCGGTGACGATCGCGTACCCCTTCTGGTCCTTCGCCGCCGCGTCCACCACGGAGGTGGGCGTGCTCGGATACGCGGCCAGCAGGCGGTCGTACTCCGCCTGCGTCACCGGCATCACCGTGCCGTGCCGGGGGCTCGCCGGGAGCTGGTAGTCCTTGGACATCGTCCACTTGCCGGAGTCCAGGTCGGTGGTCTCGAAGGGCACGTAGCCGCGCAGTCCGTACTCGTCGATGAACAGGTACCACTTCTTCTCGGTGTTCGACTTGAACACCGTCGGCCCCTCGCCGCGCTCGATGGACCCGCTGCCGACGCAGTCGGAGACGAAGTCGTACGTGGTGCTCGTCAGGCTGGTCGACTTCTCGCCGGTGATGAACTTCGAGCAGGGGGAGCTGGAGGACGGGTCGCGTTCGTCCTTGGTGTAGCGGTAGTAGGTGTTCTTGTACTTGACCACCGTCGAGTCGATGACGGAGTAGCCCGGGTCGTCCCAGACCTTGGGCGCGCTGAAGGTGCGGAAGTCCTTCGTCGTCGCGTAGAGCATCTTGTTGTAGGTCGAGCCCGTGTGGCCGGGGTCGTCGTCGGCGTACAGCTTCGACGCCCAGAAGACGACGTACTCGCCGAGCGAGTCGTCCCAGTAGGCCTCCGGCGCCCAGGTGTTGCCCGCGTTGTCGGGGGCGACCTTCACCAGGCGCTGGTCGGTCCAGTGCACCAGGTCCGTGGACTCCCAGATCATGATGGACTTGCTGCCGTGCCGCTGGACGTGGTCCCAGCTGCCGCTGCTGTTGTCGTACATCCTGAGGTCGGTGGCGATCAGGTAGAACTTGTCGCCCTTCGGGGAGCGGATGACGAACGGGTCGCGCAGGCCCTTCTCGCCGATGGTCGAGGTCAGGACCGGCTTCCCGGCGTTCAGCTCGCGCCAGTGCAGCGGGTCGTTGCCCCGGCTGAGGGCGTAGCGGATCTGTTCGCCGTCGGCGGTGCCCTCGCCGGTGAAGTAGGCGAAGAGGTAACCGGCGTACTTGGGGTGTTTCACGGGTGGGGCTCCAGAGTGCGCGGTGCCGGGCGGGGCGGCGAACAGCGTGAGCAGCAGGGCGAGACAGGCGAGGAGCGCGGCTCTTAGGCGCATGGGTAATCCTGTCGGAGCGTGGGGGTTTCTGTTGGGTGTTGCGCCCTCGGAGTGTCACCAGTGGGGAAAGACGCGTCAATCGATGAGAGCGGGATGAGAACCGCCGAAACTTTCGCTCGTTTTCGTTCGGCCCGGCAACCCACTCCGGCCACGGTGGCGACTGGTGTCCGTAGCTTCCCCCTAGGAAAGGAACCTCCCGTGCGCCAGAGCACCGGACGCCACCGCAGGACGCGCACCCTCTCGATCGCCGCGGCGGTGGCGGTCGCCGCGGGGGCCGGCGGCGTCTGCCTCGGCCTGTCGAACGGCGGCGCCCAGGCCGCCACGACGACGGTCACCGTGTCCAGCACCGCCCAGCTGGAGTCGGCCGTGAAGAACGCGGCGGCCGGCACCGTCATCCAGGTGCGCGGGGGCACGTACTATCCGACGGCCACGCTCAAGTCCACCGCGAGCGGCACCGGTTCGAACCGGATCACGCTCCAGGCGTACGGCGGCGAGAAGGTGAAGATCGACGGGTCCGAGCTGCCCGCCGGCTCCTGGCTCACCGGGATCTACGGCAGCTACTGGACCGT
Source organism: Streptomyces sp. NPDC046915 (assembly GCF_040644935.1). Taxonomy (NCBI): domain Bacteria; kingdom Bacillati; phylum Actinomycetota; class Actinomycetes; order Kitasatosporales; family Streptomycetaceae; genus Streptomyces; species Streptomyces sp. NPDC046915. The sequence continues at coordinate 885 of NZ_JBEYXB010000032.1, read as the reverse complement.
CCAGAACCTCACCTTCCAGAACTCCCCGGCCCAGGGCTTCGTCGTCACCTCCTCCACCGGCGGCGTCTTCAAGAACCTCGTCACCGCGGACAACGGCGACTCCGGCTTCACCCTGCGCGGCGACAACACCGTGAACAACCTCGTGCAGAACCTGGACAGTCACGGCAACTACGACGCCGCCGGGCACGGTCAGAACGCCGACGGCATCGCCGTCAAGTTCGGCTCCGGCGCGGGCAACAGGGTCACCGGTGCCCGCCTGTACAACAACTCGGACGACGGCCTCGACCTCTGGCAGTTCTCCTCGCCGGTCACCATCGAGCACTCCTGGGCCTTCGGCAACGGCAAGAACCGCTGGAACGACTCGGCCTTCGAGGGCAACGGCAACGGCTTCAAACTGGGCGGCGGGGGCGTCGCGGTCGGGCACGTCGTGAACAACAACGCGGCCTGGGACAACACCCTCAACGGCTTCACCGAGAACTCCAACACCGGCGCGATCGTGCTGGGCCGCAACACCGCGTACGCCAACACCGAGGCCGGCTTCTACTTCGCCACCGGCAAGGCCCGCCTCGCCCGCAACCTCGCCGTGAGCAACAAGGGCGGCCTGGACAAGCTGGGCTCCGCCACCGTCTCCGCCGCCAACAACTGGGACGGCGGCGTCAGCACCCCCGCCTTCAGGTCGACCGACGCGACCACGGCGTACGGCGCCCGCAAGCCGGACGGCTCGCTGCCCGCGACGACCTTCCTCACCACGGGCTCGACCGCCCTCGGCTCGGCCATGGACTAGTGCCGGGGCAGGCAACGTTTGCCCGTCAAGGAGCGGCGTCCGGTGCGTGCTCTGGGGGTCCCCCCGGCCGAAGGCTGGGGGAGTGCCGGGTGCGAGCCCTC
>NZ_JBEYXB010000031.1:0-84271 GCF_040644935.1 Streptomyces sp. NPDC046915 | reverse complement strand
TGGCCGCTGATGACGTCGACTCCGGTGGAGTGCGAGTGCGGCACCGCCTCGTGTCCGGCGGCGTTCAGCTTCTTGACGACCTGCGACCCGATCAGCCCGGTACCGCCGATGACCGCGAACTTCATGACATGCCTTTCGTCGGGATTACGTGTGCAACATGACATATGGACAGCTTTGTGAGCGCTCCATGGAGCGGCGCCCTGATCGGCCGAGGAGGGGCGGCGTCAGCGGCCGTCGATGAACGTGACCGTTTCGGCGAGTGGTGCCCGGGCTATGCGATGGTCACTTACCGTGACGTCTTCAAAACCGATCGACATGCCACAGAAGAGCACGAGCTCGTCCGGGGGTGACAGGAGCTCCGCTACGGTCTTGTGAAACTTCGCCCATGCCATCTGTGGGCAACTGTGCAGCCCCTCGGTGCGGAGCAGCAGCATGACGGTCTGCAGATACATGCCGACGTCGGACCATTGAGGTCGGCCCATGTCGCGGTCGATGTAGCAGAACAGGGCGGCGGGCGCACCGAAGCAGTCCCAGTTCGGGGCGGCGGCCCTCTGGCGCGCCTCCAGGTCCTCGCGCGGAATGCCGAGCGCGCCATAGCGCTGCTCTCCGAAGGCAGACCGGCGCTCGCGGTAGGGGGACTTCAGTGCGGGCGGGTACTGCTCGTACTCCGGCTCGTCCCAGGGGTCGCCCGAGGCCAGGCGCTCGCCGGCGCGCTTCTTGAGTTCGGCCAGCGGTGCGCCGGTCAGCACATACGTGTGCCAAGGCTGGATATTCGATCCGGACGGCGTCCAGGCCGCAGTGGACAGCACCCGTTCCAGCGTCAGCCTCGGGACGGGCCGGTCGGTGAACGCGCGCACCGCCCGTCGGCTCGTGGCCGCCTCATAGACGTCCATGATCGCCCGCCTCCATCTGCTCAATGGGTTCATCTTCGTTACTCTCGAAATGGTATCACTCAAGACCGTATTGAATGCAACTATCTCGGGGTGTGAATCTCCAGTTCCTGGCTCCCCGCCTTGGGGGCTGCAGCCTGGAGAAGATCCATGACCACGCTGCTGCACATCGCTGCCGACGCCTGGTCCGCTGGTTACACCGCCCCGTCCGGGCGCACGCTGGAGCAGGCCGACGCCGCCCTGATCGGCGCCCCGGACGCCCCGGTCATCGTCGTCGCCAGCCGCGGCGGCTCCTGCATGGCGGGCACCTGCGCCAGGGCTACGAGTTCGTACAGAACTACCTGGAGGCCGTGCCCCCGCAACCCCGCCATGGCAGAACTGGTCCCCCCAAAGCGCGCCGACGCGGCCGACAACCGGTACGCCGGCGCGTTTACGCTTCGTCGTCCGCCGGATGGGCAAGCCGGGTCAGCAGATCCTTCAGCTTCTCGGGCTCACCGGGCTCCAGTTCGGCAACCAGGTGCTCAGCCAGCGGTTCCGCCGCCACATGGACTGCATCGAAGAGCTCCAGCCCTTGGGGGGTGATCTCCACTGCCCGCGCCCGCCGGTCCCCTGGAACGGCCTTGCGTACGGCCAGGCCCTTCCGCTCCAGGTCGTCCACGACCCGCATGATTCCCGCTTTGTCCGACCCCGTCGCCGCCGCCAAATCCCGTTGCACCGTGGGGCCGTGATTGACCAGTTCGATCAGCACCGCGAAATGCCGCAACTCGATGCCGAGCGGCCGAAGCGCTTCCCCCATCACCGCGGCCGCGCGCCAGTGCGCCCGGCGCAGCAGCAGACCGAGAGCGAAAGGCGACGTATCCCCGGGGCGGTCGGTCGCATGCGAGGCGGTGGTGCGGTCAGGAACGTCGGCGGCCATGAGGCCAGACTACTTCATTCGATACGGTATCGTTTGAAACTAAATGGCTATGTCCGCTGCGGCCCCGTCGGTATCGGAGTGCGACATCCACCGCCTCGATGGTGTGGCTATGCCCAGCCATCCAGCGGCACGTCGCGCCCCTCAGCAAAGTGCCGTTCCACGACGCGGACGCCTGGCCGGCCCAGGCTCTCCTCGCCCTCTTCCGCGCGGCGACGCCGTGACACCCTGTGGGCTGGCCGATCGGAGCGAACTGGCGTAGCCGCGGGCCGTTAGTGACGTGAGTCAGGGATTCTTTGGCAGCAGGCGGCCACTTTGTCGAGTATCCAGTCGGCCAAGGCGTCCGTGTCCGCCTCGCGCGGCGGCCCTGCCGCTTCGGGCACGGCACCCCGGCTGCGCTCGCCCTCGACCGAGCGAGTGCCTTCCGGCGCGCCGGAAGGTTGCTTGGCGTGAGTGGCTCCGGGTGCCTCCTAGCCTCGGCGGCATGCTGGGGCTTCCTGCTCATGTTCGTGCCTGCCTGTTCGACCTCGACGGTGTCCTCACCCAGACTGCGAAGGTGCACGCGGCCGCCTGGAAGGAGATGTTCGACGGCTGTCTCCGCGAGCGCGCGGCCCGTGAGGGCACCGCGTTCGTGCCCTTCGACGCGGTCGACGACTACGACGAGTACGTGGATGGGCGGCCCCGCGAGAACGGGGTGGAGCCCTACGAAGGTTCGGTCCGTTTCTTGCACGCGGTACGGGCGGCCGGGCTGCGCTGCGCGGTGGTCTCGTCCAGCGCGAACTGCCGGGACGTCCTGGAGGGGGCCGGCATCGAGGACCTCTTCGACGAGCGGATCGAAGGGGTCGTGGCCGGCGACCGCGGTCTGCGGGGCAAGCCGGCTCCGGACACCTGTCTGGAGGCGGCTCGCGGACTGGGCCTGGAGCCCGGCGCGGCTGCGATGTTCGAGGACGCGCCGGCCGGTGTAGAGGCCGGGCGGGCCGGACGGTTCGGCGTGGTGGTGGGGGTCGACCGTACCGGCCAGGCGGAGCAGCCGAGGGCGTACGGGGCTGATGTGGTCGTTCGTGACCTGGCGGAACTTCTGGAGTCGCGGTGATCACACATCCCAGCTTCACGGTCGAGCCGTGGTGCCTGCGCGAGACCGAGCTGAACCTTGAGGTCCTCGCCCAGAGCGAATCGGTGTTCGCCCTGTCCAACGGGCACATCGGATGGCGCGGCAACCTCGACGAGGGAGAGCCCCACGGACTGCCCGGCGCCTACCTCAACGGCGTCCACGAGCGGCACCCGCTGCCGTACGCGGAAGCCGGGTACGGATATCCCGAGTCCGGCCAGACGATGATCAATGTCACCGACGGCAAGGTCATCCGGCTGCTGGTCGACGACCACCCGTACGATCTCCGCTACGGTCAACTGCTGGCGCACGAGCGGGTTCTGGACTTCCAGCGCGGTGTGCTCAGCCGCAAGGTGCGGTGGACATCGCCCGGCGGCCGCACGATCCGGATCACCTCACAGCGGCTCGTGTCCTTCGCCCAACGCGCGGTGGCCGCGGTCCTGTACGAGGTCGAGGCGATCGACGGACCGACCACGGTGGCCGTGCAGTCCGAGCTGGTGGCCAACGAACAACTGCCCCGCCTCCACGGCGACCCGCGCGTGGCTGCGGCGATCGAGTCCCCCCTGGGTGCCGAGGAGCACTTCGCGCAGGACACCCGCCTGCGGCTCGTGCATTGCACCAGCCGCAGCGCACTGCGGGTGGGAGCCGCGGCCGACCATCTCATCGAGGGGCCCGAGAGCACTCTCTGGAGTGCGCAGAGCGAGCCCGATGTCAGCCGTCTGACGGTGACCGCGGACCTGGTGCCCGGGCAGCCGCTGCGGTTGATCAAGTTCGTGGCTTACGGCTGGTCGGGGGAGCGTTCGTTGCCGGCCGTGCACGATCAGGTGGACGGAGCGGTGGCAGTCGCGGTCAGCACGGGCTGGGACGGTCTGCTCGCCGCACAACGGGCGTATCTGGACCGCTTCTGGGCCGGCGCCGACGTCGCGGTCGAAGGCGACGCGCAGATCCAGCAGGCGGTGCGGTTCGCTCTCTTCCACGTACTCCAGGCAGCGGCCCGCGGTGAGAACCGGGCCATTCCCGCGAAAGGCCTGACGGGAACCGGGTACGACGGACACTCCTTCTGGGACACCGAGTCCTACGTGCTGCCCGTCCTGACGTTCACCGCGCCCGAGGCCGTCGCATCGGCACTGAGATGGCGGCATCAGATGCTGCCGGCGGCTCGGGAACGGGCGGGCCAACTGGGCCTGTCGGGAGCGGCGTTCCCCTGGCGGACGATCGACGGTGCCGAGAGTTCCGCCTACTGGCCGGCCGGCACGGGCGCCTTCCACATCAACGCCGACATCGCCATGGCCGCCGCCCGGTACGTCATGGCCACTGGGGACAAGGACTTCGAGCGCCGCGAGGGCCTCGACCTCCTCGTGGACACCGCTCGGCTGTGGCGCTCCCTCGGACACCACGACGTGGAAGGCGTCTTCCACATCGATGGTGTCACCGGACCCGACGAGTACAGCGCCATCGCCCGCGACAACCTGTACACCAACGTGATGGCGCGGCAGAACCTACTGGCCGCCGCGGACGCCGTCGCACGTCATCCGGACCGGGCCCCAGAACTCGGCGTCGACGACGAGGAGACCGCAGCGTGGCGGGACGCTGCGGCTCGCATGGCGGTCCCGTACAACGACTCTCTCGGCGTGCACGAACAGTCAGCCGGGTACACGAGTTTCCAGCGCTGGGACTTCGAGGCGACCCCGCCCGAGAACTATCCACTGCTGCTGCATTACCCCTACTTCGACCTGTATCGCAAGCAGGTGGTGAAGCAGGCGGATCTGGTGCTGGCGATGATGGAGTGCCCGCACCTCTTCTCAGACGACCAGAAGGCGCGCAATTTCGCCTACTACGACGCGCTCACCGTCCGCGACTCCTCCCTTTCGGCGTGCTCCCAGGCGGTGCTCGCCGCCGAGACCGGGCATCTGCGGCTGGCCTACGCCTATCTCGGCGAGGCCGCGCTGATGGACCTGGACGATCTGGAGCACAACACCCGTGACGGGCTACACATCGCCTCCCTCGCCGGGACGTGGATCGCCCTGGTCGGGGGTTTCGGAGGCATGCGCCGGTACATCGGCGAGGACGGAAAGCCTGACCTGTTGGCATTCGCACCGCGCCTGCCGGAAGCGCTGTCCCGGGTGGCGTTCACGGTGCTGGTACGCGGAAGCAGGCTGAAGGTGGACATCGGCCCGTCCCGTGCGCGCTACCGGCTGGTAGAAGGGGAACCGCTGGTCGTGATGCATCACGGGGAACCGATGACCGTGACCACCAGCGCTCCGGTGGACCGGCCTGTGCCCCCCTCGCCCGTGCGTCCCGAGCCGCAGCAGCCGCCGGGCCGGCGTCCCGTGAGCCTGCTTGCCGGGGAGGAGCAGCAAGCGGAGACACAGCCGTAGGCGTATTGATCACGAGGGCTGTTAACGCCGGGCCCGCTTGATCATCGCGGAGACCTCCGGTGCGGTGGAGCTGTCCAGGAACGCACCGTTCGCAGTCGGTGAAGGCGGACGCCATCGTCGGCCACACCTCACGCGGCTTCGACGCAGGCAAAGAGATCATGGGCGCAAGCGGCCCCTTTTCACCGACACGCTGGGGCTACACCTGGCCGTGCTGGTCACACCGGCGTCTGTCGCCGACCGGGGGCGCCGCCCGGACTCCTCTGCCGGCGGCGATCGGCCGCTTCCGGTGACTGAGGCGGGTCTGGGCCGACGGCGGCGACACCGGCCACCTCACCGACTGGACCGCCCAGGACCTCAGGCTCGTCCTCGACGTCGTCCGACGCCGCGAGGATGTCCGCGGCTTCCAGGCACTGCCCCGCCGCTGGGTCGTGGAAAGATAGCGCGAACCTTCCTGGCTTCGACTCCACGCGGACGTGCTGCCCCAGCCGAGCACCACCGCCGTCCGCCGGGCATCCAGCCCGTCGATTCCGGCCTTCGTCGCGGCAGCCATCACTGCCTGGTAGTCCACGGACAGATCCTCGACACCGGCCGCGTCCTCCCGGTGCGGAACCGTGCGTCGCGGTCCGACCGGCTTCCTCTGCGACAACCCGCCGACCATCACGGCGGGCGCTTCCTCCTCGGCCAGCGCCTCCACATACTGCTCAAGTCCGATCACCCGGCGCCTGAGCACCTCTTCCGCGTCTGCCAAGTCCGCCCGCACCCCCTCCAGTTCGGCTTCGAGCTCCTCCCAACGCAGCCTCCCGCCGCGCTTCCAGAACAGCCCGCATCGAACGAGGTTCGGAAAGAGAACGACCCTTAAGCCGCACGGTCGGTACCGGCACGAACCGCTATGCGGACTGGGAGGGGTACTTGCCGGCGTACGGTCGGAGGTGGTCGATCTCCGTCCTCTCCGCGTACTTCTCGCTCTGGCTGAGGAAGTGACGGACATGGGGCTGACGTCCGTGTTCCTCAAAGGCGGCGCGGTCGGCGTACAAGTCGAAGAAGAGGCGCTGGTTCGACGCTCCCACGACCTCGCTGCAGGCGTACACCAGGGTGCCCGGCTCATGTTCGAGGACCGCCTCAGCGGCCTCCCGGACCAGCTCGTCGAACGCTTCACCGGCGCCGTCACGCAGCGTGAAGCGGACGCAAAGCGCCATCTGGCTCATTCCTGCCTCCTTCCGCCACTCCCAGTCTCACCACACAGTCGGCGGCACGCGCGCCGACGGTGGACTGGTCCGATTGCGGGAGCACGGGGCACGGCTGAGCATGAGGCTCAACGAACGTGCGAGCTGCGCCAAGGCGCGTGCGGGCATGGTGCGCTGCCACGATTCGCTGCCACGGCGCCCGAGACCTCCCCGCGTCACTGCATGTCACTGAAAAGCGCCCGTCAGGAGCGGAAAGGGAGCCCATGTCTCAGGCATCCGGGAACGGTGACTCCGACGACCAGGCCAACGCCGCATTGCCCCGGCGCCACGTGCTGCGCACTGCCGGCGCGGGTGCGCTGGGGCTCGGGCTGGGAGGCGTCGCGCTGACCGCCGTCACACTGCCGCGCGGCGGGGCCCCGCAACCCCGGACGACATCCATACCCACGCCCGAGGACCTCGGCTTTGTCGGTCAGGCGCCACACCTGCCAGCTGGATTCACCAAGACGTTCACCGGCCGTTTCGTCCAAGCCAATGGAATCCGTCAGCACGTGGTCGTCGGAGGCGAGGGGCCGCCGCTGCTGCTGATACACGGCTGGCCCGAGACCTGGTACGCCTGGCGCCTGGTGATGCCGGCACTGGCCAAACACTTCACGGTCATCGCCGTCGACCAACGCGGCATCGGGCTGACCGACAAACCCAAGACCGGGTACGACACCCGCACCCTGGCACGCGACATGGTCACTCTGATGGACGCACTCGGCTACCAGCGGTTCGCAGTGGTCGGCCATGACACCGGAATGCCCATCGCCTACGCGCTGGCCGCGGACCACCCGGAGCGCGTCGCCCGCCTGGCCGTCGCCGAGGCATTCCTCCCGGCAGTGACCCCGTCGCCGCCCATGATCGGCACCGCGCAGGCCAACAACCGGCTGTGGCACATCCCCTTCAACCGGCTCACCGACGTGAACGAACAACTCGTCCGGGGACGCGAAGGCATCTATTTCGGCTGGCAGTTCGCCACCAAGGCCGTACGGAAACTCCCCGACTACGTCGTCGACTACTACGTCCGGATCCTCGCCTCCCAGCACGATGCCTTGCGGGGCAGCTTCGGGTGGTACCGGGCCCTCGACACCACCAGCGCCCAGGACCAGCAGCGCAAGAAACGCCCGCTGACCATGCCCGTCCTCGCGATCGGCGGTGCCGGAAGCCTTGGTGAGAATGTCGCCGGCACCATGAAACTTGTCGCCCGCGATGTGCGGAGCGTAGTCATTCCCGGCACCGGCCACTGGGTGGCCGAGGAGGCCCCCCAGGAAGTGCTCGCGGCACTGACCACGTTCTTGGCCCCATACCGAGACCAAGCCCGGAGCCCACGGCCCCGGGCCACCGCGACACACGGCAAATGACCGCCATCGACGTGCGGCTCAGCCGACAAGTTGCTGGCCTCCGTTGACGTTATACGTCGCACCCGTAAGGGCGGTGTTGGCCAATGTGCACGGCGAGCGCCGCCACGTCCTCGGGTACGACCACGCGGCCGATCGGCCGCGTGGCGCGCAGTTCCTCGTGACGGGCGTCGAGCGCGTCGGCGAACAGCCAGGCCGACAACGGCATGTCCACGAACTCGGCCGCGACCAGGTCCACCCTGACCGGCGCAAGCGCGAGTGCGACACCGGCCGTGAACGCGGGCATCGCGGCGGTGACCGCGGGGGCGACACCGAGAGCGGCCCGGGTCCGGCGGGCTCCCGTGCCGCCCGGGAGCAGCAGCGTGCCGCCCGGCCGTACGGCGCCGGCGCAGTGGCGCGCCACCTCCAATGCGAGCACCATGTGGTCGCTGATCGCCCGCCCTGCTCGGTGTCCATGTCCAGAAGGCGGCCGGACGACGGACCGCCCGCGGTGATGAGCGCGTTGGCAGGTGAGCACCCCGGAGGCGCCCTGGTCGCGGGCGAGCCGTGCGGTCGCCGGCCCGATGCCCCCACTCCCGCCGACGACGAGGGTCTGCCCGAGCAGGGGGAGGCTCCATCCGACCGGCGAAACCACGACCACCGTCTACGAACGCGGCCTTGCCCGCCTCATCCACGACGAAGTCGACCACCTGGACGGCCTGCTATACACCGCGAAGATCTCGCTGTGGGACACGCACTACAGGCGGGTGTATACCGATATGTATGGGCGCGGGGCGTGTGCCGGTCGACCGCCTCCCGGAGCAGCAACTGGGCCGCAGGCTGGTGGCGATCCCCCTTGCGCTGATCGTCGTGATCACTGTGGTGGACATCCATTCCCCGCCAGACGTCCACCTGGGTCCCTTGCTGGTGATTGCGCCGGCCCTGACCGCGTCCCTGGCCGGGCCGCGACTGACCGCCCTCGTCGGCGCACTGGCTGTGGCCGCCCAGGTGCTCATCGCCGTGTTCCACGGCGGACTGACCACACCCAACCACCTCTCGCAGATCACTGCCCTGACCCTGCTGTCCGCCTTGGTCGTCTTCGTCTGCCACGTGCGCGAGCGGCGCAGCCGTGAGCTGAGCCGGGCACGGTCGGTGGCCGAGACGGCGCAGCTCGTATTGCTGCGGCCACCACGCCGCCGGATCGGGCCGCTGCGGGTGGCGTGGTTGTACCTGGCAGCCGAGGACGAGACCCGCATAGGCGGAGACCTGTTCGCGATCGCCCGCTCCGACCGCGGCACTCGCGTGATCATCGGCGACGTCCGCGGCAAGGGACTGGCCGCCATCGGTGAGGCATCCATGGTGCTGGGCGCGTTCCGCGAGGGTGCGCACCGCTATGACACCCTGCCCGAACTTGCCGCGGGCCTTGAGGTGAGTGTCTGCAGAAGCCTGGAAGACGTCGTAGACACCGAGCACGATCTGGGTGAGCACTTCATCACCGCCCTGCTGCTCGACGTCCCCGACCACGGCACGCAGGTCGAGATGGTCAACATGGGCCACCCCTCGCCCCTGCTGCTGCACGACGGCCAGGTCACCGTCCTGCACGCGCGACGCCCCGTGCCCCCCTTGGGCATGTGCGAACTGCCTGTACCCAGCCACCGCGCCGACCCCTTCACGTTCGAGAACGGCGACACACTGCTGCTTTACACCGACGGCGTCATCGAAGCCCGCTCGCCCCAAGGAGCCTTCTACCCCCTCGCCGAGCGCGCCGCCTCCACGCCCACGTCCGGACCCGAAGCCCTGATACGGCACATCCACCGCGACCTGCTGAACCACATCGGGCACGACCCCGGAGACGACGCCGCTCTCCTGGCCATCGAACGCTATGGCGCCCACCACCTCAACCGGCCGCACACCACGGCCCGCCCCCTCGACGGCCGCCGTCGACTCGACTCCGGCTCGAAGCCGGTTGCGGAGGACCCTTCCTGAGCCCTCGACCCATGCTGTCGTGATCGTCTTGCCGACGCCCTGCGGGGCGCGCCGGCCTGCGGGGCGGGGATCGGCGAGAGGCGACGCCGCGGTGGCATGGTACGGATCTGGCGCCGGGCCGGTGGGCGGTGGCTTCATCGGTGCATGCGGTGGGACTCGGGGAGTGCTCTGCGTGGTGAGGGGGCGCCGGTGCCCGGACAGCCGTCCAGGACTGCAAGGCATGCTGACCGTCCTGGGACTCATTTCACAGGGAGGCGTCGCTGCCGTCAGTGCGTGTTTCTGATTCCCGGAGTAACTGACGTCCTGCGCTGGGCTGGTGTCCGGGGGCGCGAGCCAGAGAAAGGGACTGTCGGGGTGTGGCGAACGGGCCGCGGACCGGGAGCCAGGCCCGTGGCTGCGTTCTGCTCGTGGGCATGTCGGGCCAGACAGTGGCGTTCGCAAGCGGCTGGAGACCGTTTCACTTGACCGGTGACAGCAAGTGTCATGCCTGGACGGTGGGGCGAACGTTGATCTCGCCGATCTCGACATCGCCGGGCTGCTCGATGGCGAAGGCCACCGCGCGGGCGACCGCGGCCGGCGGGATGCCCATCGCGTCCATGGTCTTGCGCGTCTGCTCGCGGATGCGTGGGTCTGCCATGGAGTCGGCGAGATCGGTGCGGATGTATCCCGGCGAGATGGCTGTCGTGCGCACCACACCGTCGGTGGACTCCGTGCGCAGCCCCTCGTGGATGGTGCGGACGGCGTTCTTGGTCGCTGCGTAGACGGCCATCGTGGGGGACACGCCATGCAGACCGGCCATGGAGACGATGCTCACCAGGTGGCCCGCCCCTTGCTCGCGGAAGACGGGCAGCGCGGCGGCGACGGCGTTGAGCATGCCGCGCAGGTTGACGTCGATCATGGCCGACCATCCTTCGGTGTCGAGGTCGGCCAGCGGGCTGATCGGGGCGATGCCGGCGTTGTTCACCAGTACATCCATACGGCCGTACTCGTCGATGGTGGTGGAGACCAGGCGCTCCAGGTCCTCGGCCTTGGTGACGTCGACGACGCACGTGGCAGCACGGCCCCCCTCCTCCCGGATGTCCTGCGCTATGGCGTCGATGCGATCGCTGCGCCGTGCCGTGAGGACGATCGCGGCGCCGCGCTGGGCGAGCAGGCGGGCTGTGGCTTCGCCGATGCCGCCGCTCGCTCCGGTGATGGCGACGATCTTGTCGTGAAGAGAGAGCATTCCTGCCTCCAAGTAAAGTGGACACGTGTCCGGTGCGTGGTTCACCCTACCGGACACGTGTCCACTTGTTGGAGCGGAACATCAGGAGAGGCCCATGAGCGCGCAAGCCCGCCGTCCGGACGCGGTGGAGAACCGGACCCGCATCGTGGAGGCCGCCCGCGCAGCCCTCGCCGAGTCCCACCACGTCCACTTCAACGAGATCGCCAAGCGCGCCGGTGTAGGACAGGGAACGCTGTACCGGAACTTTCCCAACCGCGAAGCGCTCCTCGCCGAGGTCTACCGGCGCGACGTCGAAGAACTCGTGACCGCCGCCTCCGCTCTGCTGGCGGAAAACGAGCCCTGGGAAGCCCTGCGTCACTGGCTCGACCGAGTGATCGACTACGCCGAGATCAAGCGCGGCGTCCTGGCGGCGCTGGAGCCGGCGGCGTGGCAGGACCTTGTCGCCCACAGCCACAACCCCATCGAGGGCGCCCTCGGGCACCTGCTGGACGCAGGGAAAGCGTCCGGCTCCATCCGCACGGACGTGGATGCCCACGGCGTCCTCCTGCTCATCGCCTACCTCGGCCGACTGGACCGGGATGAGTGGGATTCAACGGCACGGTCCCTGATGAACGTCATCCTCGACGGCCTTCGCCGACAGGACGCGGACCGGTGAGGGCAGCAGACCACCGGGGACGTCCCGAACAGCAGCCCCAACATCACCACATAGCAGAGGCAGGAGTGGCGCCGTAGGGAGGCGGAGTCTCCTCCGGCAAGGCGGCCGTCCGGGTCCGGCGGCCTTCGCCGTTCACTCCAGATCGGACATGTCAAGTACGAAGCGGTAGCGGACATCGTTGCGCCGGAGCCGGTCGAGGGCCTCGTTCACGTGCGTCGAGGGGAGCACCTCGATGTCTGCGGTGATGCCGTAGCTGGCGCAGAAGTCGAGCATGGCGGCGGTCGCGCGCCTGCCGCCGCTGCCTGCGGAGCTGAGTTTCTTGCGTCCCACGAGCAAGTCGGTGGTCTCCACGGTGATGGCTCCGAGGTGCCCGAGGTGGCTGAGCGTTCCGTCCAGGGCGACCAGGCGCAGGTAAGGGCCGAGGTCGTGCGGGGCGGAGATGGTGTCGATGACGGCGTCGAACCGGTCGCGGGCGTCGGTCATCCGTACCGGGTCGGTGGAGACGATGAGACCGTGGGCGCCGAGGCGACGAGCGTCGTCGGCCTTGTCCGGTGAGCGGCTGATGACTGAGGTCTCGGCGCCGAGGGCCACGGCGATCTTGACCGCGAGATGGCCCAGGCCGCCCAGTGCCGCCACGGCGACGCGGGTCCCCGGCCCCACACCGAGGGCGTGCAGCGGTTCCCAGACGGTGATCCCGGCGCAGAGCAGTGGCGCGGCGGCGGCCGGGTCCAGACCGGCGGGAAGAGAGTAGACGAAGCGGTCGCGGACGACGTACTCGCGGGAGTAACCCCCCCAGGGTGGTCGATCCGTCGTGCCGGTCGATGCCGTCGTAGGTCAAGGTCTCCCGAAAGCGATACCGAGTAATTGTCAATACCTGTACATCAGTTGAGCTCGCTCATGCGGCGATACGTGCCTGTTCTTCATCCAGGGAGGCCCCTTGCGGCCGGTCGGTGCAGGGGCGGCGCCTGTGCGAAGATCGCGCGGTGAACGATCTACGCTTCCGTCTCGCCGCCGACGCTGATCTCGCCGCCGTCGTGCGTCTGCGCGACGACGCGGCCCGCTGGATGCTTGCCCAGGGTGTCACGGGTCAGTGGCAGCCTGGTGAGCTGGGCGGGGACCACTTCCGCCGGATCATGGAGTGCGGGGAGGTATGGCTCGCGGAGGCTGCCGATCGTGTGGTCGGGGCCTGGGAGCTCTGGTGGGAGGACGAGGACGCCTGGGGGCCGCAGCCGCCGACGGCCGGCTATGTGCACCGGCTGATGGTGGACCGCAGGAGTGTCCCGCCCGGGACGGGGCGCAAGCTTCTGCGAGTCGCGGAGCGCCGCGTGGCCGAGGCGGGCCGACCGTTGGTTCGTCTGGACTGCCTGGCCACCAACGCACGCCTGCGTGCGTACTACCTCAACGCCGGCTATCGGGTTGTGGGGCGCAAGGAGGGTAAGCCGCAGCCAGGCGGTACGCCCAAGTCGTTCACGCTCCTCGAAAAGTCCGTACGGGATGAGTTGAGGTAGGTCAAGCCGGTGAGGAGTAGTTCAGGCTGCGTTGCTCTTGGGACTTTCGATGAAGTGTCCGCGTTCGAAGCGGGCCCCGGCTCGGAACAGGGCGGCGGGCACGCTGTCGACGCCTCGGGTGACCTTGGTCCGCAGCCGGACGGTGGCGAAGGGGCGAACGCCGCCACGTCCTTGAGCGCGTGGTCGCGACCCTCGGCGTTATGGATCTCCTGCGGGGCCCTCTCCGCGCCGGGCTGGGCGGACTTCGGCACTGCAACCTGACGCGAAACGACTCAAACTGGTTCGAGTTGCGGTTTCGGTTCCGGCGTTGGTGCGGCCGTCGGTTTCCATGCTTTAGTGGTCCGTACGTAGTCGTAGATCACTGAGGCCATCGCCAGAATGAGAAGTGGCCCGAACAGCCACGGATGTCTGGCCATTTCCATCGGCAGATGGCGGTACGACGCCAAGAGCGCGGCAAAGACCGTCGCGCCGTGGATGACCAGTTGGATTCCTGCCCGGTCCCAGCCACGTGCGTGCGAGCGCAGCGCTGCCTCGATCGTGAGCGCGAAGACCACGCCGGCGACGAGATCCGCGCCGTAGTGGTAGCCGAATCCCAGCGTTGCGCCGAGCGTGGCGATCAGCCAGAACGTGCCCGCGATCCGCAGGATCCGTGGGGCGCTGCGGGAATGGATGAAAATCGCGGTGGCCCACGCTGTATGCAGGCTGGGCATGCAGTTGCGTGGGGTGATCTTGTCGTATGGCATCGGGTGCGGGGTGTGGACTGGCGGCGGTGTGTTCGGCCAGAGATTGGCCACCGCCCAGTGCACGCCGCCGGTGCCGGAGGCGCCCGGGCCGTAGGCGAAGACCGGTCCGACCACCGGGAAGAGCATGTAGATGGCCGGGCCGAGGAGGCCGATCACCAGGAAGGTGCGCACCAGGTGATGGTTCGGGAAGCGGCGCTCGACCGCCACGTTGCGCAGCTGGTACAGCGCGACGACGACCGCGGCCACCGCGAGCTGGGCGTAGACCAAGTGGAGAACGTGGGTGCCGATGGGGCCGGTGGCCTTGACAATTCGGCCCATAAGCCACGATGGGTTGCCCAGCGCGTGATCGGTGGTGGCCACGTACTGGTCGAGCACCGCCGGGCGGGACTTCGAGGTGATGAGCAACCAGGTGTCGCCGGTCTTGCGGCCGGCCACCAGCAGCAGGCCCAGCCCGACGCCCTTCAGCAGCAGGACACGTTCGGTGCCGGTGCGGCGCGTGACGGCGATGACCGCACAGCCCAACATCACCCACAACGCGCCGTTGCCGAGGAAATGCCCGTCGGGCATCTTGGCGTCGACGGCCCACCGCACCAGCACGAAGACGACGTCGATGCCGATGGCGACACCAGCCGCGATGAACCGTTGGCGCCGGGTGAGCACCACCATCATCAACGCCATACCGCCGTACAGCGGCCCCGGTTTCGGGGCGCATATCAGCCCTTTGACTTGGCTGGTAATCGGCCCCGGTTGACCGTAGCAGCGTGCGGCCAACTCCAGTGTGATGAGGAATGCAAGAGCCGCCACACTTGCTGCGGCCCAGAGTATGGCTCGCCGTTGACGCCAGGCGACCAACGCAACTCTGCAGTTTGTTGACGAAAACACCCGCGACGCTCTAGACATCAATCGTTTGGCCGATTCGATATGGGTTCGATAGACGAAAAGCGACGACGGTGATCATCGCAAGCTCGAACATGCTATCGGAGCGGTGTGGTGGCTTCGGCTGGCCAAGTGTGGCTCACCGGTTGTCCGGAGGACTCCGAAGCGTCTCCCGACGCTGTCTTGCGCGTGAACGGGTTGGCATGCCGCTCCGAATGGCTCCGCGTGGACACGGCTGAGGCGCAGGGACCGGACGGCGCCGGAGTGCGTTGCCATGATCGGCACCCAGCAGGCGGCAGATCCTGTTGGTCACTGGCCGATGTGGGACTGGGTGGAGCACAGGGCGAAGTCTTTTGGCGTGACGGATCCCCGAGGTGTGCTGGACTCGCTTCCGCGGATCGGGGCACGCTCGCTTCGTGTTGCGCGTCGGCGGGGGCCCGCCGCGCCGGTGCTGCCGTCAGTGCGGCGGTGCCGTCGTGCGGGGGACGCTGGTGGGGGAGAGGTCGGGGGCGGGCACGGTGCAGGCGTGTGGGGTGGCGCCACCGGCCGCAGGCGTCGCGGGCGACGTCGACGCCGACTTCCACCACCAGCTCGGGTTCCACCAGCGTGACGTCCAGTGTCTCCCGGCTGCCCCACCCCGCGGAGAACGACCAGCCCGTCCACGGATGACCGCGCCGGGCGGGAGCGAGTAGCCCGGCGACCGTGCTGCTTGTCGCCTGGGCGAGAGTGCGGCCGGTGTGCTGCCGGCGGCCATGGTCGTCGTACCTGCCGAGCAGCAGTCCGCTGGGCGCGGCAGGGGAACCGCTGATCGCACCGACGATCGCCTCGGCCGTCTCGTGGCTCCACTAAGGGTCGGTATTCGAACCTTGCGGTATTCCTGCACGAGCACGACGCCGGTCTCCAGCGGCGGGCTGGACAGGAGGTGTGTTGATCGCCCGAGCCTGCCACCGTTCGTGAGAACAGTGATCAGGGCGAAGTGCGCGGGATCTCATCGCTCGGTGCGGCTACAGGCGTGATCATGTCGAGCAGCAACATGGCGTCATGGTCGGGGGTGCCGGGTTCGGCGGTGTAGACGCCGATGCGCTGGCCGGGGGTGCCTTCCAGGTGCATGGACTGGGAGGTGAGCGTGACCGTGCCGACGCGGGGGTGGTGGAAGGTCTTCTGCGCGGGCTTGCGGCCGGTGACCTCGTAGCGTTCCCACAGCCGGGCGAAGTCGGAGCTCTTGAGGAGGAGTTCACCGACGAGGTTGGTCAGGTCGGGAGCGTCGGGGGCGGTGCCGGCGACGGCGCGCAGCCGGGCGACGCAGCCGGTGATCTGGCGGTCCCAGTCCGGAAACAGTTCACGCGCGACCGGGTGTAGGAAGAGGTAGCGGGCGAGGTTGCGGTGTTTGGCCGGCCAGTCCTCCAGACCCGCGTACAGGGCGAGGCCGCCCGGGTTCCAGGCCAGCATGTCCATGCTGCGGCTGATCACGTAGGCGGGGTTCGGTCGCAGCGACTCCAGCAGCAGTCTCAAGTGGGGGCGCACGGTGCGGCTGGGCGCAGGCGGAGGTTCCGGGGCGTAGCGGGCGGCGCGGGCGGCGAGTTCGCGCAGGTGCTGGTGCTCTTGGTCGTCCATGTGCAGGGCGCGGGCGAGGGAGTCGAGGACGGCGGGGCTGGGGCGGGTCTCCTTGCCGCGTTCCAGGCGCACGTAGTAGTCGATGCTGATGCCGGAGAGGGTGGCCAGCTCTTCGCGGCGCAGGCCTGGGGTGCGGCGGATGCCGGCGCCGACGGTGAGGCCGACGTGTTCGGGGCTGGTCTGGGTGCGGCGGGCGCGCAGGTAGCGGCCCAGCTCGGCGCCCTCGCTGTGCGCGCTCTCGGATGCCATGACTCCAGTCTCACCCGCTGGGCACCCGCTGCGCGGGCGGGAGGGGGGCCCTGTCATTACCCCTGAAGAACCCGCCCTGCCACACGGCAGCAATACGGGCGAAGGTGAACGAGGAAAACGCCGACTGTCTCGCCCAAGCTCCAACCGGCACGATCTGCCGGGCCGGGCACGAGTGAGGAGTCGGGCAACGCCACCAACCGGAGAAGGCGAGATGCGGTACATCAAGCTGCGTGACCTGGAGGTTTCCCGGATCGGCCTGGGCGCGATGGGCATGTCCCACGGCTACACCGGCTCAGGCACCGACGACGCCGAGTCGATCAGGACCGTGCACCGGGCGCTCGAGCTGGGCGTCACGCTCATCGACACCGCCGAGATCTACGGCCCCTACACCAACGAGGAACTGCTCGGCCGTGCGCTGAAGGGGCGCCGGGACAAGGTGGTGCTGGCCACGAAGTTCGGACTTGTCTCGCACGGCGGTGGCGGCGCGTGGAACCTGGACTCCAGCCGGGCCAACATCCGCACCGCGGTCGAGGGCTCCCTGAAGCGGCTGGGCACCGACCACATCGACCTGTACTACCAGCACCGGGTGGACCCGAACACGCCGATCGAGGAGACCGCCGGCGCTGTCAAGGAGCTGATCGACGAGGGCAAGGTCCGCTCCTTCGGGCTCTCGGAAGCCGGCCCCGACACGATCCGCCGCGCCCACGCCGTCCAGCCGGTCACCGCGGTGCAGTCGGAGTACTCCCTGTGGACCCGCGGTATCGAGGAGCGCGTCCTGCCTGTCCTGCGGGAGCTGAACATCGGCCTGGTGCCGTTCTCCCCACTCGGACGCGGCTTCCTGACCGGCACCGTGCGCTCCACCGACCAGTTCGACGAGGGCGATTTCCGTCGCGGCAATCCGCGCTTCACCGGTGAGAACTTCCAGCACAATCTCGCGCTCGCCGACGAGGTCAAGGCCCTGGCCGCCGAGATCGGCGCCACGCCCGCGCAGGTCGCGCTGGCCTGGCTGCTCGCCCAGGGCGACGACATCGCCCCGATCCCCGGCACCAAGCGCGTCGGCCGGGTCGAGGAGAACACCGCCGCCGACACGGTCTCCCTGACCAGCGAGCAGCTCGACAAGCTGAGCAGCCTGCCGCCTGCCGCCGGCGCCACCCACACCGAGGCCCAGGCGCGGATGCTCGAACGCTGATCACCCGCACCGCCCAGCCCCCCGTTTGGAGTAGCACCCCTCATGCGTGCGGCAGTGATGTACGGAGCCGGCGACGTCCGCGTCGAGGACCGGCCCGATCCGAAGACCGTCCAACCGACCGACGCCGTGGTCCGCACGGTGGCCGCGTGCGTATGCGGCAGCGACCTGTGGCCGTACGGCTCGATGCCCGCCACCGACACCGGCCGCCCCATGGGCCATGAGTTCTTGGGCGTCATCGAGGAAACCGGCGCGGACGTGACCGGCCTGAAGACCGGTGACCTGGTCGTCGCCCCCTTCACCTACAGCGACAACACCTGCGACTACTGCGCCAAAGGCCTGCACATCTCATGCCGCAACGGCGGCCGGTACGGCTTTGACGGCGTCGACGGCGGCCAGGGCGAAGCCGTCCGCGTCCCGTACGCGGACGGCACCCTGGTGAAGCTGCCGGTGGCCGCCGATTCCGCGCTGCTGCCGTCGCTGCTGGCGCTGTCGGACGTGATGACCACCGGCCACCACGGCGCCGTCACCGCCGGCGTCACCCGTGGCGACACGGTGCTGGTCGTCGGGGACGGTGCAGTGGGCCTGTGCGCGGTGATCGCCGCCAAGCGGCTGGGCGCCGAGCGGATCGTACTGGCCGGCCGCCACGAAGCCCGCACCCACCTGGGTCGCGAGTTCGGTGCCACCGACGTCGTCGCCGAGCGTGGTGAGGAGGGCATCACCCGCATCCGCGAGCTGACCGGCGGCGTGGACAAGGTGATCGAGGCCGTCGGCACACGGCAGGCCCTTCAAACCGCCCTGGGCGGGATCCTGGACGGCGGCACCATCAGCCGCCTGGGCGTCCCGCAGTACGAGCAGGGGCCGATCGGCCCGGCCGAGTTCATGTGCAACATCACCCTGACCGGAGGCGCCAGCCCCGCCCGCGCCTACGTCGAGCAGCTGCTGCCCGACGTACTGGACGGCACCATCGCCCCCGGCCGCGTCTTCGACCAGAACTTCTCCCTCGACCAGGCACCGGACGCCTACCGGGCCATGGCCGACCGCCAGGTCCTCAAGGCCCTCATCCGCCCCTGACCAACCGCTCCCACCCGGACAGCGAAGGACATACCCCCCATGCAGTACGTGACGTTGAACAACGGCGTCGAGATGCCGCTGCTCGGCTTCGGCGTCTTCCAGATCCCCGCCGAGGACACAGAACGCGCCGTCTCCGAGGCACTGGCCGCCGGCTACCGCCTGCTGGACACCGCCGCCGCCTACGTCAACGAAGAAGCCGTAGGCCGCGCCATCAAGTCCAGCGGCATCGCACGCGAAGACCTGTTCGTCACGACCAAGTTGTGGGTGCAGGACGCCCCTGCCCAGGACAACAGCCGCCGTGCCTTCGAGACGTCCTTGAGCAAGCTGGGTCTGGACCACCTCGACCTGTACCTGATGCACCAGCCCTTCGGTGACGTCTACGGCCAGTGGCGCGCCATGGAGGCCCTCAACCGTGAGGGCCTGACGAAGGCGATCGGAGTGTCGAACTTCTACCCGGACCGCCTGATCGACCTGATCGTCAACAGTGAGATCACCCCGGCGGTCAACCAGATCGAGGTTCACCCGTTCTTCCAGCGCGCCGACTATCAGGACCTCATGCGCGAACACGAGGTGCAGATCCAATCCTGGGGCGGCTTCGCCGAAGGCAAGAACGACCTGTTCACCAACCCGCTGCTGACCGAGATCGGCAAGCAGCACGACAAGTCGGTCGCGCAGGTCGTGCTGCGCTGGCTGACCCAGCGCGGCGTCGTAGCCATCCCCAAGTCGGTGCGCGCCGAGCGCATGGCCGAGAACTTCGACGTGCTCGACTTCCAGCTCACCCACGAGCAGATGGCCCAGATCGCCACCCTCGACACCGGCAGCTCTCTGTTCTTCGACCACCACGACCCCGAGATGGTCACCTGGCTCGCGGGCCGCCGCCTGGGCAGCTGAGCGGCCCCAGACGCCCATCGCTGACCGCGGGTGCCCTGAAGCGCACACCCCGGGGCACCCGCCCGGCCTCACTCTCCCCAACGGTTCACCGGGAGCCGTTCACCGTGATCACGCCACAGCACCGCGCCGCCCTGCCGGTCCGGCGCACCATTCTGCGCGGGGCACTGCTGACAGGAGCCACCGCGCCGCGCTTCTTGAACGATGGTGTGACAAGTCTCCGCTTTCGCCGCTTCCTTGGCACAGTCCATAGAACTGCTTCGACCCTCAGCAGAACAGGCTCAGGCCCTGATGGTCAGGCGCCGGTACACGATCAGGGACGCTGCAAGGCCAACGAAGCCGAGGAAGTACTCCGCCTTGCGCTCGTAGCGGCGATGCAGTCGACGACACCCGGCCGGCCAGGACACCGTGCGTTCGACCACCTGCCGACCGAGTCGTCGGAGGTGTCGAGACCTTTGCGGGCGATGCGATGACGATGCCACGCTCGCGCAGCCCTCTGGACCGGGATGGTCACGTTCGGGCTCGTCACCGTTCCGATCCAGATCTCGCGCGGATACGTCCAGGTCAGACGGATGTCGCCGACTGAGTGACGTGAGGTCAGCCCCGTCAGCGCGGGCGGTATGCTTCGCGCCCGTCGTCGGTCAACAGCCCGGCCGGTTCAGGATCGGCAGCGAGCTTCCGATCAGCTCTGGGCCGTTCAGCGGCCGATGTCGTCCAGCTCGGTCAAGTCCTCATGAGAGAGGGAGAGTCCCGCGCCGGCGACGTTCTCGCGCAGGTGCGCCGCCGATGACGTGCCGGGGATAAGCAGGATGTTCGGTGATCGCTGCAGCAGCCAGGCCAGTGCAACGGACATCTGTGTCGCCTTCATTCGAGCGGCGACCGCCGAGAGCCCCGAGAACTGAAGCGGGGTAAAGCCCCCGAGGGGGAAGAAGGGCACATACGCGACGCCGTCGATGGCGAGCCGGTCGATGAGCTCGTCGTCGTGGCGGTGGGCGAGGTTGTACATGTTCTGCACGCACACGATCGGCGCGAGGCTCTGTGCCTCGGTGACCTGATCCTCGGTGGCGTTACTGACCCCGAGGTGGCGGATCAGGCCCTGCTGCTGGAGTTCGACGAGCATCTCGAACGCCTCGGCGAGCGAGCCGGGCTGGGGACCTTCGGCGTTGCCGAGTCGAAGGTTGACCAGGTCAAGTACATCGAGCCCGAGGGACTCGAGGTTCTCGTGGACTTGGCGGCGCAGGTCTTCGGGTCGCCGGGCCGTGGGCCAGCCACCCTGTTCGTCGCGGGTCGCGCCCACCTTGGTCACGATGTGCAGCGACTCGGGATAGGGGTGCAGTGCCTCGCGGATCAACTCGTTGGTGACGCGCGGCCCGTAGGCGTCGCTGGTGTCGATGTGGGTGACACCGAGGCCGACCGCTTCACGCAGCACGGCCAGGGCACCCTCGCGATCGGTCGGCGGCCCCATCACCGACGGGCCGGCCAGTTGCATGGCGCCGTAGCCGAACCGGGTGACGGTCAGGTCACCCAGAGACCAGGTGCCGCCGGGAAGAGAGAGGGAGGGTGCGCTCATCGTGTTGCCTTTCGTCGTGCACTTGGGGGTGGCGCCTGCTGCCTTCCTGCATCAGCATTGGAGAGAAGCTTCCTGTCGGGAAGTAGGCACTTTGGAGTGCGTAACCCACCCATCGGTGAGAGGTGCGATCAGTGACGACGATGAAGGCGGCCCAGAAGAGGGATCAGGCCAAGGTGGAGTACAACGCGTTCCTGGCAGGGTGCCCCAGCCGGCAGCTGCTCGACCGAATCTCGGACAAGTGGGTCGTCCTGATCCTGTGTGCGCTGGGCGGCGACAACAACCCTGGACCCCCCGGTGCGACACACGCAGACGCTCCGAAGGCGATGCGTTACTCCGAGATCGCTCGTCTTCTGGCCGGGGTCAGCCAGAAGATGCTGACCCAGACGCTACGGTCGCTGGAACACGATGGTCTGCTCACCCGCACCGTGACGCCCACTGTCCCCGTCACCGTCACCTACGAGCTGACCGACCTCGGTCTCTCGCTCCACCACATGACGCGCGGGCTCAGAAACTGGGCGCAGACACACATGGCCGAGGTCCTCGCGAACCGCGAGAACTGCGACGCTCGCACGTCCTGATCGAACCGTCCCACAGCTCTGTTGGCTTGTGAGGCCCTCCAAAGCGTCTATCTACTGGCCGAGATCGCTCTCTCTGCGGATTGCAAACACGCACATAGTGGTTGAGATACGTGTGGCAGGGACGTCAATCCGAGGGGTCGATCCGGTTCTGTGCCCGGATGATCAGTCGCAGACTGGTACGGGCCGCGTCGAGATCATTCTGGAGTCGATGGACCTGATTCTGAGCCGGTCTGAGTTGGGCCACCTCGCGTTCGAGTCGCCGGTTGGCTTCTGTGAGTTCGCCAGTACTGCAACGGTGCCTGTTCTGAGTGCTGGGCAGTTTTCGGGGGTTGTGTTCGCGTCGTTTGTAGTGGCTGATGCGGGCCTGGTGCCGGCGTCGTCGTCGCCAGTGTGACCAGCGCAGGATGTCGGCGAGGCTGATATGGATGAGCTGAGAGGGCCGGTGTCATCGAGGATCAGGACGGCATCCCGGTCACCGAGGTTCTCGACGACGTAGTCACGCACATCATCCAGAACCTCGTCGGCGTCCCAGTCGATCCGGTTCAGCAGCCGCTGGATCCGATCGGGACCGGCATGCCCGGCCTCCTCCGCCGGCGTCCAGCCGTTCTTCCGCTCCAGCGGAGCAACCAACCCCCGCATATAGGCCCGTGCCGACTGACGCGGTTCTTCCCGGCTGAACCGGTGCACGAATCGCCCGTGCACCGCCTCGAGTTCAGTTGCCCACAATCTGACATCAGCAAGGTCCCCTCCATAACCAGACCAGAGCCTGCCCGGCGGATCATGTGACTGTCGGATCGATGGCTCGTTGGTTCCGGCATGGGGCGGGGTGATCTGACGAATGCCGAGTGGGTCCGGCCGGCACTGCATTTGCCGGAGTCGGGACAGCGTGGCGGTCGGTGGAACGATCAACGCAGCTGACCTCGCGGGCCGGATTGGCTGGAGCATGGTCGACTCGATGTCCTGTTGTGCCCATCAGTACGCGGCCGGGGCTCGGAAGAAGAAGCCAGATGCTGCAACGAGGTTGAGTGGACGATCAACCGGCTCAAGAACTCTCGGGCCGTCGCCTGGGACCTGGCACGGCGCGGCCGACTCCCGCAGCCTACTTGCTGATCGTTTCAGAATGAGCGGTCACGTCTGAGACATCGGTGAGCGCGCGATACGAAAGCCCACGTCGTCGATCCGGAAGGTCGGGTGGCTGCGTCGCCGCACCGAGGCCCTGCAGCTCCAATGCTGGTCGGCCCATCCACCGCCACGGAGTACGCGATAGGTGCCATACACCTCTGCGTCGTAGACGTCCCAGCACCAGTTCCAGACATTGCCCAGCATGTCGTACAGACCCCAGGGGTTGGGCTCCTTGACCCCCACAGGATGGATTTGCCCGTTTGAGTTGCCCTGGTACCAGGCGATCTCATCAAGCTGGCCATGTCGAGGGCCGGTGGTACCCGCGCGGCATGCGTGCTCCCACTCAGCCTCGGTTGGCAGCCGGTATCCATCCGCAGATGCATTCCAGTGGACCGCCTCTACCTCGCCGTTGAGGTGATAGACGGGTGTCAGCCCCTCACGCCGGGACAACGCATTGCAGAACCGAACCGCGTCCCACCAAGAAACGCCCTCAACCGGTAGCCGGTCGCCTTCGGAAGTGCTCGGCCGCTGACCGGTGACCTGTGCGTACAACGACTGGGTGACCGGAACCGCTGCCATCCAGAACGGTGCAACGTCAACCGTCCAACTCCTCTGCGTCCGCCGGTCCGACACCGTCACCCGTCCCGGCGGGACCGCCACTATCTCGTGCTCTGCCCCCGCGTCCACCAGGCCACCCTACCGGCGTGATCACCGCTATCGATCCTTCCGGGTATAGCTGGCGAGACGGCGCAGGCAGCCAATGCTGCAATCCAGTTCCAGCAGGGCTTGATGATGGGGGTCCGCCCTGCGTTCGTAGCGAATGCGCAGTCGTCTGAACCGATGCAGCCAGGCAAAGGAACGCTCGACGACCCACCGGGTCGTGCCCAGGCCCGAGCCGTGGGCGATGGCGCGGCGGGCGATGAGGGCTTGCTGCCACGCTTCCATAGCAGGCGGCGAAGCTTGGCGTAGTCGTAGCCGCCCTCGGCGTACAGTCGCTTGGGCTTGCTCCGGGGGCGGCCCCGCAGTTCTCGTTTGCCGGGAATGGCGTCCAGAATAGGAATCAACTGGGTGGCGTCATGTCGGTTCCCGCCCGTCAGCGAGACAGCAAGCGGGGCGCCGCGGCGGTCGACGAGCACATGGTGCATGGAGCCGGGGCGGCCACGGTCGACCTGCGACGGCCCGACGTGGCCCCCTTTTGAGGGATCTGGCGTGGGGGCCATCGATAGCGCAGTTGTCCATCTCCGGCAGACCCGCCTTCCGTAATTCGCGGGAGCCGGAACGTCCCGCCAGGCCACGCCCTTGCGCAGGACGTAGACGATCCCGGCCAGCGCGACTCGATCAGGCACGCGAAGCCGGCCAGGATGCCGGTACCTGCGTTCGGGGCGCGGCGGAAGCAGAGGGGCTCTGCGCGAAGTCGGGATCGCGATTACGTTGATGGGATCTGCTGTGAACCCGTCAGAGGTGGACGATGAAACCGAGGGTCCTGGTCAACGAGGTGAAGGGCGAGGGGCCGCCGGTCGTCCTGGTGCCTGGTGGACTCACCGGATGGGTGTCGTGGACGCCGCTCGTGGACGCCCTGTCGGCGAGACGGCGGACCGTCAGGGTGCAGCCGATCCACAATGAGCTCGGCTCGGCCGGCGAGCGCGGGGACGCCGGGTACACCGCGGCGATCGAGCGAGAATCGCTGCTCATGACGGTGGATGCCCTCGGGGTCGAGACCGCCGACTTCACGGGGTGGTCCGCCGGTGGACGGGCCCTCATCGAGTTCGCCCTGGCCCATCCGGAGCGGGTGAGGACGCTGACGCTCGTGGAACCCGCGGCGTACTGGATCCTCCACGGCCCCGGCGAGTCCGCTCCCGAGGTCGCCCGATTGAACCAGTTCCTGCATGCACTGGCCGGACAGGAAGTGAGCGAGGATGACCTGGCCGAGTTCCTCGAACTCGCCGGACTCACGCCGTCGAAGGACCAAGCCCGCGACCACCCCGCCTGGCCGCGCTGGGTCCCGCACCGGATGGCCCTGTCCTGGAGCTCGGAGCAGGCCGACCGGCCCGACCGCGACGTCGCCGAACTCGTCGGCATCCGGTGCCCTGTCCTCCTGGTCCACGGCTCCGCGACCACCGACTGGATCAAGCGGGTCGTCGCCGTTCTCGACGAACGGCTGCGCGATACCCAGGTTCTCGAACTGCCCGGCGACCATGCCTGCCACCTCGAGAACCCGGACGCATTCCTCGCTGCGTTGGAGCGACACCTGGCTCAGTGAGCCGAGGTCGAACGCCGCGTGGCGCCGAGGGGCACTTCAGCCACCTGCTGGTGGACGATGTAAGAGATCAACGTCCGGAGAGCTCGGGGCGGGAGGCGCGCCCGGGGGCCGAGGCGGTGCCGGAGTGCGAGGTTCTCGCCCTGGGTGGCTTCGAGGGCTTGCCGCAGGACCTGGACTTCGATGCGTGCCACTGCTTGAGCCCGGCGAGCCGGGCGGCGAGGGTGCGGACGACACTGCTGGGCGAGTTGTCGGACGGCGGCGCGGTGGGACGGGGCGGGTGGTTTTGGTGATGGGCCGGCCGCGGCGGATCATCTCGCGCAGGCCCTTCTCGGCGCGGGCCTGGGCGGGAGCGCTCTTGCGGCGCCTTGGCGGAGGTTGTCGGGGTTACCGCGTTTGGGTCAGCTCCCGTCCCTGCGGGTGATCGCGTCGGTACGGGCGTCTACGCCGACCCCGCGGACGGCCTCCGGCCACCCCAGATTGGTCCGCTGCCGACCCGGTTCCGTCTTCGCCTGTTCTGGCAGAGGCGGTGGTGGTGGGAACAGGTGGTCTTCCAGAGCGGGCAGCCCGAACAGCATGAGAAGCGACACCACCGGGAGGAGCAGAGCTATCACGATCACGGTGCCTCCCCGTGAAGCTAGCGATCACGGCGGTTGCTCGGCGGCAAGCCGGCCATGTCCCCCGTGCGACCGAACGGGGGACGCCGCACATGAGGACGGCGCGCGCGTAGGCCGAACGGGTGAATTCTTCTCGTGCGGATACGCGACCGGGTGGCAGCGGACCGCGGTGGCTTGTGCATTGTCGGCTGTCGGCGGCCACAAGCACCGGCACCCGACGTCTTCGCCCAGTTCGGGACCCCTCTGCCGAAGGGGGAGCCCGGCCCAGGAACGAGTCCAGCGGCGATCGGGCTCCGGGCGGACCCGCGTGCGCTGGTAAGGCGAACAAGGGCCGTGGGCCCGAGGCCTGATCGTGGCCGCAGCCCCCTCCCAGGCAGGTCGCCGACTGGCTGGGGCCACTGCCGGTAGATGCCACCGTGCCGGAGCTGTCCGGGCGGGTGCGCGGGGCGGCGCCGCGGGTCGGCGGGAAGGGGGGCGAATGCGGTCGGCAGCGGGGCGCCGGTCATGGAGACGGCCGGGCACGCACGCCCGCTCGGCGGCCGAGGCTCGTCCGGAGCCCCGACCAACGACGGTTTGCTCAGTTGCGCAGCATCACCACGAGCAGCACCACCAGGGCGATCAGCAGCGCGCCGCCCACCGACGCCAGGGTGATCTTCACCGCGCTGTACGGCCGCTCGCCGATGACCTCGCCGGTACGGGCGTTGACCATCACCGGCCACGCCTTGCCGGCGTGGAGGTAGGTCAGGAACCACACGGGCAGCAGCACCAGCTTGTAGGTGAGGCCGCTGTAGAAGGTGGACATCGAGTGCACCCGCTGCTCGTCGCCGCCGATGTCCCGCTTGCAGTCGGCGCGGATCACCGGCGCCATCCGCGCCTTCGCCGACTCCAGGCCGGCCTCCGGCTCGACGTCGTACCGGACGGTACGGAAGCCCGCCAGGTACTCCTCCTGGTAGGGAACCGTCTCCTCCAGCGGCCAGGGGGTCAGCTTGTCCAGTTCCTTCACCGGCACCTGGCCGCTGCCGGGCACCAGCACGTCGTCGAAGAACCGGCCGACCGTCCCGGACGTGTGGTGCCAGCGGGTGTGCCGCACCTGACGGGTGCGGCCTTCGGAGTCCTCCTCCTCCACCCAGTAGTGCTCGCCGCGTTCGCCGGTGTACTGGGTGGTGGTCTGCGCGTCGTACGTCCAGTGCGGCAGGTAGCTGCCCCGGAAGGTCTCCGCCTCGGTGACCTTCTTCAGCTCGTCGGGCGCGAACCAGCGGGACCTGGTCCACTGGGCCAGCGCGTCACGGGCCTGACCGCGGCCCACCCCGAAGGGCAGTACCGCCTCGGGTACCACCCGCTCGGTGCTGGACGCGTCCGCGACCAGCGGGGTGGCGCAGAACTGGCACTTGTCGCTGAGCGTGTCGCTCTCTGTCACCGCGTGGCAGCCGGGGCAGGTGTACACCTTCACCCGGCCCGGCGCGGATGCCCGGCGGGGCAGCACGGCCAGTTCCTCGATCGGGTGCTCGGTCACCTGCCGCGGTATCGGCGTGATGTCCTGTTCGTGCTTGCAGTACGGGCAGCGCAGCGCGTACGTCCCGGGCGCGTACTCGCTGACCCCGCCGCACGCCTCGCACTGGAACGCCCGGTCGGGCGCCGGCGCGACGTCCTGATCCGTCAACTCACTTCTCCTTGTGACCTGTTGCCGGGAGATTCCGGGTGTTGGATCTCAGTCCTGCGGGGGAAGCGGCGGCGGGACGTCGGCAAGCAGCGGCGTCAGCTCCGGGACCTGGTCCGCGGGCTGCCAGGCGGCCTCTCCGCTGCGCCAGACGAGCGTGGTACGGGTCAGGTTGCCGGCCGCCACCTGCCCGGCCAGCGCGCTCTCGTCGTACGGGCCCTGCTGCTGTCCGCCGACCGCGAGGAACCAGCGCAGCGCGGTGGGCAGGGGAGGCGGGACGTCGGCGGGGGCGGGCTGCACCGGGGCCTGCGTCACCGGGACCGAGGAAGCCGCCGCACCGGACGTGCTCTGCACGATCCGCTGGCCCAGTGCCATGCCCACGCCCAGCCCGAGAGCGTCTCCGCCGGTGCCGGGGTTGGCGGCGGCGATCGGGATTGCGTCGGCCGCCTGGAGCTTGGCGTAGTCGTCCAGGTTGCCGGTGATCGTCATCCGGGAGCGGGTGTCGATCGCCGCCTCGATCTCCGGCGGGACGCTGATGTTCTCGATGTAGAACCGGGGGATGGCGATGCCGGTGGAGGACAGCTCCAGGGTCAGCGCCTCGGCCAGCTGCTGCCCGATGCCGTCCTGCCGGGCGGCGAGGTCCAGCAGCGGCACGCCGGACGAGCCCAGCGCGGAGCCCAGCTTGGAGACGATCAGCTGCCGCAGGTGCTCGCCGACCTCCTCGGTGCGGAACTGGGGGTCGGTGCCTACCAGTTCGCGCAGCAGCGCGGCGGCGTCCACCACCTTGGCGGCGAAGGTGCCGAAGGCACGGACCCGGACCATGCCGAAGTCGGCGTCCCGCAGGATCACCGGGTTCTGGGTGCCCCACTTGAAGTCGGTGAACTGCCGGGTGGTGACGAAGTAGACCTCGGCCTTGAACGGCGACTCGAAGCCGTGCTTCCAGCCCTTCAGCGTGGACAGGACCGGCATGTTCTGGGTCGAGAGGGTGTACGTGCCGGGCTGGTAGACGTCGGCCAGCCGGCCCTCGTTGACGAAGACGGCCGTCTGTGACTCGCGCACCACGAGCCGGGCGCCCATCTTGATCTCGTTGCCGAAGCGCGGAAAGCGCCACACGATGGTGTCCCGGCCGTCGTCGGTCCACTCGATGATGTCGATGAACTCACCGCGGATCCGGTCCATCAGCCCCACGACAATCCCCCAACTCTCCGCGTTTCCGGAGACCGCCGCTGCCCGGCCGGTCCCGGGACGGTGACCGCGCGGCGATCAAACGATCAGCCGACAGTATGCCCATTGCGGTCAGTGCGGGTACGAGCGGGGGCGGGCCCCAGCCCGCCGGCCCCTGCCGCCCGTCGGGCACCCGTGGCGAGCCGCCCTGTACGCCCCCGCCCGGCTCCGGACGCCGGGCAACGACACCTGGCTTTCCCGTCTGTGCGGCAAGTGCGTTCCTGTGCTTCCGGTCGGTGCGATGGTGTGCGTCGCCACGGGTTCGGACCAGCCCTACGCCGAGATCATCTACCGGGAAGGTGCCCATTCGGAGTTGGGCGGCCTCGGCGACGCGCCGGCCTGGGTGTCGGGGCGCCTGCGGGGGCCGAGGGCCCAGCTCCTGAGTCTGTCCCCGGCTCGACTTCACCTCTTGCGCACGCGCGGGCGCTGGATCAACGAGGACGGTCTTGTCGTCGTAGACCTCTCTTACCCGTCCCGCGAGGCTGCCCGGCGCTACGACTTGACTGCCCCGGTGCCCCACGCTCAGCCGCGGTCAGCGCACGGGGGAAACCGAAGGACTAGCAGCCTTGCGGTTTCAGCCAGGGCAGAACCTCGCGCAGGGCGGCCACGGCCTGGGAGCGGCTTTCCCCGCGTCGTGGAGAAGGAGGGTCGGGCCGTTGGAGATCTCGTTCTTGACGGTGGCGACGATGGTGTTCGCGCCGAGGCGCTCGCAGTCCTTGGAGTCGATGATCCAGCCGAGCGGGCGCATTTCCCCGGGACGCGGCGCGGTGGCGGCTGTAGGGAGTGAAGGCACCTCCTGGAGCCAGGTAGTACTGGGGGCGGACGCCCCCGGACGCCTTGGTGATCACGCGTCCTCTGGTGTTCAGACGGGGTCCGGTCCGTCGTCGATGGTGATGTTGACGCCATGGGCACCCGCATCCGAGGCATGCACGATCACCGCCGATACGGACGGAGTCTTTCGGCCCGCGACTGAGTGTGCGACTTGGCAGGAGGCGCCGAGACGCCTGCTCGGGTGGACTGTCCCTCGGTGGAACCGAGTTGCGCGTTCCAGAGCGAGGTAAGGCGGCACCGCAGTCACCCCGAGCGCCGCCGCGAGCACTCTCGGTACCATACCCGTCCGCCGTTTCGTGCCATGTCCTCTGTTCCTCGCCGTCGCTGTGGGGCCTGTGCATTCGGCGAGAGAGGGAAAGCCTGCTGAGGGATCCATCTGTTGCCGATCACGGACAAGCCGGCAGGGGTGGGGCAACAAGCCGCTGACGCAGCGGGGCGGAAGCCCTTCGGCCACCACGTATTCCGACTCGACCGTGCAGCGACTGCCGATGTCTCCGGCCGCATTCTCGCGACCCGCAGCCCGTCCGGCTCGCCGGACCAGGCGACCGCTTCTTACCTCACGCCGACAACCTGATCTACCTTCCGGCCATCTCAAACAGGGACGCATGACGTAGCGAAACCGAATGAGACGACAAGGACCGAAAGGGAGAACGCGTGTCGGCCATCAGCCAGCGGATGCACCTGGTGCTGCTTGCCGCCTGGACAATCCTCTGGTTCGGCGTGGTCCAGCCACACGGGGGATTCTCATGGCACTACCTGCGTACTGGTGGGGAGTTGATCTACGCGGGCTCGGGCAGGGCAGACGGCGGTCTGAATCTGTACGCCCACCACCCCGAACTCCAGATGGGTCCCCTCAGCTTCCTGGCGGCGGGCCTGTTCAACCCTTTCCCCGAGTCCGTCGGGCAGTTTCTGGCCGCCGGCGTGATGTCCCTGCTCGGTCTGCTGATCCTGGTGGTGGCCGGACGCAGCGCCGCCTGGCACTTCCTGGGCACTGGCACCAATCACCAGCGGCTGCGGCAACGGGTGCTGATCGCGGGCCTGGCGTTCATTCCGATGTGGATCGAGGTCGCTGTCCGTTTCGGCCACCTGGACGACGTTCTGGCACTCTTCTTCACCGCCCTTGCCGTACGCGCTCTCACCCGCGGCAGCCCCGCTGCGACGGGCGCCTTCCTGGCTCTGGCCATGGACTCCAAACCGACCGCGCTGGCCTTCCTGCCGCTACTGCTCGCACTGCCGAGAGGGCAGTGGCTGCGCGCGGGGCTGTGGTGCACGGCTCTGGTCGCGGTCGCTTGGCTGCCGTTCCTGCTCAATGCCCCGCAGTCGTTCGACGCAGCCGCGTTCACCATCCCCAACCAGCCTGCGTCCGCGCTGCACTGGCTCGGCGTCAACGATCCGCGAACCCCTCCCTGGGACCGGTCCGCGCAGGCCGCGATGGGGCTGGCCCTGGGTTGCGTCGCGGTCTGGCGAGGCCGCTGGCCCGCCGTCGTCCTGCTCGGCGCCAACGCCCGGATCGCCCTGGACCCCAGTGTCTACACGTACTACACCGCCTCCGTCCTGCTGGGCACACTGTTGTGGGATGTGATCGGGCAACGGCGCCTGGTGCCCTGGTGGAGCTGGATCGGCCTGATCACCTTGTACGGCACGGTCTTCGCCGTTCCCGGTGACGCGGCCCGCGGCCTGATCCGCCTGGGCTTCGTCATCGCCTCCACCGCATATGTCCTGCTGTGGCCGGTACGAGACCGGCGTCGGCGCTCCTCCCAGTCCCGCAGCGAGCCGGTGGGAACCGATCAGGCAGTGGGCACGGCGAAGTGAACCACGCTCGGCACGCCGGAAAGATGCACGAGGATGACGCGAGCCCTCAAGCCGCTTTCCTCCGCCATCGTCCGCCATCGAACGCAGACACACCTCTCCTGGCTCCGCGCCAACGAGGAGCGCCTACGGCTTCGACGGGCGTGGCACCGGTTCTTCGCCGACGCCCGGCACGACGTCCTCATCACCCCCGCCGCTCCCACCGCGGCGATCCAGGCTGGCACCCGCTCTCTCACGGTCGATGGCGTCGAGCGGAGCTTCTTCGACCAGACCCGCTGGGCCAATCTCACCTGCCACGTCGGCCTGCCCAGCCTCATCATGCCTGTTGCGCGAAACGCGGGCGCCTCCCGATCGGCGTGCCGCTCGTGGGACCGGCGCACTCGGACCGGACCCTGATCGCCATGGCCGAAGACCCAGTGCTGTGACCGTGAAGGTTCGCCGGGTTGGTGGTTCGAGCGATTGGATGGCGGTGACGTCCGTTCCGGCCGCTGGAGGTGTGGTGGCCGGGCTGGTGCGTGCGCGCGGACTGACCGATCAGGAAGGACAGAAGCTGTCTCGGCCGGCGGGAACCGGGTCCCGGTGAGCGCGCAGCGGGAGGCCGTCCCCGCCTTCTCAGTACGACGAGGACTTCGTCATCCAGACGGCCATCACCCGCCCCACCAAGCTCGGCCAGCCCTTCACTCGCTGGTCGATCCGCGAACTCGCCGCCTTCCTGCGCCGCGTCCACGGACGCGTCATCCGCATCGGCCGTGAAGCCTTACGGCGCCTGCTCCGGCGCCGAGGCGTCACCTTCCAGCGCACCAAGACCTGGAAGGAGTCGCCCGACGCCGACCGCGACGCCAGGCTCGACCGCATCGAACACGTCCTGGACCGCTTGACGTCGGGCAGGATCGGCTGAGCGGTCGACGCGGCGCCGGTGATCGGCTCCCACAGGGAGCGGCGCGCCGCGATATCGCCTACGGCCGGTCGTGTGGCGTCCGCCATCGCGCCGCCATCGGGGACAGCGCCGCGGTTAGTTCGGGATCCAGGCTGAAAGCCATAGCCCTTTCCTTTCGATGGAGGATCGCCGTCAGACGGCGGACGGGACGACGATGACCTTGCCGTGCACCGCGCCCTCGGCGGCCCGGGCGTGCAGCGCCGACAGCTCGGCCAGCGGCACCCGCTCGGCGACGGCGACGCGCAGCTCGCCGCGGTCGACCAGCGCCACCAGCTGCGCCAGCTGGCCGGCGTCGCTGCGGACGAACAGGTCAATGCCCCGCACGTCGCGCTCCTCGTCGGCGGGTGCGGGCATCCACACCGTCGTGTTGACCACGACCCCGCCCGGGCGGACCAGCGTGACCAGCGCGGCCAGTTCGGCCGGGTCGACCGGTGCGAGGTTGAGTACGATGTCGACCGGCTCGGCAACCGCCGCGGTCACGCCGGTGGTGGTGTGGTCGATGACCTCGTCGGCGCCGGCGGACGTGACCGCCTCGGCGCTGCGCGGGCTGACCGTGGCGATGACGTGGGCACCGGCATTCTTGGCCAGCTGCACGGCGTAGCCGCCGACCGCGCCGCCGGCACCGTTGATCAGCACGTGCTGCCCGGCCGTCAGCTTGCCGTGGTCGAACAACGCCTGGTACGCGGTCAGGCCCACCACCGGCAGCGCGGCGGCGTCGGCCAGGGGGACGCTCTTGGGCGCCGGGGCCAGCACCTCGGCCGGCGCGAGAACGTACTCCGCCGCGGCGCCATTGCCGTCCATCGGCAGGAAGCCGACGACGTCGTCACCGACCTCGAGGCCGTCGACGCCCTCGCCCAGCGCGTCGACCGTGCCGGCGACATCGATACCGGGAGTGTGCGGCAGCACCACCGGTATGGGGCCGCGCATGAAGCCGCCGCGGATGTTGCCGTCGACGGAGTTGAACGACGTCGCGGCGACCCGGATCCGGACCTCACCGGCCCCAGGGGCGGGCTTCTCCACGTCCTCATAGCGCAGGACGCCGGGGTCGCCGTACTCGTGGAAACGCACTGCCTTCATTTCGGTTCTCACCTTCACTGCGATCGACGTTGCTTCGAATTCGAAGTAACTGGTGCGACAGTAGTCCTGCTTCGAATTCGAAGCAAGTTCTGTCGGTCACCGCCGGTGCGAGCGCATCGCCGCGGCGAGTTCGGCGGCGGCTTGGCCGATACAGGCGTGCAGCCGCGCCGCGTCGCCGCGAGCCGCGGCCCGCCAGTCGGCGGGGCCCGCGATGACGACCGTGGGCACGGGGGCGGCGTGCGCGCCGGTCAGGCGCCTGCGTATCACCTGCGCGAGGTCGGCCGGCTGCCAGCGGGAGCCGCTGTCGAGGGCCAGCAGCACCGGCATGCCCGAGAGGACTTTGTCCCCGAGGACGGCGAAGAACGAGTCGAACACCTCACTCGGGGATGCGGCGAGCACCGGCGTCGCCACCACCAGCCCGTCGGACGCCACGACCGCCGCGATCGCCTCCCGCAGGTCGAGGCTGGCGCGGCCCTGGGCGGAGCACTGGGCGAGGTCGGCCGTCAGCCGGTGCAGCTCCAGCACCTCCACCTCGGCGCGCGCACCGCCGGCCGCCAGCGACCGGCACACAGCCTCCGCGACCCAGTCCGCGAGCAGGCGAGTCGGACGCGGACAGCCGACACCGGCACTCACGACGGCCAAGGACACCGGACTCCACGCGGCGGCGCTCATCCCGGCATCAAGTTCATGGCTACTTCCCTGCGGCCGGGCTGTCGTGCCGTCACCGGGGAGGACGGGGGACGACATTGCCGGACAGTCCCGCCGGCAACTCGTACTCCTCGTCGTCCGCCCACACCAGCGCCGAACCGGACAAGAGCAGGAAGACCTCGGCGTCGAGCAGGACGCTGAAGACACTCCCGCCGATCCGTTCGAGCTGCTGCTGGTCCTCACGTTGCGCGAGGCAGGGGATGCTCATGGCCGCTCCTCGGGATCCGTGGGCGGCGGCGCCGTCCACCTGCCCGCAACCCTGCGCCGCACCACTGCCCGATCTCCATCTTCTGTGGTGCTCAGTCGGGCCCAACACTGCCCACACGGTGTGCCACAGCTCCACCTGTGGTGGCTGGAACGACGGCGCGCCACACTCTTCGAATTCGAAGCAGTAGACTCAGGTCATGCCAGATCCATCGCCGTCGCTCGACCCCGTGCAGCTCGGCGCCTACTTCGACCTCATCGAGGTGACCAGCCTGCTCCGGCATGCGGTCGAGCAGCAGCTGCGAGAGACCGGTGATCTCAGCTATGTGCAGTTCCAGCTGCTCGCCCGCCTCGGAGACTCGCCGACGGGCAGCCACCGCATGACCGACCTGGCCGACGGCGTCGTCTACAGCCGCAGCGGCCTGACGTACCAGGTAGGTCTGCTCGAAAAGGAAGGCCTGGTCGTCCGCGCTCCCTCGCTGGACGACGAGCGGAGCATCACCGTCACCATCACCGATGCCGGACACGAGCTGCTTGCGAAGGTGCTGCCGGGTCACGTCGAGGTGGTCAGCGGCCTCCTGTTCGAGCCGCTTTCGCGTGACGACGTCAAGGCTCTCGCCGACCTGTTGGCGCCGGTGCGCGACCACATGCGCTCGACGCCGCCTCGCTCGGCCGGGCCTCGCCGCCGTAAAGGTGGAGCATAAGGACGCGACAGGCGTCGGAGCCCTGCGACCGCAGCGGATCAGGACGCGGCGAGATGCCGCGCCGGCCGCGGCAGTCGCCGGTGAACCGGAACGGGGCAGCGGGAGGCTGAGTCGTCAGACCGGTCGGCGTGCGAATTGCGCCGGTGTTGCATGGTATTGCTTCTTGAAAGCGCGGGTGAAGTGGCTGCTGTCGGTGAAGTGCCAGCGCGCGGCGGCCTCGGAGACGCTGAGCCGTGATCCGGGGGCGGTGAGTGCCGCGGCGGCTTCCTCCAGGCGTCGGCGGCGGATGTAGGCGCCGAACGACTCGTCCAGCCTCGCGAAGGCCCGCTGGAGGGTGCGGACGGAGACGTGCAGGTGCGCGGCGATCGCGGCCGGAGACAGGTCGGCGTCGGTGAGTCGGGTGTCGGCCAGGTCCTTGGCCGCTTGGGCCAGCGCCGGGGTGAAGGTGGGCTCGCGGTCGTCGAAGTGGTCGAGGACCAGCCCCTTGGCCAGTTCGAGCAGGGCGTTGCGGGACGCGTGCGCACCCGCCGGGCTGAGGTCGCTCACGGTCCGCTGCACCATGCTGGTGTGTGCCATGAGGATCTGCGCCGCGGGCGAAGTGGCCTGGCCGGCGCGTGGCTTCCCGGCGACCAGGGACCGTAAGGCGTCGCCGGGGAAGATGAAGATGCGCGTGCCGATGTCCGGCGTGGTGTGGAAGTGGTTCTCCGTCACGACGTGGTGCATGAAGTAGGTGCCGGCCGAGACGTACGCGTCACCGCCCTGGTCGTGCGGATCCTGCAGGGCCACCGCGCCGCGCAGCCCCACGTACAGCCTGATCTGGTCGTGCTCGTGCGTTCCGACTGCCCGGGTGCTCACGGATGAGGAGCCCCAGAGCTCGTTGACGGCGGTGTCCTGCAGGGTCACCGAGCGCATCGTCCCCTGAAAGCCGTCGACTGTGGAAGCGCTGAATTCCGGCAGCGGGTACAGGTCTCCCATGCGGTCGTTCCAGGTGTCGATGAACGGCTCCCACGTTCCCCGACCGATGCCAGTGGAGTCGGCGTCGACGGTGAACGTGCCCGTCTTGCCGCCCGGTCCGAGGAAACGCGGCCCGCTTCTCATGCGTCCTCCGCGCTGGTCAAGGTGTCGCCGGAATACCATCCGGTGTCGCGAATGTACTCGCTTTCTACGCACGGCCGTTCCTACTCTTGGCTGCGCTTCAACCGTCAACGATCAACCGCCTGCGGGTGCCGCTGACGGAGCTGCCGGCCCTGACGCCGACGCCGCCGCGGGCGCACTGCCCAGCGGCAAGGTCGTCGTCGCGCCCGGCGACCGACTCCCACCTGACCGACCTCCGAGGAGACGACCGCGATGATCCCCGACGACGATCCGTCCCGCTCGCTGACCGTGGCGAACCCCGACGCCCCCGGCACGACGTACGTCTCGCTGGTGGGCAACACGTACGCCATGCTGGTCACCGGCGAGCAGACCAACGGCCGATACTGCCTGATCGACATGCGCGTCCCCGACGGCGGAGGCCCACCGCCGCACCGGCACGACTTCGAGGAGATGTTCACGATCCTCGAGGGCGAGATCGAGTTCACCTTCCGCGGCGAGGAGCACACCGTGGGTGCAGGGTCCACGATCAACATCCCGGCCAACGCGCCGCACAACTTCCGCAACGCCTCGGGTGCGCCGGCCCGCATGCTGTGCATGTGCACCCCCGCGGGCCAGGACGAGTACTTCCTGCGCATCGGCGATGTCGTCGCGGGCAAGGACGCGCCGCCGCCGCAGCTGTCGGAGGACGAGCTCGCGGAGCGTCGCCGCCGCGCGGCCGAGCTGGCCTCGACCTACCGAAGCGAGTTCCTCTAGCCGGCAGGGTGCCGATCGCGGGGGCCTGAGAGAAGCAGGAAGGAGCGCGGATTGGGAGCGGCGGGACTGGCGGGCCGGCTGGCCGCGGCACGAGCCGGTGCGCTGGTGGGCAGGGAGCCGGAGCGGGCGGTGCTCGACCGGATGCTGTCGGGCGCGGCGGACGCTCCGCTCGTGGCCTACCTCCACGGTCCCGGCGGCATCGGCAAGTCCTCGCTGGTGCGCTACGCCGCCCGGCAGGCCGAGCTCACCGGCCGCCGCGTGGTGCACGTGGACGGACGGTTCCTCGACGCGGATCCGCGCCGGCTCGAGGAGGCCGCGGCCCCGGCGTGCGCCGAACCCGGCGCGGTGCTGCTCATCGACACCTTCGAGCAGTGTCAGCCACTCGAGGCGTGGCTGCGCGAGACCTTCCTGCTGCGGCTCGCCGACCATGCGATCGTGGTTGTGGCCAGCAGGGTCGCCCCCGACGCCGACTGGTCCCTGGATCCTGGCTGGGCGCAGCTGTTCACCGCACTGGCCGGACGCACACAGCCAAGCCGAGGCAAGCGGTGTCAAGCATCAGGTGAAGCCACAACGTCAAGCATCAACCGAAACAAGACAAGGCACGGGACAGCAGAGCTGTTACAGATTTCTCTGCCTCATCAAGCCCCGGCTCCGCTCCGCCGGGCGCGCTCCCGGCGTCGGCTGCGCCCGCGCTCCTGCCTTCGGCCCGCTCGGCGCCGCCGACGTGCGCCCACCGTATAGCGCGGCACGGTCAAGACGATGCCTCCGGCGGGGGATCGGCCGGCACCGGGATGGAGGGGCGGCGTTCGCGGCCGTGGGCCCGTAGCGGCGTGCGCGGGGAGCTCCCATCCCGTCCACCGTCGACCCATTCAGAGCCGAGCAGACATGGCGTGTGGCGTCCAGGTCGTTCGTACAGTGGCGCGCTCCACCTGGTCAGGAAGATTCCGCTGGCTCGAAACAGGTGAGAGGCCCGTTCACGCGATCGTGAGCGGGCCTCTCTTGCCCACAGCAGGCTGCAGCGACGGCGTTGGATCTCGCGGCCGTCCGTGCCGATTGCTTCCGGCCTCACTGGAGCCGGAAGCGGCCGTGGTGGTGACGGAGGGGGTCAGCGGGTGGCCTTGGCAGCCTCGATGATGAGGTCGGCCACGGCGTCGGGCTGCGAGATGGCTACCGCGTGCGACGCTTCTATGCGCACGACGTGCGATCCGGCGCGCTCGGCCATGAACTCCTGGGCTTGGCCGGGGATGGCATTGTCCTGAGTCGCGATCACTGCCCACGACGGCAGCGTGCGCCAGGCCGGCTGGCCGGGCAGCTCCGCCGTCAGGGCCTGGACGCGCACCGAGCGCTGGGTGACCGCGAGGACGTCGGTGACCTCGGCAGGCAGGTCACCGGCGATGACGTCCCGGTAGTGCTCAGGCAGGATGCGCAGCTCCGGTTCGCCCTCGTGCTCGGTGGCGATGGTGGTGTCCGGGCCCATCTTGGCGCCCGGGAAGCGAGAGGCGTTCTCCAGGCAGCTCTCGCCCTCGTCGGGCTGGAAGGCGGCCACGTAGACCAGGGCCTCGACGTTCGACGCGTCGCGGGCGGCGCGGGTAATGATCGCGCCGGCGTAGGAGTGGCCGACCAGGACGACCGGGCCGTCCACGGTCTTGGCGACGGTGGCCGCGTACTGGGCGTCGGACTCCAGGCCGCGGAGCGGGTTCGAGACGGCGAGGGTGGTGTAGCCCTGTGCCTGGAGCTTGGCGACGACGTCCTTCCACATGCCGGAGTCACCGAAGGCGCCGTGGACGAAAACGATCGTGGGGGTGGTGCTCATGGGTTCCGTACCTCTCAGGGAGAATGATCGGTCTTTCTTCGAGAAAGACTAGTCGTTCTCTCTGGTGGCGGCAACGTGACGAGGGTGACCGTCCAGAACGACTGGTCTTTCTTTACGATGGGTGTATGACGACTGCCTCGGAGCTCCACCCCAAGGACCGGCTGCTGCGCACCGCGTCCCGCCTGTTCTATGCGGAGGGCATCCACGCTGTCGGTGTCGAACGCCTCATCACCGAGGCCCAGGTCACGCGCGCTACCTTCTATCGGCACTACCCCAGCAAGGACGACCTGGTCTCCGCTTACCTCACGACGACCGCCGAGGGGATCCGGGATGCTGTCGGCCATGCGCGAGACGGTAGGTCTCCGCGCGAGGCGATCCGTGCGGTGATGGCTGTCCTCGGCGACGCGACCCTCGAAGACGGCTTCCGTGGCTGCCAGTTCCTTAACGCGGCCGCCGAGTACCCCGACCGCACCCATCCGGTGCGCGCGGTCATCGACGACCAACGTACCTGGCTGTTCGAGGTGTTCCGCGAACTCTCTACCGACCTGGGCCATTCGGACCCCGAGCACGCCGCACGCGTACTCGTCCTGCTGCACGACGGCGCGTTCCAGGCAGCAGAACTCGGCGACCCGGCGGTCGTCCGCGAAACACTGCGCCGAGCTGTCGACGAGGTGTTCCCCGCTGAGGAGGCCTGACCGAGAGGGGATCGGGCCGCGCGCTCAGCTGGTCGGGTGTCGGCGGGGGACGTGGATCCCGCGATCGGCATCCCGCACCGCGCGGGTTCGTTTCGGTCCCCGGTGGCCTCCAGCGTGGTCTTCGCCTGAGCGCTCGTCGGCCGCGTGCACGGCACTGGTCATGCTGTGCCCCGGACGACGGCGACCGGGCAGTGCGCGTGGTGCAGCAGTGCCTGGCTCACCGAACCCAGCAGCATCCCGGCGAAGCCGCCGCGCCCCCTGGCTCCGGTGACCAGCAGTTGGGAGGTCCTGCTCGTCTCGATCAGGACCTCGCGAGGTTCCCCGCTCAATACTTCCTGTCGCACCGTGACGTCCGGATACCTCTCCCGGCGGCCGGCGAGTGCCTGGGCCAGCAGACGCTCCGCGGTCTCCACGCCCGTACCGGGCGGCGCGTAGTCCGGCAGCCACGCATGCACGGCGATGATCTCGGTTCCCCGCAGTGCCGCCTCGGCGAAGGCGAAATCGACTGCTTGCTCACCG
Organism: Streptomyces sp. NPDC046915; assembly: GCF_040644935.1. Taxonomy (NCBI): domain Bacteria; kingdom Bacillati; phylum Actinomycetota; class Actinomycetes; order Kitasatosporales; family Streptomycetaceae; genus Streptomyces; species Streptomyces sp. NPDC046915. The sequence continues at coordinate 44,248 of NZ_JBEYXB010000031.1, read as the reverse complement.
TTGGGGGAGCCGTCGACAGCCAGCACGATCGGCCCGGTGTGATCCGGTTCTCCGCGGACCACCAGCACCGGACACTCGCCGTGGGCGGCCAGGGACACCGCCGTCGAACCCAGCAGCATGCCGATGAAGCCCCCCGTGCCCCGGCTGCCGACGACCACCAGGTCCGCGGTCCGCGACTCGCCCGCCAGTACCGATGCGGCACCGCCGGTCATCACGGTGTCGGTGACCTCCACCTCGGGCGCCACGCTCCGCGCGTGCTGTGCGGCGTCCTGCGCCAGGCGATTGAGCGGCGACGGGTCCAGTGGCGCGTACATGGGCCCGACCGGCCAGCTGAAGGCGTGCACCACACGGAGCCTCGCACCACGCCGCTCGGCTTCCCGGGCGGCCTGCACCACGGCGGCATCGCTCGACGACGAGCCATCCACTCCCACGACGACCAGGCCGCTCACTCTGCCTCCGCACTCATTTCGGCTTCCCACCCCATCCGCCACTTCGGCTCCAAGCCTCACTCCGGCCGAGCGCAGTCGCCAGCCGGCCGGGCGAATGGCGGAGGCGAAGCGAGGTGGCAGCGGATCGCTCGAGAATCGCGATCGACGAACCCCCGCGTCTGGTCCTCGCCGCCGTCGCCGACAGCAAGAGCCGCCACCAATACGTCACTCACCAGGTACCCGCTCGCGTACGCGAGGGCAGAAGTCACCCGTCCGGGCATCTCCGCCGACGGCGTCCCGGAACGCCCCGGCGCTGTCACTGGCCGCCGATAACGTGACCGCTGTGATGGTGGGAACCGAAGAAACCCGGCTGGTCGTCATCCGCGGCAACAGCGCCTCGGGGAAGTCGTCCGTCGCGGCCGGCCTGCGCGAGCGGTTCGGCCGCGGCCTGGCCCTGGTCGGCCAGGACAACCTCCGCCGCATCGTCCTCCGGGAGCGTGACCGGCCCGGAGCCGCGAACATCGGCCTGATCGACCTGACCGCCCGCTACGCCCTGGACGCCGGCTATCACGTAGTGGTCGAAGGCCTCCTTTACGCCGACCACTACGGCGACATGCTTGCGGCGCTGCGTGCTGACCACCGAGGCCCGACCCACGGCTACTACCTGGACGTACCGTTCGGTGAAACCCTCGCCCGGCACGCCACCAAGCCGATCGCCAACGACGTCAGCGAGACGCAGCTGCGCGACTGGTACCGGCCGCGCGATCTGCTGCCCGTCGGCATCGAGACAGTCATCGGCGCCGGCAGTGCCCTGCACGAGACCGTCGACCGCATCATGAACGACACCGGCCTGGCCCACCTGCCCGCCGTGGACCGCTGACCGGAGCACTGTTGCGACGCACCGACCCCGCCCCGACCATGAGGCCGACCACGGGTACGGCCATGCCGCACTCAGTCCCGATCATGACTGGTCAGCGCACGGCCGACGTCTCTCTGCGGCGGCCGCGCTTCATGTCTGCCAATGCCCGGAGCCGGTCCAGGGGACTCGCCGGCCCCGCGCCCGGGGCGCGCATCCGGTTCTCGACACCGGCGGGTCCGGCGCTCCGACGGCCTGCTGCCCCTCGTCCAGTCAGGACCGCCGCGTGGACGTCGGGACCGGCCCGGTCGGCCAGGCCGGACGCGGCCGGCCCGGCGGATGCCGGGATTGCCGTCTTTCAGCGCCACCAGCAAGGCTTTGTTGGCTGCCCCGTCCGAGTAGCCGCCGAGGATTTCCACGGCGCCGTGGCGAATCAGGTACGGCATCCGTCATCGGCGGTCGTCACTTTCACCGATGTCGCGGTCCGCCGTGCGGCGGCACGGCTGCTCGGACATGCTCATAGCGAGGCAGGATCACGACTCGCGCGTCCTGATCGGAGGCGTTCTTGAAGACAACCCTGCGCGTAGCTCTGGCCACTGTTCTGTCCGCTGGTGCAGTATCGGCCATGGCACCCATCACGGCCACGTCGGCCGCGGTCGAACCATTGCGGTACGTCGCGCTCGGCGATTCCTTCGCGTCCGCACCGCTGGTGCCGCCCGTCGACCCGGCGAACCCGGCGTGCCTGCGTTCCCTGTCCGACTATCCGCACATCGCGGCCCAGGCCCTCGCCGCGAAGCTCACCGACGTCAGCTGCTCCGGCGCCACCGCCGAGGATCTGAACACCATGCAGCACCCGGGAACGGCACCCCAGTTCGACTCACTGACGCCGGACACCGATATCGTCAGCGTCACCATCGGCGGCAACGACACCGACCTCTTCAGCGAAGCGCTGGGCTGCGTCAACATCCTGCCCCAGCCGCACGGCACCAGCTGCGCGGAAGAGAACACCGCCGGAGGCACCGACAAGGTCAGGGCCCGCATCGACGCCTGGGGCCCGGCCTTCAGCGCCGTCCTGGACGAAATCGCCCGGCGGGCACCGCACGCCGAAGTCTTCGTCGTCGGCTACGGCAACTACCTCCGCACCAACGGCTGCTATCCCGCTCAGCCCTTCTGGAAGCAGGACGCCACCTACATCCAAAGCGCGGTCAACCACCTCAGCGCCGTACTGAGGCAGGCGGCCGAAGAACACGGCGCCGCCTTCGTCGACACCTACAACCTCGGCACCGGTCACGACATCTGCGCCGCCCCCGCCGACCGCTACATCGAGGGCCTCGTCCCCACTCGTGCGGCCGCGCCTCTTCATCCCAACGCACCGGGAGCACGAGCCATCGGCGAGGCCCTCGCTGCGGCCGTCCGCACGACGTCGGCAGGGTGACGACACCGCCTGGCTCACCCCGGATTTCCGCGAGCGACGGCCTATGCGGTGCGCTTGCTCGTCCCTCCCGACCTTTGGGCGGAGCCGGCGATGTGAAACACACATCGTACGGAGCTGCCGGCTCCTCCACCTTCCTCATGGCCGATCGTGCCTCCAGCCAAGTCGCGGAGGCGCGGCGGCGGGGCACCGACCCGGGGGTGGCCCGGGGGGAGCTCCCGCAAGGGTGCGGGGGCGCAGGTGCCGGTGGGGTGCAGGGGCGTGGCTCAGGGCGGTGATCTGACCGGAACGGGCGCCTCGGCAACTGCGGGCGCCCTTCTGGCTGGCAGCGGTTGGTGCCCGGCAGCCGCGGAACTCGGGTCACGCGTTCCTGGCGCGCTGCAGGATCGCGCGCACGTCCTCCTGGAACCGTAGGCGTCGTACGAGCAAACGCCGGTACCTGATCGGGAACCAGAATGTGGATCGGACTCCCGTGCGGTGTTCGACATCGACCATCACCGCTGTGTCCAGCCTGGGAAGCTGCCCGACCAGAAGCGGGAGGACCCAACCCCACGTACGCGAGTCGATGGCGTTCCCATAGACCAGAGCGGCACACTGGTTGGTTCCCAGCTTTTCCCGCAGGGCGCCGGCGAAAGAGCGGGTGGACCGTGGACCGTCCCAGTCGACGTGCTTACTCAGTTCGCCGGAGTCCATCTGTACCACGACGTCATCGTCGCCGTCATGGAGTGTGATCCACTGTAGCCGGACGCCCCTGCGACGGGTCCATGCTCTGGGGGCGACACGCACGACCGCCTCGAGAATGCGGATGTAGTCCGCGCGCACGTGAGCTGGAAGAGAGCTGAGTTCGGCCAGGATTGCCTCGCCCTGCGCTGTCATGGACGCCCCCCGACGTGGTGTGATCTTGCTGGCTGCAGGCTAACGCAGCCCGGTCCCGGCAGCGCATCGTGAGGAATGCGTAAGACGATCTGACCGGCAGTCATCCCGGTAGGGACCGGGGGATCGGGGCGCACTCGTGAGTTCCGTTCCGCTGCTCTCCACGGGCCGTTGGGCGACCTCCTGTCCACCTCCGCGAGCCTCGAACTCTGGCGCAGACAGAGGCCCCCGGGGTGCGCTGGTGTCGCGAACGCTATCGAAATGGCGGACCGACCGAGTCCTGGCATTAGGACGCCGCGTGACCCGCATGAGCTTGTGACCTGCATAAACGCTCGACGATGGGAGAACGTGTGACTGTGTTCTGCGGGATCGACGGGGCAGAGAGGCATCCCGGCATCACGGCATCGCGCTGGTCGATGAGTCCGGCGAACTGCTGGCCAAACGGCGGATCAGTGAAGACGCGGCCGGCTACCGGATGCTGCTGGAGCTCCTGGCCGAGCACGGTGACAGCCCTGAGTAGCCGATACCGGTGGTCATCGAGACCAGCCGGGGCCTGCTCGTCCCAGCCCTGGGCACTGGCCGCCGCAAGGTCTTCGCGATCAACCCGCTTGCCGCCTCCCGCTACGGCGACCGCCATGGTGTGTCCCGGTCCCGCAAGAAGTCAGACCCGGGGCGACGCCCTCGTGCTGGCCAACATCCTCCGCACCGACATGGCCGTACACCGGACACGTGATCATTCCGGGGCCGTCGCCGTGCCTGGAGAGCAGATCGCAACCGTCACGCGTCTCGTGTGACCAGCCGGCCCGACACGCTCTGCGCCGCCGCTGAGGAAGCGCGGTGGCCCCGTGGTGCCACGAGCCTCACCACCGAGTGGGCAGACTCCGGCGACATCGGAGTCTGCCCGCACACTTTGTCTCCGCCGTTGGTCAGGAAGGAGTGGCACCATGGCGCACATGTTGAACTACAACCTCGCCGTCCCCGATGTTGATGACGCCGGTGTCCTGCCCGCGCTGGTGGCTGAGGGCGACGAACTCGACGTCCTGGTCAGGGCAGTGGACGACTGGTCCCTACCGACACCGGCACCGGGCTGGACCGTCGCCCACCAGATAGCCCACCTCGCGTGGGCGGACGCGAACGCACTCAGCGCCTTACGCACTCCGGACGCGTTCGGCGCCGAGCTCGGGCGGGCGGAAACCGAAGGCAGCGGGTACGCGGACGAGGCCGCCGCCGCGGGAGCGGCCAAACCGCGGTCGGTACTCCTGGACGAGTGGCGGGCCGGTCGAGCGGAACTGGCGGCGGCACTGCGCGACACGCCATGGGACCACGCATTCCCCTGGTACATGTCGGAGGTGACCCCGGCCCTGATGACGCCCCTTCGTCTGATGGAAACCTGGGCACACGGGCAGGACGTCTTCGATGCCGTGGGCGTGGCGCACCGCCCGACGGATCGACTGCAGCACGTGGCGTCGCTGGGGGTGTTGGGACGAGCGCTGTCCTTCGCCGCCGTCGGACTGCCTGAGCCGGCGGACCCCTTCCGTGTCGAGCTGACAGCACCCGACGGACGGACCTGGGCGTGGGGCCCCGAGGCTGCCGCGCAACGGGTACGGGGCGGCGCTGTCGACTTCTGCCTGTGTGTCACCCGGCGTCGCCCCTGGTCCGAGACCAACATGACGGCGACCGGCGAGGACGCGCAGAAGTGGCTGGAGGTCGCGCGCGTCTTCCTCTGAAAGCGTGTCGGGTGCCTGGTCATGCGAGACGCGTGACGGTTGCGACCTTGCCTCCAGACGCGGCGACGGCCTCGGAATGATCACGTGGTGTGTGCCAGTGCGACAACGTCGAGGCCGTCAGCGGCCCATGCTTGAGGGGCCTTTGGGGCTGCGGGCCGGGCTCCCCGTCCGGTGCCGCGCTGCTGATGGGGACATTTGAACCTGGCTCTGGCCGCTCTATCGTGAATGATCTCGAGTAGAGGCCGCGGGGTGCTGATATCGACGGGCATGGCCACACCATCACACGTGCTCGTCCGCGGAGGCGGTGATGACGGGCTCGGGGCCGGTGGGCAGGAGTTCAAGGACCAGGGCCACAGCCTCTTCGGCGGTCTCGACATCGTCGATCACAGCGAAAGGACCGCGTCGGCAAACCTTGAACCGTCCGTTGTACAGGGGCTCGATCGGTCCGGCCTGCACAGCCCATGGGTAGCTGGTGGAACTGCTGAAGAGCAGGGCGAAGTGGCTGGTGAACGGAAACAGCCGCCGGAGTCGTGGTTGAGCGGCGGCAGCCTCCAGCAGCGGAACGATGCCCGGATATGGGCGCCCGGGCGAGCTGATCTCGTGCACTGCATGCCTCCACTGCCAGCTGAGTTGCAGGGACTGCCAATGGGCCTCGACAACGTCAGCCGGCCCGCGACTGCGTGCTGCAGCCATGTCGCCGCGGCGGCGGCAGATTTCTGCGTGTCACTGCGAGCCTGTGGCCACCAGGGTCGCGGTGATGGGTTCGAGTTCGGTGATCAGTTCGTCGAGTTCGGCGGGGGACAGGGCGTCGTAGGGCGGGGTGGCGAGTTCGTCGGTGAGGGTTTCGATGCGTTGTCTGGTCGCGCGGCCGGCGTCGGTGAAGTGGCCGTCGGTGTCGACGAGTCCGCGTTCGCGCATGCCGTCCATGACCGCGGCCAGGCGCTCTTTCGGCAGGTGATGGATGCGTCCGAACGACTCCGGCGGGTGGATACCCTGCTCCAGCGCGGAGAGCACGTGGGCCTCCGTGCCGCCGATCCGCGCGCCGACGAGAGCGGCGATGTGCCCGTCGCCGCGGTGCTCGCGCAGCATGGTGGCGGAATGCCACAGCCGGGCAACCGGGTCGCTCGGCACCGCAAGGGTGCGCATCCCCGCGTACATCACCCGGCCTTCGGTGGGGGCGCTGGTCGCGGCCTTGGTGGTCAGGTCGGCGGCGCGCACAAGGCCCGGGGAGCCGGCCAGTTCGGCGCCGAGGATCCGCCGTAGGGAGGCCGCGCTGCCCCTTTCCCGCGCGGCGACGGAGGCCTCGGGCGCAATCGTCTCCCAGGCGCTCGGGATGTGCCGGGCGGCTTCCCCGTCGGCGAAATTGTAGAAGGCGGCGTGCACGACCTGCGCCGGTACCCGCCCCAACGGGGCGGCGCGGCTGGCGAAGTAGCCGTCCCAGTAGGTCCGGTGGCCGAGTGCGGCCAGTTCCTCGTTGCACTCGTCGGGGCAGAACGTGACCAGGCAGATCGGCTCCAGGAGCTCGAACATGCGACGGGCGATGTGAGTCATCGGATGCAAGCGCGTCTTGCCCATCGGGTTCTCCCTTTGTTCGGTGTGCCGACTTGGACCGTCCGGCACACCGAAACTCATCGGCGACCGAAGGGAAGCAGTACAGATGGGCTGGCGCCTGCGTGGTTGTGTATGCCAGAGCGGGTGCTGGTCCAACTCCTGGGCCCTGTCGCGGATTTGGTGGTGCGTGACGATCACGAGCAGGTGGGCAAGGTCGTCGGGTTCGCCGGCCGGGCCCCCCTTGTGCGGGCCCCGGCGGCATGCTCGTGGGATCGCACGATCGTGGAGTCCACCGAAACCGCCCAGCCGAGATCCTCATCGGCGTCGGCCTGGGACTGTGCTTGATGTGCGCCCATACTCCCTCGACGGGGTTCAGGTCCGGCGCGTAGGCAGGCAGCAGGAAAACCGTTGGCCATTCGCGCTCGGCGACGAGCTGGCGCGTCTTGTGGGAGACGTGGGTGTTGAGCCGGTCCCACACCAGCACGGGGGGTGCCTTGACCAGTTGGTTGGCCCCGTCCAGGAGTTGGATGAAGTCATGCTCGCTCATGCTGCGCCGGGCGCCCTTGCCCGCGGGGTGGGAGCGAAGGCGGTGACACAGGCGGGTGCGCTGCCCGGGCCGCATGGCGATCAGACCGGCCATGGACAGGCGTCCGGACCGCCGTCCGCTGATGGTCACCTGCGGGGTGATGCCGCGTCGACCCCAGGTTCGTCCCTTGGGCGGCCTGCGAGTGAAGCCGGCTTCGTCCTGGAAGCGGATCCACCCTCCGCAGGCCGCCCGGGCTCATTTACCTCCGTCCAGGTCGCCTCCTTCCACTGAGCGACCGCCTGCTCATCCCGCTCCGTCATCCGCCGAGCGGGGATCCGCGGGGTGAAGCCGGGTCGGTGGATCAGCCGAGTGGCGCCGGAGACGCCATAGGAGACGTGGAACTTCCTGCCGATCAGCATGGCCACCTCGGCCGCAGTCCACGCTTGGTTTTCCACCCAGCCATGGGCGGCCGGGCCCTGTTCAAGGTACCCGGCCAGCTTTCGCAGGCAGTACGGAGACAGACGACATCGCGATCCACCGGGCCCCCGCGAGGCGAGGGCCTCCTCGCCTCCGTCCCGCCCTACCTGATACCACTGGGAGGCCGACTTCCGGCTCACCCGCAGCCGCCGCGCGACCTCCGGCGGCTGGAGTTTCTGGGCGAACAGTTCCGCCGCCTGCTTCGGCACCGCCTCTCGACGTCGCCGTGACTCCGGCGTCAACCCGCCCCCGTCCGCATACCTCACACACCACGGACCACAGCCAACAGCCCATAAGTATCGGCAAGTTCCCGAACATCTCGCTGACGGGCGGAAGTCAGGATCACTGTGACCTGGTCACCGCGTGGCCTCGGCCACGGCCCGGTCGGGGAGGAGGGCGAGGAGCTGTTTCGTGTGGCCGGGCAGTTCTGCCTCCGTCATTCCAGCGACGATGTCGCGCAGCGGCATGGGCTGATCGACCAGGAGGGTGTCGTTGGACAGGAGCCGTGCGGGCACAAGGGTACTGAGCTCGGCGTCGGTGAGCGCCGCGCCTCCGGCGAGGGCGCACAGGGCAGCTGCCTGGCCGCTGATGCGGTCCCGCAGCCCTGCGCTACCGCCGGCGTGCGCGATGGTCTGCTCGATGGTCCAGGCGTCGAGGGCGATCCGGTTGTCGTACGTCGTGTTGGCCCCCGCTGCAATACCTGCGACGGCGGCGATGGTGGCGGCGCTGACGAGAGAGACGTGCGCAAGGATCTGGTCGGCGTTCCACTCGCTGTCTGGCGGGGCGGGGCTGGGGTCGTCGGCGTCGGCCACGGTGGCGGCGGCGTCGAGCAGTGCGCGGTAGGCGTCCTGGAGTGAGGAAGTGTCCAGCATGTCTTGCACCTCTCTGCGCGGGCGTATGCGGAATGAAAAGAGGCGGAGAGGCGGAGAGGCGCGGCTCAGGCGTGGGCGCGGGACATCTCCCAGGGCGCCTGTGGCAGGACCTCGCCGGTCTCCAGCATCGACTTGAGGTTCGCCAGCACGGCCGGCCAGCCGGCCGAGATGCCGCCCAGCATCTCCTGGTTGGGGAGGTTCTCATGGGTCACGGTGAGGCGAACGATGTCCTGATGCGGTTCGACGAGGAAGGTGACGACCGAAGGCTCTCTCGGCGATTCGGCATCGGGGGCGTCATCAAAGGTGATGACCAGCCGGGTCGGGGGCTGGGCCTCCAGGACACGACCCACCACGTCGATCTTGCCCGAGCCGTCGGCTCGCCGGTGTTCCCAGGCGGAGCCCGGCTGCCAGTCGGAGACGTTGGCGTGTCCCCAGTAGCGCGCCGTCAGGTCGGCGTCGGTCAGGGCTTGCCACACCTGCTCCGCAGTGGCGCGGATGTAGGTGACGTATACGTAGTCGGGCACCGGTGTGGGTGCGTTGGTCATGGCGTACTCCTCTGCCTGGTGCTTGATGGCGCTGATCGCTTGCAGCCGGGGTTTGTCGAAGCCGGAGATCCAGCGTTCCTCGATCTCGTGGATCGGGGCCGGGTTGAGGTAGTGCAGCCGCTCCCGGCCGCGCCGCACCACGGTGACGAGGTTGGCCCGCACGAGGATGTCCAGGTGCTGTGTCGCCGACTGGCGCGCCATGTCAAGGCGCTCGCACAGTTCGCGCAGAGTCTGCCCGTTGTGCTCGCGTAGCCGGTCGAGCAGGAGCCGCCGGGTGGGATCGGCCAGCGCCTTGAACACCAAGTCCATCGTTGTTTCTTCGAGGCTCACGCTCATTATTATGCAGGCATTCACCTGCCTATAGTCAAGGGCGAGGACAGCCGTGCGAGCCGAGCGCAGCGATGTGCGCCGACGTCCGGGGCCGCCCCATCACGCATGTCCTCCTCGAGGCCCCCTGCGTCACCCTGACAGGCCGAAGTCAGTAGCGACACGCCAGGCCAGTGATCCGGTGATCTCAACGAAACTGCCTAGTACTCCAGCCGGACTTCTGTATTTCTGCTGGTCAACGGCCTGGCGGTGGGGAGTGCAGCGGGGGATGGGCATGCGCGGGACAGTCTTGGACAGGTCGTCCCACCAACGTGTGTCCGCGCCGCATGTAGTGACAGCGCGACGAGCCGTCCGTGCTCGTGATCCACGACCTACCAACGAATGCTTGGGACCTGGAACTCGAAGAACTCTTCCTGCGGACCGGAGCCCGCTTCTCCCAGGCGGAGTCCCGGCGGCGGATACGGGACTACGTCCGCGGACTGCTCGGCCCGGTCGGCCGAAAGAACAGCTGGCAGCTTGCCGAGTACGCCGGCCACACCACCCCGTTCGGCAGCGCGGATGCACTCTCGGAAGCGTTCCACTTCACGCAGCCCTGCGGCATCCGCGCGGCCTGGCCGCCAGGACTGATGGTCTTCGCCTGCCGACCTTTGGACTTCTTGCCCTTCGGCCCGCCGTGGTCCCCGCTCGTCAGCTGGACGCGCTTAGTCGTCGGCGGAGAGGATGTGTGCGGGTATCCGTAGCGCATTGGCGACGCGTCTGCGGTGACGGTTGAGTTCCTCAGTGTCCATAGTCGAGGCGGCAGCCCAGGCGAAATCGTCGGTGACGACGCGAAGCGCGGCGTTCATGCTTGCGGCGGCGAGCCGTACCTTCGGTGAGTCCGGGGACAGTCCGAAACGCGCAGCGAGTACGTCGGCGAAGGTCGGCTCGGCGCGTTCCTGGAGTACTAGCCATACCGCGCGCAGGCCCGCTTCATCTCGGCTCATTCGAACCACAGAGAGCACCGCGTCGATGTCCGCGCGCGAATCATCGGGAAGGAACGCGTAGCTCGCGCGCAAGTGCTTGCCGAGATCGGACTCAGCCGGCCAGGTGCGCAGGACGTCACGGAAGGCATCCAGCGTCTTGGACAGCAGAGGTTCTACGCAGCTCTCCTTACTGCGGAACAACCGCCACAGGGTCCGCTCGGAGACACCGGCGGACTTCGCGATCTGCAGCCCGGAGGTCCCGGCCACGCCCTGGTCACGAAAGAGCCGCACAGCCACTCGGGAGATTTTCTCGCGCTGCTCTCGGCGGGCTGCGTCGCTGACCGGCGGCCGCCCGCCAAGGCGGGCCACCCCGCCCTGGGCAAGGGGCACCTGCCACTCCCTTCGTGCCGACGTGCGAGTTTTCAAGGTTATACCCGAGGTTATTGGCGGGCACTGCCAGAAACCTCTAGGGTGGAAGTGGCTCTACTCGGTCCAGCTCTTGGAGAACCCCATGAAAGCTGTCCCCCCACGACCGCAGATGCCCTTCGCCCGTCCCAACATCCTCGAGCTCGCACCGGTGTACGAGGTGCTGCGTTCCGAGGCACCCGTCAGCGCAGTGATCACTCCTGCAGGGGACCGAGCCTGGCTGGCGACCGGCTATCGCGAGTGCCGCGAGCTGCTGGCAGACAAGCGTCTGGGCCGCTCGCACCCGGAACCTGACAAGGCCGCACGCGTCAGTACCGCGGCTATCCAGGACGGTCCCACCGGCTCCTACGAGACCGAGGAAGCCGACCACACCCGTATGCGACGACTGCTGACGCCATCGTTCTCGGCGAAGCGGATGATGTCGCTCTCCGGTCATATCCAGGGATTGGTGGACGGCTTCGTCGACGACCTCCTCGCCGCGCATGACGCGACTCCTGACGGGGTGGTCGACCTGCACACCGGCCTCGCTCAACCGCTGCCGGTCTCGGTGATCTGCCAGTTGCTCGGAGTGCCGGTAGGCGACGGAGACCATTTCCGTGCGCTGTCCGAGCGGATGGCCGGTGTCAACGACCAGGACGACGCCCACTCGGCACGGGAGGAATTCTCGCACTACATGTCCGGGCTGGCCGAGGTCAAGCGTGCTCAGCCGGGCGAGGACGTCATCTCCGATGTCGTTGCCGCGCAGCGGCACGACGAGGGATTCAGTTACGACGAGATGGTGGACCTGTGCGTCGGGCTGCTGTTCGCCGGTCATGAGACCACCGTCAACCGCATCGGCCTGGGCACGCTGTTCCTGCTGACTCGCCGCGACAACTGGCTTGACCTTGTCGCCGACCCGGCTGGGCGCACCGACGCCTGTGTCGAGGAAATCATGCGCATGAGCGCCCCTGGAGATCTTGGACTGGTCCGCTACGCCCACACCGACCTCGACGTCGCAGGGGTGACGATCCAGCGCGGGGACGCGGTGGTTCTTTCGGTCAACGCAGCGAACCGCGATCCGGCGGTCTACTCCGAGTCCGAGCGCTTCGACCCGGACCGAAGCGATCAGGGCCACCTCGGCTTCGGGCACGGCCCCCACTTCTGTATCGGAGCCAGCCTGGCACGTATCGAGATGCGGATCGTGTTCGCCACCCTGGCCCGCCGACTCCCTGACCTGCGCCTCGCCGCAGACCTTGAGGATCTCGAGGCCCGCCCGACGCTGACAGGGGGCGTGGCCTCGCTTCCCGTGACTTGGTGATCCGCCGTCCGCTTCACGGCGGAACGGACGCCGTCGAGGTGGTAGCGCCGTCGACGGCGTCCTGGTGGCACTTGTACCCATGCTCCACTCCGCGTGAGACCGTCCCTGCGAGATCAGCGCAATCAAGGTGATACGGCGTGGAAGAAGGTTCGTGGACCAGCTCGATGCCGGCGCCGGACGATGACCGCCCAGAGGGTATCGGCCGATGGCCCTGGCTGCGTGTCCACCACTCAGGGGAAGGTGCCCGTCGAGGTCGTGTGCCGTGATGGCTCCGCGACCTATGCCGAGGCATCCGCCGCGCGCTGCCCGACGCGGTGCAGGTGGCACCTGTGGCACAACCTGTGCGAAGCCGCCCTGAGGGAGGTAAAGGCATAGAGCACCTGTTGGGCCACCGCGTCAAGCGCTACGCGCGAGCCGATCAGCCCGAGCGGATGCTCCGCGTCCCCAAGTACCGTGCCAGCCTCGTCGACCCCTACCGCGAGCATCTGCGCAAGCGGCGGACCGAGGACCCCGCCGTCCCTTCAAGCACTTCTTCGGTGGGGGTCGATGCCGCGTGCTGTCGAGGGGGTGTCATTCGGCGGTGGAGCTGCCGGGGGTGACCAGGCCTGTCTCGTAGGCGAGGATGACGGCTTGGGCGCGGTCGCGGAGGGTGAGCTTGGCGAAGATGCGGGCTACGTGGGTCTTCACGGTGGCTTCGCTCAGAGTGAGGGTGTCGGCGAGTTCGGTGTTCGACAGGCCCCGGCCCATCAGGGCCAGCACCTCGCGTTCGCGGGGTGTCAGCGGAGCGAGGTCGCGGTGGAGCGGGGGTGTGCGATCCACAGTCGCCGCAGTGGCGGGGCGGTGAGCCGCCTCGGCTTCGTCGGCCTCGTGGGTGGTCGCGTAGCGCTCGACCAGACGGCGGGTGATCGAGGGGGCGAGCAGCGCGTCGCCCGTGTTCACGAGTCGCACGGCTGCGGCGAGGTGGGCGGCGGTGACGTCCTTGAGCAGGAAGCCGCTCGCCCCGGCGGCGAGCGCCGCGTAGACGTAGCGGTCGAGGTCGAACGTGGTGAGCATGAGAACCCGACAGTGCGGGCGTAGCCGCAGGACGCGCTTGGCGGCTTCCAGACCGTCCAGGTTGGGCATCCGGATGTCCATCAGGAGGACGTCCGGGCGTAGCCGTTCGGCTTCTGCGATGGCCTGTACGCCGTCTGCGGCCTCGCCGATGACCTCGATGCCGCGTGAGGTGAGGATGAGGCGGAAGCCGGTTCGGATGAGCTCTTCGTCGTCGGCGATGAGGACTCGCGGGGCGACGGCTTCCCTGCTCGGGTTCGGGCCGTGGGGGACGCGGCGGTCAGCGGCGGGCTGGGTCACGGGCGCTCCAGAGGGATGCGTGCGCGGACACGGAACCCACCACCGACGCGGCGCCGGGCGTCGAAGTGGCCTCCGTAGACGGCGACGCGCTCGCGCAGACCGATCAGTCCGTGCCCCGCTCCGTCGGCCCGGCGCGCGCGGCCACCGGAGCCGGCTCCCGGGCTCGCGGGGCCGGTGGGCAGCACGCTCAGTCCGCTGTTGAGCACCTCGACCCGCAGCCCGTGGTCGGCATAGCGCACCGTCACGGTCGCCGTGCCGCCGTCGCCGTACTTGAGCGCGTTGGTCAGTGCCTCCTGGACGATCCGGTAGGCGGTGACGTCGGTGCCGGGCGGCAGCGGGCGTGGTTCCCCGGAGATTTCCGCCGTATGAAGCGAAACGGTCAGTCAGGAAGAAACTCCCGGGCATGGTCGTGTGCCCACTGAGCGAAGGTGCGAGCCGGGACCCTGGTGGCCTCCTCAGCCGTGGGTACCGAGCCAGTCGCCGTCGGATCGAATTCCTGGAGTGCCTGCAGGTCTGATTGACCGCCCGAATAGTCCTCGAAACCGAGCAGGAAATCCGCGTTCGCCGCTGCGAATCCCCCCTGCTTGCGGTAGCTCTCCCGTGCCTCGTCCCGGCTCACGACTTCAAAACGGATCGGGCGCCCGACGGCCTCGGCGATGAGCTCAACCTGCCGACGATGCGACAGCATTTCGGGGTCGTTGAGGGTGTACGCCCGTCCGCAGTGTCCGTCCTCCAGCAGGGCCAGGGCAGCGACATCGGCGATGTCCTGCTCGTGCACCGGACACCCGGCCGCGTCGGGGTTGGGGTCGCGCACTACGCCCTCGGCACGGATGGACGGGCCCCACAAGGCCAGCTTGTTCATCGCGAACTCGCCGGGGCGCACGTGAGTCCACTCCAGGCCCGACGCCTCTACGGCCTGCTCGACCGGTAAGTGGAAGTCGCTGTCGAAGCCTGTCGTGACAGCCCCGGAGGACAGCACCACAATGCGACTCACGCCGGCTTGCCGTGCCAACGCAACCACTTCCCATGCCGTTTCGGCGGCTGGGAAGAGATACATCCGGTCGACGCCCCTTAACGTTTCGCCGAACGATTCCGGTTGCATGAGATCTCCCGCAACTACGCGCACGCCTTCCGGAAACGCCGCCGTGCGTGGGCTGCGGGTCAGAGCCCGCACCTCCGCACACCACCACAGAAGGCCACCGTAGGCGGCACATCGCCCGCCCACCGCCAGACCATCTCCTCAGCGGCACCGGATCCGTCGCCACGGCCAGCACGCGCTGGCCCGGATCCGGTGCCGCGCCGCTGCCCAGGCCTGTGTCGCCGTGCCCGAACACCCCCGCGTCGGCGGGGAGGACTACGGCCTTGACTACGCCATCGCCGGCAACACCGGAACACCCGTCAGTCGACCGGATCCTCGATCCACCGGAACGAGGCCCGTTCGCCCTCGACATGCAGCAAGAACTCAGCGACCGGTCCCGCTGGGGCGACCAGTTGCAGCTTCTCGTTGATCTCTCCGATCACGGAGTCCCATTCGCCCCACTCCTCCTCTTCGGTCAGCGCCAATTCACGCTCGAACAGAGGCTTTACCTCGGCGAAGCCCGCTGTCGGCACGAAGCGACCGGACAGCCACGGGAAGTCGCCCTCCTCAATGAGGATCTCGCCGACCACCTCCTCGCCCCGGCAAAGCCGCCAGACCTCCCCCTTGTTCCACATCGCGACCACCCCTCCACGCTGAACCGATACCGCGGAGCCTTCCACGCCGGTCTGACATGGACCGCAGGGCAGTACTGATCACGAGGGTCCGGCAGCCTCCGGCTGCCGGACCCTCAACCCCTGGCTCTGTCCGCAGTTCCGTGAATCTCCAGGTCCAGCGAGGGGAACGAGGGATCGTTGCGGCAGAGTGTTTCCTGGCATGGCGAGCAAGACGGTCGAGGCTGCGCTGCTTCCCGGGATCGATGTGCGAGTGGATCGCGTCAGCGACTCCTCCGACGTCCTGGTGGTGGAGGCGGTGTCCACCGCTCGCCCGGCCGGTGCCTGAACTGCCGGAAACAGGGCGAGGCGAATACGCAGAGCGTACCAACGCACCCCGAATGAAAGACCGTTGGGCTCTCGTCGGGTCGTAGTCCGGGTGCGGGTGCGGGTGCGGGTGCGCCGGTACTTCTGCGAACCGGAAGAGCTCCTAGGTCCTGTCTGATAAATGATCAAGCTATGGGCGGGCGAAATCGTCGGCTGCGTGGCCACAACGGCAGCCGTAGCCGTGAAAGGTCAGGCCCTTCAAACGGACGCAGCGGCGCGTGAAGGGCTGAGCCGCATCACCAGTGAAGCCGATGAACTGCGTGAGCGGGCGACGCGTCTGGCAGTCGAGGCCCGCTGGTACCTGGAACTTGACTGGTCCTGCCAGGGCCGCAGCGGCACGATCCGCGTCGACGATCCCGGCGGGCCGTTCGGGACAACGGCCATCAAGGGAATGCCGCACTACTGGTACGGCGGGAAAGACGTGGGCGCGCATGCCTGGGTCCCGTACGCCGGATAGTCCGGCCGCCCCGTCGGCGAGCGGACCCGCACGGATCGGGGCGGCGGGCCGTTGCCGTCGTCACCGGGGCGCCCACGGCTCCGTCGTGAGCATTTCCGGAAACAGAATGGCCTGAAATATCACGGCGCGGCATGGACGCCTCTGACTCCATGCCACAGAATCTAGCTCGTGGTCGGTCCGTGAAGATCGCGAACTTCTTTTCCTTGGGACGCTCGCCCTGCGGCGGGCGCCTTCAGTGGCACATGTTGCGCTCGGCCGTTCTCCGCTAATCAAGCGCTGCGCTGCGGCGGTTGACCAGCGTGCTCAGTCTCCCCTCTCCAGATCGAGGTTGCATGCGCACTAAAATATTGGGCTGCCTGTTCGGCGTGGCCTCGATGACCGCTGTCGCGCTGATCGGCGCCCCCGGCGCTCAGGCCGCTCCGTCCACCGCCTCCCACTCGGCCCACGCGGCCACCATCAGCGTGCCGGCCGGCGAGAACAGTGCGACCATGACGGTGGGCGGAAGCACAGTGACCGTCACCAGGTCAGCACCCTCCGTCGCCGTACTCACCTGCACCGTCAGCCCCGGCAAGCCGTACCACGGCGCTGCCGGCGTGACATCCACGGTCTGGGCCTACTGCAACAGCAACGCGGCCACACTGACGTTCGGGACGGCCCTGTACTTCTACGGATCCAACGTCAGCCAGAACAATGCGACCAAACACAACTGCACATCGTGCTATGTGACCGTTACGGCGCCCTATGAGGCCGGCCAATGGAAATCGGGCGCGATTCTTGGATACTTCGACAGCAGTGGGAACGGGCAGTTCACCGATGAGGCATACAGCGCAACGGCGAGTCTGTAAAGAGCCGTTGTCGTACCGATCATGGAGCTTGTTGATCGAACGGAAGTCGCGTTCGGGTGATCGCGGTGAGGGCGGCGTATGAAGGCAGACACCTCACGATGCCAACGCGTCAAGCTGCGGCGGCCAGTTCGGTGGGGAATGCCGTGTCCTCGTCGAACAGCTTGCGGTGCTGGAGACAGTGGTAGAGCTGGCCGATCATGCGGTTGAAGAGGTTCCTCTGGGCGGCCGCGTGCCAGTCGCCGACCTCTCGGCGGTGCCGGTAGTGGGCGTTGGCCCCGGCGGACGCCCGGAGCGAGGCGAAGGCCCAGAAGTAGCCGGCATGGTTGAGCCGGTCGTTCTTCACCCACCGTCGGGTGATGGCGGACTTCTTGCCGGAGGCCCGGGTGATGGGCGAGGAGCCAGCATATGACTTCAGGCCGCGGGCGTCGGCGAAGCGAGCACGGTCGTCCCCGATCTCAGCCAGGATCCGGGCGGCGAGCTGGATACCGAGCCCGGGGAAGCTCAGCAGGATCTCGGCGTCCGGATGCTGAGGGAACGCCTCTTCCACCGCCTTCGCGAGGTCGTCGGAGGCCGTGCAGGCCGCTTCCAGCTGGACGAGGAGGGCGAGCATCTGCTTTGCCGAGCGCGTCCTCGACCAGCGGCGGCTGGTGGGCCCACTCAGCGCGGAAGACGTCGCGGAGGCGGTCGGCCTCCGCCTCGATGCCACGTTTGCGACCGGCCCGCTTGAGCGCGGCCTGGAGCTGGGAGCGGGTCAGCCGCGCGGCCCGGGTGGGCGTCGGTGCAGCCTTGAGAAGTTCACGGGCCTCAGGGCGGCACAAGCCGTTGGTCCAGGTGGCGAAGGCGTCCAGGGCAGCCGGATAGTACTCGCGAAGCAGGGAACGGAGCTGGTTGGCGATCTGCTGCCGGTTCCACAGCGCGTCCTGCTGAGCGCGAGCCAGGACGGCGATCGCTCGGCCGAGGTCGCTGTCGTTGGGCAGGGACCGGTGGGCGTGCATGTCGGTGCGCAGGATGTTCGCCGGGACGAGGGCGTCGCCGGGGTCGGACTTCTTGCGCGAGACGCTGTGCCGGTCGCGGTAGCGGGCGGCCGCCATCGGGTTGATCGCGTACACCTTCCGCTTCCCGGTCCGCAGCACGGCGACCAACAGGCCGCGGGAGGTCTCGATCGC
This sequence comes from Streptomyces sp. NPDC046915, assembly GCF_040644935.1. Lineage (NCBI taxonomy): Bacteria > Bacillati > Actinomycetota > Actinomycetes > Kitasatosporales > Streptomycetaceae > Streptomyces > Streptomyces sp. NPDC046915. The sequence goes on along the minus strand of NZ_JBEYXB010000031.1, from coordinate 26,055 downwards.
CACCGGAATCGGGTTCTCCTCGGTGTCTCCGTGCTCCGCGAGCAGTTCCAGCAGCAGCTTGTAGCCGGCCGCGTCGTCGGTGATGTGTCGCTTCGCCACCAGCGTGCCGGTGTCGTTGGCCAGGGCGACGTCATGGGTGCGTTCTGCCCAGTCGATTCCGCAGTAGATCAAGGTTTCCCTCCCCGATGTGCAGGTGTTTGCGCTGGTCACGAGCGCATGCGGGCCACGCGAGCGACCTAATCCCAGGCATCAACCGCCCTGCGGTGTGCCTCCACCTCACTAGCCGTTCGTGGCACCAGCGCACCCCACGGGCTCCGGTCTGCGCGGGAGGTCGGGGGAACGATCAACGCCCTCAAAGGTTTCCGCGCCGTGGCCATTCGGTTCGACAAACGGGCCTACGTCTTCCACGGCACAGTGATTGTCAACGCGATCCGGCTGTGGCTTCGCTCCTGAGCCTCCCCGCTTTCTTGCGATTGGCCTTGGCCTACCGCAGGACGGGGCGGTTGGCGGATGCGTACTCGTCCGCGATGTTGAACACGCTGGCACAATGTGGACATTCGGCCTTGCCGAAAAGATGGGCGATTCCGTCGGCGAGCGCCTTGAGTCCGTCGCGGAGGGCAGTCTCGTGCATCCACCGGCCACTGCCGGAGAGTTCATCGGAGGTCGCCGGCCGTAGGTTGCGGCGGTCCACGTCTCCCAGGTTCCAGTCCCGGATCGCTGAATAGCGCCCGTGGTCCCCGATGGCGATCGTCACGTCCACGGCGCAGTGGGGGCAGGCCAGGTGGTAGAAGTCGTCCGTGAAGTCCCCCAGGACGGCACTCCAGTGGTACTCCCCTTCGGCCGCAAGCAGATCCAGGAAGGCCGCGAGGTAGTCTTCCGGGCGCGATTGGAGATGCTGGTCCAGCAGTTTGCGGAACTCCGTGATCGCGTGGGTACAGTCCGCCAGCAGATGGTCGCAGCCGTGGTGTCCTGCCGCGCGGCGCAGGATCTCCCCTGCCAGTCCACGCGCCCGTGCGCTCCCCGATGCGAGACGCACCAGGCTCGGCAGAGCGGCGAAGCTGGCAGGGAAGACGAGGTCGTGTTCGAGGACGAGGCGATATCCCAGTTCCTCCCACGCTTCGGGGTTGTCCTCGCGCTCCAACCGTTCCAGAAGCGCGGGGACGCGATCGACGTCCTCGTAGCAGTCGTGCATCTGCGTCCAGTTCACCACCTGGGCATTAAATCCCCCCGGGACAGCCGGGACGGGGTGGACGCCCCTACTCCTGACTCATCGGACAGGCCCTGGGCGATGGAGCCGCTAGGCCCACGAACTCCTCCCAGCGTCGGGAACGCAACTGGCCCCGCGCCGCCTCCGATACCACCGACCTGGACTGACTGCTTTTCTGCGCGGTCGGGATCAGGAGTGAAGTCTTCTCAACGACGATCACTCCCGTTGCGCATGGGGACGAGCGCGACGCGAGTGGTGTCGCCGTACGGTTGCTAGGCCGCGGAGGCGTCGGTCGATGTCGTGGTAGCTTCGCGGCGGAGGCACGTAGGTGCCAGCCCCGGACGAGATGTGCGCCGTACCCGGCCTGCCAAGACGACGCACTCAGGAGGCGTCATGGCCGCAGGCACATCCTTCATTGATTTCGACAGCCCGGTCCACCGGCCTCGCGAGTTGGACGTCCGCTGGATCCACGGCTCACCGTCGTCCAAGCACAACACCGACCCGGACATCCAGGTCTACGCGTACGACGAGCACACGATCATCCTGCGGCAGAACATGGCGATCGACTACGAAGCGCCGTTCCTGTTCCTGCTGTTCGGCAACACACGGGCGGTGCTGATCGACACCGGAGCCACCGCGTCCACCGAGTTCTTCCCCCTGCGCCGAGTGGTTGACGAGCTCGTCGACGGCTGGCTCGCCCGCCACCCCCGTCAGGACTACCACCTGCTTGTGCTGCACACTCACGCCCACGACGACCACACAGCGGGCGACAGCCAGTTCGCAGACCGCCCCGACACCACCGTGGTCGACGCAGAGCTTGCCACGGCCTGGACGTACTTCGGATTCGACGAGGACCCCACTGCCGTGGCGCGGGTCGATCTGGGAGGCCGCACGCTCGAGTGCCTGGCCACTCCCGGACACCACGAGGCAGCGGTCACGTTCTACGACCCGTGGACCGGGATCCTGCTCACCGGCGACACCGTCTACCCCGGCCGGCTCTACGTCCAGGACTGGCCCGCCTTCACCCGGACCATCGACCGCCTCATCAAGTTCTGCGAGCACAGACCGGTCACCCACGTCCTGGGCTGCCACATCGAGATGACCACCGAACCGGGCGTGGACTACCCGGTCCGCACCACCTACCAGCCCCACGAACCCCCGCTGCAGATGACCACCGGCCACCTGCACGAAATCCGCGCCGCACTCAACGAGATCGGCGACCAACCCCGCCGAGTCGCCCACTCGCTCTTCGTCATCTGCCCAGACCACTGAGCCACGCCCGAGGAACACCGCCGGCCCGGCGCGGACCACCGACGGCCCGCCGCATGCGGACCCGCTGTCGCTCACGGGGCGGCTGGGGTCTTTGGATGGTTCGCGGGCTCGGCTCTGCATCAGGTGTCGGGAAGTAGGAGCATTCGTACGGGCCGAGAGGATCCCCGTCCGGCTTGAGCGTGACCTGGACGTCGTCCGGGCGGACGTCGGGTTCGAGCACGGACTGGGCGCGCGCCGGGCTGCAGACCAACTGCCCGTTCAGCAGGCGGTTCCCGGCCGAGAGAAGCGTGCCCGGCATGTCGAGCGTGACCTGCTTGCCGTGGCCGGTGGCCGTGCACGTACCTGCTGACTCGACGAGGTTGGTGAGCCCGCTGTGCTGCTCCGATGCGTTCGGGCCCGCTATCAGCAGCTTGATGGTGGAACCGAGTTCCGTGACCTCTCGGTCGGGCCGTGAGACACCGCGAAGTCCCGTGTCGGAAGCGAAATAGACCCGCATGCCCTTGGTGAGTCCCGATGTGGGTTCGCCCGCGTCGATCACTCCGGTCGGCTGGACCCCACATCCCGTGACCGCGGCCAGGAGCACGAGGCCGGCCATTCGGCCCGGCCGGCGGTGGCGGTGGTTTTTCGGCGGGCGCTTTGGGCTGCGTTCAGGGATGCTCATCGCAGTTCCTCGGTTTGCTGACGGGGCAGCCGGAGGGTGAACAGTGCGCCGCCGTCCGCTCGGTTGGCCGCCTCGATGGTTCCGTCGTGCAGCCGGGCATTCTCCAGGGCGATGGCTGTGCCGAGGCCGCTGCCCTCGGACCGGGTGCGGGCGGCTTCGCTCTTGTAGAAGCGTTCGAAGACGTGAGGCAGGGACTCGGGCGGCAGGCCGGGCCCGCGGTCACGGACCTCGACGGTGATCTCGTCGTGTGTGGCGCGGAGCCCCACGCCGACGGGCGGGCGCCGTGGCGCAGCGCGTTATAGACGAGGTTCGCCACGACCACGTCGATGCGGCGCCTGTCGACGTTGGCCCGCATGCCGTTCGGGAGGTCGGCGTGCACTTGGTCCGTCCAGCCGCGACGTGCCAGCGTCGAGCGGATCGCCGATGCGAGGTCGGTGTCGGAGGGGTTGAGCTGGACGGCACCGGCGTCGAAGCGGGAGATCTCGATCAGGTCCTGGAGGAGACGCGAAAGCTGTCCTATCTCGGCGGTGACGGTGCGGGCGGCCATGGCGGAGTCGGCCGGCAGTTGGTCGGCGTCCTCGTCCAGCACTGTGGACACCATGGTCATCGCGGCCAGCGGGGTGCGCAGTTCGTGGGAGACGTCGGCGGCGAAGCGGCGGGCCCGTTCCTCCTGTTCCCGCTCGGTGACGGAGGTCTGGAGGCTGTCGGCAGTGTGGTTGAAGCTCTGGGCGAGTTCGGCGAGTTCGGCGAGTTCGTCCCGGCCCATGACTCTGACCCGTGTGGACAGATCGCCGGCCGCGAGCTTGCGGGTGGCCCGGGCCAGGTCCCGCACCGGACGCAGCACGGTGCGGGCGGAGAGCAGGGCGAGGACCGCGGCAAGCAGCAGGACGGGGATGAGTCCTGCCCGTACGGTGTCCAGCAGTCCGGTGCTGTCCTCTTCCTCGGCCCGCAGCGGGGAGATGGTAAAGACGTCGAGCGCGGAGGTGCGGCCGTCGTCGAAGGCCACGGGCGTGCCGACGGCCAGGTAGGGCTCGCCGTACCACTCGACGCGCTGGAACTGCATCCGGCCAGTGGTCCGCACCGCAGTGCGCAGTTCGGGCGTGATGCGTGTCTGGTCCGCGATGGTGTCGGAGGAGGCCGTGAGGTTGTGGTAGCTGGCGACCACGAGGTCACCGCCGAGCCCGCGTGAGACATCGGCCGTGAGGCGGGTGAGGGTGTTCTGGTCGGGGGGTGTGTCCACGTTGGCCGCGACCCCGCTCACCCGGCTGCGGAAGTCCGTCTGGATCGCGTCCCGGGCGCGCTCCAGCACGGCGTTGCGGGACTGACGGTAGGCGAGCGTGGTGGCGGTCACCGCGCTGACCTTGGCGACGAGGACGAAGGTGATGACAAGGCGAGTGCGTAGCCCGCCCGTCCATGTCCGGGGGCGTGTCACGGGAGCATCCGGCGGCGCCGCGAACCGGAGCGGTTTTCGTACCTCGACATCCGCAAGGCGGTGGTGGAGATCCTGGAGAGGGGGCACGGCGTCACCACCAGCCGCTGCCGGCGTGCTGTCGGCCGGGATCCACCACCCCAGCCGCTACCTGGCGGCATCCGCACCGATCTGGAACGGCCGGATGGCCTCGTCGTTGAGGGCGGTCACCGGCCGGAGCGGGACGCGACCGCAGGCTGTCTAGGAGGCCGGTTCGGCGGTCCTTCGCCGGGTCTCGCGCAGGTGGAGGTCGATGTACCCGGCGAGGGTCAGTGCGTCCTGTGGGTCGTCGGCCTGGAAGGAGACACGGCGAAGCAGTTGTACGTTGTCGAGTGCGACATCCTGGCGGGCCAGGACGAAGAGGCAGGTGAGGAGGGCGGAGCGGGCGTTGCCGTCGTCGAAGGGGTGGAAGAAGCAGACGTCGAGGAAGGCGCGTGCGGCCCGGGCGGTCAGCGGCAGGGGCCGGGCGGCGTCTTTCGCGCTCTCGGCGAGGCAGGCGTCGAGGCGGTCGCGGGTGTCGGGGCCGATGCCGTACCGTTCCCGGCCGCCCTTGGCGAAGGCGGGCAGGCTGCGGAACGGTGGCGGTCCGGGAGTGGCCAGAACGTACCGTTGCCAGCCCTGGATCAACTCGAAGTCGAGCCGGGCGCCGCGCGCGGCGTCGGCCCGCATCAGTTCCAGGGCGGTGAGCAGGCCTTGTCCGCGGGTGGGGTCGAGGACTGCGTCGAAGGCGCGGATCTCCTTCGCTGCCCCGTCGCGGGCCGGCGTCACCGGTCCGTCCCCGCTGCTGTCCTGGGCCTTGTGCCACGGCACGGCTTCCCGCACCGCGAGCCAGCGCTCCAGGTGGTCGGGCAGTGGCGGCTCGGCGGCCCGGGTGTCCGCGTCCGGCCGCACGGAGGCCGCGAGCCGTTCGGCGATGTCCTCGACCAGTACCGGGTCGGGGCCGGTCCAGCTTTTGAACCGGCCGCCGATCGCCTGCTCCACCAGGTGCTCGGCGTCGTCGGCCTCGACGCCCCAGTGGCTGAGGAACCATTCGAGCACCTGATGGCAGTGCCCGTACCAGCCGCTGCCGCAGCCGGTGCGGTCGGTGACGTGCAGGATCAGGTGGCGGGCGGTGCGGTCCCACAGGATCCGCTGGTCGTCGATGCCGGCCAGGTCCAGCGGGTGGGCCTCGAACCGTGCGGCCAGGCTCTCCAGCCACTCGCGCCACTCGCGCAGCGCCGCGGTCACACGGTCGAGGGTCTCGTCCGCAGTGGTGACCGAGTGCTGGGCGCAGCACCAGCTGCCGACCGGTCCTCCGTCGAAGTCCCCCTCGTCGTGCGCCCACCGCCAGCCGGTGACCCAGCGGCCGTAGTGCTCGGCCAGGGCGTACGTCATGGCGTCGGACCAGGGCTTGGCCTCGTTCCAGCTCCACTCGTGCAGGGCCCGGTCACCCGGCGGTACGTCGGGGCGGCGGGGCACCCGCTGGGCCGGCCCGAGTGATCTGACCATCCGCGCCGCCGACTCGCTGTCGAAAGGATGACGGGCGGGATCCACATCGTCCCAGGTCAGGTTGCGGGGGGACAGCTCCATGATCACTGCGCAAGTCTCTCCGCCCACCGGTACTGGTTTCAACCCGATTACCGGTCGGTTGCCGACCCCGTTTGAGTCTCGCCACCCCGGCCTCTGGCGGCCGTGTCGAGCAGGCTTGCTCGCGTGGCTCTTTCGGCCGTGAGGTGCCACCGGAGGAGTGGCGCCCTCCCGAGTAGGTCATCACGTTCCATCGTCGTGCATCGATGCCGCGTCGATCAGCCGACCGACGCCAGGCCGCGATCTCGGCCCGCGGCAGGCGCCGGCGGTTACTGACTTCGGCCTGTCAGGGTGATGTTGGGTCGGCGAGGGTCAGGCCGGTAGCCGCTATGAAGCCGTCGAGGGTGTCGGGCTGGTGCTGGAGGCGTTTGAGCCGGGTACGGAGGAGTTGTTCCAGGTGGTCGACGGCGACGGCGACGGCGACGACGGCGAGGCTGGCCAGACTACGTTTGACGTGCGTCTACTCGCCCTCGGCGGTGCAGCGGTCACCCTCGCGGGGTGACGGGGGCGGGCGTCTGACCGGCGTGCTCACCCAGGTGTCGGCTGATGTCTGCAGACCAACGGTATGGCTCGACCCGTGGCGTGACGGTCTGCCCGGAAGCGAGTTCCAGACAGACCGTCGCCACCTCCGAGTCGCCTACTGGTAGGTGACGGTGATCGGGCGGTGGACGGTGTGCCGGGGAAGGGTGATCGTGAGCGTCCCGGTGGAGCTGTCCCAGTGGTAGTCGCGCGGGGATATCCGGACACCGGTCGCGGTGACCCCGGTGGGCTCATGGGTCGTTCCCAGAAGGGACAGTGTCCACTGGCGGTTCTTCACCTGCCCGTGGAAGGAGCCCCGCGCCGGGCCGATCGACACGGTGTGGCGCGAGCCCTTGCGCTCGTACCGGACGGTCGTCGTGGCGCTGTGTCCCTTCTGCGCGGTGGTTCCGTCGTCCTCGTACAGACGGTACGACCCCGGCGCGCCGGAGGCGACGGTCAGGGTGACGTCGGTGAGCGGATTGCGGTCGTTGTCGGTGACGTCATGGGTGCGGGTCGGCAGGATGCCGCCGGCCTTGATGAACACCGGCATGGTGTCCAGACCGGTGGCGATGTCCTGGGTGGTGCCGCCCTGGTAGGTCTTGCCGGTGAAGTAGTCGGTCCACTGGCCGGGCGGGAGCCACACCGTGGTGGTCGCCGTCGTCCCCGGCGTCGTCACCGGGGCGACCAGGACATCGGGGCCGTAGAAGTACTCGCTGTCGGCCGTCTGGTACGCCTGCGCTTCGTTCGGATACTCCAGGTAGGTGGGACGGACGATCGGTACGCCGGTCCGGTTCGCCTCCTCGGCCAGCGAGTACGTGTACGGCACCAGGTTCTCGCGGAGGTTGAAGAACTTGTCGGCCGAGTGCCGCGCCTGTGTGCCGTACTGCCAGGGCAACCGGTCGCTGTGGTTGCTGTGCAGCCGGTCGATCGGCTGGAAGGTGCCGAACTGCACCCAGCGCGCATACAGGTCGTCGGGGAGCTTGTGCGTGGTGCGGGTCTGCCCGCCGTCGGTGTACGTCTCCGAACCAGTCAGCCCCGTCGTGTCGTTGTGCCCGCCGATGTCGTGGGTGATGGCCGCCATCCCCGTCGCGGCGGACTCCCCGGGCGTGTAGCCGACCTCCAGCTTCAGTGTGCCCCAGGTGGAGGCGGTGTCGCCGGTGAAGTGCACGGTGGTGCGCTTGTCCGCCCAGGGGCCGGTCGGCAGCGCCTGCTGGCCGCTGTATCCGCCGGCCTGGAGCGAGCCGTACGCGCGGGAGAGGACGAACCCGCGGCTGTTGGTCTCACCGGTGAGGGTGGCGTACTGCTGATTGATCCACGCGTCCGGTGTGACGCCCTGCAGCGACGACTGGGAGGAGTCGCAGCACCAGTCGAGCCACCAGAAGTCGTTGCCCTGCTTGTCCATGGTCCGGTGCAGGTCCATGTACGCCTTGAGCTGGTCGGGGTCGCCGAAGTCGAAGGTGTAGCAGTTGTCGTCGACCGAAGCGGCGGAGGCACAACCGCCCTTCGTCAGCTTGCCCTTGGCCGTGGTCTGCGCCTGGGCGAACTGGGGGTCTGAGGCGAGGATGCTCGGGTGCACGTTGAGTGTGTTGTGCAGCCCCTGTGCGGCCGCCCAGTCGAAGAACCCCTTCGGGTAGGGGAATCTGCCGTGGTCCATCTCCCAACCGCTCCAGCTGTTCACGGCCTTGAAGTCCGTGTCGGTGACCAGCACGTCCAGCGGCACGTGTTCGGAGCGGAATGCGGGAAGAATCGTGTCCTCGTAGTCGGCCGCGGTGCGGTCGATGTACTCCGAGTACCACACGCCGTACGCCCACTGCGGCAGCAACTGCGGAGGCCCGGTCAGGGTCGCCAGGTCCGTAAGTCCCTGCTTGTAGTCGTGCCCGTAGCCGAAGACGTAACCGTCCTGGTAAGGCGCGCCACCGTGTGAGGGCCGGGGCGTGACCTTCTTCGACGCGCTGTCGTAGAACGCAGACGGGGTGTCGTCCAGCAGGTACCAGCCGTCCTGGTTGAGCAGGCCGGGGGTGGTTGCCGGAGCGCGGCCGTCGCCGCTCACGCCGTCCAGGCCCCGGCGGTAGCCACCGAGCGCGAGGTGCGGCGCCGGCGCGGCCTGCTTCGTCGCGGCCACGGAGACGGTGTCCAGGTTGACGTGGCAGCTCGCTGCTTCAGGACAGCCGAGGGTGACGTCGTCCTCGCCCGACTTCAGGGCGATCGGAACGGAGGCTGTCTTCCAGGTGTCCCAGTCCTCTGTCGGCGGCAGCGTCAAGGCTTCGGTGGCGGTGCCGGAGGTGACGGAGGCGGTGCGGGTCTGGTGGAGACCGTCGCCGCCGGTGCCATTGGCGTAGCGCACGCGCAGGGTGTACGTGCCGTCGGCCGGAACGCCGACCACATGCGTGGTCAGACTCGACCCCTTGTTCAGCTCGGCGACGAAGCCGTTGCCCGCGTATCCCTTGTGGTCCATTGCGCTCACCGCGGTGCCGTCGATCCGCCCGGCCTCCGCCTCGCAGCTCGTGCCGAGCAGGCAGTCGGTGATCGCGGTGCTGGCGACCGGCGGGTACGCATCACCGGGGCGGACCAGGGCGACACTGTCGACGTTGACGTTCCCGCTGTCCGACGCGGTCCGGGTCAGGGCGATCGTGTGGTGGCCCGCGGTGAGGTCGAGGCTCGCGGTGGCCAGGCTCCAGGTGTTCCAGTCGGCCGTGGTCGGCAGGGACACCGTCTGCGGGACGCCGCCGTCCACTGAGAGGGCCAGTGTGCGGGTGCGGGTCTGGCCGTCCCCACCACGGGAGTTGGCATAGCGCAGGTCGAACTGGTAGGCGCCGACGTCTTTGACATCGATGTCAGAGGACATCGAGCTGCCGGTGCCCTCGAATCCCGCGGCGAAGCCCGTGCCGGTGTGGCCGACGTGATCCGAGGCCACCGACAGCCCGTTCAGCTGAAGGTTCTCCGCCTCGCACAGCGCGCCGATCTCACAGGTCAGCCGTTGCCAAGGGGCGGCTGTCACCGGACTACCGTCCGCCGCCAAGTGCACCGAGAGGTTGCGGGCGTTGAACGGCCCGGAACCGACCTGGTAGCGCAGGGTCAGCGCGCTCGTCCTGATAACCAGCCAGCCGCTGGACATCGTGGCCGTGTAGTCGGCCGGAGCGAAGCCGCTGCGGCCGATAGCGTTGAAAGTCGGGTCATCGGTGAACTTCCCGTCGCCCGCGTACTCAGTACGGATCAGCGTCGACGAGAGGATCTCGAAGCGCGCGTCCCCCGACCTGACGGTGGGAGTGCTGTGATCGTGTGAGCTGCCGGCCGACACGGGGCCGGCGCCCATCAGCGTCATGGCGGCGGCGAGCGCGAGGGCCGCGGTCGTGCCTACCTGCCGCCGTATGGATCTGAGCCGTCGCTTCCTCGATGCGGCAGTCATATCAACTCCGTTTCCGTATCTGTCGGCTGACGCGCCCTCTGCTTGCGCCGGTCCCAACGCACCCCCGTACTTACATCGTTGGAAACTGGTGCAGTGGCGCGAGAGTACGTCCTTGACCGTGGTGCCCATAAGAGGCCGTGCAACGATGTCACCTCAGATTCGTCTTGAGGGTTCAGATCGAGTCATGGCCCGTCCGCCCCTCTGCCCCCCCGAGCTTCGTGAGCGTGCGGTGCGCATGGTCACGGAGATCCGCCCCACCTCCCGACCGAGTGGGCCGCGATGAAGGCGGTCGCGGCGAAGCCGGGCGTTGGTGCCGCCGAGACGGTGCGAACCTGGGTCAAGCGGGCTCGGCCTTCTTCGCAGCCGAACTCGACCGGCCGTCCGAACGCTCGTGGCGTTCATCGACTGTGGACCTCTCACCGTTGATGAGTTCCGGTGCCACTCGGCTGTGCGGGCAGAGCATCGTTGGAGTGTCGCCATGCCGTATCCGCCGATGCCGCTCCACCTCGAAACGGCTCGGCTGACGCTGCGTCCGTGGGCGGAGTCCGATGCCGACGACCATCGCTGGCTCGCTGCCGAGCGGGGCGATGGAATCCCGTCCGTGGAGGACAACCGGCGGGTGATTGACGCTCAGCTTGCTTCGCCGGCGCTGACGGGGCTTGCTCTGCTGGTCATCAACCGCCACGACGTGGGCGACTTCATCGGGTATTGCGGGCTCACCGTTGGCCGGGCTTCCGTCGACGAGCCTGAGATCGCGTACGAGTTGTTCAGCCGAGTACATGGACAGGGCTATGCGACGGAGGCGGCCACCGCGGTGCTCGATGCAGCGATCACGACTGGGCGGAAGCGGCTGTGGGCGACGGTGCGTACGTGGAATGCACCGTCGTTTCGCGTCCTGGAAAAGCTGGGGTTCGAGCGCGACCACGTCTCGGCAGACGACCGTGGCGAACTGGTCTGGCTCACACGCTCTCTGCCGTGAGAGGGCACGCTTCGGCCGCTTGAACGCGACCGAGCAAGCGTCGGGGCGAGGTCGGACTGTGGCTGCTTTTCAGTCATCTAGCGGTGATGTTGCCGTGGCGTAGGGATGCGGGAGCGGGAGGCGGGGCAGGTGAACATGCGTCTCCGTTCCGCTGACACCGACGGTGATACGCATGGCCTCCCCCCGGCATCCTGGCCGAGAACCCAGTGCCGGTGCCCGCGACGACGATCTCGTGCAGGAGGTCGTGCGGCTACGGGCGGAAAACGATCAGTTGCAGCAGGCGGTCGCCTCCCACGCGGTCGTCGATCAGGTCATCGGGGCCCTGGTGATGATGGCGGGTAATCAGTCCGCAGGACGGATTCACCGTGCTGCGTGAGGTCTCACAGCACACCAACACCAAGCTGTCCTCGATCGCCGAGCAGATCATCAAGCACGCGCAGGGCGCAGCCTTGCCCGAGACGGTCCTGGCCGAACTTGACGCTGCCCTCGCCCGCAGGAGGTGAACGGGGCGGGATCAGGCGGGGCGACGGCCGGCGATGCTGCCGCCCGGTTCGTCCAGGAGCGCGATACGGGCGGTGATGCGCTTACCGACCGGCTCCCGCTGCGCCTCAAAGCCCTGGGCGACAGCCATCACGATCTCCAGCCCGTGCTGGCCCACCCGGCCCGCATCGGCGGCCCGGGCCACCGGCAGCACCGGGTCGCTGTCCCACACCACCACCTCCACCACCGCGCCGGTGACGCGCAGATCCAGCAGCACAGGGCCGGGGGCGTACTTGCGGGCGTTGGTGACCAGTTCGCTGACCACCAGCTGTGTGAGGTCCAGCGCACGCGACGAGACGGGTATCCCGTGCTCCGCCTGGACTTGTGTGAGGAAACGGGCCGCGAGATGACGGGCCTCGGCGATGCACGTCCCGTCGCCGTCCAGCGCGGCGGACACCTGCCTGGGCTCCCGGTCCGGGGCTATGAGGCCGTCCCCACCGAGAGGCACTGATTCCACCCCCACCGCCTTCGCCACCCCGTTCACACGCCCGCGCATACCCGCAATCGCCCCGGGCATGCATGCCCCACTCGGCGCAGCCATGCCAAGGAAGTCCCCGTAGTATCCATCCAGCCTACGGCGGGGAAACCGCCGACCGGAGTCACCGAGTGTCGAGGGAACTGTGGCAGACAAGAGCGGGGCAGCAGGACCAGACGGTCTGACGATCATCTTCACCCCCATCGACGACGCCCACGTCATCACGGTGCGCGGCGAGATCGACCACCACACCGGCAGCCCTCTGCGCCACGCGCTCAGCCTCCCCGAGGGCACAGCAATCCCGCGGATCGTGGTGGACCTCAGCGGGGTGACGTTCATGGACTCCAGCGGCATCAACATCCTCATCGCCGCCCACAACGCTGCCCACGACGCCGACGGCTGGCTCCGCCTGGCCGGCCCGACCGAGCACGTGCTGCGCACCATGCAACTCGTCGGACTCGACGAGATCATCGACTGCTACCCCACCCTCCACCACGCCTTGAACCCCTGACGCTGCGCAGACCGCGCCGGTGGCGTAGGCGGGGCTTGAGGATTTCCGGGCGCGTGCTCAGCCCCTGCTGCTTGAGCCCGAAGGACGCAGCCCGCTCCGCAGAGAGCTTCTTACGCCCTTGAGGGCTTCGGACCTTTCGGATCTGGAAGTCCGTCGCGACCCCTGAACTGGGGTGTTGCGACGACCACCAGAACCCAAGGAGGTGTGGGGCGGGCCTTTTACATCCGAGCGAGGATCTCGGCCTTCTTGGTCGCGAATTCTTCCTCGGTCAGGATGCCGGCATCTCGCAGTTGTGCGAGCTGCTGCAGTTGTTCGACGGCGCTGCCCGCCTGGGAACTGGGGGCTGACGGCTGAGCAGGCGGGGGAGGAGTGTGCCCGGGCGCGGGGACGTTGCCGAGCACCAAGTCGGTCAGAAGTGATTTGATTCCGGGCGCCGACTCGTGCGGCACGCGGAAGTCAATGGTGTTGCCTGACGCGACTACCACGACCTTGGTGTACATCAAGCCGTCCCGCTTGGTCACCACACTCGAGATGTTCTTCACCGGGATCATCTCCGTGCCCGCCTTGGAGTCACGGACGCCGGTTGCCAGGAGCGACATACCGCCGGTCAGGAGCCCCGCAGTGAGCTTCTTGCCGCTCACGCCACGGCCGCGTACCCACTCAATCCGGTCGTGATAGATGGACACATCGGCGTTTTTGCCCTCGATGTGGCTCTTGAACGTCATAAGCGCAGTGCTGTTCATGTGGTGCTCCTGTGTGTCAAAGCGGAGTGCTGCGTGCCGCTTGCGGCTGGAAACCTGGTGAGAGGTGAGGCTTGTACGGCTGGCCTGACGGCAGCGTTCTGGTGTGGCGGTGCGTGCCTGCCAAGGCGGATGTTGCGGAACGGTGGTGACCACCGGCCTGTGCCGTGGCTGTGCGTTGCGGTCAGGTGCCGTGCGGCACGCGGCCCGAAGGGCGGCGTCACCGGCGGACTCGGGTCTGATCGTCTTCACTGCGGTCGGCTCACCGGTGCCCGAGTGACAGGCGAAGTGGAGGGCGCCCGTGCCTCCCGCACCGATGGGGTGCAGGGGCGCGTACGGACCGATACGCGACGGCAGGGTCACCGTGGCTCCTTGCTGATCGATGGGGCCGCTGTCGGCCTCGGACGCCGGTGGCGGATGCCGGTGGTGGTCAGTGGATCGGCGTCCACACACCGCAGTTGTCCGAGGTGAACGTGCTGTCGGAAGCGCTGATGTGCACCGTGATCCTGCGCGCCGCTGTGACCAGGCCGTTGTCGATCACATCTCCATTGGCGGCGGTGCGTTCCCAGTAGCAGTCGGATATGTCACCCGCGGTCCTGTAGGTGCCCGGAGGTATCTGGCTCGGTTCGGTGCCGATGTCGTAGGTGTCGTCCGTGATCCAGCGGTCGTACTGGCCGGACAAGCTCGCTTTGAGGGCCTTGGTCCACTTCGGGCAGAGCACCGGTATGCCTGCACGCAGTGCGTCCTTGCCGGAGTCCGCGGACGCCGTGCGCATCGCGAGGGCCTGCGCCACGCTCTCACCCGCCAGGTCGGGCCTGCTGTCCGTCTCGTCCGCCATGTCGCACGCATCCTGGGCGAACTCCGACGCCGACGAACCCGACAGATTCCACTTCTTCGCCCGCCCGAGGATGTCGAGCCGCTGTGCCGGTGTCCTGCGGGCGGGCGCGGTGGACCGCGGGGAGGGCGAGACCTCCGGCGCGGTGGAGGGCCGGGCGGTGGACGGCGGGCGAGCTGACGCCGACGTGGCCGTGGCTGTGTCATCACCGGACGGCTCGCCGAGGGCGATCACCAGTGTGCTGACACATACGACGGCGAGCAGGGTGCCTACGCGGCGCTGACGGCCGGGCGGCGGGAAGGACATGCGGAACACGCGGGCTCCAGAGGTGCGCTGGGACGGGTCGGTCGGGTGGGCCCGGTCCGGAAGTCGGCGGTCGGTTCGGGGTTCGGTGTCTGGGGTTCGGCGGTGCGGCCGTTCCCCGTTCGGGGAGCATGGTCCGGTCGAACGGGGCCGGGGCGGCGGTGAAGAGGACAAGCGTCGCCCGAAAGACATCACTTCGTCGGGGATGCTGCTACGGCGGGCAGTGCGTCGCCGTTGTCGGCCCCAGAAACTCCGTCCTCGGCCGACGGGGCCCCATCCAGGACGGCAGTGGCGGCCGTCTTCCTGAAGCCGTCCCACCAGGGCACGTACGTGACCGCCGCCGCACTGCCGGCGGCGATCAGCAAGGCGACGACCGCGGTCGGCCACCCCTTCATCAGCACAACGAGCGGCGCGGCCGCGGTGAGCGCCGTGGCCACCGCCGTGCCCCACGCCTCGAGTTGACGGGACGGAACGAAGGGCCGCTCCTCACCCCAGGCTCGGACGATCGCGTACGCGGCACAGGGCACCGCCATGGCGCACCCGGCGAACCAGGCCCAACGCCATTCCGCGACGACCCATAGGACGGCCTGGTACACCAGCCAGCAGACCGCGCCGACGAGGATGAGACCGAGCAGGACGGCGCATCCCAGCTCCGTGTCACCGCGGTTGTCAGATCGAGCCATGTTCCCTCATGTTCCAGACACTTACTTCGGCTGCGCTTGACAGCGCGATCGGAGTATAGATGTGGTGAGCATGTAAAGGAACGCGGGGCATGTCATGAAGCCAGGTGGGGCGAACATCGACTCACGAACGCCGACAACACCGCCGCCGTACTGGTCCGCGGTGTTGACGTGGGTGATGCAGCGGCGGGTCGTGCTGGCGGACCGGGTCGAGTAGCTGCGCACGGAACTCGCGGAGGCGGAAGCCGAGGTGACCCGCCTGGCGGCCGCAGCAGCGCGCTGTTGCCCGGCGGGAGGCACACCAGCACAACTGTCGGCTGCCGAGCATGTCGGAGAGGCGCTGAAGCAGATCGCGGCCGAGGTGGCGCCGCCGCTCGCTTGAAACGCCCTGCGCACACGTGTCCTGCATCACTATCGAGGTCGCTGGGCAACCCTTCCGGCGTTGAAATCTTCTCCTTGGGGTGAAGATTCTGAAGAGGCGGCCTCGCCTACTCATACTCCTGACCCTGGCCGTGGTGGTGGCCGTGACGGTGACCGTCGTCATGGTCATCCAGGCGAACAAGATGGAGACGCTCTCCCCACGCGAGGAACGTGACCGGGCCGCGTCTGGAGCAGGCGTACCGCCGGGGCAGGTGGACTGTCGGAAGACCAAGTGCATCGCGCTCACCTTCGACGGCAACCCGGGCGAACCCACCGACCGGCTGATGGACCTCCTGAAGGAGTACAAGGCGCCGTCGACGTTCTTCCTTGAGGGCCGGCGCATCCACAAGTACCCGAATGTGGTGCGGCGGATCGCCAAGGACGGTCACGAGATCGGGGACCACACCTGGACGCACGCGGTGCTGACCGATGTCTCTGATGCGCAGATTCGCGACGAGCTGCGCCGCACGGCACGGGCCATCTCCAGCATCACCGGCAGTGAGCCGACGCTGATGCGCCCGCCCCAGGGCCGTACCGACGACCGCGTCTCCAAGGTCTCGAAGGAACTGGGGATGGCGCAGGTGCTGTGGACGGTGACCGCGAAGGACTATGAGACGGACGATTCCGCGCTGATCACCAAGCGCGTGCTCGCGGGCGCCGGCCGCGACGGGATCATCCTGCTCCACCCGCTGCACAAGGGCACCGTGCCGGCCATGCCTTCCATCCTGAAGGCGCTCAGCAAGCAGGGCTACACCTTCGTGACCGTCTCCCAACTGCTCGCTCCGGCCAAGGCCGAGCCCGGCAAGATCTACAGGTGACTGCCTGACTGCCTGACTGGCAAGACGTCGGCGCCATGGCTTTCGGCTCCAAAGGACACACACTGATCACGTACGAGCAACGAGCGGAAGGAAAGGACGGATACACCGGGACAGCCCAAGACGACGGCATCCGGGCCCGGATCTGGGACATCGCCGATCCGTCCCGGCCACGCCCCGCAGGAACCGGCATTCTCCTTGAGAAAGAGCTTGACGTCGCAGACCTGACACCCAGCGCTGACGGACGCATGCTCGCAACGAGCGACGGCGCAGACGGCATCCACCTCTGGGACATGAGCAATCCCACCCACCCCGTCAGGCGTGGCCGCACCCTTCATGGGAGTGCTGTGGCTTTCGCACCAAACGGTCACTATCTGGCAGTCGGCTCGCAGGAGGGAACCATCCGGCTGTGGGACATCACCCGTCCACCTCGACCGCAGCCGCTCGGAACGCCGTTCCAGGCCGACGGATCTGTCGATGGTGCAGCTGTCAGCCCTGACAGCCGAAGCCTGGCCATCAGAACCTCCGAGGGCGAGATCCAGTTGTGGGACACCGGCGATCCACTCCGCCCCTCAGGCAGGGGGCACTCGTTCGCCGGGCAGGCATCCTTCGTGGACAGCCTCCTGTTCAGTCCCGATAGCCAGACCCTCGCCACGGGCGCTGAACAAGGCGCAGTCCGCATTTGGATTCTCGACGCCGGTCGCGCAATCCGTCACATATGTGCCATAAACCGGTCATGTTCTGACGAGGACCGTGTGGAAGCAGTACGTTGCAGGACTGCCTTACCACCCGCCGTGTCCCTGATGAGACGGCGGCGAAACGAGACCGGCTTGATCGCCTTCAACGGCAGCATCAACGGCTCTTTGGGGTCCGGGGGCTCCCCGTCCGGCCCATCCGCACTGCCCCACCCCGCCCTCTGACTCTGCCGTCTGAAGGACGCCCGTGAATGGCTGGATAGCTCTCCGGACGTCGATCCCCCGCAGCGGTCTCTGTGGCGTCGGATGCAAGAGACAGGTCTCGTCTGGAGGCTGCGCGAAGTGGAGGCCACGGATCCCCCCAGTAGCTCGGGCACCGCGGAATAGGTGATCCGACCGGGCGTGACACAGCTACACCCAAAGTGGTGATCGGGTGCCCCTCGGGCAGCGGGCCCTCGAAGGCCAGGTCCAGCAGGACACCCTGGGTGGCGATCCCGGCGGCGAACGCCGTCGTGGAACCGTGCCGCACACCGGCCGGTGTCACGCTCTCCGCGAGGGGACGCCCCGGGTAGACCTGGCCGTCCAGGATCTGGTGCCCCAGGGCGTCGAGGTGGGTCGAGCGTACGTGATGGTTGGTCACCAGCATGATGTCCGCCGTCGGCGGGTGCACCTCCGGTGTACTGCATCACCTGCTGGGCCAGCGAGACCGCTCGTCCGGTACGGGCCTCCGCGGCGCCCCTGGCCCGGGCCTTCCTCGGGTATCAGGTTGAGCGCGCCCGGCTCGTCATCCGCGCCCCATCGGCCCCAATTGGCCGAGAGCTCCTCCTCGTTGGCAGTTCCAGTGACGTCGTTCCTCCGTTCCGTATTCATGGCGGTGAATCTACTGGAAAGAATCGGCCGCCCTTTCCAGTGGGTGTGCCGCAACCCCCGTCGCCCACATCCGTCGAAGGCGGGTGCCGGATGCCGACTTGTAACAGTCTTGGTCACCGATGCTTGATGCTGATTCAGCGTCCTGGCGCCGTATGCACCCCGCATTTACCGTGGTCAGGACTGCATCATGCATACCCGGGGAGTGGTTCGCGAGGACGAGCGCTTCCCTGCACAGGAAGGCCCGGATCGTCTGGCGTCCATCGCCATGCTGGACCCGCCTGACGCAGCCCCACACCTACTGGCCGCGTGAATAATTCCCGGGGTTGGCGGGTTTATTCCGGACCTGATGGTCTTGTGGAGTCCCGCTGTGGAGACCACCGTTGGAGAGGTAGTGGGGGAATCACCACCCCGACAGGCGGCGGAGCGGGCGACAACCCGGCCGATCAGGTAAAGAGAAATGATGGGACGGCGACACAATTTGGTGTGGGAGGAGCAGCCGTCCTTTCACCCCTTGGGGGGCCGGGCGTTTCTCAGTCCGCGGCGTATGCCGCATCCGATTCGGCCCAGACAGACACTGCCCTGTCTTCGCCGACATCCACGGCTGCATCAGAGGCGGATCAATTCTCGATGCGTTTCGCCGTGTGGCGATCGGCGGAAGCAGGTCACTTTCACTCGACCATCCATGCCTTGAGCGTTGCAGCCGATGTCGCACCGAACAGGTGCGTGCCCCGCGCATCATGACGAGCGCATCAATTCTTCTAACGACCCATTGGGAGTACACCTATGCCTGAGTCCGCGGTTTCTGCCTTTGAAGGGCTCGTGGGGGCCGCGCCACCCGCCGACGGCCGTGTCCTGCTCGGCACAGCTTGCGTACTGGGGGGCAGCATCGCTGGATTGCTGACGGCACGGGTGCTTTCCGACCACGCACGCCAGGTCGTCATCGTCGAGCGCGACGAGGTCTCGACGGACGGCATGTCACGTCCGGGCGTGCCTCACGATCAGCATCTGCACGGGCTGCTGCCGGCCATCGTGCTGTGGATCGAGCGGTGGTTCCCGGGCCTGACCCGGGAGATGCAGGATCTGGGAGCGACCGTGCTCCGGAGCGACCAAGGATCCTTCGCCGTCGACGGGCGTCCGCAGGCACCGAACGGTCCTGACCGCGAGGGGCTGGGGATCTACCGGCCCGTCCTGGAAGCCCGCATCCGGGCAAGGGTCACAGCCCTGCCCAACGTGTCAGTCCTGCATGCCCGGGCCACGGGTCTGCGGTATCACGACGGCGCCGTCAGCGCTGTCCGCTATGTCGAGGACGTCGAGGACAAGGCCGAGGAAGTCCTGCGGGCCGATTTCGTCGTGGACGCGATGGGGCGCTCCAGCAGGCTGTCGGACTGGGCCGGCCAGGACGGTTACGAACAGCCTCCGCTCGAGCGGTTGCAGGCCCCCATCAACTACGCGACCGCCCTTTTCGAACGCCCCGTGAAGGCCGCTGACCTGGACAAGACCAGTGCGGTGGCCATCTTTACGCCACAGTACGACTCGGGCGAGGTGTCCGTCGCCGTGGTGAACGCGATCGACGGCGAACAATGGATTGTCACACTGGCGGGATATGACAACGACCGGCCCGGCAGGACGATCGACGACTTCCGTGCCTGCTGCGCCAAGCTGCCGGCGCTCTTCGCGGAGGCCACAAGCGGGGCCCTCACCCGAGCCATAGCGACCTACCGGCAGTCGGACAGCAGGAGGAGGCACTTCACCGGACTGCGTCACTTCCCCGCGCGCCTGGTCAGCGTGGGAGACGCCGTCGCGTCGTTCAACCCGTTGCACGGCCAGGGCATGAGCTGCGCCGCGCTGCACGCTTCCTGCCTGTCCTCCTACCTCACCGGCGGGCCCGACCTGGAGTCGGCCGCCACGGAGTTCTTCGCCCTGCAGCAACTGGTGGTGGACGCAGCGTGGACGGTATCCGCCGGAGGCGACGCCGCCCGCCTGGACGCGAAGAACAATGTCGAGGTGCCCGAGGCCGTCCGTCAACAGCGGTGGGCCATGGAGCAGGTGATCGGCGCGACCGCCGTCGACGCAGGCATCGCGCAGGCGTTCAGCGACGTCCGGTACATGCTGCGCCACCCCGACACCCTGGCCGATCCCGCACTGCTGGAACGAGCCGTCGCGGCCAACAGCGCGGCGCGGAGTCACAACTGACGTTGATGCCGCACCGGCCCGGCTGTGCTTCGAGGACGAGGCCGGCGGCGTCATCCGGATGCGGGGCCGCTCCCAGCGCCGCTTCTCTCTTCGCGCTCAAGATCGCGGATGTGGCCGGGCGAGATGCCGTACTCACGGCGGAAGCCGGCCTCGGGACGAGAACTCCGTCGAGTACCCGACCTGGCGGGCAATCGTCGCGAGAGGGGCGTCGCTCTCCCGGAGCAACCAGGCCCCGCAGGTCAGGCGCCAGCCGGTCACGTAACGCATGGGAGGCTGGCCCACCAGCGCGGTGAAGACCAGCTTGTGCATGGTTCCGGCTCCAACAGCCCGGCGCCGCGGGCGTGCTGCCAGCACGGCCTGGTGCCGCTCTCGTGCCACACCGACCGACCTCCGTGACGAGTTCCGCGATCACTTCTGGCGACAAGCCCGTGACCTGCTGGTTCCGAATGATCACTGCACGTGCCCGGCTCCCCACCATAAACAGCCCAACAACCCGTCTCCACGGCCCTCACCGCCAACCACGCACGATGTCGTGAGGGGTGAACCCGGCGTCAACTGCCAGACAGTCAACGAGAATGAAGCGCGGGATGACTCCCCAAGAACCGACTGGTCGCATTGCGCTGATCACCGGGGCGACCAGTGGTATCGGGCGGGCCGTGGCTTTCCGTTTGGCCCGTGACAGTCTCGTAGTCGTGGTCTCCGGGCGCGATCGGTCACGAGGCGAGAAGATCGTCTCAGACATCCGGGCCCAGGACGGTACGGCACATTTCGTTCCCGCCGACTTGCATGACGGAGCTTCGGCCGCCCACTTGGCGCAGCGGGCGACCGAGGTCGCCGGCGGCCACGTCGATGTACTTGTCCACAGTGCCGGCGCGGGGATCCTCGGCCCGACCGCGAAGACGACGGAATCCGAGTTCGATCACCTTTTCGCGATCAACGTCAAGGTCCCGTATCTGCTGACCGGTCACCTTGCCCCGGCCATGGCCGCCCGAGGCGATGGAGCGATCGTCAGCGTCTCCAGCATCGCCAGCGGCCGTGGGATCGACGGCCTGGCCGCCTACGCAGCCAGCAAGGCCGCGATCGATCAGCTGACGCGCAGCTGGGCTGCCGAATACGGCCCCCACGGCGTGCGGGTGAACGCTGTGATGCCCGGCGCCACCGAGACCCCGATGATCGCCCCCGCACGTGGCTTCTTCGAAACGCTTGCTGACCGAGCTCCGGCCCGTCGGCTTGCTGGACCCGACGCTGACCAAAGAGACAGAACCTAGGGCCGATTCAGGACGATCGAGTTGATGGGCGTCAGGTCGTCGTGCCACGCGGTGCGCGGGATGCCGCCGAACGTGCAGTTGACGCCGTTGTAACCCCGGCACAGATCGTAAGTGGCGTTCGAGCCGCCAGTCTGGTTGTTGGCGACCCAGTGGTAGCCGTACTGATTGCTCAGGTTGTGAGCGCCGTAGCTGTAGTAGATGTTGGTGATCCTGTGCGGGTCGGGATCGGCGGTCGGCTCCTTTCCGGGGTCCTGAGCGTAGATGCACACTGCTCCTGCGGGGCAGCCGTAGTAAGCGTCAGTTGCGGCCGACGCTCCGGCTGCGCCGGCGCCACTCAGACTCATGACGATCAAAGTGGCGCTGCCGAGGGCGGCGGCGATGGGATGCGGTAACTTCACGATCTCTCCTCCTGTTTGCCTCGATGGTCGTCGCGGACCGGTTGGTGCTTTTCCCGCTCGTTCAGAGCTGGATGTGGGAGGGGGCGTCAGCAGTTCTTCACGTAATGGACCCACGACCAGTCGGCGACGTCGTCCGAGGAATAGGCACCGGGGTCGGCCCAGCGGACGACGAAGTCGTTGTCCTTGAATCCGGCTTGAGTTCCCGGGGTCTGATTGTTGATCCACGATCCGTTGCCGAACCAGGGGATCTTGTAATCGGCGCAGTGGTACATGTCGATGACGTCACCGGACCAATTGACGTCGCTGTAGGCGCAGAAATGCCCGTAGCGGCATGTATATGAGGCCACCTGAGCGGCCTCACCCCGGTCCGCGCCGGCCGTGCTCGGGAGGGCGAGCGTCAGAACGGCCCCCGTGCCGAGCCGAATGCGGTCGGCGGCGATCTGAGTGCCGCCCACGCTGGCGATGTAGGCGTCGACCCGGTTCTGCAGGGCCGTAGCCTCCGCGGAGGTCAGCCCCAGTTCCCTGGTTTGCGCAGCGGAGCTTCCCGCAGGCGTCGTGCCGGCGGTGGCCGTTCCGCACATCGCCAAGACGGCGCCCAGGCTCGCCGATCCGGCGACGATGCCACGCGCCCACGTCCGACGGCGCCTGTGCCGCTCGTCTCCAGGCCCTGTGGCCGCGCTCCACCGGCTGGCCAAGGAGGCCGAACTTCGCACTGCCGCCCAAGAACCTGACTTGACGCTCCGTCGCATGTGTTCCCCCTGATTCGCTTGAACCCTGTCAGGAGCACCACCAAGCAGCGATCCTCCAGACTTTCGCGGCCCACGACGCAAGATCCACTGCCTGCGGATTCCGAGCGTGTGGCACTCGTTTGACGACCGTATGCGGGATGCACGCCCCGAGAGCACCATTGCGCGCACTGCGGCCCCCCAATTCCTGCACAGCGCGTGCGGACGCAAGTAAAGTTCCCCGAAGTGGGACTTGGAGGTGCACGGGCATGACAGACCGTGAAGGCTGCCGATTAGAAGGAACCGAGTCGTTCGAGGCTCTTGCCTCGGCCCTGTTCGCGCCGTTGCGGGTGAACGATGCCGGAAGGCCGGCATTCGAAGCCGTAGTCGATCATGCGGAGATCGGGCCCCTGATCGTCGCGCGTATCCAGGCCGGCGCGGCGACTGTGACACGGGACAGGCGCTGCATCACGTCCAGTGACGTGGAGTGGATGCACTTCAATCTGCACCACCACGGTCCAGTGACGGCCATTCAGGATGACCGAAGCACGTCGGTGAAGTCCGGCGAGATTTTTGCCTGCGACAACACCCGGCCGTACCGGCTCATAGGCGCCGACGCCATTGACATGACCGTACTCTGCGTTCCCCGGACACACCTCGGCAGGCATGCGGACACGATCAGCGGGCGCACGGCGCTACCCCTGTCCACTCAGGGGGGAATCGGCAGACTCCTCAGCCACGCTTTCTGGACAGCCAACGAGGATCTGCCTTGCCAGAGGGTGACACGTACCTATCTGGCCGACGCGCTCACCGCACTTCTTCTGGCCGCTTTCGCCGACACGACCCCCGAACGCGCTTCCGTTGCCAGTGACCTTCTCGACCGCATACGTGCCTACACGCTGGCCCACCTCGAGGACAGCCACCTGAGCGCGGAACGAGTTGCGCGGCGCCACCATATCTCGGTACGGCACCTGCACGCCCTCTTCAAGGGCTGTGATCTGACCTTCGCCGCCTGGGTCCGGCACGAACGCCTGGTGCGGATCCGTCGGGATCTTCTCGATGCCGACTCCCCGGACATCTCCACCGCCGCGATCGCGGCGCGATGGGGAGTACAGGACAGCAAGCACCTCGGACGGGCGCTCAAGCATGAGTTCGGTGTGACCGTCAACGACTTGCGCCGGGGGCAAGGCGCTCGGTCAAGCTGATCCGGTGTGGCGAACCGGAGGCCGGACGAGGTGACCTCCTCGCCCTCTCGGCCCCTGAAGGATCGCTCCGCCGATCTGAGGCTTTTGCGTCGGATGGCGTGGAAGCGCGCCTTCTTCTGGCGGTTCCGTCACGTGTTCATGTCGCACCACTTACGGGTGCGGCTCTGGCCGGTGTCGAAGAAGGCGGCTTGGCAGGTCGGCGACGCGCACAAGGCGAGTCTTCCGTCTCGTTCGCCCGCGAGGATTCGCTGCTGGGGGAGTACGGCATCCCGGTCAGCGGTGCTCCTGACGGACGGTGACTTCGACTGCTCCGGCGAGGACGTCGAACGCGACTGGACAGCCCGTACAGCCTGGCATCGCTGCGGACTTCGCCTCGTTCGTCTGGGTCGGGAACCAGCTGGCCGTGCTGCTTGGCCGGCACACGGTGGGCGGCGCCACCGGAGGAGACCGGCTTAGGGCTTGCCGGGAATCAACACGCTGATTCGATCTTGAGGTTGTCCGGGGCGAGGAATCTGGTGATGTCATCCGGGCTGCGCAATCGGGCTGTTGAGGCGGGAACGTGGACGCCGTGGGCCTCCAGGAGCGGGCGGACGTCTTTGACGGCCCGGCTGATGGTCATGGCAGTGGTGTTGAAGAGTTGCCCGAGTAGCTCCTGAAGACTGTGCTTTCGCAGGTAGAGGATGGTGACCAGGATCTGGTCTGCGGGCGTGAGGCTGGGTTTGCGGCCTGTGCCGCGGGCGACGCGGCGGGGTCCGCCGCGGGCTGCGTGGCGAGCTCGCTCGCGGGACTCTTCCAGCCCGGGGATCAAGGTGCTGATCAGGTCGCTGAGCTGCAGGTGTGTCATGCCGGTCAGCTCAAGGTGCTGCAGTTCGTCGGGCATGAGGGAATGAGAGCCGTCGGCTGGCGGCCGGTTCTGCTGGGGATGGTCCGGACATGATCGCTGGTCTGCGGGGTGGAGGGTGTAGTTCCAGTCTCCGTGGAAGCGGCGCCGGGTGATCGGCAGAGCGGCGATGGCCTCGTCGCTGATCTGGATGTCCGTGGGGTACTGGCAGCCGTCGAGTTCGGCGTGCACGGTCAGGCCGGTGCGGCTGGTGGTCGCGGCGATGGTGCGGAGCGTGACCTCGTGGCTGGTCAGGGGCCTTTCGCGCCAGTTCGTGGTGATGTGGGAGAACAGCCGGTGCTCGATCTTGTTCCACTTCGATGTGACGGGCGGCAGGTGACACACGGTGATCTCCAGGCCGGTTCTCGTCGGCGAGGTCGGTCAGGCGGGTTTTTCCAGCCGCGGGTGCGGTAGCCGTTCGAGCCGCCGGCGTCGGCGGTGATCAGCAGCCTGCGGGCGTGGGGGGCAGTCGTGCCGGCCGCGGGCCTGCCACCAGCGGCGGATCGAGGCGACGGCGAATGCCGCGGTGTCGTGATCGGTGCCGATCGAGACCCAGCCGGTGTTCGCTGTCGTGTCGTAGATCCCGTACGGGATCGCCTTCTCGGCCTGGCTGGGGAAGTCGTGCGTCTTGACATGGACGGGTTGCCCGGCGGGCCGCCACTCCTGCCCGGCGTTCTTGTAGTTGCCGATCAGTTCCTTCTTCTTGGTGTCCACACTGATCACTGCATCTCCGGCGTTCCGGTGATCTCGTGCCTGCTCGTTGAGGTAGCGGAACTGGGCGTCTCGGTCGGGGTGTTGAGCGCCTTCGGCGGTCTTGGCGTTGGCCTGCAGACTGAAGCCTTCCTCCCGCAGCAGGCCGGCGACCGTATCGGCGGAGACGCTATGGCCCTGCCGGGTCAGTTCCGCTGCCAGGTTCCGGGTCGACTTCGTCGTCCAGCGCAGTGGTGACATCGGATCGCCCCGCTCGTCGGGCTCGACCAGTGCCGGCAGCGCGGGCCGCAGTCCCGCATCCAGCTCACTCGCCCTCTTCCGGCCTCCGCGTGCACGGCGGACCCGGCCCAACGGGCCCTGAACGGACTCCAGTTCAGCAAACCTGCGTGAGACCGTGCCCTCCCGCACCCTGGCCGCACGGGCGACGAGCCTGATCCCGCCATGCCCCAGCGACCGTGCCTCGGCCCCTATGGCCAGTCAGCGCTGACGTTCGTCCAGATGCGGCAACAACGTCTCGAACTTCGCCGCCAGGACGGCCTCGATCCCCTCCGGTCTCCCCATACCACTACAACGATCCCCAGAGCTGGAAGCCACGATTTTTTCCCGGCAAGCCCTAACCTTGACGTTTATCCAGCTCTGCTACTTGTGATGGTTGCGGTGAGGTCCGGTTAGCCCTGTTTCCCGACGGTGCGTTCGCGTGCGCGGTGCTTGTT
>NZ_JBEYXB010000030.1:0-88856 GCF_040644935.1 Streptomyces sp. NPDC046915 | reverse complement strand
CCGCCGCGCGGTACAGCGCGACAGCGTCGTTCCTGAATTCGGCCGGATACGGAGACTTACGTCCCACCAGGACACCTTCCCTTGGATCTGCAAGACCCATTGTCAGAGTGTCCACGCCACGGGGGTCGCCTCAAGATCACCTGACACCCTGACCGGACACTGCTCATGCCGATACGGCGAGTAACCGGGCCGCCGTCCACGCTGTGACCGCCTTTCGCTGACCGGTGGCGCGTGATTGTCCTTGCGGCGGCGGAGCGCCTCCCGCGCGGGCCATCCCTTCGGCCGGACGCGGTGATCGTGGTGATGCGGATGTCGTACCCGGCAGCAGGCCTGCGCGCCGGAGGAGTCATACGCGGTCGCACTTGTGATGACCGCGTTGCTTGCGATTGTTCTTTCGAGAACAGCGGCCTGGAGGACTCGTCCTCGGCGGATTCACCCTGGTCGGGCACTGCCCCGTACCACCGGCGCCCTGGTCGACCTGGGGCTCTTCCGCCACCGCGTGCCGGCCTGCGCTTGTGGGCATGCTGGAGGAGCTGCGGTCGGCGGGCCAAGAACCGTTCCACGGAGATCGCGGCGGGGCCGGCGTCGGCGAAGTCCGAGGGGATGCGCTCGAGAGGCAGGCGCATGGCAAAGTGCGGGTGGCTCCTGCGGGGAACCTCTGAAATGTTCAGCGCCGGCCGACGGCCCGTCGCCATGCCGAACGCCGGTCCGTCTGCCTGCCCATCGACCACCAGATCATCTGCTGCTGGTAGCGGGCGGCGTTTACGTGATCACAGGCCGGACGGCGGGAGTTCATCAGTCACCCGAATCTGCGCCCTGTGTCGTCCGAGAACAAGGCGTGCCGTAGAGGCCATGGCCTCGTCGACCATCTCGCCTCGGAAGGTCACAGCGCCCCTCCCGTCCTCCTGTGCCGCCTCGACCGCCGCTATCAGCTCTGCGCAGCGGTCCAGTTCGTCGAGGCTGGGAGAGAACACCTGGTTGATCACGGGGACATGGGAAGGGTGGATCGCCATCATCCCCTCGTAGCCGAGGGAGCGGTTCTGTTCGGCGAAGGCGCGGAGCCCCGGCAGGTCGGTGATGCGCGTCCACAATCCGCTCACCGGGCACGGCACTTCGGCTGCCCTGACGTCCAGCAGAACGCGGGAGCGCAGTGCCACCGTTTCGGTTCCCTCTGGGCTCCAGCGGTAACCGACAGCGCGTTCCACGTCGCCGCCGGGTGCGGTGAGAGCGCCCAAGTAGGCGATACGCGGGACGGCTCGGGCGATGTCGTAGGCCTCGCGCAAGCCACGGGCCGTCTCCAGCAGGGGCGTCAGGGCGACCTGTCCCGGGGACAGGCCCTGTTCCTGTTCGCACCAGCCCAGCAGCCGGTCCGCAAGCTTCACGTCCTGGGCGGAGCAGACTTTGGGGAGCACGATGCCGGCGAGGCCGGGCCGTACGATCGCGCGCAGTTCCTCGACCCCGGCCCAACCGTCCAGCGGGTTGACACGGACGAACAGCGCCATCCGTCCCGCCTGATCGGCCGGCGCGGCGGCGGCCCGCGCGATGGCGTCGGCCACCTGCGCACGGGCAGCGAGCTTGCCCGGGGCGGGCACCGCGTCCTCCAGGTCGAGGATGGCCGCGTCGGCGCCCGCCGCTTGGGCCTTGGGCAGCCAGTCGGTTCTAGTGCCGGGGACGAAGAGCAGGGAGCGCAGCGGGGGCCGGTCGACCGTTCCCGCGTCCAC
Organism: Streptomyces sp. NPDC046915; assembly: GCF_040644935.1. Taxonomy (NCBI): domain Bacteria; kingdom Bacillati; phylum Actinomycetota; class Actinomycetes; order Kitasatosporales; family Streptomycetaceae; genus Streptomyces; species Streptomyces sp. NPDC046915. The sequence continues at coordinate 87,135 of NZ_JBEYXB010000030.1, read as the reverse complement.
CTCGGCAAGCCTCTTTGAAGACGTTTCAGATGACATCGCTCTTCTCCAGGTCGGCCAGCTCGTTCTCGCTGAGTCCGAGCCACTGCCCGTAGACGAGGTGGTTGTCCTGCCCGAGGGCGGGACCCGTCCGCCAGACCCGGCCGGGCCGCTGCCGGAAGTGCGGGATCACCGCTTGCATGCGCACCGGACCGAGGTCGGGGTCATCGACGGTGACGATGTCTTCGCGTTCGGCATACACAGGGTCGGCGGCGATGTCCGCGGCGTCGAACACCCGTGAGGCCACGACTTCGGCGCGGGCGAACTCTTCGAGGCACTCGCCGGTGCCACGCTCCGCCACCCAGTTCCGCAGGCCCTCGTCCAGTTGTCCCCGCCGGTCGTGCTGTTGCCGCGCCGTGGCGAACTCCTTCTCGGGGAGTCCCAGCAGGCAGGCGATGTTGCGGACCGAGCGCAGCGTCGCGGAGGTCACCGTGATCCACTCGCCGTCGCGGGAGCGGTAGGTGTTGATCACAGCCGCGGGGGCGACCGCCAGCTGGTTGCCGGAGCGTTCGGGCACTTGTCCCAACTGGTCGTGGACGATGACCTGCCACTCGACGAGACGGTACAGGGACTCGAAGAGGGCGAGGTCGATCCACTCGCCGTCGAACCCGGGGTCGTGGTCACGGCGGTGCAGGGCGGCGAGGACGGCGTAGGCGCCCATCAGGCCGGTCACGGCGTCGCCGTGCGAGAAGCCGGTGTGGACGGGCGGGCCGTCGGGAAAGCCGGTCAGGTGGACGACTCCGCTGCGCGCCTCACCCATCTTGCCGAAGCCTGGGGCGTCCGCCCGTGACGAGGTGGCGCCGAAGCCGGAGATCTGCAGCAGTACGGCCCGGGGGTTGATCCGGTGCACGGAGTCCCAGTCGAGTCCCCAGCTGTGCAGGCGCCCGGCGCGCAGGGTGACGATGACGACGTCGGCCCAGGCGACGAGTCGGCGGGCGACGGCCCGGCCGGCCTCGTGGTGCAGATCGAGGGTGACCGAGCGTTTGTTACGGCCGGCGACCTTGAACCACAGGGGGACACCGTCACGTTGCGGCCCCATGGCGCGGGCTGCGTCTCCGGTGCCGGGGGGTTCCACGTGTACGACGTCGGCCCCTTGGTCGGCGAGCATCGAGCCCGCCAGCGGCCCGGCCACCACATGGGCGAACTCGACCACTTTCAGCCCTTGCAACTGCCCGCGTCCGGTGGTGTTCCGCTCGTCGTCCGACACCGATGTGCTCCCTCGCCCCTGCAGTTCGCCTTGGTTCCCGACCGCGTCGTCGGCGTTGGCGCAACACGGTCGTCGCGGCTCGGGTCTTCAGATTGCAGGAGCGGAGAAATGCCTGTCGAGCAACAGAAGGCCATCAATCAATGCGAAGAACGCATGGATCGGGAAGGGGTGGGTGCGTTGGGTGACCCGGGTGGCGCGGAGCCTCGGGGTCCCCTGCACACAGGCGGCCTCATGCCCAGGAGGCCCCGGGCGGAAGAGCGCGGCGCTGGAGGCGGAACTGTTCGAGCGTCTCCAGGAACCGCTCCGTCACGGTGGGGAGCGTTCGCCGGACGCGCAGCGCGATGTCCAGGCGCCGGTGCACCACGGGGTCCACGAGAGGGCGGCAGACGACGGGCCCGGCACCCATCAGCGGGAGCACGAGGGCAGGCATCGCCGACACGCCGAGCCCGGCGGCCACCAGTCCGCCCACGGTCGCGATACCGCCCGCCTCGGCCGCCGGTACCGCGTGCGCGTCGATCTGGGCGAACGCCGCATCGGTGAGCCGGCGCACGCTGGAGTCGCGCCCGACGGCCAGGAACGGCTGACGAGCCAGGTCGTCCCAGGCGATCTCGTTGCGGTCGACGAGGGGGTGGCCTTCCGGCAGCACAGCGACGAAGCGGTCCCTGACCAGGGGGCGGTGCTCCAACTGCTCGGGCGGGTTCCCGACGGTGGTGATCGCGAAGTCGGCGTCACCGGACAGGACCCGGTCCAGTACCAGCCGCTCCAGGCCGTCGAGGAGCCGTACCGCCGCCTGCGGCCGCCGCTCGCGGAAGTCGGAGATCACCTGCGGCAGGAGTACCGCGGCAACCGAGGGAAGGGTGGCCACGGCGACTGTTCCCGACTCGCCGAGCAGGAATCGCCTGAGCTCCTTCATGCCCGCCCGGTGAGCGGTGACGATCTGCTCGGCTATACGCAGGGCCTCGACGCCCGCCGCGGTCAACTGCACATTACGGGTGTCGCGTTCGAGGAGTTGGACGCCGAGCAGTCGCTCCAGGTCCGCGACCGCGCGGCTGAGCGAGGACTGGGACACGTGCATCTCCGCGGCGGCCGCGGTGAAGCTCGCAGCACGGGCGACGGCCGTGTACGCCGCCAGTTGACGCAAGGTGGTGGCCTCCATGGCCCACGAGCATAGGGCGCGCCTGCTTGAATTGATGCGCTTATCGCATGAACAGATCTCGGTTTGATGCTGGACACCGATCCGTTGGTGCTTCGAAACTCTCGCGTAACACCTCGGTCTGTCCCCGCCCAGCCCCCGCCTACCGCCGCCGAGGGTCGTCCCCGAGAAAGCGAGCGCCGCCATGCTGGCAGCCCTGGGCTTCGCCACGATCGCCGTCATACTGCTGCTCACCATGACCAAACGCGCCTCGGTGCTGGTCGCTCTGATCCTGCTTCCGGTGCTGGCGGCGCTCATCGGCGGCTTCGCGGGCGATCTGGGCGAGCTGATTCTCGGCGGGCTGTCCAAGGTGGCCCCCACCGGCATCATGATCGCCTTCGCAGTCCTGTACTTCAGCCTGATGGTGGACGCCGGGCTCTTCGATCCCCTGATCCGCGGTCTGTTGAGCGTGGCGCGGGGCGACCCGTTGCGGATCACCGTCGCCACGGCCGTCCTCACGCTGTGCGTGGCCCTGGACGGCGACGGCGCCTCCACCTTCCTCATCACCGTTTCTGCGCTGCTGCCGGTCTACAAGAGGCTCGGTATGAACCCCCTGGTGCTGTCCGGAGTCGTCTGCCTGGGCGCGGGCGTGATGAACATGATCCCCTGGGGTGGCCCGACCGTACGCGCCATGGCGGCGCTAAAACTGGACAGTTCCGAGGTCTTCAACCCCGTGCTGCCCGCGATGGGCTTCGGCATCGCCTGGGTGTTAGTGGCCTCGTACCTGCTCGGCCGCCGGGAGCGCAACCGTCTCGGCGCGCTGTCCCCGCAGGGTCCGGCCACGGACGTGCGCAAGGACGAGGACGAGTGGGACGACCGTGAACCCGCAGCTTCGACGACTGCCGCGGCTGCCGAGTCGAGCGGGCGGGCCACCACCACGGCGGCCGATGGGCACGAGCGGCAGCCCCTCCGATCCCCCGGAGACGGGCCCGGCACCGTCCGGATCCCACCGCTGCCGCGTACCTGGCTGAACATCTTCAATCTCCTGCTCACCGTCGCCCTCGTGGTCTGCCTGATTCAGGAAGTGCTGCCGCTTCCGGTGCTGTTCGTCCTAGGGTTCGCGATCGCGGTGCTGGTCAACCACCCCACCTGGGAACAGCAACAGGCGCTGCTCGACAAGCACGCCAAGAGCGTGGTCCTGGTCACCACGATGATCTTCGCGGCCGGCGTCCTCACCGGAGTCCTCAGCGGCACCAAGATGCTCGACGAGATGGCCGAGGCGCTCGTCTCCGTCGTCCCCGACTCCTTCGGGTCACACCTGCCTGTCGCTGTGGCCGTCACCAGCATGCCGCTGAGCCTGCTCTTCACCCCGGACGCCTACTACTTCGGGGTGCTGCCGGTACTCGCCGAGACCGCGAACGGGTTCGGTACGGACCCGGCCGAGGTGGCCCGGGCCGCCGTCCTCGGCCAGATGACCACGGGGTTCCCGCTCAGCCCGCTCACCGCGTCCACGTTCATCCTGGTCGGCATGAGCGGTGTGTCCCTCGGCGAACATCAGCGCTTCATCTTCCGCTGGGCGTTCGCCACCACCCTCGTCATGACCGCCGGCGCCCTGGTGACCGGCGCCTTCTCCCTGTGACCGGCGTCCCGGGCCTGAGCGGAGCCTCCGCCGGCCGCGGACTCCCGGCAGCGACCGCGATGCCGCTCGGGCCCACAACGTGCCGTCCGCTTCCGGGAGTCCGGAGGCGGGCGACCGGATCCACACAGAGGCACCTGGTCCGGGTGCCCCACCGACCGAGACGAGGACCCATGAGAGGGATCACCAGACGCACGGTGCTCACCGTCACGGCAGGTGCGGTCACGGCGCCGGCCGTGAGCACGGCGGCCGCCGCGGCCGCCGACACCACGACATCCGCATCCGAAGGACGACAGGCGGCCTGGAGACCCAATCCGGTCCTGCGAACGGACCTCGTCACGCGGGTGACGCCGAGGAACAACTGGCTGGTGACAGCCGTCGCCATCCAGTACTCGCATCGCATCGACTTACGCGGCGGGGCCATCCCGCCCTCCGCCTTCCAGGTGAACGCCACTGTGGGAGGGCGGCGGACAGCGGCTCGCACGGTGACCCGGGTCTACTCGAACACCGCCGCCGAAGTGGACGACCGATCCGACCCCGGACGGCCGGGGGACCGTCTGATCGTCGAGCTCGACCCGAACGACTCCAATGCGCGGGCCGCCGGCACCGATCCCCTCCCGCTCGACCGCGCCTACTCCGTCAGACAGGTCGCGGACGTGCGCACCCCGGGAGGTGAACCGGTGCTCAAGGCTGGTCCGTTCGCGAGCCGGAACAACGACATCATCACTCCCGTGGTCGACGACTTCGCCGCCGGCTCCTTCACCGACTCCGCGGGTTTTGAACTGGACTTCCGGCTGTACCAGCCCGAGGGATTCGTACGCGATCCTCACAGGCGCACGCGGTACCCGCTCGTCGTCACCCTGCACGGCGGTGGCGAAGTCGCGGACAACAACATGACCCAGCTCACTGCCAACCGGATCGCGGTCACGTTCGCCGAACCGGAACGACAGCGCCGCAACCCCGCGTTCGTCCTCTCCCCGCAGATCCCCCTGCCCCGTCCCATGGACGGGCCCGACGGCACGGACTGGACCGACGCCAAGGTCCAGGCCGCGCTGATCGAACTCATCGACACCTTTGTGAGCGAGCACGCCCGCAGCGTGGACACGGACCGGCTCTATGTCGTCGGCCTGTCCTCAGGCGGGCGTGGTATCTACAGCCTGCTGGCGAAGCGACCCGAGGTGTTCGCGGCGGCCCTGCCCACGGCCGGCTGGGGCGACGCGGCCGCCATGGAGAGGATCAGGCACATTCCGATGTGGGCCGACCACTCCGTCGACGACCCGGTCGTCCCTTACCGGGAGGGCCGGTTCGGCAAACCCGGCACCTGGACACTGATGAACGCGCTGGAGACCGCCGGTGCACCGGTCAGCCGCGGGGAGTGGGCCAACGGTCTGCCGAAGGCGCAGTTCGAGGCCCGGTCGCGGGAACTCCTCCGGCAGGCCCGGGCCGCGCGCAGTCACGTCCTGTTCACGAGCTATACGCCCGGAACGACACCGGTGAACCCGCACTTCGCATGGGCCCAGACGTACGAGAACGACGTGGTCATCGACTGGCTCTTCGAACAGTCCCGGTAGTCGGCCGCACGTGGCGGTCACCCGGTCCACCACCGTGGCGGACACAACCCGGAGACCGGCAGAAAAAGTCGCTTGCCGTCGTCCGCCGTTAGCCCGATCCGCCCTCTCAAATCCGTCCATCAGACGAGGAGCCCGCATGGAGCTCAATCGCACATCGATACGACGTTGCAGGAGAGGCCGGTTGCGCCGCGCGGCCCTGGTCGCGGGAGCGAGCGCGGTGCTCCTTGCCGCGGGCACGGTCGTGGCCCCCGGCGCCTCGGGCGCGGGCGACGCCCGGGTCACCGTCAGCGTGTCTCCCCGCGTGGCCGCCCTCATCGCCCGGATGTCGCTTGACGAGAAGTTGTCCTTCGTCCACGGAGGCACCGATCCCCGTGCGCTCGGCCAGGCCGGATACATCCCCGGGGTTCCCCGCCTCGGCATCCCCGAGCTGCGGCTCACCGACGGTCCGGCGGGCGTACGGGTCAACGCGCACGCCACCGCGATGCCGGCGCCGGTCGCGCTCGCCTCGTCCTTCGACGACCGACTGGCCCGTACGTTCGGCCAGGTCGTCGGACGTGACGGCCGTGCGCTCGGCCAGGACGTCCTGCTGTCACCGATGACGAACATCATCCGGGTGCCGTACGCGGGGCGGAACTTCGAGACCTTCAGCGAGGACCCACTGCTCAGCTCCCGCATGGTGTCCGGCGAGATCGGGGGCGTTCAGAGCCAGGGCCTGATCGCCACCGTCAAGCACTACGCGGAGAACAACCAGGAAGACAACCGCATGGGGGTGAACGTCAACGTCGACGAGCAGACCCTGCGTCAGATCGAGCTGCCCGCCTTCGAGGCCGCAGTCAAGGCCGGCGCGGGTGCGGTGATGTGCTCGTACAACTCGGTGAACGGCAGCCACGGCTGCGGCAGTCACGAACTGCTCAACTCCATCCTCAAAGAGCAGTGGGGCTTCCAGGGCTGGGTCATGTCGGACTGGGGTGCGGCCCACGCGACGACCGACATCGTGAACGGCCTCGACCAGGAGATGCCGAGCGGCGTCTTTCTGGGCGACGAACTGAAGTCCGCGATAACGAACGGCACCATTCCGGTCTCGAAGCTGAACGACTCGGTCGCCCGCATCCTGGGCCAGATGAACAAATTCGGTCTCCTCGACGGCGCCGCGGGCCGGCGGCCCGCACGCGACCCGAAGGGCGGAGCCAAGATCGCGCAGAAGGTGGCCGAATCCGGCTCGGTCCTGCTGAAGAACACCGGCAAGGCGCTACCGCTGACCGGCAAGAACACCAGCATCGGACTCATCGGCCCGACCGCGAAGACGCCGAAGGTCACCGGCGGCGGCAGCTCCCATGTCGTACCGGACTCCGCGGCCTCGCCGCTGGCCACCATCACGCAGCGGGCCGGCCGGAATGCCACGGTGCGCTACGCGGCCGGCGTCGACAGTACCGGAGCCCCCATTCCCGCGACGGCCCTCAGCCCCGCCTTGCCGGTCGGCTCGGACGGCACGATCACCGTCACACCGGACGCCTCCTTCGACTACACCGGCACCCTCACAGTGCCGGCCGACGGCGACTACTCCTTCGTCTACGACCTTCCCGCCGCGTACGGCACGCTGAAGATCGACGGCAGCAGCGTCATCACCGGCTTCCTGGGCTCCAGCAGCGCCACGGTGCACCTCACGGCGGGAACGCACAGCTTCACAGCCGGCGCCCTCGCGATCCAGGGCGCACCGGCCAAGATCCGGCTGAACTGGGTCACCCCGCAGGCCGCGCGGGCCGCCCGGGAGCAGGCCGTGGCCCTGGCCCGCCAGGTGAAGACCCCCATCGTCTTCGCCTACGACGACGGTACCGAGGGCTTCGACCGGAAGAACCTCTCCCTGCCGGCCGACCAGAACGGGCTCATCTCCGCCGTCGCCCACGCCAACCCGAACACGATCGCCGTCCTCAACACGGGATCGTCGATCACCATGCCGTGGCTGTCGAAGGTCAAGGCGGTACTCGACACGTACTACCCCGGGGAAAACGGGGCGGAGGCCACCGCCCGGCTGCTCTACGGCGACGTGAACCCGTCGGGCAAGACCACGCAGACCTTCCCCGCGAGCGAGTCCGTCACACCGGTCGCCGGCGACCCGCTCAGGTACCCCGGAGTGGACAACCAGGAGAACTACTCCGAGGGCGTCTACGTGGGCTACCGCTGGTACGACAAGGAGAAGGCCGCCCCGCTGTTTCCCTTCGGCTACGGCCTGTCGTACACCTCCTTCGTCTACCGCGACCTCGCGGTCCGGCAGAGTCACGGCGAGTTGACCGTCTCGTTCACCCTGAAGAACACCGGCAACCGCGACGGTGACGAGGTCGCCCAGGTCTACGTCGGTGCGAGCCCGAAGACCACCGCGCCCCAGGCGGTGCGCTCGCTCGGCGGTTACCAGAAGGTGCGTCTGCGCGCCGGTCAGTCGAAGACCGTACGCATCCGGGTCGACGCACAGCAGTTGAAGTACTGGAACTCGTCCTCCCACTCCTGGGTGCTCGGCACCGGGCACCGGGAGGTGTGGGTCGGCTCCTCGTCACGGACGCTCACCCTGCACGGCGGCGTCGACGTCACCCGCTGACCGTCCGGCTCGCAACATCGGCCGGGTGACGAGCGGCGTCTGATGCCGGGCCGGCCCCGGCCCGGCTCCCTGCCCCCACCAGCAAGGGTGCCGGCCGCACCGATGCGGCCGGCACCCGGCCAGAGAGGTCCCCATCCATGACTGCCAGCAGAATCCGTACTGTCCTGGGCGGCGCGTTGGTCATGTCCCTCGCCGTCGTCGGGCTGCTGCCCGCGACGGCGTCCGCGAGTGCGCCGACCGTGGTACCCACCGACAAGGGCGCCGTGCGCGGCGCCACCTCGAACGGCGTCGAGAGGTTCCTGGGCATCCCCTACGCGGCGGCGCCCACCGGCGCCCTGCGCTGGAAGCCGCCGCAGCCCACGGCGCGGTGGACCGGTGTTCGGGAGGCGGCCGACTTCGGCAATCCCTGCCCCGTACTGCCCAGCGGCAACGGACCGCGCAGCGAGACCGAGGACTGCCTCGACGTCAACGTGTGGCGGCCGTCGGGCGTGCGGGCCGGCGCCCGTCTTCCGGTGCATGTCTTCATCCACGGCGGTGGCCTGACCAACGGCAGCGGCTCGCAGAACGACGAGTCGAAGCTCGTCAAGGAGACGGGTGTCATCGGCGTCTCGCTCAACTACCGACTCGGCGCCTTCGGCTTCCTCGGCCTGCCCGCCCTCACCCAGGAGGGCGGCGAGTCCGGCAACTACGGGTTCATGGACCAGCAGGCCGCGCTGCGCTGGGTGCAGCGCAACATCGCCGCCTTCGGCGGGAACCCCGGTGAGGTCACCATCGACGGCGAGTCCGCGGGCGGCTGGTCCGTCTGCGGCCATCTGGTGTCGCCGGGCTCGCGCGGGCTGTTCACCCGCGCCATGATCCAGAGCGGCTCCTGCCCCAGCGGGCCGCAGGCCCGGGCGGAGGCCGCCGGGACGGCGTTCGCCCGGCAGGCGGGCTGTGACGGCCCGGACCGGGCGGCCGTCCTCGACTGTCTGCGGTCGGTTCCGGCGGGTACGCTCCTCGACGCGAGCCGGACCTTCTCGGCCGGTTTCGTGGACGGGACCCCGACGTTCCCGACCAAGGTAGGCGAGGCGCTGGACAGCGGGGAGTTCACCCGTGTGCCCGTGGTCGTCGGTGCCACCCGTGACGAGGGCCGCACATTCGCCGCGGGCTACATAGGCGCGGGCAAGGAGGCCTACCTCGCCTTCGTCCAGGGCATCGCCGGCGCCCGCGCCGACGAGGTCCTCGCCCGTTACCCCTGGCCGGACACGTCCGACCGGTACACCGCGGCGTACCTGGTCGGCGGGATCATGACCGACTCGGGGATGATCTCGGGGATCGGCGGGTGCGGGCTCCGCTCACTCGCCCGGACCCTCGAGCGGTACACCCCCACCTACGCGTACGAGTTCGACCACCGGACCGGCCCCGGCCTTACGCAGATCCCCGGCTACGTCTGGGGGGCCGGCCACGCCGCGGAACTCGCCTACATCTGGCCCAGCTTCAACAACGGCACACCCATTGCCCCGCTGTTCAACGCCGACGAGCGCCGGCTCGCCCGCGAGATGACGCGGTACTGGGGCGCGTTCACGAAGACCGGCCGGCCGTCCGTCGCCCGGCAGACGGCTTGGCCCGGCTATCACAGGGGCAAGGGCCTGATGCTGTCGCTGCGGGCAGGGGGCAGGAGTGCCCTGATCGACGATGACCGGTACTCGACGGAACACCAGTGCGCGTTCTGGGACACGATGCCGGGCACACAGCACCCCTGAGGAGGGCGGGGGCTGGAAAAACGGAGCATCAGCCACCGCGCCAGCCCCCGTCCCTGCTCAGGGAGCGTCAGGGACCACAGAGGGACCGCAAGGACAGGAACCAACCGACAAAGACTATGCAAGGCCGACACAGATGTACACGCCTGACCTGGAAGAACGCCATGAAGCGGCACGGATCGGCAAGGCCCGCCAAGATCCTCAAAGGACTCATAATCCGCTGGCCGTGGGTTCGAGTCCCACCCGCCCCACCAGGCGCTACACGCGCAGAAGCGTTTCTACCTGCGGTAACGTATGAAGGAGGGTCGCCACACCAGCGTGGCGGCCCTGCTTCACTCCCTCAGACCAAGATTCAGGGGACACACAGGGGACACGGGGACGGTTGGGGGGGCAGACGGCCGCCCACGCCGCCTTCCGGTGCATGCTCGGCGCTCGGCGGGTGGCGCGGGATGCTGCGGACGGCAGACCCCTCGGCAGCGTCCAGCCGTCCAGGGCCGGGGCCTCGGTCCGGGCGATCGTGAAGCGCGTGAGCGAGAAGTCGGTTCGCTGGTCCTCGGCGTAACGGTCGGTGAGGTTCTCGACCCGGACGAGCTCCAGGTCGTTGGCGGCGCAGTGATCACGTATCCACTTCACGGCCGCGTTGGCAGCGTCGTCCTGGCCTCGGCCGGCGAGGGTGATCATGCCGAGGAGATCGGCGTCGGGTTGGGTCTGGGCCCCAACGGCCCACTTGTCCCCTGACTGTCGCGCGCCATGGGTGAAGAAGACGGCGATGTCGCCCTTCAGGTCTCCAGGCTCGAACGAAAGCCCAGACGGCATGGTCGGCAGTTGCGTCAGCGGGTCCAGAACCTCCGCACAGTCGCGTGCCCACCGCAACCAGGAACGCGCCGACTCGACGTCTGGACCTCCTTCCGCCGCTGGGTCCAGCCGGCGCTCCAGAGCGTCGCAATACCGGCGGAGCGCCTGCGCTTCCTGCTATTGCTCTGCTTGCTCACGGAGAATCGTCCCCGCGCGACTCCACGTTCGGGCGAAGAGCAGGGCCCTTACGAACTCCAGGGCGTGACCACATCAAGCCCTCGAGTCAAGATCGACGCCCGCCGACTTCGACGATGACTCCCGCATCGGCCGCTTCACCGGCACCGACCCCGCGGGCACCTCGTGCACCGAGCTCTACGGATCGCCCTACGACGACGCCTCGACCAGGCTCAGCGCCCACTCCAACGGAGGACTGCCGCGACCTGGCCTTCTGATGCTCCGAGGGAGGGTCTGTCAAACGAGCGGGTCTGTTCCGTAGTCGGTGGTGACGGAGGGTGTGGTCAGCCCAGGAGGATGCGGTGGCGGAGGAGGGGGAAGCTCAGCGTCCTGCCCTCCCTGAGGGCCAAAGGCGACGACACTGCTGTCACTGAGCTCTCGCTCCGCCTCGCTGACATCGAAAAATCTGCTCACTGTGCTGCAGCCTGGAGAAGGACTGCCACGACTCCTGCAAGAGCGGCTCCGGCACGGGACCGGTCGCCCTCGCCATGCCCACCGTGCGATCCGTGAACTGACCACCATCACCTTCCCGTGTCCCGTTTGGCTCCGGCTCGCGTTATTCGACGCGGGCCGGAGCCGACGTTCGCCCGCCCTCGGGAAGCGGCTTCACACCCTCGCCGCCTTCCTGGCCCAAACCGTCGCCTGGCACCGCTTCGACCTGGGCCGCCACACCCACGCCGGCCAGAACTGGATCGCCGCCCTGCACAACGCCCACGCAGCCGGAGACCACGACATAGGCGCCGGCCTCCTGAGCGACCTCGCCTACCAGGCCGCCTGGCGAGGCGACCACCCCACCGCCGCCCGCATCCTCAACCACGCCCTGACCCACGCCCAACACCCTGCCGCCCGCAGCCTGCTCCAACTGCCCCTCGCCCGCACCCTCGCCGCACGAGGCGACCGAAGCGAGCGACGCCCCGTACTGCGCGCACTCGCCGCAGCCGAGAAACACCTCAACGACGCCGGCACCAACCGGCCCGCCTGGTGCGCCTGGATCTCCGAAGCCGATCTCGCGGTGGACTCCGGCCAAGCACTCCTGGACCTCGGCGACACCGGCCCCGCCCACCAGCTCATCACCGAGGGCGAACAACTGCTGCCTCCGGCCCGGGACAAGACCCGCAGCGTGTTCCTCGCCTACCGCGCCGCCAGCCACCTCGACCTGGGGCTGTGCATCAGGCGGCTCGACGTGCCCTACCGGCCCGTGCGGTCATTGCGGAAGTACAAGGTGCGGGTCACCACCGAGGCCATCATCGGCGCCGTCACCGGCTCCCTCACCGCGGACGGTGCTGGTGGGCCGCCACGACACCGCAGGCCGCCTGCGATGGTGGGCACCCGTGGAAAGGATGGGCGTTCACGGCAGGCTGGGGAACACAGCGCACTCTCGAGGTCCACCTGGTGCAGCCCGAGATCGTGATAGAGGTGGCCATCGGCGTCGCCCGGGACAGCGCCGGGCGGTGGCATCACTCCGACCGGAGATCCCGGAAGGGAGCGCGTTACGGTCCAGACCGTCTGGGAGCAGGGGATCGGCGCCCTGCCCATCTGCTGGGCGCGGGCAAGGACCCCGCCACTTGTTTGGCCGGGGAACTGGCTCAGGGCGAAGCCGTCACCATCGGCGCCGACGACGTACAGGAGTTTCTGCGCACGATGACCGAGCACAAGGTACACCGCCTGCTGGTCATCGACGGACACGACCTGATCGGCATGGTCGCCCAGGCAGACGTCGCCCGCTCCCTCCTCGACCCCGAGGTCGGCGACCTGGGGCAGGCGCCGTCCACCGACTGAGCCACCGGGTGCGCCGGGCACCTTGCAACGCCCGTTCGACGTCGCCGGGACACGTCGGCGCGCCGCTGCCCAGACCGGCGGGTCCGGGCAGCGGTGTGACGGCTGTGGGTCAGGGCGTCAGTTGCCAGCGGGCGATGTACCCGACGTCGATGGACGCCCGGTCCTGCACACGCAGCTTCCAGGTGCCGTTGAGCGGTTGTGTTGAGGCGTCGACCGTGAAGGTCTGGTCGACGTTGTCTGCGGAACCACCGCTGCGGTTGAGCAGGGAGTAGACGGTGCCGCTGGGGCCGACCAGGTCCACGGTCAGGTCACCGCGGTACGTGTGGACGATGTTCACATAGACGGAGGTGGTCGCGGAGGCGTTGCCGTCGCGGCCGGTGATGGTCACCGGTGACTCCACGGCGGGGCCGTTGTCGGGGATGTCCACGCGGGTGGAGTTGGCGTAGACGTAGGCGATCCGCCAGCTGAAGGTCTTGGAGACGGACGCTCCCGTGCTGTCGGTGACCTTGATGGCGACGTCACCGGTGCCGAGGGTCGTCGGCGTGCCGGTGATGAGACCGCTCGGGCTCAGACTCAGGCCGTCGGGCAGCCCGGTGGCCTCGTAGGTCAGGGTCGCTCCGGTGTTGGTGGTGTAGGCGTCCAGCTGGAGGCTGACCGCCTGGCCGATGCCGCTGGTCTGGTCGGCGATCGGGGCAAGGTTGACACCGAGGGCGACGCGGTTGCCGACGTTGATCGCCGCCCAGGCGTCGGCGACGGCGAGGTAGGTCGGGCTGTAGGCGCCGAAGAGGTCGGTTGCGGCGGACAGGGTGGCGGCGCGGGCGCCGGCGTAGTCGGTGGTCGAGGTCATGTACGTCGTCAGGGCGCGGTACCAGATGGCGGCGGCGTTCTGGATGCCGATGCCGGTGACGGGCCGGCCGTCGTACGTCGGGCTGTCGTAGGAGACGCCGTTGACGGTCTTGGCGCCGCTGCCCTCGGAGAGCAGGTAGAAGAAGTGGTTCGCGGGGCCCGAGGAGTAGTGCACGTCGATGCTGCCGAGGGAGGAGCTCCAACTGTCGCGGGAGGTACCGTCCCTGGAGGGCTTGTCCATGTACCGCAGCGGGGTGCCGTCGCCGTTGATGTCGATCTTCTCGCCGACCAGGTAGTCGCCGGGGTCGGCCGGGAGGTTCTCGTAGAACTCGACGGCGGCGGCGAATATGTCGGAGGTCGCCTCGTTGAGGCCACCGGACTCGCCCGAGTAGTTCAGGCCCGCGGTGGCCGCGGTGACACCGTGGCTCATCTCGTGGGCCGCGACGTCCAGTGCGGTCAACGGGTGGTTGTTGCCCGCTCCGTCGCCGTAGGTCATGCAGAAGCAGGAGTCCTGCCAGAAGGCGTTGACGTAGTTGCTTCCGTAGTGGGCGCGGCTGTAGGCGGCCACACCGTCATTGCGGATGCCGTTGCGGCCGAACGTGTTCTTGTAGTAGTCCCAGGTGGCCGCGGCGCCGAACGCCACGTCGACGCCGGCGGTCTGACGGTTCGACGGCAGGCCGTCGCCCCAGACATCGTTGTCGTCCGTGAAGAGGGTGCCGGTGCCCGACGTGCCTTGGTTGAGGTCGTACGTCTTGTGCCCCGCGCGGTCCGGGTCGGTGAGCTGGTACGTCGATCCCGACTGGGTCGTGCCCAGCGGGACCGTGCCGACGTACTGGCCGGTGCCGGTACCGGTGTCCACCTTCTCCGCGGACAGGAGCTGTTTGCCTGTGGTGGCGTCGGTGACGACCTGCAACTCGCTCGGGGTGCCGTCCCGTTGCACGCCCTCCACGACGCTCTCCCAGGCCAGGACGGGCTTTCCGGAGCCTGCCCAGAGCACCAGGCGGGGCTTCCGCTCCGCCTCGGAGCCCTTGACCCGGGCGCGTTTCGAGGCCGCCTCGGCCTTGTCCGCGGCGGTGGCTGAACGGATCTTCGGACTGAGCGAGGGCACGGCCAGAGCCGCCCGGCTCGCCTTGGTGACGGTGGTGCGGCCGCTCTTGTCGTGGACGACGAGGTCGCCGCCGAGGACGGGGAGGCCGGCGTAGGTGCGCTCGTAACGGGTGTGCGTGGTGCCGTCGGCGTCCGTGATGACGTCCTTGACGACGAGCTTCTCCTTGGCGCCGAGGCCGATGTGCCGTGCCGTGTCGGCTGCCGCGGACTGGGCATTCTTGAGCAGAGCGGTGCGGCGGGCGGACGTCAGTGACGCAGGCAGAGCACCGGCGCGCGGCTTGGCGGTGATCTTCGCGGGGCCCGGATCGGCGGGTGCGGCGGTCGCGAGGCCGGGGAGGCTCAGGGCGAGTAGAGACCCCAGCGAGGTGAGGGCTAGGGCGGCGGAGCGTCTGCGCCGGGCAAGAATGCGATCTCGCAGGGACAAGGGTTCTCCTTCGATATGACGGCCCGTGATGGGACCTCGGGCGGCACGGAGCGGCGGATTGCGCCGGTCTGGAGGCTGCACGGCATGCGGGTGGAAGGAGGTGGGGGGTGGTGCTGCGGGTGCACCGCGCGGTGTTTCTGTCAAGGAACGGTGAACTTCCTGTGCAAGGGTGACATCGCACAGCCTGTACTGTCATGTGCCGGTCAATTGAACGGCTGGAAATGGTCATGGGGATCAGACAAATCGGAACGGACGGTGCCGGTTTTTGGCCGCACCCGCCGCGTGCGGCTCTGAATAGGGGTGACCGGCGGTCAGGCCGGACGGTGTGGGCGGGACAGTCGTCATCGTCGGGGTTGTCCACGGGAAGGTGGACGCCCTTGGTGATGGCGCCTACTGCCGCCGCTACCAGGAGTGACCGTGGCCCTGAGCGACCGCAACTCAAGCGTCCCTGCCCTGCCATGTGGTCACGCAGACCTCGTTGTCCTCCGCGTCGGCGAGGACCCAGAACGCCGGAGCACGGCGTGCGGACACCAGTCGACCCCCGGCCGCCAGCGCGGCCCCGACCCGCAGCAGCGCCTCGTCATGCGGGACGCTCACGTCCAGGTGGATGCGGTTGCGCTTCGGGCGCGCTCGGTCCATCTGCTGGAACCACAGCGCGGGCCCCAGCCGGAACGCGTCGACCAGCGGCTCCGTCGGACCTTCGCCTCCCACTTCGTCGGCGTAGCCCAGAACTGCCTTCCAGAAGGGCCGGATCCGGGCGAAGTCCAACGCGTCGATCGCGATCTCCACCAGCTGGACGGACCGCTGTGCTCCCGTCCCGATCCCCGGCTCCGCGCGCGCAGCCCGGCCTCGCGGACGGTCGCGGAGATCTCCCGCGCGAGTGCGACGTCCCGGGCGGTGACCGCCGTACGGGTCAGCGATTGCAGAGTGAGCACGACCAGATCGGGGCCGGCGTCGACGCGAAGATGCCGATCGGCGTCGTCGCCGCAGACCGCCACGACGTGTGACGTCAGCCTGATTCCCTGGGCCAGCGATCGGACCCGGACAGACGTCTGCAGCGTGCCCAGCAAGTAGCGCCAGCCGTGGTCGAGGACTGCTTCGGACGCCTCCTCGCGGCTCAGTGCTTGCTCCATCTCGCCCTCACCTCAGGTCACTTCGGACATGGAAGCGGCATGCAGCTATTGCCGCACGGCTCGGGGGAGCCCGAAGAATTCAGCTCAGTCCGGATACTCCGGTCCGACCGCGGTACGGGCACCGAGCCTCCTCCCCCGGCCCCAGCCGAGTTCACGACGGTATCCGCCGAGCAGGCCGGACTCCTCGAGCTCGGTGACGTCGTGGAAGCGCGAGCCGGCCGTGACCGCGGTGACCAGAGGGGCGACGAACAGCGCGTCGGTCGGGCAGTACGCCTCGCACTGGAAGCAGGTCTGGCAGCTGTCGTGCCGCGCGATCACCGGAATTCCGTCTGCGCCACGGTCGAACACGCGCGTCGGGCACACCTCGATGCATCGGTCACAGGCGATGCAGCGCCCCGGGTCGACGATCTCGATCATGCGGCTCGGCCTCTGCTCGTGACCAGTTGTCCCCGTGCCGGTTCCGGGCTGCTCCAGATCTCGTCGAGCCCACCGGTGAGCAGCCTGTGGTGCTGAGCCGGGTCCAGCGCCGGCCGGTCGGCCCGCTTGTGCATACCGCGCGACTCGGTGCGCCGCAGCGCCGCGTGGCACATCCACCGGCCATGGGCCGTCATCGCGGCGGCTTCCCGGGCACGGAAGAGGTCCTCGCCGCTCGCCCCCAGGCCCTCCCGGATCGCGGACCAGGTCCCGTGCAGGGAGTGCAGCGCCGGCTCGAGCCGGTCCGCGTGCCGCAGGTAGTTGCGGTCGTAGGGCAGGATCTCGCGCTGTACGGCGGTGACTACCTCGCGGTGGCCGATACGGACGGCGCCGGTGGGGCGCAGGCCTGCCGTCCCCACGGTGCGCAGCGCGCCTCCCGGACGGCCCCTTCGCGTGGCGAACTCGGCGGCACCGCGGCCCGCCCAGCTCCCCGAAGATGCCGCCCACGCGGCGTTGTGGCTGCCGCCTCCGGTGAAGCCGCCGCAGATCAGCTCGCGGGTCGCGGTGTCCCCGGCCGCGTACAGACCGGGGACGTCGGTCGAGCAGTCGTGGCCGGCGATGCGTACACCGCCCGTCCCCCGCACCGTTCCTTCGGCGAGCAGGGTGATCTCGAACAGGTCGGTGAAGGGGTTGATGCCCAGCCGGTCGAAGACGAGGAAGGTGTTCGGCTGGCCTCTGCGCATCGCCTGCTGCTCCTCCGGTGCGGCCTTGTCGAAGCGGGCGTAGACCGGTTCGGTGAGCAGGGTCCTGGCGATCAATGACCGGCCGCGGGTGCTGCCCGCCCCTTCGAGGACCGAGCCGTCAGCGCGGTAGAAGGTCGCCCAGGAGTAGTAGGCGGTCTTGGTCAGGGACGTGCCCTTCGGGGCGATGGCGTAGGCGTTGGAGAACTCCATCCCGGACAGCCTCGCCCCCGCCTCGACGGCCAGCAGCGCGCCGTCCCCGGTGTTGACGTCGCAGCCGAGCGTCTTGGACCGGAACGCGCATCCCCCGGCGGCGAGCACCACCGCACCGGCCTCGATGCGGACGATCGCACCGCTCGCTCGGTCGAGCGCCCGCGCCCCCGAGACGACTCCGTCGGTGTCGGTCAGGAGCTCGAGGGCCGGAGTGTGGTCGAGGATGCGGGCTCCCAGCCGCTGCACCCGGGTGCGCTGCCGTCGCATGTACTCCGGGCCCTGGAGGTCACCGCGCAGCTGACGGCCGTCGCTGGCGACGGGGAACGGGTAGCGCTGGACGCGGGCCAGTTCGTCCATGCGTGCGTAGGTCTCGTCGAGGACGCGCGCCATCCAGTCCCGGTCGGCCAGATGACCGCCGAGTGCCTCGCGGCTCGCCATGGCGGCCTCGCGCAGCTCGGGGACGTCGTCGACGTACCAGATGCCGGTGCCTACGGAGGCCGTCGCTCCGCTCGCGCCCGTGTAGCCCTTGTCGGCGAGGGTGACGTCGGCGCCCGCCTGAGCGGCCTTGATGGCGGCCCATGTGCCCGCGGGGCCGCCGCCGATCACCAACACGTCGGTGGACAGAGTCTGTTCCGGTGGGGTGCTCGTCATGGCTTGCGTTCCTTCTTCTGCGTTCCTTCGCGTGCGTTCCTTCGTCTGCGTTTCAGGGTTTGAGGCGGCCGGTGGCGAACAGTGCGGCCGACCAGGCCGTCAGGGCCGCCGCGAGGACCCAGACCACGGCGAGGGCCCAGCCCGCGCCTACGTCGCCTGGCCGAGGAAGCCGATCCGCTCGACCTGGACGAGCCAGAAGACGGGGTCGAGGTGGCTCAGGAAGTCCCAGAACGGCGGCAGTTGGTGGACCGAGTAGAAGACACCGCCGAGGAAGCCCAGCGGCAGCAGGATGATCGACTCCATGGAGTAGACATGGTCGAGGGACTTGGCGTGGGCGCCGGCGATCACGCCGACCTGCGCGGCGACCAGGAGCAGCCCGAGCGTGCCGAACAGCAGGACGAGGGGGCGGGCCGGGGCGCCGCCGTGGGTGAGGGGCAAGGCCACCGCCAGGACGCCCGCACCTACGACGGCTCCCCGGGCGACACCGCCGCCCACCAGTGCCGCGTTGATCTCCCACCACCTGAGCGGGCTGGCGAACACGTCGTTGATGTACTGGTCCCGGCGTGCCTCGAACAGGCTGGTCGTCCCGTTGAAGAAGCCGACGTTGACGATCGCCTGGGCGAAGAGGCCGGGGACGATGAAGCTGCCGTAGCCGACGCCGTCGATCGTGTCGACATGCGAGCCGAGGGCCGATCCGAAGACCACGACGAACAGCACGGTCGACAGCACGGGACCGACAACGCTGTAGCGCCAGATCGTGAGGAAGCGCAGCACCTCGCGTTCCAGGAGCCACAGGAACGGTGGGCGTTCCGCCCGGAAGGGTTCGTCGCGCGCCGGGAGGGCCGGGGTGTCGGTACTGGTCACGAGGCCACCTCCTCGGCCGTGATCACCCGGTCGTAGACCTCGGAGATGTCCCGGGCCGCGTACCGCTCCCGCAGCGTGGCGGCGGAGCCGCGGTCGACGATCCGGCCTGCGCGCAGCAGCGCGATCTCGTCGCACAAGGTCTCCGCCTCCTCCAGGTAGTGGGTAGTCAGCAGGACGGTGGTGCCGGCCGCGTTGAGGCCCTTGACGACCCGCCAGATCTCCGAGCGCAGCTCGATGTCGAAGCCTGCCGTCGGCTCGTCGAGGATGAGCAGGCGGGGACGTTGCATGAGGGCTCGCGCGAGAACGAGCCGGCGTTGCATGCCGCCGGACAGTTCGTAGGCGCGTGCGTCGGCCTTGTCGTCGAGGAGGAAGAGGGCGAGCAGTTCGTCGGCGCGCCGTGCGGCCGCCTGCCGACGATGCCGTGGTAACCGGCGTGGTAGACGAGGATCTGCCGGATGGACAGGAACCGGTCGACGTTAATCTCCTGTGCGGCCAGGCCGAGGAGCCTGCGGGCCTGACGGCTCCAGTGGTCGTGGCCGAAGACGGAAAGAGTGCCGGCGGTGGGACGGACGATGTTGCACACCGAACCGATGAGGGTGGTCTTTCCCGCGCCGTTCGGGCCGAGCAGCCCGAAGAACGCGCCGTCGGGTATCTCCAGGTCGAGCCCGGACACCGCGGTGAAGCCGTCCTCGTACGTCTTGCGCAGGCCCTCCACCCGCAGCGCGGGCGCGCTCCCGCCGCTTCGTGAAGTGGCAGCGGCGGGAGTCGCGAGCGGGTCAGCCGTGGGACGTGGAGCGGACCCGCAGACCGGGGCGGCCCCGGAAAGCGGGTCAGCCATGGAACTGGTTCGCGGGGACCGGGAGCCCGTAGTGCTCGCGCAGGGTCGTGCCCTCGTACTCCTCACGGAACAGGCCCTTGCCGCGCAGGATCGGCAGCACCTGCTCGACGAACGCCGCCAGGCCCGACGGCAGGGCAGGAGCCATGATGTTGAACCCGTCCGCCGCACCGCCCTCGAACCAGGCGATGATCGTGTCCGCGACCTGTTCGGGCGTGCCGACGAACTCGAAGTGACCACGTCCGCCCCCGAGCCGGGAGATGATCTGCCGGACCGTCAACTGCTCGCGCACCGCGAGCTCGGTGATCAGGTCGGAACGGCTCTGCGAACCCTCCAGCTTCGGCCTCGCCAGGATGAAGTCCGGCAGTGGGGCGTCGAGTTGGAAGACGGACGGCTTGGTCTCGAACACGGCGGCCAGCTGACGCAGCCCGTACTCGGGTACGCGCAGCTCGTCGAACTGCCGGGCGAGTGCCCGCGCCTCCTCCTCGGTCGACCCGAGGTAGGGGACGATGCCCGGCAGGACGATGACACCGTCGGGGTCCCGCCCCGCCGCCCGGGTTCGTGCCTTGATGTCGGCGTAGAAGGCGGCGGCGCGCTCGTACGTCGTGTGGGCGGTGAAGATGGCCTCGGCGTGGCGAGCGGCGAAGTCCTTGCCGTCCTCCGAGGAGCCGGCCTGGACGAGCAGCGGATAACCCTGCGGTGGGCGCTCGACGTTGAGCGGCCCGGCGACCTTGAAGTACCGGCCCTGGTGGTCCAGCCGGTGCAGCAGACCCGGTTCGGCGTACCGTCCGGCGGTCTTGTCCGCCAGGACGGCCTCGGACTCCCAGCTGTCCCACAGCGCCTTGGCGACCTTCAGGAACTCGTCGGCGCGGGCGTAGCGTTCGGCGTGGCCGGGGCGGTCGTCGAGGCCGAAGTTGGCCGCCTCGTCCGCGCCCGCCGAGGTGACGATGTTCCAGCCGGCGCGGCCGCCGCTGACGTGGTCGACGGACGCCAGGCGACGGGCGAGGTTGTACGGCTCATTGTACGTCGACGACACGGTCGCGATGAGGCCGATCCTGCTGGTCGCCTGGGACAGCGCGGTGAGCAGCGTCAGGGGTTCGAGCTGGCCCGGGGGCCGGAACTCGCCGGTGCCGATGAGGGCGGGTCCGTCCGCGAGGAACAGCGAGTCGAACTTGGCGCTCTCGGCGAGCTGTGCCAGCTCGATCCAGTGCCGCAGGTCGAAGTCGGCGCGGGGGTTGCTGTGCGGGAGCCGCCAGGCCGCCTCGTGGTGGCCCGCCTCCATGAGGAAGGCGTTGAGGTGGAGTTGCCGTCGTGCCGCGCTCATGAGGTGACCTTCAGCTTGGAGCTGTCGTAGCCGGCCGGGAGGAGGTTGTCGGTGATCGACTTGACGTCGACGGTCTTGGTGATCTGGCCCGCCTCCAGGAAGGCGTCGGCGAGCTTCTGTTCGGCTGCGATGTCCGCCGTCTCCACCGGGGTCACGCGGGTCTCGAAGGCCTTCACGGAGGCCTTGGCGTCGTCCAGCGGGATGCCCTCCTCCTTGGACAGGGCCTCGGCGTACTTGTCTTCGTGCTTGATCGCCCAGGCGAACTCGCTGGCCAGGCGCTTCAGGACGTCCGTGAGCGCCGCCCGCTTGGTCTTGTCGTTGAGCGACTTCTCACTGGCGACGTAGTAACTGCTCGTCTGGTCGATCGGCGGCAGCCCCTTGGCCAGGATCCGCGCGCCGTTCTTGACCGCGATCGCGGACTGGGGATTCCAGATCGACCAGGCGTCCACCTTGCCCGTGTTGAAGGCCGTGGCGCCGGCCGCCGGGTCGAGGAAGACCAGCCGCACGTCCTTAGGAGTGAGACCGACGCTCTTGAGTGCGTTGAGGGCCAGTCCGTGGGCCGAACTGCCCTGCGGGACGGCGATCTTCTTGCCCTTGAGGTCCTTGAGCGTCTTCAGCGGCGACCCCTTGGGAACGATGATGTTCTCGTTGGACTGGGTGGGCCTGAGCGAGCGGTTGACCGCGACGACCTTGAAGCCGTACTCCTTCGCGGCACCGGTGATCGGCGGCACGTCGCCGACACTGCCGAGGTCGATGTCGCCCGAGGCGGCGGCCTGCACGAGCGGTGGGCCGTAGGTGAAGCGGGCGAACTTCACCTTGTAGGGCGCGTTGTCGAACGCGCCGGTGATACGCGCCAGTTCCTGGCTGCCGTCACCGCCGTTGTCGCCGATGGTGAAGGTGTACTTGCTCCACTCGGGGTGCTTGGCGTCGCTCGCGTCGGCAGCGTTGCTCAGCGGTGCGGAGGTGTTCGAGGAGGATCCGCAGGCGGTGAGGGTGCCCGCCAGGGTGAGCGAGCCGAGGGCGGCGATGAGTCCAGCCGTTCTTCTATGCATGGCTTGTCGTGCTTTCTGTGCTGGGAGAGGGTGGTGGGAGAGATCAGTGCTGGCCGACGAGGCCCAGGTCTTCCAGAAGCCGGGCGCGGAGTTCCTCGCGGGCGACGCTCGCCTCGCGGTCCCGGGCGGAGAGACGCACCTCGTGCGAACTGCCGATGCGGCCGTTGCTCATGACGACGATGCGGTCCGCCAGGGCGATCGCCTCGTCGACGTCGTGGGTGACGAGCAGCATGGCCGCGTGGTGCTTGCTGCGCAGGGCCCGTACGAGGTCGTGCATGCGCAACCGGGTGATGGCGTCCAGGGCCGCGAACGGCTCGTCGAGCAGCACGAGTTCGGGCTCGGAGACCAGTGCCCGGGCAAGGGACACCCGCTGGGCCTCGCCGCCGGAGAGCTCCTTGGGCCAGGCCTTCTCGCGACCCGCGAGTCCGACCTCGGCGAGCACGCCGCGGGCCTTCTGATCGGCGTCGGGTCCATGCAGGCCGAGGGTGACGTTGGGCAGCACTCGCTGCCAGGGAAGCAGCCGGTCGGCCTGGAAGACGATGGCGCGCCGCGCCGGCACCTCCACCCGGCCTCCGTCGGGTCGGTCCAGTCCGGCGAGCAGCCGCAACAGGGTGCTCTTGCCGCAGCCCGAAGGGCCGAGCAGAATCACCAACTCCTCTTCATCGATGGTCAGGTCGAGGCGGTCGAGCACCACGCGGTCGCCGAACTGACGGACCACCTGCTCGACGAGGACCCCGGTCCGGCGACGGGGCTCCGCCGCGATCGTGCTGCTCATGACGCCTCATAACTGGGGCGCCAGCGCAGCAGCACCCGCTCGAGAGCCCGGACGAACTGGTCGGCGAGCAGACCGAGGAGCGAGTAGATCACCAGCCCCACGAAGACCTGATTGGTCTGGAGATACGTCTGCCCCTGGGTGATGAGGAAGCCGAGTCCCTTGTCGGCGTTGACCGTTTCGGCGGCGACCAGGCCCAGGACGCTGTACGCGAGGGAGAACCGCAGGCCGACGAGGAACCCCGGCAGGGCTCCGGGCACGAGCACGCGGGTGACCAGGCGCCAGGTGCCGGCGCCCGTCGTGCGCGCCATCTCGATCAGCCGCTGGTCGACGCCCCGGATCGCGGCGAACAGGTTGAGGTACATCGGGACGCCGGCGCCGAAGGAGATCAGCAGCACCTTGGTGAGTTCGTCGATGCCGAACCACACGATCATCAGCGGCAGCACCGCGAGGAGAGGGATCGTGTTGAGCACCTGCACGAGTCCGTTGAACAGGTACTCGCCGCTGCGCAGCAGCCCGCCGAGGACGCCGGTGACGATCCCCACCGTCAGGCCGATCGCCAGACCGATGCCGGCCCGCTGCAGGGATATGGCCAAGTCGGGTCCGAGGACGCCCTGTTGCCACAGACCGGCGGCCGACTTCACGATCGAGGTCGGCGCCGGGGCGTACGTCTTCGACACTACGCCCGTCCGGGCGAGCGCCTCCCAGGCGATCAGGATCACGACCGGGGTCGTGTAGATGCCCAGCGGCCACCGCAGGCGCTCACGGAGAGCGTGAAGCGATGTCCGTCGGCGGGCGTCGCGCGGCAGGAACACCTCGCGTTCCCGCTCGTTCGTCGTCCCGGCGTTCAAACCCTTGACGACGGCTGGTGCCGGGATGCGGACCTCGGTCATGCCGCCACCGCCAGGACGCTGCTGTAGTGCGAGGCGTCGCCCAGGAGTTGTTCGCTGCGGCGGCCGTCGACTCCGGCGGGTACGTCTCCGGCGACGGTCACCCGGTTGAGGCGGCGCGGGTGGTCGTCGTAGTTGTCCACCCCGTAGTGCTGGGTGATCCGGTTGTCGAAGATCAGCAGCTGGTTCTGGGACCAGGTCCAGCGAAGGATGTTCTCCGGGCGGGTCACGTACGACTGCAGGATGCGCAGCAGATCCGCCGAGTCACCGCCCGACAGGCCGACGATCCGCTTGGCGAACCCGCCGATGAACAGTCCGCGTTCGCCTGTCAGCGGGTGTACGCGCACGACCGGGTGCTCGGCCTCGTACGGTGTGGACACGAAAGCGCGGTCGTATGCCTGCCGTTCGGCGGTCGTGGCCGCGGGGCGCGCGTAGTCGTACTGGTTGGTGTGCACGACGCGGAGCGTGTCCGCCAGGGCGCGCAGGGGATCGGGCAGGTCGCGGTAGGCCGCGGCGGCATTCGCGATGAGCGTCTCACCGCCGTGGGGCGGGGTCACGATGGAGCGGAGCGTGGTCAGTTGCGGCGGGTTGACGACGAAGGTGACGTCGGCGTGCCACTCGTTGGCCTTGGAGGTCTCACTGTCGACGGCGAGCACGTTGGTCGTGCCGTCGGCGGCCGGCACATTGGGATGGGCGGTCGTCAGCTCACCGAACCAGCGGGCCACACGCTCCTGGCCTGCGTTGTCGAGCCGCACGTCGTCGAACACGATCGCCTTGTGCTCGTTGAGGGCGTCGCGCAGCGTCGTGACCGTCGAGAGGTCGGGCGGCGCCGTGAGATCGACACCCTCGACGACCGCGCCGATGCGGCTGGTGAGCTTGCGGATGGACGGAGGCATGACGGAGTCCCTCTCGGACTGACGGGGTACGCGAACAGGTGCTGAGGCTCGGGCAGCTGAGTGAGGCGGCTGGTACTGCGCAGGTCTGATCGACCACGCGCGGAACGCGGAGTCGGCCGGCCGGAGAAGGCTGCGTGGTCGCAGGACCGCTGCGGCCGCTTTGTCAGCGACCGCGTCGGTGTGCGCGAACAGGCTCCCGGCTCACACGAGAAGGAGAGGAGACGGAGAGCCCTCAGGAGGTGTTACGGCGATGCCGCGGGGAGGCATCGCGAGGCGGGCGACTCAAGGCCGTCTCAGGACGGCGCGCACCGACTGCGCGCGCCGACTGCCGCCGGGGACCACTTACCGGGTCAGCGACAACAAAACGCGCTGGAGACGTGCGCCAGATCGATGTGGCGCCGCCGAGTGAGGTCCACGCGCGGGTTCATGAAACGGGAGTTCAGCAGACTCCCACCATGTCGGTCAATAACTTCCCGGACGGGTCTTGCATTGCGGACACGGAATCGCTCGGCTGACGTCCTCCAGGTCCGGCCCCCACCACGTCCGCATGCTCCGAGGGCTTCTCCGACAAGGCGATCCCGCAACGGCAGATCGTCTCGCAACCCCGCGACCTGTCTCAGGTGGCGAGACCCACACCGGGCGTGGCCACTTCCTCCGGATGCCGCAGGACAACCCGCGCCATGTGGTATCCGCGCGCCGTGCTGGCCGCCGCTGCGGCCGCCGCCGGTCTTCCCGCCGTGGACTCACCGTTCTTCTCGCTCGACGCCCCGGCCGCTCTGCGTCAGGAGGCGATTGAGGCCGCGGAGCTCGGCTTCACCGGCAAGGTCGCCATCCACCCGCGCCAGCTCCCAGTGATCGAGGAGGCGTTCGCGCCCAGCCGGAGCGACGTGGAGGCGGCACGTGCCGTGCTCGAGGCGGCCGCGACGGCGGAGGGCAGCATCACCACCGTGAACGGGGCGATGGTTGGGCCGCCTCTGATCACAGCGGCCCACGCCGTCGTCGCTCGAGCCCATGACACGTTGACCGACCCGAGCGAGAAGGCAGGCTGCTGAGGGCGCTGACATCCCCCGCGGTTTCCGTCGCGTCGAAGGGGACCAGATCCGGGAGGTCGTCGGACTGGGCCTCGACGAGCTCGTCCCGGGCTTGGCCATTCAGCACCGTCCGGCGCGGACAGTGACCGAGACTGAGCACGTTCAGGTCCTCGCGCTGATGGGCAACGAGGCCCCCATCCACTCCGACACCGAGTTCTGCTGCCGCATCGGGCACGAGCGCGTCCTGGTGTGCGGCATGCTCACCCTCAACGTCGTGCTCGGCATGACGGTGCGATCCACCAGCGGCATGACCACCGGCAACATAGCCCTGGATGAGGTGCGCTTCGAGCATCCCGTCCACGTCGGCGACACCCTGCGAGCGCAAAGCACGGTGCTGGCCGCCCGCCGCTCCGCAAGCCGTCCGGATCAGGGCATCGTCACCTGCCGCATCGAGGGGTTCAACCAGCACGACGAGCGGGTCGTCAGCTGCACCCGCAGCTTCTTCGTCCCTGCCGACCGCGACGCCCTGCGCGACGCCACCGGCTACTAGGAGGGCACCCCGTGAATATCACGTTCTCCGCGGCTGACGAGGCCATGTGGGAGGAGTACGGGGTCCTTGCCCGGCGCGCTTACGGCCACGACGTCCCCGACATCGCGCGCCTCGGTCGGCACGCCGATCGACGGGTGGCGCTGCGCGGCGGCAGGGTCATCGCCGGCGGCTTGGGCCTGCCCGTCCCGCAGTGGTTCGGGGGCCGTCCGGTCCCCGGCGCGAGCATGGCGTGCGGCTGTGTCGCTCCCGAGGAACGGGGTGGTCGGCTCTCGGCCCGGCTGGCCGCCGAGCGGTTGCGCAGGCTGCGGGAGCAGGGTGCGGTCGTTGCGACGCTATGGACGGCCTCCAATGGCTACCTGCGCCGGATGGGCTGGGAGGCCCCGACGCAGGTCTTCTCCTGGACGGTACCCACCGACGCCCTGAAGCAGGTCGGTGCCGAAAGGTTGGAGATCACCTTCGGCGACACCGAGTATCTGGCGAAGATGCGCGACGGCCTGGCAGGCCAGTGGAACGGTCCCTGGCAGCGTCCCGCCTGGTGGAACGCCTGGCAGCAAGACCAGCACCCAGACCTGGACACCTACGCGTTCGCCGCGCCTGGCCACCTGCCGAGCGGCGCGCTCGCACTGGCCGTACGGCGACACCCGGTCGACGGGCTGCGGCTGGTCGTATACGACTTCTGGGCGGCCGACCACCCCACTGCCGCCGCGATGCTCTCCTTTCTCGGCGGACACCACAGCCGTATCCCCACGGTGGCGTTCGAACGCACCGGCCTGCCGCCAGGGATGCTGTTGCTGCACGGCCTGGAGAAGGGCGGGGCAGCTACCGCCCGGGCCTGGCACCCCTGGATGCTCCGGATCCTCAACCCGTGCCGCGCCGTGGAACTGCGCGGCTGGCCCGAGCACGCTGACACTGAGATAGTGCTGGACCTCGTCGCGGGAGACGGCTCTGGCACCGACCGGTACACCCTGCGGATCGGCGACGGCTGCGGAGAACTCCACCGCGGCGGAAACTCGGCCCACGTCACCCTGTCGGAAGGAAAGTTCGCTGTCTGGTACGCCGGCGGGTACCGCAACGCGGCGGCCGCCGCCCTGGCTGGGGTACGGGGAGACGTGGCCGCGATCGCCCGCCTGCTGGCCGTCACCGGCGACAGGGAGCCCTGGCTAGCCGACTACTTCTGACCCCGACCCGCTGCTCCGCTCGTTGTACCTGCCATAAGTAATGAGCCTTGTCCACCCTTTCGGAGACGTTCACCCGATGACCGACAAGCCCCTCCCGCCCGAGCTGCGTGCCTGGGTCGCCGACCACCTGTCCGGCCTGGACACGATCGAGGATCGCTCCTGGCCACGGAGCAGTTCACAGGTGTGGCGCGTAGCCGCCGGTTCACGATCCGCCTTCGTCAAGATCAGCCATAGCGAACTCGACTTCGACCGAGAGGTCGCCGGGTACGCCTACACCGAGCGAGTCCTGAGCGATCAGCAGGCGCCCCGCCTGCTGGCCGCCGACCCGGACTTGCGTGCGCTCCTCAGCTCGCCGCTGCCGGGCCAGGTCGTCCGGGACCTGCCGCTGGCCCGGGATGTGGAACTGCGTCTGCACGAGGACGCTGGTCGGCTGCTGCGTCACTGGCATGACGCGTCGGACGCCGGGTCGGCCGCAGACCGTACGGCCGTGCGCTCCGCTATGCAGGAGTATGCCCAGGAAGCTGCCGACTGCCTGGAGGATACCGCCGCGCACCTGGCCGTCGACCGGATCGCGCTGGTTGAAGCCGCATCGAAAAACCTGGTGGACCTGGCCGCGCGACTGCCGTTGGTCTTCCGGCACGGCGACTACGCGACCAGGAACTGGCTCTACGACTCCGCAACCGACAGCCATGGTCTGATCGACTTCGCCATGAGCCAGTACGGCGTCGTCGTAGAGGAGTGCGTGTGGCTGTTCGGCGCCGTCTGGTCCGTGCGGCCCGATCTCCGGGACGCCTACTTCACCGGCTACGGCCGCCTTCTGACACAGGAGGAGGAAGAGCTGCTGCGGCTGCTGACCGTCCGTCTGGGCGTCTCCTACTTGCGCACTGGCCTGGTCAAAGACCGCGGAGACCTCGCGGCACGCGGCCATCTCATCCTCGACCGGATGGCCTCCCAGCGCCCATAGCCGATCCCGCCCGGGCCAGCAGTCGGCCGCGATGCCTGAGTCCCCAAGCGATTGGAGTTGAAGATGGTCTTCGAGTCCGACGTGTACGGCCGCCCGAGTCGATCGCATGGAACGCCGTCCCGCAGCCGCTGCGCGCCGCTGTCGAGGGTTGCGCCGGCCCTGTGTTCGCCACCGTTCCGGCGTCGGGGGGGCGTACTGCCCTGCTCACCCTGGCTCTCGAGGTCCCCGAGGGCCGGGTGTTCCTCAAGGCGACACCGTTGACTCATCGGTACGCGGACACTCTGGAGGCTGAGGCGCGCGTCGCACCGATCGTCGCCGAGATCTCGCCCCGCCTGCTCCACCCCGGTACGGCGGGCGGCTGGCGGTGGTTGCTGTTCGAGCATGTGCAGGGCCGCCATGCTGACCTGTCACCTGCCTCCACGGATCTCGGCGCAGTAGCGGAGGTGCTCCAGCATTTGCCAGCCGTGAAGGTGCCTGACTTCGCGGGCACCCTCGGGATCGAGGAACGGTGGGCGCACCTGGCCGGTGACCTGGACCTGCATCGGCTTGCCGGGGACTGGCTTGTGCACACGGACCTCCACGCTGGCAACATCCTCGTCTGCGACGGCGGGGCGGCCGTGCTCGTGGATTGGGCACGGCCTGGGCGTGGTGCCGGTTGGCTGAGCTCCGGCTTTTTGTTGGCGTCGATCATCAACGCCGGCACGGCTCCCCAGGTGGCCGAGAGCTGGGCCCGTCAGACGCTCCCCGCCTGGGCGGCGGCCCCGGGCCCAGCCGTAGATATCTTCGTCGCCGCGCTGGCTCGGCGCCGTGCCGAACAGGCAGAAGTCTGTGCTTCCTGGCGCCGCCTTGAGCGGGATGGCGAGTTCCGGTCGGCCCAGCGCTGGCACGCCTTCCGCGCCGCTACCACCTGACCTGCATCGACTCATTCCTCCGGCCGTAGCCGATCGGCCGGGGCTCATCGTCCCCCACCCGCTTCCTAGGGAGAGCCATGCCTGAACGCGCCCATCAGAAAGACGCCCACAGCTGGGTGAGATCCGATCCGAGCCCGACGGACGTACGGATGCCAATCAACGACCTGGAGCGGCTGATGGCCGAGGTGTGCGCCGCCGCCGGCGTACCCGCAGAAGCGTCCAGTCAGGTGGTGTGGCACTACCTGACAGGGGAACTGCGGGGCAAGCCGTCGCATGGAGTCGCGAAGTTCGTCTTCGAGTCCCGATTCTTCCCCGAGCGCCAGGCCCCGCCCGAGGTTG
Organism: Streptomyces sp. NPDC046915; assembly: GCF_040644935.1. Lineage (NCBI taxonomy): Bacteria > Bacillati > Actinomycetota > Actinomycetes > Kitasatosporales > Streptomycetaceae > Streptomyces > Streptomyces sp. NPDC046915. The sequence goes on along the minus strand of NZ_JBEYXB010000030.1, from coordinate 57,282 downwards.
TCCGCCAGCGGGGCGTGTTCGCAACTATCGACGCGCACCCCGAAGTCGGGCCGCTCAGCACGGACTTCGCCGTCTCTGTGACAGTGGAGCGAGCCAGGCTGTTCGGTGCAGGCGTCGTCGGGATGATCAACACTCAGCGGTACGGCATCCTCGCCGACTGGAGTGAGGCCATCGCCCGGCGCGGACTGATCGGGATCGCCACGAATACCACGAAGAAGACGGCTGCCCGAAAGCCGACTGCGAAGAAAGCAGCTCCCGCGACGAAGACCAGCCCGAAGTGGTCTCGGGCTCATTGGCCACGACGGCACGCTCCTTATACCTCGGATGATGCTGCCGGATGCTACCCACCCGTACACCGCGATAGTTGCTGTCCAGCACAATTGCCACCCGAGCGGGATCGCGCAGGCTCCCCATCGGCACGCGGGTTGAGCATTTCGGCACTGTGCCGCCTGTGACTCCATCTCCCGCAATCACCCCGGTCCACGACCGAGTGCTTCCGTAGTACGGCTTGCGGCCCCCGTTGCACACCGTGGCACAGCAACTGCCCACGGCTTGAGAAGCGTCCCGCCTGCCCGAACGGAGTGCCGTGGCGCATATGCACCCCACGGCCGGGACACCCGTCCTGACCAGCGCAATAAAGTGGATCTGTCGTTGGTTGCGACGAGGGAGGGAAGCCATGCCGAGTTCTCAGGACCACTGGAGTGAGGACGCCGCCTGCCGAAGTTCCGACCCGGATGAGCTCTTCGTGGACGGTCCGCACCAGAAGCGGGCCAAGGCGGTCTGCACAGGGTGCCAGGTGCGCATCGAGTGCTTGGCCGAAGCCCTCGACAACGGATTTGAGTTCGGCGTCTGGGGCGGCATGACCGAACGCGAGCGCAGAGCACTGCTGCGCCGCAAGCCGAACGTCACCTCGTGGCGGAAGGTCCTGGAGGACGCCCGCCGCGAGAGCGAGCGGCCACGGGCCGGCTGAGCGATTCCGTCGCGAACCCACAACCAGAGGCACGTCCGCAACGCGGAACGCCGCGGATGTTGGCATAGCCCCAGCTCCCGCCGCAAGGGACAGCCAAGACCATAGACACCCCGGCCTTCCCCTGTGATGGTGGGCACGCGGTTATTGATCACGCGGCGAGCGTGAGTTTAGCGGTGTGGTGTCGGCGTTCGTATTCGTTTGGGCTGAGGTGGCCGTTGGCGGAGTGCCGTCGGCGGGTGCTGTAGCGGGTCAGCCAGGCGAATACGGTCCGTCTGCAGGTGTCGGCGTCGCCGTAGTCGCAGGCGCCTTGGAGCGTCTCGCGTTTCAGCGACGCGTGGAAGCTTTCGCAGGCTGCATTGTCGGCGCTGGTGCCGACCGCGCCCATCGAACGGGTGACCCCGAGCTGGTCGCAGAGGCCGGCGAAGGCCCGCGACCCGTACTGGGCTCCATGATCGGAGTGGAACACTGCCCCGTCCAGGCCGCCGCGGGTCGAGGCCGCCATCCGCAGTGCGTCGGTGACCAGGGCGGTGCGCATGTGGTCGGCGATGGACCAGCCGACGACTTTGCGGCTGAAGCAGTCCAGCACCGTCGCGAGATAGAGGAACTCGCCGTTCGCGAGGGGCAGGTAAGTGATGTCGCCCATGTACTTGCGGCCCGGTTCGGCGGCGGTGAAGTCCCGCTGGAAGAGGTCCGGGACCTGGGAGGCGGCCGGGTCCGGGACGGTGGTGCGAACCCGTCTGCGCAGGCGGATGCCGGTGATGGAGAACGTCCGCATGATCCGGGCGACCCGCTTCTCGTTGACCCGACGCCCTTTCTCACGGAGTTCGGCGGTCACGCGCGGGGAGCCGTAGGCGCCGCCGGACTCGCCGTGGACCGTGCGGATCTCCTCGGCCAGGACCTGGTCCCTGCGCTGCCGGGCGGCCCGTGCCTCGGCGCCGGCGAGCCACTTGTAGTAGCTGGACCGGTTCACGTCCAGGACGTGGCAGAGCCGCTTCACCTCGTAGGTGTCCCGGTGGTCGTCGACGAACTGGAAGCGGCTCCTCACCAGTTCGTCTCTCCGGCGAAATACTTGGCCGCCTTGCGGAGTATGTCGCGTTCGGTCGCCAGTTCGCGTTCACTCGCCTCGAGCTCCGCCACCCTCGCCTCCAGCTACCGGATCCGCTCGTCCGAAGCCTCGGACGGCGCCGGTGTCCCCGATGGGACGGCCGGCTTCGCAGCCGTGGCGGTGACACCGCGGCGTTCACGGTCCCGCAGCACCCACTCGCGCAGGGTGGCGCGGTTGATGCCCAGGTCGGCGGCGATGCTCTCGTATGTCGCCCCGGGTGTGGACTCGTACAGGGCCACGGCATCGGCCTTGAACTCGTCCGAGTAGTCCTTCATCGCCATCGGCGGTTGTCTCGCTTCCTCCGGATCAAGCAGATCCAGTATCAGCGTGTCCACCACTCAGGGGGAGGCTCCGGGGCGTTGGCGGCGTTCACCAACCCGATCTTCTTGGGGCGCGCGACCGACTGATACTCAGCCAATCACCCTCGCAGCGCCCGTGCTCTCATGACGTCCCAGAACCGCCTCAACTCCCACCGGGTCATCCTTTGCCAGGGCGCTGCGTGCCTTCGGACAGCGCCTGCTCGGCTCAGCGAGGTCCGCTGGGTCCTGCAGAATGCCGCAGGAAGCTCTGCCTGGCGGGGGAGCATTCCTGGGCTCGGATAGGGGCACAGGCTGAACTGGCATGACCTGAGACAGGTGGATCCAGCCAAGGGTAGCTCGCCCACGGCTGGGAGGTCTGGGAGAAGTGGGGACCGGTCAGATGTCAGGCATGGAGGGAGATGGTGCCCCAGCGTGCCCGACAGCCTGCTTTCGATTTCAGCAGGCCGCCCCTCTCTTTCGGTCAGGTTCAGCAGGAGCACTACGTCGGCCATGAGCTGCTGGGCCCGCCGATCGAGAGCCTTCCAGCCGGTAGACACGGGAAGCCACACGTCGCTCAGGAGGAGCGCGGGTGCCTGAGCGGACCCGACCCTTGAGAGGGTTTCCCGTTCGTCAAGCCAGATGAAGCGTGTCGGCTGACCGATTTCCAGCGCACGCACTGCGAGTTCCGCCGCCTCTCTGACGAACGGATGGAGCAATTGGGTCGGAATTCTGCGTGTCCAATCGTTGACTGTTTCCTCTGCCGCACGTCGGTCCATCCCATGGCTCTCGAGATCGTCAGGCAGTGCCCATAGGGCCAGGGCCTGAATGAGGGTTACCTGGGAGAACCAGTGGGCTGCGCCGGCGAGCATCTGGAGGGCTCGCTCCATCAGATACTCTTTCGTCTCACGCGATGTACGAGGGTGCCGAAGGCGGCGGTTCGCCGCATACTTGAACCCCTGAGCGAGTGCGATCTCTTCGGTCATCCTCAGATCCTGACCGTGAACGAGCCACTGCATGAGGTCTTCCCGTGCTCGCAGCATGACGGTCTGTGCTTCACTGTCGCCCCCGCGGCCAACAACCGAACCGGCGAGAGACGGGGCGAGCCACGCGCTCACTGTTCTGGCCCGGTGTTCTTCGTCGCTTCGCCTCTCTCGCTCCGCCGAAGCAGCGCGCCGGCGCAGGGGCGAATCGGCACTTCTCCCACCCCTGTTCTCTCGTCGTTGCCCGCAGGCGGCCCGACAAGTGGAGCCGAGGACCGAGTCCAGCGCCGCACGGGCGACATTACCTCCGTCAGCGATTTCACGTGAGGCCGCGAGACGCACGGAGGCGAGATTGTCGCGACCGCTGATGGACCACAACAGACGGTATCCCTGTCTGGCACGTTGGCCACACGTCTGTTCACTTGGCTCAGTCGCCCGCAGCGCCTCGCCGAACCGGCGCACGAACTCTAGCTTGTTTACTTCAACGTTCTCTCGGAGGCTGGAGCGGATGTCCGGCCACATCACGGCAATTTCCTGGGCGATAACGGCTAGTTGCGACCCGCCGCTCACGTTGTCGATCTCAACAGCCGTGACCCATACATCCAGGCCTCGGGCGTCCGCACGTCCGCGCGCGGCCACACGGAGCAGTTCGACCACATGGAAGTCATGCGGTGGCGCGGCCGGGTCTTCTCGCGTGGCCCGCAGGGCCACCGCCCTGGAGTGCAACACCAAGGAGATGAGGAGCTCGCGACTTGGACAGCGCAAAGCTGAGGCCATGTAGAGAGAATCACGCGTGGCGACGTCCATCAGTCGTGAGCCAAAATATGCCTGCAGGAGGCTGTTTCGGAAGCGGACGCTTGCACCTTGAATTTCCACCAGCCCGAGCGCCTCGGCGTAGGCAGCACCCATTGGGGCATCGATGTTCTCTGCCCCTTGGACCCGAAGCCTCCTCAATACTTCACCGATGATGGGCACGTCGACCTCAGACGCCATATCGAGAGAATCGAGCGGCACGGCGACTGTATCGTCTCGAAGGCCGATGCACGCATATACTGACAGCCATTCCAAGGCAGCCCAACGCTCCGCTTCACTCAGTGCGACTTCAGGATGAAGGCGACGCACCAGAGCCGACTCCCACGTCTTCCACAGACTGACTCTCACCCTCGAACGGTCGCGCCATGGGCCTTCCGCAAATTCGAAAGTACCGCTCTCAAGCAAGCCTGACCTGATAAGCTCCCCGGTGAGCCGTAGATAGAACGGCGCTTCTGCCATCTGTGCGGTTCTTACCAGCCACTCCCCTTGCAAGCGCTCATGATGCCAGTCGCTCATGTGGAGGAGCGTTGCGACCTCCCCCTCGTCGAGTGGCTCTAGTTCGGTAACGGTCACATCGATGGCCCGGAACAGAGGACCGTGAGGCAGAGACGTGACAACGAGGGGCAATCGCTGCCACCTAGCGCGCTGGAGGGCCGAGCGGACCACAGATTCACGCCCCAGCGCCCCAACGCTGCCGAGGGCCTCCTGCAAGTCATCCGCGAGAACGACAACCTTGTCATCTTCGACCAGTCTCCGCCATGCTCGTTCCCGGTCATCCTCCGGTAATTCGACGGTTGCTGCGAGAAAGCGACGGTGAGCCAGTTCGAGAAAGTCCAGCGTGGAGTCACTGCCTCCCAGTTGGACGGGTACAGGTAGCAGTCCCCGTCGGGCAAGGTTCTCTGTGAGCAGAATCAGAACCGACGTCTTTCCCGCGCCGACGCCGCCCAGCAACAGCTGCGGATTGCGGGATTTCCTGTCGCGCAATTCGCATTCGATTTCTTCGCATATACCTTCACGTCCGACGATTGCACCGACGATTTCATACGGCCCCCCTTGGCGAAGCCATTCCGAGTAGCTCTTCAGCACTCGCCCCACCTTACGGCTCTCCACAAGCTTGACGAGGAAAGCCAGTAACGCTGCGGTAAGCGCGTTTGCAGCCCCAAGGGTCTCTCCCGTGGGCCGCCACACGGGAGAGAAAGCGACAATATTGAGCAGCACCAAAATGCCGCCTGCGTACAACGCGGGCTCGTCCGTGGCACGACGCCAGAATCTGCCTGATATCATGCCGTTAGTCTTTCGTGGCGCCAGTCTGGATGCAGCGAGCAGTAATCTCTGGGAACCTACACGGTCCCGACTTCAGCACGATGGTGACTCTCGTGCAGGCGGCAGTTCCGGCACTCATGGCTCCACTGCGCGTAGAACGTAAGGTCCGTTTGGAACGTCCGCCTAGTAACCAGCCTGTAGCCGCGAATCCCGATCCGCCACTGCGGAACCGTGCGGTTGTCGACAACAGCGAACAGGGGAGGCCGCCAGCCGGGGATCTCCCGGCCCACCGCCGGGTCGCGGGCGATGGCCACCAACGCCTCCCGGACGACGTCTCGCTTCCCCTCCGTTAGGTCGCCGAACGCCTTCCTGGCGGGCGCGGCCTCCTACAACGGGACTCCATTCAGGTGCCGCCGCTCCCGGATCGCGCGTCTTCCAGCGTCGTCATGATCTCGAGCGAGTTCCGGATCAGGACCCGGTGCCACCGGCCGGACCAGGCAGTCGACATCTTGGAACGCGGCCGCGGCGGCATGCTCGGCGAGGCACTCGCCCGCGACCGCACCGACCTGTAGCACCTACTCGACGGGAACGCCGAGAAATGCGCCGCGGCCGAACGCTGCCTACCCGCCGCTGCTGCCGTCCGCGCACTTGAGGCGGGAGAAGCGGCACCTCGACGCCGAACGGCTCACCAGCCTCTGAAGCCTGCAGCCACCCGCCCAGCGAGGGCGGCTGCCACCACCGCGACTCTGATCGGCGCCGTGCGTCGCAGGGCTCGTCGCCAAGGCGCGAGTCGATTGGGCCCGGTGCACGGCGGCGGCTCTCCGGCACCGCCGAAGGGCAGCTCGCAGAAGTCGCAGGTGTGACGCATCGGTATCGCCCGTCCGTACACGCTTCACTTCGTGTGCATCCACACATCCAACGTGCCCAGGAACAGGCCCGACGTGAAGACCTAACGGAGTCCTATTAGGGCACGGTGAAGAGAACCTTATCCTCGTCCGCGGCGGGGTCCGCCTGCTTGAGCCTGGCCCTGATGCTGGATCCGAGCTGGAGATCCAGGCCGTTGGTCGAGACGACCTTGGCCAGCACGGCGGGGTCGGCCAGGAACACTTTGCCCTCGCGCGGCCTGCCCCGCTCCGCGTCGGTGTCGATGACCGCGGCGTCGAACACCTCGCCCACGCGGTCCTTGAGCACCGCGGCCTCGGCCAGGTCCACGGTCTGCCGGTCCGCCATGCCGCCCTTCCCCCGTGCCGTGTCGCACGGGATGCAGGACAGGGCGTCGAGCACCCAGTTCGGCGGGGCCTTGTCCGCGCACGCCATCACGCACAGCTCACCGGTGTACCGGTCGACCAGACGCCGCAGCGGAGCCGTGCAATGGGTGTACGGGGCCGCGATCGCTGCGTGCATCGTGTACGCCGGCTTCTGGTTGTCGCGGAAGACGGTGTACTCCGCCTTGAGCATCGTGCTCGTGGCCTCGGTGAGGAAGGCCATGTGCTGCTGGTTCTGGGGATCGAGCTTGCGGACCAGCGTGGCGTACGAGACGCCAGGCCGCCAAACGATGCCCAGGGCCTTCGCGATGTCGTGCAGGCGCTTGATCACGTTCTGATCGGCCTGCTCCTTCTGGGTCCGCAGGATGCCGGTCCCCGTGTCGAGCATGATCTGGGCCGCGGACATCCCGGTCATGAGGGAGATCTGCTCGTTCCAGCCCTCGACCGGCAGCGTCGCCACGTAGCGCAGCCGGAACGATCCGTCCTCGAGGGTGACCTCCTGGTCCGGCAGATTCACCGAGATGCCGCCGCGCGCGATTTCGACGGCCTCCCGCAGCTCGCCGATCTCGCGCAGCAGGGCGAGGGACTCCTCTGCCGTGCCGTTCTCGATGGCCTGCTGGGCGCCAGCGTAGTCGAGCTGGGCCCGACTTCGGATCACGGCCCGGCTCACGGACGAGTCGGTCAGATTGCCGTGGGCGTCGAGGTCGTGCTGCCACAACAGGGCGGGGCGGTCCTTGTTCGGCAGCAGGCTGGCCGTGCCCTCGGAGAGGACGGGCGGGTGCAGGGGCACCTTGAGGTCGGGGAAGTACAGCGTTTCGATCCTGTCGTGCGCCTCGATGTCCAGAGGGCTGCCCGCCCTGACGAAGGTCGCCACGTCCGCGATGGCGTAGTACACGCGGTAGCCGCCACCGGGCCGCCGTTCCAGGTGCATGGCCTGGTCGAGGTCCTTCGAGGTCGGCGGATCGATCGTGAAGAACGGCAGGTGGGTGGCGTCCTTGTCGGGCAAGCGCGCCTCACCCGCGGCCTTGTCGGCCGCTTTGAGTACGCGCTTGGGGAAGCTCAGGGGGACCTTCAGCTCCGCGCGGAGTTCCTCCAGCGCGGTGCGCAGAGCGTCCTGGACCTCGGCAGACATGTGCATCAGGCGGCGTTGCATGCCCCGAGCGTAGGGCGGCGGTCACGAACCGGCGCGGCGAGCGGGGCCGGGCGGCGGAGGGGACCGGGGCGACGGCGGCCGCGCGGGGAGGGGACATCGCCGGAGGGCGCGCGACGACAGCTACGACACCTCGCCGCGTTATCGGATCGCCCGAATACGCCCAGTATGAGGACGACCCTCCGCCTTGCGATGCCCCGCATCTGACGCCGCGCGCTGATCCACCGGGGATTACGGGACAGCCCCCTGGCGTTCAACGACCCGCACCGCTCGCTGCCCGCGCTGCGCGACGGTCTGCGTCCCGGCGCGCCTCCGATCCTCTCGCTCCTGCACACCGACCTGCACGGTCGCGGCCCGTCGACCGCGGTCGCACCGCGCGAGCAGATGATCCTGCTCGGGGACGATCCGCCGCTGGCCACCCAGATGTGGGTCCTGGCGCCGCAACTGTGGGAGGACCTGCTCACCGAATACGGCTTCCGCGTCGAGGCCATCGATCTGTTGCGCCATCCCGATCAGAGCACGCCGGTCGTGCAGCAGCTCATCCGAGTCCGCCACCTTGCCGCCCGTCCCGCACGCCTCTCCAGCTGTCCCCGCAGTGCCCAGCCCCCGGCGCCGCACGCGGCCGTCGGGGTCGGTGTGATCCTCCTCGGCGAGCAGGGGGTTCTTCTCGGCCGCCATCGGCGCGGCACCATCGAACTGCCCGGCGGTACCGTCGAGGCCGGGGAGTCCTTCGAAGCGACGGCGGTCCGCGAACTCCGCGAGGAGACGGGCCTGATCGCCCGCCTGGACGACGTCAAGCTACTGGGCACGCTCGTCGACCACGTCGGGGGCGTCGTGCGCGTCACGGTGGGCGCCCTGGTCCACGCGTGGCAGGGCCGGCCCGCCACACAGCCGGACGAGAGCGTCGGCGACTGGGCCTGGTATCCCCTGGACCAGCTGCCCGACGGCCTGTTCGTGTGCAGCGCGCAGATCCTCACCGCCTGGCGCCCTGGCCTGCCCATCGACCACTCCCCTGCGCACTTCGCACACCTCACTCCCGTCCGCGGCGGACGGCCTCGCGTGACAGCCACCGCAGACTCGAGCCTGTAGCGACACCGCGACTTCCGCGCCAACTGGACGGGCCAGGTCAGCACTCGACCTATCCATCCACGCCGACCGGGACCCAGGGCGGGCCGCGCAGCGCTTCGCGACGGCAGTCGCCGGGCACAGCGACGACTACGCACGCTCGCGCGGCATCTCCCGTACAAAGCTGGCTTCCCTGGTCATGGCGAAGGGCGACCCGCTGCGGGCGATCGCCATCGGCCACCAGGCGCTCGACGACGTCGGCCGGCTCACTTCGCGGAGGGCGGCCGACGGCCTTCGAGAACTTCGCCGATTCACCTCGCAGCACCGCACGTTGGACGAGGCGGCGTACCTGCGCCAGCGGATCACGGCTACCTTGCAGGCACGACGCCCCCGGCCTCACCCGCCCGCACAGCACTGGAAGAAGCCTGCGCCCTCGCAGGCTTCAGCTCCACGGGCGCCGAACCCGTCCGGATCGCCGAGAACGAAATATGGCGCCTGCCAGGCAAGATAGTCGTCCGTATCGCCCGCGCAGGCCAATGGAAGGCGGCCGTGCGTGAGGTTCGCGTGGCCCGCTGGCTCGCCGACAACCAGGTACCAGCCGTCCGCGCACTGCCCGTTGAGCAGCCCGTCGAGGCCGCCGGGCGTCCGGTGACCTTCTGGGTCGAGCTGCCGCCGCACGTGATCGGCACCGTCCGGGACGTCGTCACCCTGCTGAAAGCAGCTGCACCCGTTGCCCCTGCCGGACTTCCCGCTCGACCGGCTCGACCCGTTCGTACGGGTCACCGAGCGCATCGAGGCGGCGACATCCCTGTCCGAGGACGATCGCGGGTGGCTGCGGCGCCGCGCATCAGAACTCCGGGAGTGGTGGGAGCGCAGACCTGCAGGTCTGCCGGAGTGCGTCGTGCACGGTGACGCGTGGGTCGGCAACGTCGCCCGCATCGCGCACGGGGCGCTGCTGCTCGACTTCGAGCGGGCCTCCGTCGGACCACCGGAGTGGGATCTCGTCTCCACCGCGGTCAAGGTGACTACGACCGGCACGGTCACCGACGCCGAGTACGCAGAATTCTGTGCCGCGTACGGCGCGGACGTCACCCAATGGGAGGGGTACGAACTCCTCGCCGGGGCCCGCGAGCTACGAATGACCACCTAGGCGGCCCAGCACGCGGCCACGCGCCCCGAGTGGCAGGCAGAAGCCCAGTACCGCGTCGACTGCCTGCGCGGTCGCGTTGAGCCGCGTCCCTGGCGGTGGAAGGGGATCATGTAGGGTCCGTGCGGCCGCGACGCTCAGGCGTTGTAGCCCTTCTGGCGTACGGTCGGCCCCCACTTCACGACGGCCTTGGCGAAGCAATCGCGACACAGCGCGACCGAGCGCGGCACCCCGACGACACCCGGGGTGCCGCGCTCGGTCGGCGTCGGCCGGAAGGCGCCGTCCAGCCGAGTGCCTTCGCTGCGGCACGGTCCAGCCGATCTCGGCGACGACTCGGTGCCGTTCCCTGTTCATGATCTGCTGGGCCCTTCCTGCGGTCGGCAGGACGAGTCGGGGAGGTCGGCCAGGCGCCGCGCCCAGAAGGAGCGGTCGGTCCAGCGGGCCTCCTGGGCGTGGATGACACGGCGGCCGCGCAGATACGCGCTCCGTGCGGCCGCGACCTTGTCCGCGTATGCGGCGAGGGCCGAGTCCGCGCCGTAGGGGGCGCGACCCAGGCGGGTGTCGACGGCCAGTCCCGCGCCCAGCCCGGTGTAGAGGGCGGTCAGCACGCCCTGGGAGGAGAGCGGGTCGAACGCGACCGCCGCGTCCCCGGCGGCGGTCCAGCCGTCTCCGTACACCGTGTCCAGGTGCGCTGTGTGCGCGGCGGCCCGGCGGGGCGCGGCAGGTGATGTGGGCGGGGGTCCGTCCCGGTGGATCCATCGGGACACGTGGCGGGTGGCCGTCATCCGTCGGCGGAAGTGGAGTGCGGTGTGGGAGGCGGCGGGCAGGTCGGCGTCGGTGAAGTAGGCGACCAGTCGCCCGCCGGGGGGCTGCGGGGCGGTGTACCACCAGCCGTCCTCGTCGGACTCGACGAGGGAACGGCGGTCGGTGTCCAGCGGGTCCGCCTCCAGGGGCATGTACAGAGCTGTGAGCCGGTCCCCGACCCGCCGCCGGGCCCCGCAGCGGACGGCGATCGCGGCGGCGCGGCCGGTGGCGTCGATCACCCAGCGGCAGCGCACCGTACGTTCGCCACCGGACCGGGTACCGGGAGGGCCGGTACCGCCGCGCAGGACCAGGGTCCAGCCGCCGTCCGGCGTCCGCGCGGGGTCGCGTACGGCCGAGCCCTCGGCGACCTCGGCCCCCGCCGCGCGCGAGGCGTCGCGCAGACGCCGGTCGAACAACCGCCGGTCGAGGTGCCAGCCATGGCCGTGCGGGTCGTTGATGAAGTCCACGGCGTGCAGGTCGGCCGAACCCCACGCCGAAAGGCTGCCGTAGCAGGGCAGATGCCCCGAGTCGAGAACACGGTCGGCGACGCCGAGGTCGCCGAGCAGTACCCGCCCGGCGGGCACGAGCGTCTCGCCGACCTTGGGCGGCCCGGTGCCGGCGTCCGCGAGCAGAACCGTACGGCCGGCACGGGCGAGCACGAGCGCGGCGGCGCAGCCGGCCGGGCCGCCGCCCGCCACCACGACGTCGTAGGTGTCCGTGCCGGGAGCGAGTGCGGCGCTCATCGCGCGTCGCGGAAGGGGTCGAGTATCTCGAGATATCCGGCGGTGATCTCCTCCTCGCGGTAGCCGGTCGCCCGGGCGGCCTCGCCGATGACCCGTGCCGCGGACTCGGCCTCGGCGGTTTCGGGGGAGAGCCTTCCCTCGGGCCGGAGGCCCGCCGCCGCGGACAACACGTGCGGACCCGCCTCGGGCATGTGCAGGTTGACGAGGTTCGCCGTGTCCGGTGCCTGGTCGAGCGGTTGTCCCGGGCGTGACTCCACCAGGATCCGTTCCGGGAACTTCCCGTCGCCCACTGTGTAGTCGCGCACCTCGACGATGCCGAGCTTGGGCCAGTCCTTGATCATCTGTGTGCGCTGCTGGTTCATGGTGCCGTCGAGGCCGCGCAGCCAGGTCGCCCGCCGCTCGAACGCCTCTTCCCGGGCGCTGTCGTCGCTCCCGGTCGACGGCGTGTTGACCTTCTCGAAGTCCTCCAGCTTGAGGACATGGTTGGGTACCTGCGCAGGCCAGAAGGTCGGCAGGTAAGGGCTGTACCGGGGCCCCAGGTTGGCCAGCACCTCATAGCCGGAACGGCAGCTCGCGGTGTCCGCCTGCCAGGGGGCGGCCATCCAGCGAGTGAGGTCTCCGGGCCCCTGTGCGTGCAGGGGCCCGTTGGCGGCGACCGCCTCCTGCGGGGTGAGGGTGGGCCCGTAGTCGGGTTCCGCGGTGCCGGTGGCGCGGTGCCGGATGCGGAAGGGTTCACTGAACATGCTCGGGTGCCTGATCGGCCAGGTGACCTCGCACCCCGGGTGGAACGCGTCAGCGGCGCAGTTCTCCAGGGCCGCCCGGTCCAACAGCCCCGGCTGCTCGCCGACAGGGGCGTCGTCGACCGTGGGGCGCGGCTGCCGCAGGGGTCCGGCCAGGAAAGCCCCGTCCGCCCAGCGCTGCAGCATCCAGTCCTGGGCCGGCGACAGCACCAGGTGCTGACGCACGGACTTGGGCGTGCTGGCCATGGCGTCGCCGTAGATCCACGGCCACGGCAGCGGGGACTTTCCGTCCCGGTCGTAGTCGCGCAGGGCGGCGTACGTCTGGCGGCGCAGTTCCCGGTTCCGGCCGGACGGATCGGCGAGCCTCTTCCGCATGGCAGGCGAGAGGAAGAAGTGGGGGCCGTTCCAGCCGAACTGTGCCGCGAATCCCTGGTTGACCCACTGCAGATCGCAGAACCGGCGGAGGATCGGCTCGATGTGATCGGTGAACGAGATCCTCTGCGGGCGGGTCAGCGAACCGGCCTGGACGAAGACGTCGAAGAGCAGGTCGTGGAGGGTACGTATGGACTTCACGCCGGGGGCGTAGTGCGGAGGCCCGACCACGACCCAGGCCGGGGCGGCGGTCAGATCCTTGCCGTCGATACGGACCGTCGCCGTCACCGGGCCGTCGGACACGTCGTCGTACCAGGTGTTGTTGTTGGCGACCCCGGTGATCGGCTGGTTATTGTAGGAGGCGGAGTTTCCCCGGCCACCGAGCACCAGCAGGCGGCCGTCGGAACGGGTGGAGATCTCGCCGAGGTACACCGCCTTGCCCATGATCTTGCCGGTGTCGAACTTCTGCGTCTCGGTCTTCGAGCCGCGGACGGTGCGGCTTCCGGGGTCGTTGACCAGCTTCTTCCTCTCGGCGCCCACGACGTCGGCGTTGCGCAGAGCGTATTGCTCTGCCGCGAGCGTCTGGCCCTCGGGTATGTCCAGCGCCAGATGGAACTGGTACCAGGCGGCCTTCTTGTTGGCCAGATGCACCGTCCACTGGATCTCGGAGACACCCTCGGCGCCCGGCTTCAGCTCCCTCACCACCTCCCCCGCGGCGTTGTAGCCGTACACACGGAACCGTGCGGCCTGCCTGCGGAGCGCCCCGGAACCGTCCTTGTAGGAGCCGGGGTCCGCTGGTTTCTGGTCCGGTGATTCCGGGCCGATGAAGGGTGCTTCGAGACTGTTGCCGACCCGGGCGACACCGATGGCGGGGTGAATCTTCACCTTCACGATCTGACTGTCCATCGAAGAACCTTCCGTTGGGGCCGTCGGGATGCGGTCTCGAACGTAAGACGTGCAATTCCGCCCGGGGGTCACACTCCGACGGGGCTGATCGACGGCCGATCATCATTGACCTCCTACCAACTGCTGCCGTACGCACGCGAGTTCGCCCCGGTCGGAGGTGTGTGGCCGCACCTGAGGAGATCGTCGGCGGAAGTCACCGGACGCGGTCTCGATCAGCTCACCGCGCCGGTGAGGACCCGGCGCGCACGAAAATGCCGTACCGCCCCGCCTCATCGACGGCCTCCTCGCCACGACCTGCCTCGAGCTTCCGGCCGCCGTGACCTCGGCCATGGAGGTGGACCTGGTCGAGGAGAACGCCCTCGCGCGTCAGGGCGAAAGCCGGCACGGTACGGCGGCGCGCGCGTACTGAGAAATGAGGACTTCCATCAGCCGTCCGCACTCGCTCCTATGCGGCGAAACGCCACCGTCCAATTCCTGACCAGCCCGGACAACAGGCCTACCCGTCCGTTGCGCCACGGCGTGGTGCGCAGAAATAAACCCGGACCATGCACTGGGCGGACGAGGTCCGCAATCCGGGCAGGGAACTGCCTGTCATGTCAGCGGTGGCTGTCAGGATGACGTGCATGGCGATCAAGGATGTTGCCCGGCATGTCGTGAGCGAGCAGCGCATTGCGCAAGCGTTGGAGGGCATCGAGCGGCGGGCGCACCGCCGCTGGCACACGATGCAGTACGACTGTTACTCCGATGAGGAGCTGCAGGCGATGCGGGACGAGCTCCTAGACCACGCAGCTGCCCGCACACTCACGGACCCCCAGCTCAGCACTGCCGCGTCGCGCATAGCCCTGCGCACCGCGGCGGAGTGCGCCCTGGGTTTCTTGGAACTTGGCTGCTATCCCAACGGCGATCAGGAAATCTTCTTTCCCCTTATCGACGAGAGCATCAGCAGCGAGGACAAGGACTTCGAGGCCGTGGTGGAGCACGCATCCACCGCGAGAGACTGGCTGAGCGCCTTCGCTCTGTGTGTGATCAGCGGCATGGTCTGGGAGCGGGACCGGGCCATCGGACTACTCCTGCATGACCACGCGTCCACAATCCACGACGGGGTGCCGTACTCGCAGCTGGAGTCCAAGTCGGATCCAGCGGAACTGGCGGAGATGGACACCCTTGCCTGCTACCTGGCCAAGGCCCAAGGGCATCTGCCGGGCGACTGGCCCTCAGTGGCGATGCGCATGCCGGAGGTCGACGAGCGTCTCGATGCCGTCCTGGAGCTGAATGCTGTGGGTGCCTTGACGCCGGATCAGCAACTGCTGCGCATTCTCTTGGAGGATAACCAGCTGGCCTTCGAACAGGCCCTGGCGCACCGTCTTGTCCAGCACCAGCAGAGTGCACCCTCCGATGCGGCGCCCCGCAGCCTGCTGCCGCACAAGACCATCGCCCTGGCCGCTCTGGCAGTCCAGGTGCACGGCTGGGACTTGCACGTCCAGTCTGCCTACCTGCCGCAGGCCCTGCTGAATGCTCCGGAAGGCGCGCCGTCGGTTGAGAGGCCGACCCGGCCTGCAGCGGCGCCGCGCAGGGGCCGGACGAACCGATAGCTTGTCACCGCAGCACGCCACCGTCTGCCACGGCCACCTGATGGCGGGTTCGTTGCCGACCGCTGCACCGACACTCGAGGTCGAAAAGCGTGAGTGCCGGACGGACCGGGACAGCCGCGAGCGGCTGCCCTGGTCCGTTCTGCTGTGCACCCTGCGTGTATGGGGCCGCGCCCTCGCTCTGCTGCCGGCCCGCACGTACGCATCCCCGCTCGGCCGAAGCCGCGCGTCCGGGAGGTCGTATGGAGGTTCCAGCCGCTCCACCGCGCCCCGCTCTTCCTCCTCGGTCCGTAGCTGCGGCATCGGTTCAACCAGCCGCTGCAACCGGGTGTGAGCTGAGTCGGCATCGGCGTCCTCGCCAGCAACCTGCCCGAGCGCGCGCAGTGTCGCCCGCGCCTCTTTGCACGTGAGGTACAAGCAGTACACGCCCGCATCCGTGTCCTGACGCAACTCCTCGAAGGCTTCCTTCATCGTCTTCACGGGCGCACCAACGGGAAGAGGCGTGCCCCGTCGCGGCCTCGCCAGCGCTCCCACCCAGCCGGCCGAAGGCTCAGTAGAACTTCTTGGAGGACTGGGCCGTCGGGCTGGGGCTGCCACCGGATTCGAGTTCAGCGACGTGCTGGTTGTAGTCGTCGACGCTGCCCGGCTTCAGCACGTAGTCCTCGATCTGGCCGTCCGACTGCGGCACCTGGAGAGTGAGAGCGTCGCCGTCCAGAGTGCCGTTGAGGACCGTAGTGCCCAGCGTGAACTTCACCGTGAGGGTGACCTGGGCCCCCTTCAGCGTTCCCGTGACGATCGCACGCTGATGCTCCGGGCTGTTGTACTTCACCTCGGTGTCATCGAGGGTGCCGGTGATGGTGCCATTCTGCGTTTGGGTCTCGAGAAAGCTGACGGAGTTGTAGTCGCTGCCCACGAGGGCGTGAGGCAAGCCAGCTGCGATCGCTGGCACGATGGGATCGGCACTGTGGCCGGAGGCTTCCCCGGCGCCGCAGCCAGCGGTTGTAAGTGCGCAGACGGCAGTGGCGGCGACGGCCGCACGTTTGCTGATCATGAAGCCCCCCAGGCTGTCCCGCGAAGACTCTAGCCGCGGCAGACTCCTAACGGCCCGCCTTCCAGTCGGTGTCCAGGATCGCCGCGTGGACAGCCGCGATGATCAACGTGAATACCAGCACGCCACCCGACCAGTTCTTCGCTTTGCCCGCCAGTGAGGCGACGATCGGCGTGCCCCAGGCGAAGACGGCGTAGAGAGCGGGCACGTACATGGCGACGACACGCTTCTTCGCTGCGATGAAGAACAACGGCGGTGCCAACAGCCCTGCTGACGCCACCACGACTACGACCCAGATCACCTTGTGCGCCGTGGCTGCGTACATCCAGGCACGGATCGGTGCGTTCACGTACGGATTGCTCATACCCCCCTACCTCAAGCGGAGCACAAGTTTGACCTACAACCACCCGAGACGTAAGGGATGCGTAAGGATTGATCAGCTCCCCCAATCGTCTGGACCGCCACCCCGCCACTCGATCAGCCCTAGCTCGGCGTGCGCCGCGACGTCCAGCTCGTCCCAGCCTTCCAGGCCGGCGCGCTCCAAGAACACCGCGAGGTCGTGCAGCGAGTAGGCCGTGCCGAGGGTCGCGCCGTCGACGCGCACTCGTCGACCGCCAGACTCGGTGGGCGGGTACACGACGACACGTGGATTCTCGATCACGCCTTCAGGGTGCGCCGCGCATCGGGAGCACGCATGCGGGGCGCCAGCACCCTTCGTAGGCTGGTGGTGCTCGGGGCTACTGCGGAGGTCTGCCATGCCCCGAACCGTCTGGTCAGGTGCTATCTCGTTCGGTTTGGCATGTTAACCGAACTAATCCTTGAGTATTCGCAGGTCAGCGGCCTCTTCTGCTAGCTTCCCGGGATGCTTCAAGGCGACCTCCCCGAGAGGGACTTGACCGCGTTCGTCCTGCCCGAGATCGGCAGACTGCACGGGACCGGAGAGTGGTGGACGCCGTACCAGTTACTGGGCTCCAGCGGTGCCGTCGTCGAGCCCGTCCAGGTCTTCTTCACCGAGCTTCAGGCCGAGGACAAACCTGCCTCCACGATCCGCTCCTACGGCATGGACCTGCTGCGCTGGTGGCGGTTCCTGTGGGCACTCGACATTGAGTGGAATCGGGCGACGCGCACAGATGCACGGGACTTCTCCCGGTGGATGCATGTCGCGAACAAGCCGCAGCGCCTGCACTGGCGGCATCGCAAGGCTGGCTACACCGCCGAGACGGCCCCACAGACGGTGCGTAAGAAGATCGCGGGTACGCCGAACGCGATCACCGGCAAGCCCTCACCTGGCCCGCGATACGCGGCACGGACACGGGCTCACTGCGAAACGGTGCTCCGCACCTTCTACGACTCCCACCTGGCTGAGGGCACGGGACCGATCATCAACCCGTTCCCGCTGGGCCGCTACCGGCCAACGGTCCCGAAGCGGGCTCCCCGGCGCATCCCCGATGAGATGTTCAACGCGCTGTTCGCCGCCCTGCGGCACCACCGGGACCGTGCTCTGCTGGCCTTTTGGGTCTCCCATGCGGCCCGGGCCGAGGAACTCCTCACCAGCCGGCAGCGTGATGCTCTGCCCGGCGAGCAACTGCTCGGCGTGGTCCGGAAGGGAACCCACGCCTACCAGCAAGTTCCTTGTTCTGCCGATGCGTTCGTCTGGCTGCGCCTCTACCAGGAGGAGAACCGTCGTGACGGTGTCCCGCAAGGCAAAGCCCTGCCGTTGTGGTGGACGCTACGACGGCCTTGGCGGCCGTTGAAGTACGACGCGGCCCGGGCAATGTTCAACCGGGCGAACGATCTGCTCGGGTCGAACTGGACGCTGCACGACCTGCGTCACACCGCGGCCTACCGGATGGCCCGGGACCCGAAGGTGTCGCTGACGGACGTGCAATGGGTGCTCGCACACGCGCACCTGTCCACCACGCAGATCTACCTGCAGGCGGGAAACGACGAGGTGATCGAGACCATCCGCGCCCATCACGCCCGGCGGAGCGCCGCAGCTCAGCGCCCCTCCGTGCCGGCACCGGGCTACCGCCCAGAGAGCCTGCGCACCCTGTTCGGAGAGTCCCGGTGACGGCCCGCACCGAACAGGCCGTCACGGGGCCCGCAACAAGGAATGCACGGCTGTCGGGCGAGGCCCTCAAATCGGTCACGGAGCGGTTCCCGCCGCGGCCAGTGGCGCTGGCGCCGGCAAGCGTCACGGCCCGTCTCCGGCGCACGCGCGGGAGCGGCCATATCGAGACCACCAAGGACCACACCGTCGATCAGCTCGGTGGAAGCAGCAGCATCTTGCGACAACGCCGTAAGCACGAGGATATGGACCGGCTGATGGCTCAGTACCGACCCTCGACGACCTCCACCAGCGGGAACGCGTCCTGAAGCAGGTGGTGCAGCTGGTCTTCAGCCTCCAGCTGCTGCATGGTGCGCGGTTCGGTCATCGACGAGGTGACGTCCAGTGGTTGTGACGGAAGACGACGGCCGGCCCGATCCGGGTGAGGCCGGCCGTCGGCGGGGTACACAGGTAGGTTCAGCGTTGCAGGGTGAGGACAGCCGGCCGCCAGGGCAGTTGGTCGTAGGGGCCGCTCGCGGAGGGGGACTTGCCCTGGTAGAGGAACTGCAGGTTGCAGGGGTCGATGGTCATGGTCTGGTCGGGGTTGTTGCGGACCAGGTCGCCGTGGCTGATGTCATTGGTCCAGGTGGCGCCGCTGTTGGCCTTGCCCGCGAAGGGGTTGCCCTCGGTGGCGGCCTGCGGGGTCCACGTACCGCTCAGGCTGGATGCCGTGAACGAGCGGAAGTAGCGCTGCTCGTTCGCACCGCGCGCCTCGACGATCATGAGGTACTGGTTCTGGCCCTGGACCTTGTAGACCTGCGGCGCCTCGAACAGGTTCTTCACCGTGTCGCTCATGACCGTCGTGTACGACGAGCCGAAGTTGCCCGGGAAGTTCCCGATCGGCATGCTCGCACGGTAGATCTTGCCGTTGTCACCGGCGAAGAACAGGTACATGTTCTGGCCGTCGGCGATCAGGGTCTGGTCGATCGGGGCGGCGCCCGGGAGGCTGCCGGTGAACAGCGGCTGCGGCGCGGACCAGCCGTTGGGGTTGGTGGGGTCGCTCGACGTGCGGTAGATGAACGGCCACGCACCCCACTGGTACGCCAGCACCCAGATGTTCTTGGGCGCGAAGTAGAACAGTGTGGGGGCCACTGTGGACTGGCTCATTCCGGTCTGGCCGGCCGATGCCATGTCCGACCAGTTCGTGAAGGGCTTGAAAGCCATCGAGCCGTACGACGATCCCGACACGTTCGACGCGTAGACCAGGTGCTTGCCGTTATACACCACGTTGGTGAAGTCCTTCAGCGAGACCCACCCGTTCGCCGGCTGCGCCAGCGCACCTGTCGACGTCCACCGGTAGGTCGACGGCAGAGAACACGTGCCGTCCGGCGGAGTCGGGGTCCCGGACAGGTTGGTCCACTTCTGGTTGCTGCCGCCGTTGCACGTCCAGATCTCCACCGCCGTGCCGTTGGCCGTACCGGAGCCCGTAACCTCCAGGCACAGCCCGGACTCCACGCCGACGACCGTGCCGTCGGAGTTCACCCGCCACTGCTGGTTCGCACCGCCGGAACAGGTCCAGGTCTGCACCCGGGTACCGGCCGCGGTGGCGTGGCCCGGAACATCCAGGCACTTGTTACCGTACACGGTGAGCTGGTTGCTGTCCGTCAACGTCCACTGCTGGTTGGCCCCGCCCCAGCAGTCATAAATCTGTAGATACGTGCCATCGGTCTGGCTGACCCCCGGCACATCGAGACACCGGCCGGAGCCAACACCGCGCAAGGCGCCGCTGGAAGCCGCCTGAGCCGGGGCGGCGACGAGCATCGCCGCCAACGCGGCCAGGGCCGCAACCACGGCGGCGAGCACCACAGACGGATGCCTGCGGCTGAAACTTCCTCTGCTCATGGATGCTTCCTCAACTTGAGTAGGCGGTTCCGGTTGGCCTCGTCAGAGGCTGGCCGGACTGTCGGTGTGGTGCGGTGTGCAGCAGTCCGTGAGCACCACGACGGCAACAATTGACGGGGTCATGACATACACATGCGGCATGACCCTTGCGGCTCCGACTTCGGGCGGTGCTACCTGGAGTGGCCTGCTGTGCAATGGAGCGGCTCGAAATGTTCGTCATACCGAACAAGAGTCGAAGTGTCGAGCAACCCGAATGATAGGGAACCGGTGAACGGCGTCAATACCTCCCGCATGCATCGCCGCCAACGTCGAAACATTCGCACACTACACACCGGCCAGCGCACGCCATACCGTCAAATGGCTGGCCCGCAAGCCACTTGCCCCCGGAAGGAAGCAATTACGGACGGTGCAGACACTCGGTCGACCCTGCCTCCAACGTCCGTGACGCACCAAACTCTCCGTACGCCGCCGACGACGGAACCGGGGGGCCACCGTCCGCTCACCGGAAGCTCGAAAGTTTCGTAAGACAATCGGAAATTTTTTCCGCGAGGAGTATTGACGATCCACGGTCACCACCTCAATCATCCCTGTCTGAGAAACCGGCCCCGGGCCGAGCCTCCGGGTATCAGCCTGGGCAATCCATGCCGCACGGCAGATCAGCGACCAGCTGCACGACAGATCCGCGCCACGACATCACCTGCGCCACCCGTTTCGTTCCGGTGAGGTTCGCACCAGCGCGTCCTGGCTCTTCCCGCAGTTGGAGAGGTATGCGACGCCGCGTGACGGTCCCCCGCTGAGCCGCGATGGAGTACCCCATGCCTGTGTCGAGACGTGGAACACCGCCGCCGGCCGTACGTCACCCGGCGGCCGACCGGGTGCTGCCCGTGCCGGTTGGGGTCGTCCCGGTCCCATGACTGCGGTGTCCGGTGATTCCGTGCTGCCCGGGCTCCGGCTCACCCCGTCCATCTGCCGAACGGGGCCGGACGACGTAATCCCCTGCGCTTCAGTCGAACCGCGATTTCTACCTCGGAGGCACAGTCATGGGCTCGTATGCCCTTCCCAGATCCGTTACCCGCCGGAAGATCCACGGCCTGCTGCTGGCGCTGGTCGTCGGCGTCCTCGGTGCGGTCACCGCACTGATCGCACCGCCGACCGCACACGCCGCCGAGAACACGCTCGGCGCCGCGGCGGCACAGAGCGGCCGCTACTTCGGCACCGCCATCGCCTCGGGCAGGCTGGGCGACTCGGCGTACACGACGATCGCAAGCCGTGAGTTCAACATGGTGACGGCCGAGAACGAGATGAAGATCGACGCCACCGAACCGCAACGGGGCCAGTTCAACTTCAGCGCCGGCGACCGCGTCTACAACTGGGCAGTGCAGAACGGCAAGCGGGTGCGCGGCCACACACTGGCCTGGTACGCCCAGCAGCCCGGCTGGATGCAGAGCCTCAGCGGCAGCTCACTGCGCCAGGCGATGATCGACCACATCAACGGTGTTGTGGGCCACTACAAGGGCAAGATCGCCCAGTGGGACGTCGTGAACGAGGCCTTCGCCGACGGCAATTCGGGAGCTCGGCGGGACTCCAACCTGCAACGCACGGGCAACGACTGGATCGAGGTCGCCTTCCGCACCGCGCGCGCCGCCGACCCGGCGGCCAAGCTCTGCTACAACGACTACAACATCGAGAACTGGACCTGGGCCAAGACCCAGGCCGTGTACGCCATGGTCCGGGACTTCAAGCAGCGCGGTGTGCCGATCGACTGCGTCGGGTTCCAGTCGCACTTCAACAGCGGCAGCCCCTACAACAGCAACTTCCGCACCACCCTGCAGAATTTCGCCGCCCTCGGCGTCGACGTGGCCATCACCGAACTCGACATCCAGGGCGCCTCGGCCTCGACCTACTCCAACGTGACCAACGACTGCCTGGCCGTCCCGCGCTGCCTCGGCATCACCGTCTGGGGTGTGCGCGACACCGACTCCTGGCGATCGGGGGACACGCCGCTGCTGTTCAACGGCGACGGCAGCAAGAAGCCTGCCTACACCGCCGTCCTCAACGCACTCAACGGCGGCGGCTCCACGACGCCCCCCGCGGACGGCGGACAGATCAAGGGCGTCGGTTCGGGCCGTTGCCTGGACGTGCCCGGCGCCGGCACCACCGACGGCACACAGCTCCAGCTGTGGGACTGCCACAGCGGCACCAACCAGCAGTGGACGTACACCGACGCCGGCGAGCTCAGGGTCTACGGCAACAAATGCCTTGACGCCGCCGGCGCAGGCAACGGCTCCAAGGTCCAGATCTACAGCTGCTGGGGCGGCGACAACCAGAAATGGCGCCTCGACTCCGACGGATCCATCGTCGGCGTCCAGTCCGGCCTCTGCCTCGACGCCGTCTCAGGCGGCACCGCCAACGGCACGCTGATCCAGCTCTACTCCTGCTCGAACGGCAACAACCAACGCTGGACACGCGCCTGAGGGGGCCTGCCACAAACGAAGGGGTGAAGCCGTGACGGCCACCCCGGGCGGCTTCTCCTGCCCCTCCGGGAGGACATCGTTGACGGTCCCGGGTCGCCGCCGTGGTGGCGGCGACCCTCGCGATCGGCATGCTCGGCGCGGTGAATCCGGCGCCCGCCGAGGCGGCGACGGTGAACACCGATGCCTGGTACGTCGGTCGGCTCGCCCGTCCTCCATAGGAAACCGAAGAGAACCAGCAGGTCAGACGCTCTTCACGGCGGGCTCCAGAATCGCCACGCATTCCACGTACGAGGTCATCGGAAAGGTGTTCATGATGCAAAATCTTACGTAATCGCAGTTCACAGGCCGTTCTCGACGTAGTTGATGAGCCCCTTGGGTACCCGGAGCGTCAAACGAGCGTCAGCGACCAGCCTGAGCAGCAATTCCTTACCGAACCGCTCCAGCGAGGTCCGCCAACAGGACGTCGGCCACCAGTTCCTCGACCACTGCGGTGCCATGTTCGGTCATGGCGCGCGTCAGTTCAGGATCCCAGGGTGCCTCGGTGAGTCGGCCGGGCTGAGGGCCCTGCGGTGTGCGCGCGACCGCGGCACGGTAATCCGCGGCCGTCATGCGCCAGGGGCGGGCCGGCGTCTTGTCCAGGACATACGCGGCGATGCGAACGCCTTCTCCGTCGAAGTCGCCGTGGTACCAGAGGGTGGCTCCCTGGTGGGCCAGAAGGCGGAGGAGATGGATGGCCGCGCTGTTGGGCCAGCCGGACGTGCACACGAGCGGTGGGCAGTCCGGGCCGAAGCGGCGTACTGCGAGAGCCAGGATGCTGGGGTTCTCCACGGCGTGGACGACGGGCGCGGGAGCAACGGCCAGAGCGAACTCGCCTGGGGAGCGCAGTTGGGCGAGGGTCAGGCTGGCGGCTTGTCCGGCCTCGGCGCACACTCGGGACACACGGGCGAGCGGGCCGTCGCCGAACAGGCGCAGGCCGGCGACGAGAACAGCGGCGGACAGGTCGTCATCGGCGACACCCGCGCGAGCCCACAACGCACGCCGTTGCGCGGCGGACTGCGGCACGGCGGTGTCGTAGAGGGTTGCCAGGGCGCGCAGGACGAGGGCCGACAGTGGAGTGCCGTCGTCGAGTGCGTGTGAGTGACCGTTCAGGACTCGGGCGGCGAAGACGGGCAGTGGCTCCGCCCGGGTGGGTAGCTCCCCGAGCACGGTGAGCGCGTCTGTGAGCAACGCTCGGGTGCGTTCCGGTGAGGCTCCGACCAGTCCAGCAGCTCGGCAGGAGGCAACCCAGTCGGACAGCGCGGGCTGGGCCCTCACGGTGTCGTGGCCGGTCAGCCAGGTCCACAGCCTGGTGCGCTCGCCCTCTTGGCGGCGCCGATCGCCCGCTCGGTCACCGACAGGGCCGACGAGGTCGGTGACGGCTTCCCGGACGGTACGGCCGCACAGCTCGGTGACGGCTTCTTCCAGCCGGGCCAGAGTGACGGAGGGCCTGGCGTCCGGCAGCCGGTCGAGACCGAGGAGGTCGGCCAAGGCTTCACGCTGGGCCTCGTCGAGCGGTCCGAGCCGAACTCGGGTGACAGGGCGGCCGGAGGACAGGCGGTCGTGGACCGTGTCCCAGAGCGAGCGGAGTTCGGGGCGGCGCAGGGTGCGTTCGCCCGGGGCCGGATCCGGGTGAGTCATCCTGCCTCCACGTCGGTGCCGTTCCAGACGAAGCGCGCGCTGGTGACCGCGTCGTCGTCCCTGTCGGTGAGGAGTTGGTGGACGGCGATGCCGGGCAGCTCGCCGTAGGTGCACCACTCGTGGTCGGAGGTGACCATGAGGTCCAGGTCGAGTGCGGTGAGCAGGGCGAAGACCTGTCCGCGGTTGACGGTGTCGACGCCGACGAAAACCTCGTCCAGCAGGATCGGCCGGGGTGCCAGGGGTACGGCCTCGTAGTGGGCGGCGACGGCGGCGAACAGCGGCAGATGAAGTGCGATGGCCTTCTCTCCGCCGGAGAGCGCTCCGTGCAGCTTCTTGGTCAGCGGCTGCCAGCCGGTCCCGTTCGCCCGACCGAGGCGGACGGTGAAGCGGTGCCAGGCGGTGTAGTCGAGCACCTCGCCGAGCTGCTCCTCCCAGCTTGCAGCCGTGTCGCTGCCCTTGGCCTCCTCGATACGGGCGCGGAAGAAGGCGTGCAGGGCCTCCCGGTCGGTTTCGGTGACCCGGCCGGGGTCTTTCAGCAGCAGCTGACGGGCGGTGCGGGTGCTGTCCGGGAGGTCCGGACGGACGTCCCACACGAGTTGGACGGCGACGTTGGAGGCGGTGCGGACCCGTTCCAGGTGCCCGTTCATGCGGTCGACGAGTTCACCCGCCTGACGGATCCGCGCCGCGAGATGGCGGCGGATGTCGCCGGTGAGGATCTGGTCGAACAGGCGCCGCTCGGAGGTCGTGATGTCGTCCTGGCTGCGGTCTCGCTCCTGGGTGAGCGTGGTGAGCAGGCCCGTCGCTCCCACGCGTACGCCGTCGAGGGTGGCGGTGAGGAGCTGGATGTCGTCGTCCGGTTCCAGGTCCAGGTCGGCGCGGGCGCCGAGGCGCTGGCGGGCCTCGTGGACCGCTTCGGACAGGCGGGTCGCGGCGTCGCCCAGGTTGCGTGGAGCGTGTGGGATGCCGGGCCACTTCGCCGCTGTGGCGCGGGCGGCCTCCAGGGTGGCCTTGGTGCCGTCTGCGGCATCGAGTTGCGGTGTGATGCCGGCGTCCTCGGCCAGCCCGGCCAGGCACAGGTGACGGAACCGCTGTGCCGCGGCGTCCCGGGTGGCGAGGGCCTGTTCCCGTCGTTCGGCGTCCTGGCCGCTGGTGGCCCGGAGTTCTCCGATGCGTCCTTCCAGGCGCAGCAGGAGATCAGCCGCCCGGCCGGTCTCCTCGCGGCAGCGGCGCAGCTCGGCGCGCGCCTCGGCGACGCGTGCGACGATCTGCCGGTAGTCCTCGCCGACGGTGGCTTCCACTGCCTCCAGGCGCGCCTTCAGCCCCGCCGCCTCCGCTTCGGCGGCGGCCGCGTCCTCGGCCTGCGCCTCGGCGGTCCGGCGCGAGCGGTCTGCCTGTGCGGCCCTTTGGTGGGCCCGGTCGGCGGCGGCGGTCGCGGCGAGGCGGGCGTCCACCCAGCTGTCGGCGGTGTCCCGGAACCTGTCGGTGGCGGCGGACAGTTCATGCAACCGGTCGCGGTCGGTGGGCAGCCCGTGTTCCGCGGCCCGGCGGTCGAGCGTGCGCAGAGCGCCCGCCACCTCGTTCTCGCACCGCGCCAGACGCCCGGCGGCGTCGCGCACGGCGTCGTCCCGGGCAGCCACCCTGTCCTCGGCGCGGTCCCGGTCACGCCGCCGCGCGTCGAGTGCCCGGTGGTCGGGGCGGGCGGCACGGTCGGCGTCCAGCCGGGCGCGGCGAGCGGCGAGGCCCCGCAGCTGGTCGTCGAGGCCGGCGAGAGAAACGTTCGTCTCGCCGATGCAGTCGGTCAGTTCGCCGATCCTGCGCTGCCGGGCTCGCTGCCGTGCGAGGGCACCGATGTGGGCCGGCTCCGGCTTGCTCCAGGTACCGGTGGCGAGCGCGAGACGCCAGGCGCCGTCGGCGGAGACGGCCGCAGGGTGCCCGTCGGACAGAGTCGGCCCGTACGCGATGCCGGTGAGGATGCGGGTCACGGTGTCGGCCGGGACGGGGATGTCCGCCTCGGGCTCCAGTACCTCCAGCAGGCTGGCCCCCGGCGCAGTCACGGCCAGGGCCGCCTCGGCGCGGGTGTCGTGCCCCGGCAGCGTGATCCCGTCGTAGGGGCTGACCCAGGCGTCCAGGAGGCCCGACGCCTCCAGTGCGGCCTCGACTGCGGCCTGGGCGGGAAGCGGGACCTCCTCGCGGAAAGCGACCAACCGCCACAGGGGTGCTCCCGCCGTCGCCGTGCGGACGGTGGTGCGGGTGGGCGGGGGTACCGGCGGCAGGTCGGTCTCGCCGCTGAGCCGTCGTACCTCCTCCTCCAGTCGGCTCCGCTCGTGCCGCAGGCCCTGACGTGCGGCTCGGGTGGTGGCCTCCGTCGTGGTGATCTCCTGTTCCAGCGGGCGCGCGGCGGCTTCGGCCAGGACCGTCACCCCGGCCTCGTCCGCCGCTCTCGCCACCAGTTCCTCGGAGTCGGTGATGCTCAGTTCCGCGCAGCCCTCGGCCCAGGCGAGCAGCCGTTCCGCCTGTGCGGCCAGAGCGTCGTCCCAGGCGCCGGCCGCCTCGTCTCGCCGGGCGATCGCCTCAGCGAGCCGGCTGCGGGCCTCGTCCAGCAGTTCCTCGGCGGCGCCTCGGTCGCGTACCGCGCGATCGTGCTCGTCGATCGCCTCGGTGACGAGGGTGACCTGCTGACGTCGGGCGGTGACCGCGCCGCGCAGCAGCCGACGGGCTTGTCGCGCTCCGTTCTCGGCCGTCGTGCGCGGGACGCCGAGACCCTGGTCGCGTCCCCTGCTCTCGGGCAGGACCACCGCGGAGCCCGCGTCCAGGATCGTACTCGCCTCGTGGTGGAGCGACTCCAGTCCTGCCGCCCGGGCCGACCGGTGTGCTTCCCCGGCGGCTTCGCGCGCGTGCTCGTCGAGTGTGCGGGCCTGGCCCACCGCCTCGTCGGCGTGCCGCTGGTCCTCCTCCGCCTGGTGCCGAGCGGTCTGGGCGGCGGCTCGCTGCCGCCCGGCAGCCGCCGTCACGTCTTCGGTACGACGACGGAACCGGTCGAGTTCCTCGCCCTGCTTGTACGCGTCACTCTCGCGCAGGCCCTCGATGGTCTCCTCCAGGGCGTGTGCGCGAAGCTCCAGTTCCTCGCGTCGGTCCTGGGCCGACGCGCGCTCCGCCAGCGCCTGTTCGAGTTCCTCGGCGCTCTGACGGGCGACGCGGGTGAGGTTGTCCATCTCGGTGGTGGCCGAGATCAGCGCGGCGGAACCGGCGCGCAGGACCCGACGCGCGTAGGCGCGCTGCCGGGATGCGACGGTCTCGGCCGCCGCCACCTCGTCGTCGAGCCGCTTGAGGTGTTCGCGCTGCCGGTCCAGCCGCTCGAAGCCCTCGGCGAGTTCGGCGATCTCTCCCTCGCCCAGCGGGGGCAGAGCGCGGGACAGCAAGGTGGAGAGCAGGGACGGGTCGAGCCGTTCGGACAGTTTGGGCTGACGCAGCTGGAGCAGGGCCGACAGCAGTGACTCGTAACGCTGCTCTCCCATGCCGGCGAAGAGTTCACGCCGTACGGCGGTGCGGTAGTCGGTGGCCGAGGCATAGATGTCCCCGCGGTCGCGCAGCGCTTCGGCGAGGGCGGCCCGGGTCAGTGGCTGTCCCGCCTCGTTGACGAGGAGCACACCCTCGGGGTCGGCGATTCTGGAGCCGGTGGTGAAGTAGTCGGCGTGCACCGTGGTGGTGTGCACGCTCGCCTGCAGGCGCGCCCCGCAGCCGAACCACCGCTCGGTGCCGTCGTCGCCGACTCGGCGGAACTCCATCCACACGTACCCCACGCGGGTCTTGCCGGAGGCGCCCTCGCCCAGCAGGTTCCAGTGCATGGTGCGTTCCGAACCGCCGAACGTGGACAAGCGGTTGGGGCGGAGGCTGGCGTCGAAGAGGAACGGCAGCAGAAGCTCCAGCGCCTTGGACTTGCCCGAACCGTTCTGGCCGCGCAGCAGCAGGCGGCCCTGGTGGAAGGTGAACGTCTCGTCGTAGTAGCGCCAGACGTTGAGGATGCCCGCGCGGTGCGGCCGCCATCGGCTGATGGCGTCGTCCGTCGCCGGTGCCTGGCCCGGCTCGACGGACTCCGACCGCCGCGGGCGGGGAAGCTCGGTGACGCTCACTGCTGTTCTCCTTGACTGCCTTCCGGCTCGGAACTCGTCGTCTCCGTCAGGCGGTAGCGGTACGCGGCCGGGCACGCGACAACACGGCCCCCGGCTCGGCGCGCCAGGCCGAGGTCACGCAGGACGCGTACCGCGTCGTCGGCCAGCCGCGCCGCGCCGTCCTCGGACTGATACGCCCGGGCCCACCGCGGGAAGCGGCCCAGCAGATCCGCTCCGGCCTCGGCGAGCTGTTCGGGCAGCAGACCGGCGGGCGCGGCGCACAGCGGCTCCAGGAGAAGCAGCGCTGCGACCCGGGCGGTGGACGTGTCATCGGGGAAGCGGACATCGGTGGCGAGCCCGTCCGGGTCCACGAGCAAGTAGCCCTCGGCTCGCTCCTCCAGGAGGAAGCCGGCCTGCTCGACCGAGCGGCGCAGGATCTGGCGTCCGGTCAGGGACGTGACGTACGCCAGCTCGTCGTCGGTGAGGTCCGTCCGGTACAGCACGGGGTCGTCGAAGAGTCGGCGCAGCACCGAGTGGCGCAGCCGCAGGTTGCGTTGCGCGTCCGTGGCGGCGGTCTCCTCGTGCGCCTCGTCCGTCGTCCCGTCGGCGAGCGCGCTGCCGTAACGGCGCTCCCGCACGAGACCGGTGAGGAGGGACTCGAACCGCGTCGGCACTTCGTCCGGGGGTACAGCGAGCCGGGAGGCGCCGACGGGCGCGGCGGGCAGCCGCATGAGCAGCGTAGTGTCCACGCGGTAGAGGACCTTGGCCTCCGCGGACTCGACGTACGCCTCGGTGGTGCCGTCGACCGCGCGCAGCACGTCGTACGACTCCAGCAGCTTCAGGACGTCGACGAACGCCATCCGCTCCGGCTTGTGAACCGGGTCGAACGCGGCCAGCGCCCGGTCGGCCGCCGTGGCCTGTACGACGCGGTCGGCGAGCATGCCGATGGTCGTCATCGGCATCGACAGCAGCTCGGCCGCGGTCACGCACAGCAGCACGTAACGCCGGCGGTCGAACGGGGCCCGGCCGGAGCGCACCCTGCGGGCCGGGCGGGAGCCGTCCGGATCGGCGCGGACCTTGGTGAGTCGGGCGTAACCTCGGCGGGGCTCCACCACCAGGCTCCAGCCGCAGGTGTAGTCGAACCACTGGGCCAGCGGTTCGCGTCGGCGGCGTACGAGTTCGAAGCCTGCCGGATCAGCGGCCTCGGTCAGCAAGGGCCTGGCCAGCAGGAGACGGATGGCACGGGCGACTTCCTCCCGTTCCGCGGCCGCGAGCTGGTTGGCGAGGGTGCTCATCCGGCCGCCTCCCGCCGCGCGGCGCGGCCGCGCGGGATGGCGCTCGCTCCGCCCACCGTTGTGATGTGGACGACGTAGTCCGGTCCGGCCAGGGTGCCCTTCGTCGTGCGCAGTACGGCGCTACGCTCGTCGGGAGGCGGAGACAGCGCGATCTCCACCCGGCCGTCCCCCGTCATGGCGCGCCGCAGGCCGCTCGCGTCCGGGCGGGCGGACAGGGCCCGGCCCAGCAGGTCGAGCAGTCGGTCGAAGACGGCGGGATCCAGCGCGCCAAAAGAGGAGAGGCGGATGGAGGTTTTTGTCTCCAACGCCTCCCAGGCACGTGCGAGTTCCGCTCGCTCTGCGCGCGCCCGCTCCACACGCTCGGCCCTGATCGCCGCGACGTCCCGCACCTTGGCCGTGCGGGTGAAGCGTTCCGTCCGTCCGCTGGTCCGCAGCAGCGCCGACACCTCTACGGGCGGGGCCTCGGACCAGGAATGGGACGATGGGATCAACTCCGGGTCGGGATGGGCAAGGTGGGCGTGACGTGCCGGGCCGAGCCCGAAGGCCGCCGACCACAGCCGGTGCAGGTCCTCCTCCGCAGGGGCCGCGGCGAACCAGCGCGCCAGTTCCCGGAAGTCCTGCACCGCGCTGGAGGAGCGGCGCCGGGACTCGTTGATCCGCTCCAGGACCTGAAGGAGCGAGACGATGGCCCGCCGGGCGATGTCGTGCAGCTGCTCGATCCGGGGCCGTGCCCCGTCGTCCGGCAGGAACCATGCCCGCAGCCCCGCCCAGCGCGCCCGCCTGCTCTCCAGCCAGCCGGACGCGGGATCCGCACCGCCCACCGGCGGCAGCTCGGCCCCGTTCAGGGCCCGCTCGCGCAGCACGGCGGTCCCCCGCTCCTCCACCCGGGCCACGGCGGCGGCGACCGCCTGCCCGCGCCGGTCGAGGTTGACGAGGAACTCCTGCAGGTATGCGACGGTGGCGGCTTTGACTTCGCGGAACACCTCCAGGTCTGCGCCCTCGGCGCGCAAGAGCCGCTGCAGTTCGCCGTTGAACGCCTTGGTGTTCTCCACGAGGGCCTCCAGATGCCCCTCCAGCTCGCGCAGTGTGCTGAAGATCCGGCGATCGGCCGAGGCGGGTTCGCCGGACAGCAGGCAGAGCTCGTCCAGGCGGTCGGCGATGGCCTCCAGCACGGCCGTCTGCAGCGCCCCTGTGGAGGCCAGCACCTCGAGCGCGTGCCGTATTCCGGCGAGGGCGGCCTCGCCCCGGCGGGTCAGTGAGTACTGGAGGTTGCGCCGCTCGTACTCCTCGGCCGTGCGGTAGTTCTCCGCATGGTTGTGCACGACGTCCAGAAGCGCCCACTGCACGAGTTTCCTGAGCGCCTCATGCAGGTCCTCGTCCTCGACCGCCGCCGCCCAGCCCACCGCGCGCAGCCGCCGGCGCACCGCGTCGAGCCCCAGCGCCGTCTCCAGATGCTCGCCGGCCACGCCGAAGGCCTCCAGCACCGCGCCGTACAGGTCGGACCTCTCCACCGTCGTGAACCGGAACATCTCCGGTGGCACCCTCCGCACGCCTGCGCCCCTCCTCCCCCAGCGCCTCAGCAGCATCCGGAACTCCACCGTAAAGGTCGACTCCGACATTCGGAGCCAGTCCCGGACAACCGGCGAGATCGGCCGCCGGGCGGGGCCAGCGGCGCAGCCGGGCGGGTGCCCCAAAGCGGCGCCGCATTCAGAAACGGCTCGGCTACCTCAGCCCGATCGAGTACGAGGAGAAGCATTACGCCGACCAGGCAGCGACCGAACAAGTGAACCTGAAACCACGTCAACCCGCTCTGACCAGCTAGTCAGCCACTCCCGCACTGCGGGGGAACCTCAGCGACCCCGGATTGGCCTGGACGGTCAGATGCGTGTGCCGGTCAGTGGTTGTTCGGTCCACACGGTCTTGCCCTCGCGGGTGTAACGGGTACCCCAGCGTTCGGCCATCTGGGCCACCAGGAACAGGCCGCGCCCGCCCTCGTCGGTGGCACGGGCGCGGCGCAGGTGTGGCGAGGTGTGGCTGGTGTCGCTGACCTCGCACACCAGAGACCGCTCACGGATCAGCCGCAGGGTCGCGGGGCCGCTGGCGTACCGGTAGACGTTGGTGACCAGTTCGCTGGCGATCAACTCGGTGGTGAACGCCAGGTGGTCCAGCCCCCATTCGGTGAGCTTGGCCGAGGTCAGTTCCCGGGCCAGGGCGGCGCTGGCAGGCTCCAGCGGCAGATGCCAGGAGGCGACATCGTCCGGTGGCAGCATGCGGGTGCGGGCGATCAGTAGAGCGACGTCGTCACTGGGGCGCGAGGCCACGAGCGAGTCGACCACCGCTTGGCAGGTTCGTTCCAGAGCGTCCGCGGGGCGGGTGAGCGCTGCGCACAGCCTGGTCAGGCCGACGTCGGCATCGATGTGGCGTTCGCCGATGACTCCGTTGGTGTAGAGGCACAGCAGGCTTCCCTCGGACAGTTCGATCTCCCGGGCCTCGAACGGCAGCCCGCCCAGGCCGAGCGGTGGGCCGGCGGGCAGGTCGAGCGGAGCCGCCTGTCCGTCCGGAGCGGTCACCACCGGCGGCGGGTGACCGGCGCGGGCCACGGAGCAGCGCCGGGACACCGGGTCGTACACGGCGTACAGGCAGGTGGCACCGACGACCTGCTCGCCCACGGGCCGTCCGTCCACTGCTTCCTGTTCGACCGCCAGCAGGTTGACCAGGTCGTCCAGGCGGGAGAGGACCTCGTCCGGTTCCAGGTCGAGGGTGGCGAGCGTATGTACGGCGGTGCGCAGCCGGCCCATGGTGGCGGCGGCATGGATGCCGCGTCCCACCACGTCGCCGACGACGAGAGCGACCCGGCACCCGGACAGGGGAATGACGTCGAACCAGTCACCGCCCAGGCCCGGGGACGCACTGGCCGGCAGGTAGCGCAGGGCCACCTCGACGGCCGACTGGTCCGGAACCGCCCGGGGCAGCAGGCTGCTTTGCAAGGTGTACGCGGTCTGCTGCTGCTGGGAGAAGCGTCGGGCGTTGTCGATGGCGACGGCGGCGCGCGAGGCGAGTTCCTGGGCAAGGGTGAGATCGTCCGCCTCGAAGGGATCGGGGCGGCGCGAACGCCACAGGGTCATCACGCCCAGCACCAGGCCACGCGCGGCAAGAGGTACCGCGATCAGCGAGTGGACGCCCAGGTCCGGAGCGTGGGACCCCTGGCGGCCTTCCGCGGAGAACCAGTCGGGCGGGAGAACCGCTTCCAGGACGGGCCGGCCTTCGGCCAGGCATCTGGCCTCGGGTGTGTCGGACCCGAACTCCACCGGCTCGCCCTGCGAGTGGGACGGGCCGGTCTGCTGGGCACCAACGCTGCAGGCCCCCACCCGAACCACAGGCCCTGCCAGCGCCCGCACCGGTTCCTCACCGCGCATAACCGGCTGAAGCAGGTCCACTGACGCATGGTCGGCGAGGTGAGGCACCATCACCTCGGCGAGTTCCCGGGCGGTCGCAGCCATGTCGAGGGTGGTTCCGATACGGCTGCCGGCCTGGTCGAGGAGCGCGAGCCGACGCTGGGCCCGATGGCGTTCGGTGATGTCCTCGATCAACTCGGCGACCCCAAGGATGCGGCCGGAGGGGTCCTCCATCCGGAAGGACGAGACCATCGCGACCCGCTCTTGAGCCGGATCCCGTTCCAGGCGGACGAACTGCTCGGAGTAGACCAGCGGTCTTCCGGTCTCCATCACCCGGCGCACCCGGTCCACGGCCTTGCGTGCGTCATCGGGGACGAGGAAGCAGCCCGTGGGCAGCCCCTGGAAGACTGCTGCGGGGAGGCCGGTGAAGCGTTCGATGGCCCGGTTGACCCGGAGAAGGGTCAGGTCGGGGCCGTGGACGACCAGGCCGATCGGGCACCGGCGGTACAACCCGTCGAGAACCGCCCGGTCTCTTTGCCATTCCAGGACGCCGACCGCGAGCGCCCCGGCAAGAATCCACTCACGGACCCCGTCATCTCGTGAGAGCGCATGGGCCCTCAGCCCCATCTCCACGAGCCGCCCGTCACGGTGCCGCAAGGTGAGCACGCCGAACCAGCCGCCGACTCGCCTGCAGCTCGCCGCCGCCTCCGTGACAGCCGGCAGATCGCGAGGATCGACAAGGACCTCGTACGCCGGACGACCGATCACAGCCGTGTCCGGATAGCCGAGCAGTTCCTGGGCCCGCCGGTTCCATCCGGCCACGACTCCCTGGTCGTCGAGCACCGCCAAGGCGGCGACGTGCAGGGCGAACGGATCGTCGTGGCTTTCGCTGAACTCCTTCACCCGCTCCTCCACCGCTGGACACCACCTTGTACTCGGTCACCGATGTTCTGCCGTCCGTCCTGGCCGCGGCCGGTGACCGGCATGACGGCGTCCGGGCGGTGGCTCGGCGTTCCCCATGCGCGCTGACCTGCTGATGCCATGTGAGCCCATTGAACCCGGTGGAGGCCCGCGGTCTCGCCCGCCTCGCGGCACGGCGTGGCGGGCATGAGGGATGACGGCGGGCGCGGCGGCCAGCTCATGCCAGCCCCCGTGGAGGTGCCCCCAGCTCGCGTGCCGCCAGGGCCCAGCTGAGCTCCACCGCGGTGTCCGGAGCGTCCAGGCTGATGCCGGTCAGCTCCTCGAAACGACGCAGCCGATAGCGGACGGTGTTGACATGGACGTGTGCGCTGCGGGCGACTTCACGGATGTTCCGTCCCCTCTCCAGGTACCCTCGCACCGACTGCTCGATGAGCGCACCGAACTCCCCCTCCGCCTCCAATGGGCGCAGATAGCGTTCGAGCAGCAACTCGGCGAGTTCCGGTTCGGCGACGATCGCCATCCGCCAGGACAGGTCGCTCAGGTCGTACACGCCGCGCAGAGCGTATGCACGGGCGGCTTCCAGCAGCCTGCCGGCGGCACGGAAGGAGCGGTGCGCCGCCGCCAGGTCCGTCGGTGGGCCGAGCCCCGCCACCACCCCCAGGTCACCGACCTCCGGCTTCGCCTCGACGACTCCGGCAACAGTGTCGTCCAGCAGGGTGAGCAGCGCGCCCCGGCCATGTCTGCGGCCGTGGAACTCCAGGGAGCGTTCCAGCGCGTCCGGAGCGACGTCGCCGTTCGGGACCGCCCTGATGGCCCGGTACGGCCGTGACGGGTCCAGTCCGTAGATCGCCGCACCGCTGTGGATCTCCGCCGTGCTCAGCGTCCCGTGGAGCAACCCGCGAAGGAAGTCGGCGCGGCGGCGGGCGTCGAGCAGGGCGGAGGCGGCCTCTGCCTGCCGGTGGACGGCGTCGATCCGGACGCTCGCGACGTCCGTGAGCTCCCACAGGCATGTGGTGCGGTCGACGATGAGGCCGGGGTCCAGCTCGCGTCGGGTCGCCTCCGCGATGAACAGATCGCGTATCGCGCTCAGCGCCCGGCGGAAGGCGCGGAGCCCGTCGCTGAGCGGCACACCCTGGGCGGCCCGGTCCCGGGCCACGTCGGCTTCGTCGAAGTCCTCCGGCGCGGGCACCGTCCCCGCTCGCAGCACCGTGAGAGCCCGCTGGAAGTGCCGATGCCAGATCTCGTCCAGGAGTTCCCGCGGGACCGCGCGGTAGGACGGGACATGGTCCGCCAGATCCGCGGGCAACCGCCCGCCCGCGTGCCGCTGCTTCGCGGCCATCGCGGCGATGACCCGTTCGAGGGACGCCGTCGCGTCCGACTGCCCGGGCCTGAACCGCACCTCCGCCCCTGTCGGCACCAGCCGTTGTGCGATTGAACAATATGCCGACCTCCGGCCTTGGCCGAGGAGCCGTCGACTACCCGGCGCCGCCGCCGAAAGCACAGTGGCACGGCGGCGGAAGGAGCCCGCATCGACCCACCTGACGAGGCGTCGATCGACCGGGCTCAGACCCGCCCACGTGCCACCGACCCGGCCTGACGAACAGTGCGGAGACCACCATGACCGACGAGCACCATCACCGACCCGACCGCGCCGCCGACGACGCCGGCCCGCGCCTCGCGCCACTGCCCGAGGACGGCTGGGACCCGTCCACCCGGGAGCTGCTCTCCCCGGTTCCCCGGGACGCCGACGGGCGCCTCGCCAACATCATCACAACCATGGTGCGGCACCCCGGCCTCTTCCAGCATTTCCTGCCGTTCGGCAGCCATCTGCTGCGCGACGGCCGTCTGCCGGACCGGACCCGGGAACTGCTGATCCTGCGCACCGCGTGCAACACCCGGGCCGGCTACGAATGGGGGCGGCACGTACCGCTGGCCAGGGCAGCCGGGGTCACCGACGAGGAGATCCGGCGGGTGGGCGCGGGTCCCGACGCCCAGGAGTGGACGCCGGCCGACGCCCGTCTGCTGCGTGCCACCGACGAACTGCACCGGGACGCACGCCTGTCGGCCGCCACCTGGTCGGCGCTCGCCGCCGACCACGACGAGGCACAACTGATCGAAATCACCATGCTCCCCGGCCGGCCTCCAACGGCTACAAGTCGGCTTCCCTGGACGCGGCGATCAGCGGCAGCCCTGGCTTGGGTGGCGTCCCGCCATCAAGATCGTCACCGCGCTCAAGACCGCTGCCGATCAGCCTGGTGGACCAAGGCTTGTCACTGCCCGAGCCCGATCCAGTCGAAGACAGCCGTTCCGGCGAAGTCGACGCCGAGGTTCGAACCGGCGGCTTACCGCCCCGGCGTCGCTTCCGACGATGTCCGCGCTAGAAACCGGTGCCGGCTCCTCGCCTGAACGGGAGCGCGTCACCGAGGAGCTGCCCGCCGTCGATCACCAT
Source organism: Streptomyces sp. NPDC046915 (assembly GCF_040644935.1). Lineage (NCBI taxonomy): Bacteria > Bacillati > Actinomycetota > Actinomycetes > Kitasatosporales > Streptomycetaceae > Streptomyces > Streptomyces sp. NPDC046915. Next base: position 20,754 of record NZ_JBEYXB010000030.1, on the reverse strand, counting down.
CGTCTCGCCGGTGATCCAACTCGCGGCGTCCGAGACGAGAAACGCGACCGCCGAGGCGATGTCTGCAGGCTCCCCGATGCGCCCAAGAGCCGTCGCATCGGACACGACCTGCTCGTGCTCCCTCCACAGAGCTTCGGCCAGCTTCGTGCGCACCACACCCGGTGCCACCGCGTTGACGCGAACCTTCGGCGAGAGTTCCAGGGCCAGTTGTTTCGTGAGGTGGATCAGTGCGGCCTTCGACGCGTTGTACAACCCGATGTTCGCCTCGAAGGCCATGCCGCCGACCGACGCGGTGTTGACGACCACGCCGCCGTGGTCGCCCATCCAGGCCCGCGCGGCCAGACCCGTCCACAGGACGGGAGCCCACAGGTTCACGTCGAAGGTCTTGGCGGAGTGGGGTCCCGGGCTGACGAACCTCGAGTACGCTGGCCCACGCCTCCGCCCGATCACTGGACGATCTGGCCGACGCCCTCATGGGCAACGCCGGCCGCGTCGCAGACCGGACGGACGACATCGCGCTGCTCCTGACCCAGTACACCCCTGGCCTGCCGCCCGCGTCCGGCGGCTGATCCCGGCCTCTCGACACCCCACGCCTCTCCGGTGAGCCGGCCTGCCCCTGGCCACGACCACTACTACGCCACCAGCGACCCGGCGATCTTCGAGAGCTCTCCGGACGCCGCGCCATCATTCGCCAACAGGAGCTCCTGTGCCGGGTCACCGGCAGGCGGCGTCCGAGAGACTTCGGGAGATGCCCTTCTTCTGCGTCCAGCAGGAGGCTGGTCTGTCGATCACCGGCCGCAGCCGGCCTCCGGCAGCCGGATCGCCGACCCGCGACGCCCTGGCTGGGCCGACGCAGTGGCGCCTCGGTACAGGCAGGTCGTACCTGCCGACGTCACGCTGCACATGCGGGAACGGTTCACGAGAGGTCGGCGAGAGGAGCGCTCGGTTGCCAGGCAACGGGCAGGACGATGTCGACACCGTCGCGGCGGGCCAGGGGCAGCAGCCGGCTCATCGTGGCGTCGATGTCGTCCAGGAAGTAGGGCATCGGCCTCAGGGGCCGGTGCAGACCGAGGAAGAAGTCGTCCCAGTGCACCAGGACGACCCGGCGGGCCCCGGTCGAGACAACGACCTCGTCCCAGTAGGTGCGCAGGAACTCGGTCGGCTGCTTGCCCAGGTTGCCGATGCCCAGATAGATGACGTCGGCGGGCCGACCTCGCAGGGCGCCGGGGCGGAAGTTGGCACTGGCATGCAGCAGGATGCGGCCTGCAGGATGGGTGACGAGGACACTGAAGGCGGTTCCGGTCTTCCATGCTGCGGCCCGGGCCGGTGGTACAAGGGGCTTGTCGACAGTGCCGGGATAGTGGTCACCGGGGCTGTGCACGGAGTCCAGGAAGGTCAGGTCGAAACGGCCGTAGGAGACGGTCTGCCCGTCCGCGACCACCCGCAAGGACGACTCCGGCACTCTCAGGCCGCGGCCGATGTTCGCGGTGGAGGGCGATCCGACCAACTCCGCGCCGGTCTCCAGGGCCCACACCGGCGCATCGAGGGCGTGATCGTAATGGGAGTGGGCGCAGACCACCGCGGCCAGACTCTTCACCCGCAGTCGATCGATGGCCGCGCGCACGACAGAGCGGTCGGGCGCGATCCTGCCCAGGGCGACGCGCAGCAACCCCGGCCGGGTGACGAACCCGTCGCTGAGCACGGACGTCTCCCCGTCCGACAGGAGAACGGAACTGGTGCCCAGAAAATGCGCGACCAGCCCGTCATCGCTCGTCATGGGGGGCTGTTCGTACGGCAGATACGGACGCAGGCTCGCATGACCGACAGACATTCTCATACCGGCATCCTGACGTGTCGCGGACGGCTGGGCGGCGTGGGGCTGCCGCGGTCGCCCGCCGACCACCGCGAGGCCCGCACAGCAGGATGGCGCGTCCAAGGCAGGGCTCATGGGAAACGAGTACTTTTCAGACCGCTCCCCTACGAGGCCCTTGACTCCGCTGCTGCACAAATGGCGAGTGGTGTCCATCTGACCTTCTTCGGCAGCTTCGTGTTAACGGCGTGTAGTCCGGCTGCTTGGTGAACGCCCCGGCCATGGGACTGGCCGCGCTGCCCTTCTGATCAGGCGGTGAATGCGGCGGCTCACCGGACGTATGCCGGACTCCGCCGATGACCTCGGCTCGCTCGGTGTGAACCACATCGACACGGCCGCCTTGGGCTGCTCCTCCCCGCGCTCCGCCAACGAACTCGTCAACAGCTCACTGACCCCGTACCCGGACGACCTGGTGGTCGCTCCCCCGGCGGGGGACCTGGGCGCGACGGCGGCGGTCAGGGCGCGAGCCGCCCAGGCTTCCGCCGGCCGGGGTGGTGCCGGCGGGGCGATGTTTGCTTCGAGGCCGGGTGAGTCGGCGGCCGGCGTAAGGCAATTGGGCGGTGCCGAGCAAGCAGTCGTCACGATGGGCGAGTTGGCACCAGCCCTCCGTTCTCGACCCCGTGGGCGCCCGGCACGACATCCTCCAGACCGTGGAGCGTTCGCCTCCGGGTCATACCGCCCCCTCGTGCGGCTTCGTGGGGGCTGCGGGCTCAATGACGAGCGGGCTCAGCACGCTGCTGGACGCTGCCCGCCCGAAAGTGGGTCAGGCCCGTTCCTTTTTGACAGACCCGACCCTGGGCCTGCTGATCGTCTGCGCGTTGGTCGTCATCGTGTCCGGGCACATGGAGCGCCGCCGCGCGAAGAAGCATGGCGTGGAGGGCCGTTGGCTGTCGCTGGCGGCCATCGGGGCTGGCTGTGCATCGTGTACGCGGTTCTGGTCAACGTCGTGGTCATGGGCCTGGTCACAGGGCTGGCGGTGCTGTTCGACTCGGCGGGCTTACAGGGCGCCTCTTCCGCGAGCGCCGCAGCTGCCGACACTGATCGGACCAGGTCCAGTGGTGACCACAGAGCGCGGCCACCGATCATAGGGACCGAACCAGACGAACTGTAACCGGGGTCTATGAGCAGCGGGGAAAGACCCGAAAACACCGTCTGCACGAGCTCGTTGACATCCTTCAGGCGAGAGTCAACGACCCTCACAACTCTCCGTCACCGCCGAATGTGAGACGGGGCCGCTCGTTTGACAGAGCTCCTTAATACGCGCGTCCCGGGTTGAGGCGGCCCTCGGGGTCGAAGACGGCCTTGATGCCGGTCATCAACGCCCGCTCGGTGGGGCCGAGTTGTGCGTCGAGGTAGCGTGTCTTAAGCGAGCCCACGCCGTGCTCGCCGGTGATCGTGCCGCCGAGAGCGAGCGCCGCTGCCACGATGTCGTCGAAAGCGGCACCGGCACGGTCGGCGGCGTCACGGTCGGTGGCGTCGTAGACGACGGTCGGATGCAGGTTGCCGTCGGCGGCGTGGCCGAAGGTGCCGACCAGCACGTCGTGGTCGGCGGCAATTCGCTCGATCACAGCAAGCAAGTGGGGAAGGTCCTGGACCGCGACGCCGACGTCGTCGAGCAGCGTGGTGCCCAGCCTCTCCAGAGCCGGGTACACCATTCGTCTGGCCTGCATGAACATCTCGCCTTCCGCCGGGTCGGCGGTGTGCAGCGCCTCGGTGGCGCCACCGGCTTCGGCCAGCCTGGCACAGGTGGCGGCCTCCTGATCGGCGGACGGCCCGTCGCACTGGACGAGTACGAGTGCCCCGGCCGACTCGTCCAACCCCATACGTGTCAGGCGATTGACGGCACGAATGCACGTGCGGTCCATGAGCTCCACCGCCGCAGGGTCGGCGACCGCCGCGATCCGCAGCACGGTGTCGACTGCCTGCTGGGGTGTCGGGAACGCGGCCACTACGGTCGCGGTGGCCGCCGGGAACGGTCGCAGTCGCACGGTGGCGTTCACGATCACCGCCAGGGTGCCTTCGGAGCCGACGAGCAGCCGGGTGAGGTCGAGCCCGGTGACATTCTTGCGGGTCGGCGGACCTGTACGGATCACGCGACCATCGGCGAGTACGGCCGTCAGCGAGGCGACATGGTCGGCGGTGACCCCGTACTTGGCGCAGCACATGCCGCCTGCGTTGGTCGCCAGGTTGCCGCCCATGGTGGAGATCGCCTTGCTTCCCGGGTCCGGCGGATACCACAGGCCGTGCTCGCGGGCGCGGGCGTCGAGATCGCCGGTGAGCACGCCCGGCTCGACCGTTGCCGTGCGGCCGGGCACGTCCAGGGCGAGGATCCGGTCCATCGCGGCGAGCGAGAGTACGACGCAGCCGTCGATCGCATTGGCCGCGCCGGCCAACCCGGTGCCGGCCCCCCGCGTCACCACCGGCGCATGATGGTCGCCGGCTGTGCGCAGCGTGGTGATCACGTCATCGGTCGAGCGGGCGCGCACCACCGCCGCCGGGCGCCCCGCGGGAGCCAGCAGGCACTGGTCACGGCGGTAGGCCTCCATCGCGTCCCGGTCGGTGACCACCCGGCCCGGCAGCGCGGCGGCGAGGGCGGTGGCGACGTCCGCGAGCACCTCGGTCATGGCGTCTCCGGCTCGTAGAAGCCGCGGACGTGAGCCACGACCAGCTCGGCGGCACGGTCGGTCTCGCCCGCGTCCAGCGCGTCGACGATCGCCTGGTGTTCGGCCAGCAGACGCCCGAGCACCGTGGCCGGATCGGCCACCGCGGCGAGCGCGTCGAGCAGGTAGCCGGCGATGCAGTCGCGCAGCACGCCGATGACGAACCCCAGCGCCTGATTACCGCCGGCGTAGGCGAGTTGCACATGGAAGTCCACGTCAGCGGCGTGGAAGGTGTGAATGTCGGCGTTCTCCACCGCTGCCGCCATGGTCACCAGGCAGGTCCGAGCCGCATCCGGCACGGACGTGGTCTGCCGTATCGCCTCCGCCTCTAGCAGCGTGCGCAGCGCCACCAGGTCTGCCAGCGGGATCGCGCCGACCTGCAAAGCGGTGCTCAGCGCCAGGCCCGCCGCGCCGGCCGTGCGCTCGTGGGTGACGCGCGGACGCGCGGTGGAAACCGTGTCCGCGCCGCTGATCAGACCGTGCGCCTGCAACACCCGCAGCGCCTCGCGGATGGTGGACCGCCCGACGCCGAAGGACTGGGCGAGTTCGGATTCCGTGGGCAGCTCGGTGTCGGCGGGGAATGTGCCGTCGAGGATGGCCGCCCTCAGGCGCTGAGCCACGTCGAGGCTCAAGGGCACGCGCGATACCGGCGAGATCGTCATGCCGCACACGATAGCTTCTTGTCTGTTTGTCGGACAAGCAGTTATCGTGCTTCTCGCTGTGCTGCAGGACACAAGGCCTTTACCTCAAAGACGCGGAAATCAGGTGTCGCCATGACCGAGAAGCTCGAGCTCGACCCGGCCAAGACCGCAATCGTGCTCATCGAGTACCAGAACGAGTTCACCAGCGACGGCGGTGTGCTGAACGGGGCGGTCGCCGACGTGATGCAGCGCACCGGAATGCTTGCCAACACCGTCGCCCTGGTCGACGCCGCCCGGCAGGCCGGAGTGTCGATCATGCACGCGCCGATCACGTTCGCGGAGGGCTACGGTGAGCTGACCCGTCACCCGTACGGCATCCTCAAAGGCGTCGTGGACGGGAAGGCGTTCGTCAAGGGCAAGTGGGGCGCGGCCATCGTCGACGAGCTGACTCCGGTGAACGGGGACATCGTCATCGAGGGCAAGCGCGGGCTCGACACCTTCGCCAGCACGAACCTCGATTTCATCCTGCGCAGCAAGGGCATCGACACGATCATCCTTGGCGGCTTCCTCACCAACTGCTGCGTGGAGTCGACCATGCGCACCGGTTACGAGCACGGCTTCCGGGTGATCACCCTGACCGACTGCGTCGCCGCCACCTCGCAGGAGGAGCACGACAACGCCATCTCCTACGACTTCCCGATGTTCTCGCTGCCGATGACCTCTGCCGACGTCATCGCCGCCCTGTAGTCCCGCGCCGTCGCCCCGCCCCGGGGGCTTGGCCGGCCAGAGTGCTCTCCCTCGGCTTCGGTCGCCCGCCGTCGGTGGTCCTGACGCGAAGGCAGTTGACATCGCCCGGAGCGAACGGCGCGAGACCCACCGGCGCTCGTGCTCCAGGCGGTGTCCGACCGTCTTTCCGGGCATGTGGGGTGAGGCGGGCGGTGGAAAGGTCACGGCAGGTGATCAACGGCATTCTGGTGCGTCGGCGCTCCGGGTCCCGCGGCGGGATCCGCCCCCAGCGTTCGGGCAGTGGAACACCGTCCGCCGGCAGCACTGTGCAGCCTCGCCGGCCGCTGTGAGGCGGCCATCGCAGGCCCGCCGGCAGCCGATCCGCACAGCCGCCCGCCCCTTGTGCACCTCACTCACGGAGCGCGACATGCCATCTGACCGGATGCGGGAGCTGATCAGGCGGGGCGCCGCGGTGGCTGCGCGCTCTCCGGAGGAGTGGCTGCGCGAGATCGAGGACGCCACTTTGTCGGCGGAGTACCTGCAAGCCCTGACCGATGACCCGGAGCTCACCGCTCAGATCCGCCGCACCAGCCGCGCCAACGTCCTGCCAGGGCCGAGTCGAGGCCGACCGGCCCGCACTCTCGCCCCGGCGCCTGACCCGCTACCTGCTCACCCGCCCCGACCGCCTCAAAGACCACCAGCGGGAACGCATCGAGGCCGCCCTCACCGCCTGCCACGAGATGATCGCTCTGACCGACCTCATCCACCACTTCGCCGCACTGCTGGATCCCGCCGACGGCAATGCCGCCCTGCTGAGCACCTGGATCACCTCGGCCCAGGCCGAGGACCTGCCCCACCTGCATGCCTTCACCCGGGGCCTGGAGAAGGACCGCGCCGCAGTCGACGCCGCCCTCACCCTGCCGCACCACAACGGTGGCACCGAAGGCGTCAACAACAAAACCAAGCTGACCAAGCGTCAGATGTACGGCCGCGCGAGCTTCCCCCTCCTCCGCCACCGCATCCTCCTGGGCTGACCACACCCTCCGTCACCACCGACTACGGAACAGACCCGAACGATTTACAGTCCCGCTCGACGGCTCGGCGTATCCCGGCCCGGCGGCTCGACCAGTCGCCGGCCCGGCTCCAAGATCTCCAGGGCCCCGCCGACGCCTCCTCGCTACGCGGTCGCAGGGAGGCGTCGGCGGGGGCCACGGACGCGCCGATCACAGGCGAAGCGCCTCGAGGGACTGCTCGGCCCAGATGGACTTGCCGCGTTCGTGGTAGCGCGTACCCCACAGCTCGGCGAGGTTCGCGACCAGGAACAGTCCGCGTCCTCCTTCGTCCGTCTCCAGGGCGCGCCGCACGTGCGGCGAGGTGCTGCTGCTGTCGGAGACCTCGCAGATCAGATTGCGGTCACGGATCAGCCGGAGCCGAATGGGCGGCCGGCCGTAGCGGATGGCATTGGTGACCAGTTCGCTCACCAGCAGTTGGGTCGTGTCTCCCAGTTCACCCAGCCCCCAGTCGTCCAGCTTGCGGGATGCCATCTCGCGTGCCTGCCCGACGACCTCCCACTCGTCGGTCAGCTCCCAGGCGGCGTGGAGGTCCGGCTCCAGCCCGTGCACCCGCGCGGCCAGCAGCGCCACGTCCTTCTGCGGGGGGTTCGGAAGCATCCGACACAGGATGGCGTCACAGAACTCGCCGAGATCGGACGCCAGCCTGTGCGGCTGGGAACGCCGGACACTCCCGAGGGCGGACAGCACCTCACCGAGCACTTCGAGGTCGGCCCCGGCCCCGTCCTTCTGCGGTTCGGACAAGCCGGCGGTGTGCAGGACCAGCACATCGCCGTCGTCCAGCGTCACCTCGACGCACTCGAACGGGACTCCCCCGGTGCCCAGGGGCGGGCCGACTGGCATGTCCATCAAGGTCGCCCGGCCGTCCGTGGTCATCCGTGTCGGCCGGGGATGGCCGGCGCCGGCCAGGGCGCACCGGCGTGAGACAGGGTCGTAGACCGCGTACAGGCACGTCGTTCCCGCTGCCCCGTCCGGCCCTGCCCCCTGATCGTCTTGGAATCGCCGGACCTGCTCGTCCAGCCCGGTGAGAAGTTCCTCCGGTGAGAGATCCAGGTCGGCGAGGGTACGCACCGCCCTGCGCAGGCCACCCATGGTGACGGCCGAGCGCAGTCCGCTTCCCGCGGCGTCCCCCACCACCAGGCCCACCCGGGCACTCGACAGCCGGATGACGTCGAACCAGGCACCTCCCAGGACGGCCTCACCGCCCGCGGGCAGGTAACGTGAGACGCCCTCGACCGCCTTGAGGTCGGGCAGGCGCTGCGGCAGAAGGCTGCGCTGCAGGGCCGAGGCCGTGGTCCGTTCGTAGGTATAGCGGCTAGCGTTGTCGATGCACACTCCGGCGCGCGCCACGAACTCCTCGGCCAGCAGGATGTCTTCGGCATCGAACGGATTGTCCTGCGCACGCCGGATGAACACCACCGTGCCCAGCGCCGCCCCGCGGGCGTGCATCGGCACCAGCAGCCAGGAACGGACACCCCGCTCGCGTGTCAGCGCCGCCCGGTAAGGGACGGCCGTCACGAACTCCGTGTACAGCTCGTCTCCCGTCAGCAGCAGCGGCGCGCCGCTGGCCAGCGCCCGAGCGCTCCGGGAGTCCGGCGCGGAGGCGATGGAGTCGATCGCTCCATCGGTCACCCCCAGATCCACCACCCCGCCGGGCCGCACCGACTGCGCCGCCCGGCGCAGCGGTACCGCCTCGACGCCGGTGCCGGTGTGGGGGTACCTGCCCCGGAGGACGGTGTCGAGCAAATTCACGTAGGCGTAGTCGGCGAACCGGGGTACGGCGACGTCCGTCAACTCCTTGGCGGTGTGCATGACGTCGAGGTCACTTCCGATCCTGGCACTGGCCTCGTTGATCAGGTGCAGCCGCTCACGTGCCCGGGCTTCCTCCGTCACGTCGAGCACCAGGTGTGCCAGCGCGACCACCTTCCCCGAGCCGCCGCGCAACGGGACGATGGTCTCCGACCAGACGGCGTCCCGCCTCGGGGACTCCGGGACATGCCCGTGAACCTCGGTGGCGATCAACGCCTCGCCGGTCGTCAGCACATGCCGCTGACGCGCCTCCAGAGCATCCATGTCCAAGAGACCGGACGGTGCCGCCTCCCGCATCGTGCGCCCGACAACCTGGGAAGCAAAGCCACTGGCGCGACGCTGCGAGCGATTCTGCGCCAGGAAGCGCAGCCGATCGTCGAAGACGTCGATGATGTACGGCGACTCGGTGAACAGCCCTCTCAACAGGGCACGGCGGAGGTCGCCAAGGTGCGCGGCCTCGACGGTTTCCGTCTGGACGAGCCATTGCGGCTCGCCGTCCAAAGCGTCCAGACGGTGCGCGCGCAACCGCACCTCGACCCCGCCGCCGTCCCGGTGGCGCAAGTGGACGGAGGTGAGGAACACCGCCTCGTCCTTGCGGCAGCACTCTCTGAACCGGGCGACATCGGCCTCGGACGCCAGGAGGTCGGTCCAGCGCAACCCCGGAAGCTCCGACGGGCCGTACCCAAGCAGTCGCTGCATCCCTGGGCTGCAATTCAGCAGAGCGCCATGCTCGTCGACCAGGGCCACAACAGCGTCGGCGGAAGCGAACGGATCACCTGGAGTTTCGAGAAGTACCGCTTCGCACGGGTCGCACGGGTCCATGGATCTCATCCGCTCGCTCTACTGCCTCTCGGCACGCAAAGTGCTCCGTACGGTCAGGATCTACCCGCGCTCATGCGTACGCCATTTCTTGCCGGTACGGGCTGCCCTCGCATCAGGGGCAGGACGGCCCCAAAGCGAAGACTCCGACGGGGTGGCGGCGCGACCTGCGCACTTACCGGGCGGGAGAGGAATGGCGACGTTAGCTGCCAGCCGGCGTCGGTGAGCACCGGCAGGAGCGCCTGCCAGGCGAACGCGCCGAGCACCAGGATCGCCCGCAGCGTGGGCCGCAGCAGTTCCAGCTCGCGGGCCAGCCATGTCCGGCAGGTGTCCCGCTCACCGGTGGTGGGCCGGTTGTCGGGCGGGGCGCAAGTGCACCGGCACGGTGATCCGCACCCCGTACAGCTCCAGCCCGTCGCCCTGGTGGGTGGCGGTGGGCTGCGAGGTCCGCCCGATGTCGTAGAGCACGGCGTACAGTAGCGATACCAGTTCCTGCGCTGGGGGCAAAGCGCCCTGCGGAACCTGCGCGTCGTCCCCCCGGGAACCGGAATCTGCCACCAGGTCAACCTCGAGCACCTGGCCCGGGTGGTGTTCGCCGAGGACGGCACCACCTTCCCCGACACCGTGGTCGGCACCGATTCCCACACCCCCATGGTCAACGGGCTCGGCGTGCTTGGCTGGGGCGTGGGAGGCATTGAGGCGGAGGCCGCGATGCTCGGCCGGCCGGTGAGCATGCTCATCCCCAAGGTCGTCGGCGTGCGGCTCACCGGCGGGCTGCCCGAAGGGAGCACCGCCACGGACATGGTGCTGACCATCGCCGAGCGGCTGCGTCAGCACGGCGTGGTGGGCGCCTTTGTGGAGTTCTACGGACCTGGCGTGGCCGAGGTGCCGCTGGCCAACCGGGCCACCATCGGCAACATGAGCCCGGAGTACGGCGCGACCTGCGCGATCTTCCCGATCGATACCGAGACCCTTTCCTACCTGCGGCTCACGGGACGGGACCCCGGCCAGGTAGCGCTGGTGGAGGCGTACGCCAAGCGGCAGGGACTGTGGCACGATCCCGGCCACACCGCTGACTACTCGCAGACAATCGAAGTGGACCTGTCGGCCATCGTCCCGTCGATCGCCGGGCCCAAGCGGCCGCAGGACCGCATCGCCCTCACGGACGCCTCACGGGTCCTGCGCGCCGTCCTGGACGGCGACGTGACCTGCGACGCGGCCCCGGTCGGGCTGGACCAGAGCGGGGTGGAGTCCTTCCCAGCATCCGACCCGGTGGCCGTCACCGGCAGCCACCCCGGCGACCAGCCGGGATGCCTCGATGCGACCGGACCGGGCAAGGCCCGGCCGCCTGAGCGCATCTGGGTGACGCTGGAGGACGGCAGCAGCTTCGAGATCGGGCACGGCGCCGTGGTGATCGCCGCGATCACCTCGTGCACCAACACCTCCAACCCACAGGTGATGGTCGCCGCCGCACTGCTGGCCAAGAACGCCGTCGAGCGCGGCCTGCGGTCCAAGCCCTGGGTGAAGACCAGCCTCGCGCCGGGGTCGCGGATCGTTATGGACTACTTCGAAAGCGCGGGCCTGACCCGGTATTTGGACACGCTTGGCTTCGACCTGGTCGGCTACGGCTGCACGACCTGCATCGGCAACTCCGGTCCGCTGATCCCCGCGGTCTCGCAGGCGGTCGCCAAGGCAGACCTCACCGTGGCCTCGGTGCTCTCCGGCAACCGCAACTTCGAAGGCCGCATCCACCCCGAGACGCAACTCAACTACCTCGCCTCACCACCGCTGGTCGTCGCCTACGCGCTGGCCGGATCCATGGCCGTCGACCTCACCCGCGACCCGCTGGGCACCGGCAGTGACGGCCGGCCCGTCCACCTGCGCGACATCTGGCCCACCCAGGACGAAATCCAGCAGGTGATCTCCGCCAGCCTGCGGCCGAGCATGTTCACCGACGGTTACGCAGACCTGTTCACCAGGGACGAGCGATGGCGGGCCCTGACCACTCCCGTGAGCGACCTGTTCACCTGGGATCCCGCCTCGACCTACGTGCGTAAGCCGCCCTACTTCGAGCACATGCCCCGCACGCCGCGGCCACCGCACGACATCACCGGCGCCCGAGTGCTGGCCCTGCTCGGCGACTCGGTCACCACCGACCACATCTCCCCTGCCGGCGCCATCAAACGGGACTCACCGGCGGGCGAATACCTGCAAGCCCACGGCATCGCGCCCGGGGACTTCAACTCCTACGGCTCCCGGCGCGGCAACCACGAGGTGATGATCCGTGGCACCTTCGCCAACATCCGGCTGCGCAACCTGCTGGCCCCCGGAACCGAGGGCGGCTACACCCGGCACCTGCCCGACGGCGAGCAGACCACCATCTACCAGGCGGCGATGCGCTACGCCGCCGAGGACGTCCCCCTGCTCGTCATCGCCGGCAAGGAATACGGCTCGGGATCTTCGCGGGACTGGGCCGCCAAGGGAACCGCGCTGCTGGGCGTCAGGGCCGTCCTTGCTGAGTCGTTCGAGCGAATCCACCGCTCCAACCTGATCGGGATGGGAGTCCTGCCGCTGCAGTTCGCCCCCGGCGACTGCGCCAGTGCTCTGGGCCTGACCGGTGAGGAGCAGTACACCATCCACGGCTTGGCCGAGCTGCCCCATGAGGTCACTGTCGAGGCGGAAGGGGCTGGCGGCACCACACGGTTCACCGCACGCGTGCGCCTGGACACTCCAACGGAAGCCGACTACTACCGGCACGGCGGCATCCTGCCCTACGCCCTGCGCGCCCTGCTGCCCACATGACACCGTGCTGAGAACCGCACCGCTGGCTTCCCGAAGCATTGGCAACACACCGACGGCCGTGAACGGCATCCCCCGGCCGGATCCGCGGTCTCCGGTGGCGATGGCGCGGTCCGCTTCCCCGTTTCTCCCGGCCGACCCCGGGTGGGTCGGCAAGGATGTCGCCGCCCGCCCCGCCGCCGATGCAAGCGGTGCAGCGAAACGATGGCCAAGCCCGCAGCAAACCCCCACCTACGAAACGCCTCGTTTGTGGGCCACGGGATGGGGCCGCCAACGGGGCCCTCATCCGCAGCGGGCCTCGCCTCACTCCGCCTGTGTAGCGGCGTCCGTCACCTCGACGGTCCCACGAACGACGACGACCGGACACGTGGCGTGCATCGCACACTGCTGACTCACCGAGCCCAGTAGCGTTCGACGGAATCCGCCCATGCCTCGGCTGCCCACCACGAGAGCCTTGGCTCCTTCCGCCTCCCTGAGCAGCGCCGCGACGGGATTGCCCTCGACCAGACGCTTTCGCACCTTGGCGGCGCCGGACTCGCCGAGAACCTGGTGCACCTGGTTGACGAGACCCTGCTCCGCGATCGTTCGGTCGAACGTGGGATCCACCGCGGGCGCGGACCACCCGTACGCCCAAGGCAGGTTGCCGACGTGTTTGATCAGGTGCACCCCGACGGTCAGCGGATGCTCTTTTCGGCCACTCTCGATCGCGACGGACAGTCGGTGACATCACGGCGGTGGAGCCGGCGGACCGGGCGTGACCGGCTCGTCGTCCCAAGCAGATCGCGCAGGGCATCGATGGCTGATTGATCTTCCCCAGCATGCTCCTCTGCCAGCCACCACCCCTTCGGTCGCAGGGGTGGGCCAAACGCCGGACAACCGCGCAGGGGCTGGCCAGACGGGCCCGGATCGTGCTCGCCTGCGCAGAGGGACTGAACAACACCGCAGTGGCTGCACGGCTGGGGACCGATCGCGCGACCGTGCGCCGGTGGCGGACCAGATCTCTCCAATGTCGGCTCGACGGGCTGTCCGACGAGCCACGTCCCGGTGTGCCCCGCACCATCACAGACACCCAGGTGGAAGAGGTGGTGGTGCGCACTCTCGAAGAGGTGCCCGAGGGTGCCACTCACTGGTCGAAGCGAGAGCTGGCGAAGCGAGTGGGGATCTCTCCGACGAGCGTGCTGCGGATCTGGCGGGCGTTCGGGCTGCAGCCCTGGCGGACGGAGGATTTCAAGATCTCCCCGGACCCGCTGCTGATCGACAAGATCCGAGACGTGGTCGGGCTGTATCTCGCTCCGCCGGCGAACGCGGCAGTTTTCGCAGTGGACGAGAAGCCGCAGATCCAGGCCCTTGAGCGGACCGCTGCGGTGCTGCCGATGGTGCCCGGCACCCCTGAGCGGCGCAGTTTCGACTACGTCCGGCACGGCACAGTGGATCTGTTCGCCGCCCTGAACACCGCCACGGGCAAGGTGATCGGGAAGCTGTCGGCGACGCATCGGGCGGTCGACTTCCGCGACTTTCTCGATGAGATCGACCGCCAGACCGATCCCGGCCTGGCGGTCCACGTGATCTGCGACAACCTCTTCGCCCACAAGGCGCCGGTCGTGCACAAGTGGCTTCTGGCCCATCCTCGGTTCGAGCTGCACTTCACCCCGACCTACTCGTCCTGGATCAACCAGGTCGAGCGGTGGTTCGCCGAACTACAGCGGCGATGTCAGGAGCGCGGGGTCTTCTGCTCACTCGACGAGTTGAAGACCACGCTCAAGGACCGGATCAAGACCTGGAACGAGCAGGCTCGGCCCTTCAGATGGACCAAGACCGAAGACCAGATCATCGACCGCATCTGCCGCTACTGCGACAGGACCTCCGGACCAGGTCACTAGGCTCCCTGGCGCAGCGCGGCAACCTGCCGACCGATCGAGATGCCGCCGACGACCGTGGTCATCCGCAGCTGCAGTGCCTCGGCGTATGGCGCCAGCGCCTGGGTGACCTGTTGGGCCAGCTCCCGGGTGGGCACAAGGATCAGAGCGAGGGGCTGCTTCGGTTCGGCGCGCCGCCCGGCCGTACGTGTCAGCAGCGGCAGGCCGAAAGCGAGCGTCTTGCCCGATCCGGTGCGCCCGCGCCCCAGGACGTCGCGCCCCTCCAGGGCATAGGGCAGTGTGGCGGCCTGGATCGGAAAGAGTTCGCGCACCCCGAGTCCGCTCAGTGTCCGCAGCACCTCCACCGGCAGTTTCAGACCAGCGAAGAAGACGGCCGGGGTCGTGGCCTCGGGCTGGGTGGGACCGACCGAGGAAGGCCCGGCAGGATTGAACAGCGCACGCACAAGCGGACGAACAAGCAGAATCGCCCACCGCGACGACCGCGCAAACGCATGAAACTAACACAAGGCATAACATCGCACCCTGATACCGATCGCCCCTCCCGCGTCGGTGACCCGACGCAACACGGCAGCCCTTCCGGCATACCTGGTCCGGGCCCTCAACTCACCGAGATCCGCCGATGCATCACCGGGGTGACCGCGAGCGCGCGCCGCGGCCCGGCAGACGCCGATGTCGGCGGCGTCGAGCGACACATAGCGCAACCCGCCATCGGTCCGCTCTAGGAACCGGTTGGGCGACGGTCGGCGGTACTGCGCGGCGAGACGCCCTCGAGGATGAGTTTCGAGGGCGCACGGATCCCGGCGTGTCCGGCGTATTCGATTCGGCTTGCGTCGGAAATCGGCAAAGGAGCGGAAAGGCCACCCCTTCTCTCACGCCTGTCATTCGCGGTGCTCTGCGTGTTTCATAGAGGTGAGGTCTGCGGTGCGCGACCATACGGACACGGCACAGCACATTTTCCAGCCTGTGGGCACCATGGCACGCTGATGTGTGGGGCGACGTGCTCGACACCAGCAAAGCCAACGAAGTCAAGAGCGGAAGCCGGCAGAAGGAACACCGAGACAGGAAGAAGGACGGGCATGTCCGGCAGTGAAAGCGAGAATCCAGCAATCCCTTCACCGACGCCCACGCCAACTCGGCGGCCCAGGACGAACCGGGACTGGTGGCCCAATCAGCTGGACCTTCAGGTTCTCCACCAGCACTCGCCCCGATCCAACCCGATGGACGAGGACTTCGACTACGCGGAAGAGTTCGCGACCCTCGACGTCGACGCGCTGAAGCGTGACGTCTTCGAGGTGATGACGACATCCCAGGACTGGTGGCCTGCCGACTACGGTCACTACGGGCCGCTCTTCATCCGGATGAGCTGGCATGCCGCGGGAACGTACCGCATCGAGGACGGCCGCGGCGGTGGCGGCAGCGGCGCACAGCGCTTCGCCCCCCTCAACAGCTGGCCGGACAACGCGAGCCTGGACAAGGCGCGCCGTCTGCTTTGGCCGGTCAAACAGAAGTACGGCCGTAAAATCTCCTGGGCCGATCTTCTGGTCTTCGCCGGAAACTGCGCCATGGAATCCATGGGGTTCAAGACGTTCGGGTTCGGTTTCGGGCGAAAGGACATCTGGGAGCCCGAGGAGATCTTCTGGGGGCCCGAGGACACATGGCTCGGAGATGAGCGCTACAGCGGCGACAGGGAGCTCACCGGTCCTTTCGGCGCCGTACAGATGGGACTGATCTACGTCAATCCGGAGGGGCCCAACGGAAACCCAGACCCGGTGGCTGCCGCCCAGGACATTCGCGAGACGTTTGGACGCATGGCGATGAATGACGAGGAGACGGTCGCACTCATCGTCGGCGGCCACACATTCGGCAAGTGTCATGGCGCGGTCGAAGCCAGTTATATCGGCCCGGAACCCGAGGCCGCCCCCATCGAGCAGCAGGGCCTCGGCTGGCGGAACACTTACGGCGGCGGCACGGGCCCCCACGCGCTCACCAGTGGTCTGGAGGGCGCTTGGACCACCGAGCCGACCAAGTGGGACAACGGGTACCTGGACAATCTCTACGGGTACGAGTGGGAGCTGACGAGCAGCCCCGCCGGCGCCCACCAGTGGACTCCCTCTGATCCCGCGGCCAGGAACGCCGTACGCGACGCCCATGATCCGTCGAAGCAGCACGCCCCCATGATGCTGACGACGGACCTCGCGCTGAAGGTGGACCCGGTCTACGGCCCGATCACGAAGAGGTTCCACGAGAACCCGGACGAGCTCGCGGTGGCGTTCGCGAAGGCGTGGTACAAACTGCTGCACCGCGACATGGGACCCCTCTCGCGTTACCTCGGCCCGTGGATTCCCGAGCCGCAGCTGTGGCAGGACCCCGTTCCCGACGTCGACCACGAACTGATCGGGGACGAGGACATCGCTGCCCTCAAGGGCAGGATCCTCGCCTCGAACCTTTCCGTCTCCCAGCTTGTCACCACGGCCTGGGCATCGGCGGCAAGCTTCCGCGGCACCGACAAGCGCGGGGGGGCGAACGGAGCACGAATCCGGCTCGCGCCGCAGAAGGACTGGGAGCTCAACGACCTTTCCGAGGTGACCGAGGTACTGCGCACGCTCGAGCGGATCCAGCAGGACTTCAACCTCTCCCAGACCGGCGGAACGCGGGTCTCCCTCGCCGACCTGATCGTCCTCGGCGGGTGCGCGGCCGTTGAGCAGGCCGCCAGGAACGCCGGGTACGACGGCACGGTTCCGTTCGCACCGGGGCGTACGGATGCCTCGCAGGAGCAGACCGATGCGGCGTCGTTCGCCGTGCTGGAGCCCAAGGCGGACGCTTTCCGCAACTACCTTCCGGCGGGCGAGAAGCTGTCGCCGGAGACCCTCATGCTGGACCGCGCCAACCTGCTGACGCTGACCGCTCCCGAGATGACGGTGCTGATCGGCGGCATGCGGGCCCTGAACGCCGGCTTCAAGGGGTCCCCCCACGGTGTTCTCACCCGCCGGCCGGGAATCTTGACCAACGACTTCTTCGTCAACCTGCTCGACATGGGCACGGAGTGGAAGGCGTCGGCTACGGACGAGAACGTGTTCGAAGGCCGGGATCGCGCCACCGGTGGGGTCAAGTGGACGGCCACCGCCGTCGACCTGATCTTCGGTGCGCACTCCCAGCTCCGAGCCGTCTCGGAGGTCTACGCGTCCCAGGATGCGGGAGAGAAGTTCGTACGTGACTTCGTGGCAGCGTGGAACAAGGTGATGAATCTCGACCGGTTCGACCTCGCCTGAGCCCGACGTCCCGGTCGGCCCTCATCGGCCGCCCGGGACGTGGCGAAGTGCGGTGCTCAACGGTGCTGAGCCGGGTGCTTGCATGATCGGCGAGCTCCACCGACCTGCCAGTGCCCCCGGCCCGTGACATCCACGAACATCGCGTGAGCGGGCAGCAAATCCAGGACGGTCGCCATCCGCCGGGTGTGCCCGGCACCGGGGACGGCCTCGCCCAGGCGCTCCACGATCGCCGTGCGGGTCAGGGGCTCCCGGGGACCTGACCAGTGTCCGGGCGACCCGGTGCAGCAGCGTGTCGCCGGGCGCCCCCAGCTCCGCCTGCCGCCACCGGTCTTCACCGCGCGTGTGCTGCGGTAAGTGCGCCCATCCGCGTCGAGACGTGCTCCAGCACCACGGGCAGCACCGGCTGCCGCTGCGAGGGGGCTCGCGGGCGCTTCCGCTGCCGCCAGTACAGCGCCCGCCCACCGCCGCGGCCACCGCCGTGGCGGTCGCCGGCCGCTTCGGATTGCTGAACTACACCGCTCCGCTGATCAGGTTGCTTTGAGATTCAGCCGGACGTCGGCCTGCCGCTCCAGGTCGGCCATCCGGCCCTCCGTCGCCCCCGCATCCCCCAGGGCCGCGCGCGGGGGCGACCCAGTCGGCGTCCGCGAGCCCGCTGTCGACCAGATCCGCGTCGGTCCCGATGATCGATCACCCCTGCCAGCAGTAGCATCGGCACATCCTTCTTGATCTCCGCTCGGCAGGCTGGCTTCCGGCTGCCTGCATAGACGCCTGATCTCCGCGATGAGCCGAGGGAAGCTTCCCGGGTGGCGGCGATGAACTGCGCGCTCACGTCCCAGCACTGGTCAGCGGTGTCAACGTAGCGGGGGTTCTGGACCAGCGTCGCGGCCACGATCTCGCGATGACCGAGCCTCCAGAGGGGCCGTGTCCGTCATGCCCCTGCAGCGCGTCATTAGCACCTCGAGTGCCTCGTTGAGATATTCGCGGAACACCCCGCCTTCCTCCGGGGGCAGCATCGAGGGCACCGCGTGGCCGAGTTGGGCGTGGCCCAGGTAGACGGTGTATGCGAGCAGTCCGCGGCGGCGGGCTTCCGGTTCTGGGAAGCCGAGGTCGGTTAAGAGCTGGGCGAGGTATGCCACCCTGCGGCCCGGGCAGCTGCTGTCAGCGAGACCACCGTGCGCCGGGGGATCGCGGAACTGGAAGCCGGCGCCGGGCCGCTGCCCGGCGGACGGATCCGCCTCGAAGGCGGAGGCCGTAAACCGGCCGAGGAGATCGACTCCGGCCTGGTGGAGGCGCTGATGGCCCGAACTGACCCGGCAGGGGCACCCGGTCTCGGCACCGACGGTGGGACGGCCGCTGAAGCGGGCTGGCTACCCCGGACTGCGGCCTGGCGGCCGGCACTCAAGCCTGCGGGGCTCCGGACCGGCGCCCCGCCTCCTTTCGCACCTCTGCTACGGGTGTCCTACTGGTTCGGCTTTGCCGCGCTGATGTCGCCGAGCGCCGACTGCGCGTCCCGTTCGATCGCCATGTCACCGAGGGACACGATGCCCACCGGGTGGCCACCCTCAATGACCGACAGACGACGGTCGGAGTGCTCGCGCATGAGCTGCACCGCACGATCGAGATCCTCGTCGGGCGTCACGGTGACAAGATCGTCGCTGCAGGCGGAGGCGACGGTTTTCTGTTCCGGGTCGCCGCCCTCCGCCAGAACACGCACCACGAGATCGCGGTCGCTGACCAGACCACGCAGCTCGTCGCCCTCGGTTACCAGGACGGCTCCGATGTTCTCGTCACGCATCTTCAGGGCCACCGCCGTCACCGAGGCCTGCGGTTCCACCGTCACCAGCTGGCTGGTCATGAGGTCACGTACATGCTGAGTCATGACGCCTCCCTATTCCCACGCTCTGGGCTGGCACCCACCGTGCTGCGCCGACCGGGTACCCGACGCGCGCCATACCGCACATGGGGCCATCCCGCAGGCACTAGTGACTTCCACGGCTGTGTGGCCAGGGCGTCCGTGAAAGATCATGGCTGCCCTCGACAAGACGGCGCTCGCGTTCCGGAGCTGCCTTGAGGCGCGTGCGCCTCAAGGCCTGTCCCCGTTCCGCGCCGGGCGGGCCGGGGGCGCGAGAAGGGTGCGGAGGGGTCGATGAAGCGGGAGCCACGGGCGGTGATCGCATCCAGGATCGGTGGCAGGGCCTGGGCGTCGATCACCTCGGTCTGTCCCTCGGGCGCGCTGACGTGCATCTGCAGGATCGCCCCCGGGCGCAGGGCATGCAACGCCCTGCGCACCGCGCGTTCCACGCTCATGCCGCCTTCGGTGCCCATCCACCCGTCGGAAGGGACCATGTGCCTCTTAAGCCCTGCTACGCGACAACCGTCCTTTGACGGCCGCGCCACCGACCAGGGCAGTTGTCTTCGAGGTGGCAGGTATCAATGCCATAGCAACTCGACCACGGCACGGAGCCTGCCTCGCCAAGGGAGTGCCCGAACGTTAGTCGACAGGGGCGGGCGCGGCCACAACCAGGCATGACGGCGGTTCGTTCCTGCGATGTGACCACTGCACGCCGCCGCTACCAGGCCAATCACCGGGATACCCATGATCATCAACAGCATCGGCAGAATGCCGCCCTCCACGCTGACCACGGCCTCGCCCAGGAAGAGCGTTCCGGCAACAACTCCCGCCAGAATCCGGCGGAGCAACCCATGAGAGGTCAGCCAGCTGGGCGCGAGCGCCAGTGTCACACCGAGCAGTAGACCCAGCAGCGCACCCGCGAAGAGGCTGCCGCCCACGAGGATCACTTCGGAGACGAGAGCCGAAGGCACGACGTGCCAGTGCCCCAGCACCAAGGCGTCCATTACGCCAGCCGTCCACACGGCGCCCCAGCCCAGCGCGCAGACGCCTCCGACGACCAGGCCGAACCGCAGACCTCGCGTCACTACGCCACGCTTCACCGATCCCCCTCCTCGCGCCGCAGCTTACGACCGCGGACGCACACGCGCGCCGCAGGGCAGGTCTGTCCGCGTCACACCCATGTCGATACATGGCGGAAGGCACCAGGGAACCACTCGGCCACCGATCAACACCCTTCCGACCACGAGTCATAACTTGGGTCCACTTCTTAGCTTGGCGTTTATGGTCTGCGGTCGAACACGGCCTCGAACTTGCTGATGGGTTTGGTTGTCCGCCGGACGTGAGAGCGGCCTTCGTCTGATC